>NZ_QDAH01000042.1 GCF_003075415.1 Microvirga sp. KLBC 81
GTTCCGTCTGGTCCGAAGACCAGCGCAAGGACACCGCCGCCTACGCTTCTCTTTCTGTCTTCACCTGTCAAAGAGCAGCATCACAAGATGCAGTTTCCGAAGGCAACAGCGCCTCAGTCCGGTGCTACCCGGCTTGAGCCGCCAACCTGTCAGGGAAACATCGGAGCCGCCATTTCCTGGCAGCGCCGCGATGAACCTGATTTAGGATCATTCGTTTTGTTTGTCAACCCCGTTTTCGAGAAACCCGAGAACCGAGCCAACCCTCATCCGAAGATGAGGCCTCTTCAGGACGTACGCTTTGTCCCGACTTGCGTCAGGCCAACCAGCCCGCTTTCTGAGGAGGTCTTGGCGCCGTTCGCAATCAGCGGCGGCGTCGATGGGCGGGTTATAAGCCCGTCCTCTTTCCGGTGTCAACACGATCATGAAAGTTTTTTGACGGCCTCCGGAAAACACGCGGGCCCGGCCTTCGACACGGCCACTTCACAGGATTCGAGAGGCCTTGCCTCACTGCGGACACAGTGAGGATTGAAGCAGCGCTCTCGACGGTGCGTCGTGTCGGAGAGACAGTTCCACTCGAGCTTGGTCTGTTAAGCCTGTGCCGTTGACCTCTCTTGTGCTAGAGCGCCTTCAGCACCTATGCAGTTAAGATAATCATCGACCGCGATAAAGATCGTCATGAGCCATGTTCCTCCAGATGATAGCCTGCCGAGGGCTTCCCGACGGGAAGTCCTGCGCCGGTCGCCCGGAGTCGAACTCGGCCATGAGCCGGCCCTGAGCTCCAACGGTGCGACGGCCCCGGAAGTGGACAAGCGGGACATCAACCTGCGCTGGCTCGGCGCCAGTATCCTGACGGGGGTCACCGGCGCAGTTCTGATTGGCGCCTCGATCCATGTTGCGATCGAGGCTGCGACCACATCCGCTCAGCCTCCCGAGCGTGCGGCCCTCAATGCCCAACCCCAATCCGGGAGAGAAGAAGAGCGCGCCTCGAATGTTGCCGGCAAGGGCGACAAGCTGAACATGACGGAGCTGACGGCGTCCGCGAAGCAGAGCTTCAAAGCCCCCATGACAATCCGCAATGGTGATCGCGAGGCCATCAAGGTCCGGCAGTTCGTGCGGGTTGCCACCAACCTCTCCCTGACGGCCGGCACCTACACCTCCGATATTCCGCCGTTCAATCCCCTGCGCCTCTTTGCTGAGGATGCGCAGGAAAAGATCGACCAGGTGCCTGAAATCTCGGACGCCGATGTCTCCGTGGTACGGCGGGACCTGGCCGCCATGGCCATCGAAGCCAGCGCGCCGTCTCTGACCGACAACGATGTCATGGCCATCCTGGAAGAGGAGCGCCGCGTTGCGGGCGAAACGGGGCGTCGCACCTCCGTTCCGATCCCGGCTCAGCAGATGCTGTCGCGCACCTTGCGCCAGCCCGATGGGCTCGGCGATGCCTTGGGTTATGCCCGTGTCGTCGATACCGCCTTCAGCACGATCGAAGTCCGGGTCATGCCCGAGAACGTCACCGAGCTGCCCAAGATCGAACAGAAGGCCATCGCACCCCTGATCGAGGAGCGCGATGTCGTGCTCCGGAAGGGCGAGACGCTGGAGACGATCCTGCGCAGCTATGGAGCGACCCCGCAGCAGATCACGGCGATCACCACGGCCCTGTCGGCACGGATGCAGGTTGCGGCGATGACGGAAGGCCAGCGCCTTCGCATTCTCATCGCGCCCGGTCCGCGCCTGGGCGACCCCAGGCAGATCGTGCGCGTCATTGCCTTTGGTGAAAAAGGGATCGAAGGAATTGCCGCCACAAATGACCGCGGCATCTTCGTATCCGTGACGCCTCCGGTGGATCCCTCCGACAGCAGGGGCAACCAGGCCCCCGAAGAGGAAGGTGTCAGCGAGGACGAGGAACGCGGCGGCATCCGCCTCTACGAGAGCCTCTACGAGACTGCCCTCAAGAACGACCTTCCCCGTCAAACCGTGGACGAGCTCGTGCGCATCTTCGGGTACGACGTCGATTTCCAGCGCCGCGTCTCGCAGGGGGACACCTTCGAGGTCTTCTTCGGTACGGATGACGATGGTGGGTCGCCGGAAGTTCTCTATGCCGCGCTGACGGTGGGCGGTGAATCGCGCAGCGTCTATCGCTACCAGGGCGATGACGGCACCATCGATTACTTCGACACGACCGGACGCTCCCTCAAGAAGTTCCTGATCCGTAAGCCCATCTCGGACGGTATCCTGCGCTCGGGCTTCGGCTCGCGCTTCCATCCGATTCTCGGCTATTCACGCCCGCATACGGGTGTCGACTGGGCCAACAGGATCGGCACGCCGATCATTGCCGCCGGCAACGGCACGGTGATCAAGGCGGAGTGGGATTCAGGCTATGGCCGCCGCGTGGAGCTGCAGCACACCAACGGCTACGTGACCGCCTATTCCCACATGTCGGGCTTTGCCAAGGACATCGCGCCCGGCAGAAAAGTGCGGCAGGGTCAGGTCATCGGGTACCTGGGTAACTCAGGCCTCTCCACCGGCCCGCATCTCCATTACGAGGTCATCATCAACGGCAGCTTCGTCGATCCTCTGAAGATCCGCCTGCCTCAGGGGCGCGAGCTCGACGGCCGCAGCCTTGCCGATTTCAAGCGCCAGCGCGAACAGGTGGACGAGCTCATGGCCCATGCGGGCGCATCGGCGAGCCTCTCCCAGCGCGCAGACCTGCGCTGATCCTCATGCTTGACTTGGTGATGATCGTCTTTCCGGTCTTCGGCTTGATCGGGATCGGCTATATCGCGCGCCAGACGGGCTTCGTGTCAGAGCGCATGGGCGAGGGTCTCTCCGAATTCGTCTTCACCCTCTCCGTGCCATGCCTGATCTTCCGCACCCTCGTGAAGGCCGAGATCCCGGAGGTGCAGCCGTGGGGCTACTGGATCGCCTACTTCGTGGGCGTGGCCGTGGCATGGGTACTCGCCACCACGATCGGCAGGCGCTTCTTCGGGATCAAGGGCGTGTCGAGCGTCGTGGCCGGTTTCTCGGCGGGCCAAGCCAATACCGTCTTCGTGGGCGTGCCCATGATCCTCAAGGTTTATGGCGACGAGGGCGCGGTGCCGCTCTTTCTGCTGCTCGCAGTGCATCTGCCCGTGACCATGACGCTCGCCACCGTGCTGGCGGAAGGACGTCAGGCTTCTCCTCTCGTCATCCTGCGCCGACTGGCCACGCATCCGATCGTCATCGGCATTCTGGCAGGCTCAGCCCTTCGCCCCATCGCTCATGCGGTTCCGGCGCCGCTCTGGCAGATCGTGGATCTGCTTGCGAGCGCGGCCGTTCCCTGCGCTCTGATTTCCATGGGCATCGCACTTCGCCGCTACGGGATGAAGATGGGCTGGAAGTTGCCGACGGTCATTTCCGTTCTCAAGCTAATTATGCATCCACTCGTGGTGCTTCTCCTCGCCAACTACGTGTTCGAGATGCCGCCTGTCTGGGCGGGAGTGGCCGTGCTCTTCGCATCGTGCCCCTCCGGCATCAACGCCTATCTCTTCGCCGAGCGCTACAACGAGGGCGTCGCTTTGGCCTCAAGCGCGGTGACGCTTTCGACGGCTCTGGCGCTCGGCACCACTCTGCTGTGGCTCTACGTGCTGGGTGTCGGCTAAGGCGCAAAGCCGAGCCTTTGCTTGATCTCGGCAGCCGTCACGCCGCGCGCCCGCAACTCGAACAGGGCTTCCGACCTTCTACTCTTTGCCAGCTTGTCCCCGCCCGGACCGAGGATCAGCCCGTGATGGTGGTAGAGCGGCGTACTCAAGCCGAGCAGTTTCTGCAGGAGCACGTGCAGATCGGTTGCGGCCTCGAGATCCTGGCCGCGCACCACATGGGTGACGCCCTGCAGCGCATCGTCAACGACGACGGAGAGATGATAGCTCGTCGGCACATCCTTGCGCACGATCACGGCATCGCCCCAGCGCCAGGGATCGACCTCGACAATCTCTTCATCGCCACCGAGAGAAAAACGCGTGAAGGTGTAAGGACCGGAAAGAAACTCCCGGACGGCCTCGCTGTCGATCCGCCATGTATGCGGCTCGCCAGCGCTGATCCTTCTCGCGACGTCCTCGGGAGAAAGCCCCTTGCAGGTGCCCGGATAAAGGGGAGCGCCGTCAGGATCACGCGGCCAAGCCTTGCCGCCCTCCGCCTCGACTGCCTCAACCTTATCCGCGATGTGCTTGCGGGAGCAGAAGCAGGGATAGGCGAGCCTCTTCCCCTTCAGCGTCCGGAAGGCGCCGCCGTAATCGGCGAAGTGCTCCGACTGGCGGCGGATCGGTTTTTCCCACTCCAGACCGAGCCACGCGAGATCCTCGTAAATCGCCCTCTCGTATTCAGGACGGCAGCGTGTGATATCGATATCCTCGATGCGCAGCAGGAAGCGGCCATCGAGCCGGCGGGCGAGTGCATCGTTGAGCAGGGCCGAATAGGCATGGCCGAGATGAAGCCGTCCGTTGGGGCTGGGAGCAAATCGGAATACGGGCTTCGTCACGGACGGCCTTCAAGGAGCAAGGAACAGATTTGATGGCCACCCTCCTCGAAACGGACGCGGTTCTCAAGAGGGGTCTGAAAGCTCTTGCCGACGCCGATCCCGTGATGGCGGGTCTCGTTGCCGAGGGCGTGACTCCGAAGCTGCGCAAGCGCCCGCCGGGCTTCGAGGGCCTGACCTGGATCGTTGTCGGGCAGCAGGTCTCGACGGCGAGCGCCGCGGCGATCTGGGGACGGCTGAGGGTGATCCTCGATCCACCGAGCCCAGAACGTTTTTTGAGCCTTTCAGACGAAGAGCTACGTGCGGCAGGCCTTTCGGCCATGAAGGTCAGGACGATCCGTACAGCCGCCGCCGCAATTGCCGAGGGATTACTGCCGCTCGATCGGCTGCATGAACTGCCTGCCGACGAAGCTCACAATCTCCTCACCCAGGTGAAGGGTATCGGCCCCTGGACGGCGGACATCTACCTGCTCTTCTGCCTCGGCCATCCCGACGCTTTTCCAGGTGGGGACCTCGCCGTTCAGGAGGCTGCCCGGATCGCGTATGGATTGGACGTGCGGCCCGACGCGAAGGCGCTGACAGCTCTTGCGGAGCGCTGGCGGCCTTGGCGGGGTGTGGCCGCCAAGGTGCTTTGGGCCTATTACCGCGTGGCCAAGGCGCGGGAGGGCAGCCCCGTCACGTGATGCGCTCTCTCTAGAAGGGAGCATCGGATCCAATCCCAAAAGTGGAATCCACTTTTCACGTCCGATGCTCTAGCCCTGCTGGGCCGCGGCCAGCGAGGCCTGGGCGCCGGCCCGCAACATGCTGATGTCGCTGCCGATGGACACCATGTTGAAGCCCTTGCGGGCGAGCTCGCCGGCGCGCGCGCCCGAGGGCGCATAGATACCGGCAATCTTGCCGGCAGCCTTCACCCGGGCGAGCACGTGGTCCAGGGCCTTGTCGACTTCTGGGCTGGACGGGTCCACGCCCTTGCCGCCCGACAGCGCGATGGAGAGGTCCGCCGGGCCGATGAAGACGCCGTCGATACCGGGGACCTCCAAGATGTCGTCGAGAATGGCGAGCGCCTCCCGAGTCTCCACCATGGCGAAGGAGACGGTGAGATCATTGGCCTGGCGCAGATACTCCGCCGGCTCCAGCCCTGAGAGGGAGATCGCGCCATAGGCGCCCCAGCTCCGCGCGCCCACGGGCGGGAACTTCATGAAGGAGGCGAAGCGCCGAGCATCCTCGATGGTGTTGATCATAGGTGCGATCACCCCCGAGACCCCGGCATCCAGGAAGCGCGAGGCAGAGGCGAACTCGCCCACCGGAACCCGCACGAGTGCCGGCTTTCCCGCCGCTGCGATCAGCGGCACGGCCCGGAGAGCGGCGGCAAAGTCGATGGAGCCGTGCTGCATATCCATCACCACCGCATCGAACTCCTCCCGCGCGAGAAGCCCCGGAACGGAGGGCTCAGGAATGCCGCACCAGGCCGTGAGCAGGGGCGTGTCCCCTTTGAGGAGGTCGGGAAAGGATGGATTGGTCAGCATGATGCTCTTTTCTTGTAATGGCGTTTCTGTTTGGCCGGAGCGTAGATTAAACGGCAGGCGGGGTTTATGACCCCGCCTTGATCTCCGCAATGGCACGGTCCGTCAGCTGTTGCACCTTAGCGCTAAGCTCGGCTTCGTCTATGGCCTTCCCGGCACTTTCGAGATCCTGCCGGATCTTCCGCAGCACGTCGGCATCCCCCGGCTCCTGGAAATCGGCCTGGACGACGGTTCTGGCATAGGCCTCAGCCTCAGGTCCGGTCTTGCCGAGGCGCTCTGCCACCCAGAGCCCCAGGAGCTTGTTGCGGCGGGCCGTGGCCTTGAAGCGAAGCTCCTCGTTATGGGTGAATTGTTTCTCGAAAGCGTTTTCGCGCTCGTTGAAAAGGGTCATGAAGGATCCTCCCGTGGGTGCCCCCTTCATGCGATATATGGGCGCACTCGCGCCGCCGCCATGCCATCCCCATCTAAAGGAAGGTGTTCAAAAGGGGCTCCAGGCCCTGATCCCTCCTCTGCGCGTTGTGCTCGTCCCCTTGATCGGATAGGTTGCCCTCAAGCGGAGCGCTGGTCTAAAGCCGCGCCTACGCCAGCCGCGGATCTGCACCATGTCTAGCCAGGAGAGCCCACGGCAAAATGGATTTTCTCAAACCACGGTATACGCCTATGAATCGTCGCCGTCGCGTCTATGAGGGCAAGGCGAAGGTCCTCTATGAGGGCCCCGAACCCGGAACGCTCATTCAGCACTTCAAGGATGATGCGACTGCCTTCAATGCCAAGAAGCATGAAGTGATCGACGGCAAGGGCGTGCTCAACAACCGGATCTCGGAATACATTTTCCAGCATCTGAACGAGATCGGCGTCCCCACCCACTTCAT
Organism: Microvirga sp. KLBC 81; assembly: GCF_003075415.1. GTDB lineage: Bacteria > Pseudomonadota > Alphaproteobacteria > Rhizobiales > Beijerinckiaceae > Microvirga. Next base: position 6,906 of record NZ_QDAH01000042.1, read on the forward strand.
CCGCCGCCTGAACATGCGCGAGCAGCTGATTCGCGAGGTGGAGATCATCCCCCTCGAGGTCGTCGTGCGGAACGTGGCGGCAGGCTCGCTCGCCAAGCGGCTCGGCCTCGAGGAGGGCACGCAGCTGCCCCGCTCTATCATCGAATTCTATTACAAGAACGATGAGCTGGGCGATCCGATGGTCTCGGAAGAGCACATCACTGCCTTCGGCTGGGCCTCGCCCCAGGAGATCGACGACATCATGGCGCTCGCCATTCGCGTTAACGATTTCCTGTCCGGCCTCTTCCTCGGTGTCGGCATCCGCCTCGTCGACTTCAAGCTGGAGACGGGCCGTCTCTGGGAAGGGGAGCTGATGCGCATTGTGGTCGCCGACGAGATCTCCCCGGATTCCTGCCGTCTCTGGGACATCAAGTCCAAGGACAAGCTCGACAAGGACCGCTTCCGCCGCGACATGGGCGGGCTGGTGGAAGCCTACACGGAAGTGGCTCGCCGCCTCGGCATCCTGGCCGAGAACGAGAGCATCATCACCGGCGGCCCGCGCCTCGTGCAGTGAGCGTCCCGTCGTTCATCAGGACACTCCAATGCCCGGCTCGATGCCGGGCATTGTTGTTGGGATTGGCCTTCGGCATCGGCCTGGCGAGCTGCGACTACATCCCTCGCACCGTCGCAGGCCTGCCCTCCGACACCTCCTGGGATGCCCTCCCTTTACGCAAATGGCTCGCCGAGGATCGGGCCGAGCCCATCGCCCTCTCCTTCTGCGCGCCCCCCTCCTGCAGCCCGGGACTGGCCGTCAGCGTCATCCGCCTGAAAGGAAAGGACGCGCAGATCACGGAAGCCCTGCTCAAGGACCCGGAGCGCCTCGCTCGCGCCCTTCGCTCCCCTGCAGACCAGGACAAGCCGGTGCGAACGGACATCTCCGTGGATCGCCTGAAAGATGGTCCTTATCCCGGATTCACGATCACCCTCGCCCCCATGGACGGCAAGAAGCCTCCTGCCTTCGGCGCCGCCCTGGGCAAGCGCTCCGGCGAGGATCTGGAGGTCGTCCTGGCGATTGGCCAATCCGCCGAGGTCGTGCGGCAGACCGCCCATGAGGTCGCTGCTCGTGAATTGGGCAAATGAGCCGAGTTTCTGCATGATCTTGCGGTGAACCGGCGACCACTTCACCGGATCATGCTCCGAAGGCGTTGTTTCTTGCGGCTAATGGCTTTATGGCGTGGGGCAAATCTCAACAGCCCGAGGCCTCCCATGAAAGCTCGCGTCACCGTCACCCTGAAGAACGGCGTTCTCGACCCCCAAGGCAAGGCCATTGAAGGGGCCTTGAAATCCCTCGGCGTGGACGGCATCGCCGGCGTGCGCCAGGGCAAGGTCTTCGACCTCGAGCTGGAAACCGCCGACAAGGCCCAGGCCGAGGCCTCGCTGAAGGCGGCCTGCGAGAAGCTGCTCGCGAATACCGTGATCGAAAACTACCGCGTCGAACTGATCTGACCGTCATGCCCGGACTTGATCCGGACCCGAAGGGCGCGCCAAAGGCGTGACTTCCACGTTTTTCCCGCGCCTCAAGGCGTGGATGGCCGGGACGAGCCCGGCCATGACGATAGAAGGATGAAAAGATGAAATCCGCTGTCATCGTCTTCCCCGGCTCCAATCGCGAAGGCGATGTGGTGCGGGCTCTCAAGCAGGCCGGCTCGCAGGTCGAGAAGGTCTGGCACGCCGAACACGAGCTGCCCAAGGGCACGGATCTCGTGGTCCTGCCGGGCGGCTTTTCTTATGGCGACTATCTGCGCTGCGGCGCCATCGCGGGCCGTGCCGCGGTGATGGATGCAGTCCGCGCCCATGCGGCGCGCGGCGGCCTGGTGCTCGGCATCTGCAACGGCTTCCAGATCCTCTGCGAATCGGGGCTTCTGCCCGGCATCCTGATGCGCAACGCGAACCTCAAGTTCATCTGCCATCGCCAGTTCCTGAAAGTCGAGCGCAACGACACGGCCTTCACCAAGCGTTATGCGCCGGGGCAGGCCATCGATGTCTGCGTCGCGCATGGCGAAGGCAATTACACGGCGGATGTGGAGACGCTGAAGCGGCTCGAGGGTGAAGGCCTCGTCGCCTTCCGCTATTGCGATGCGCACGGCCATGTGACGGCCGATGCCAACCGCAACGGCTCCATGAACTCGATTGCCGGCATCTACTCCGACAAACTCAACGTGCTCGGCATGATGCCTCATCCGGAAAACCTGATCGAAGACCTCGTGGGCGGCACCGATGGGCGTGGCCTGTTCGAGAGCCTCGTGTCGTCTTTCCCCCGCGCTGCCTGATTTCTTCAAGAGACGAGACACTGATGATCCGCAATGACGTCGCCATCACCCCGGAGCTGGTCAAGGAGCACGGGCTGAAGCCTGACGAGTACGATCGCTTCGTGAAGCTGATCGGCCGCGAGCCGACGCTCACCGAGCTCGGCATCGTCTCCGCCATGTGGAACGAGCATTGCTCGTACAAATCCTCGCGCATCCATCTGCGCGGCCTGCCGACGAAAGCGCCATGGGTGATTCAGGGCCCAGGCGAGAACGCTGGCGTGATCGATATCGGCGATGGGCTGGCCTGCATCTTCAAGATGGAGAGCCACAACCATCCGTCCTTCATCGAGCCCTATCAGGGCGCGGCGACGGGTGTGGGCGGTATCCTGCGTGACGTGTTCACCATGGGCGCGCGCCCGATTGCATCGCTCAACTTCCTGCGCTTCGGCGAGCCGGATCACCCGAAGACGCCGCACCTCGTCTCCGGTGTCGTCGCGGGCATTGGCGGCTACGGCAATTCCTTCGGCGTTCCCACGGTCGGCGGCAGCGTCGGCTTCGACAAGCGCTACAACGGCAATATTCTCGTCAACGCGATGGCGGTCGGCCTCGCGCGCTCGGACGAGATCTTCTACGCGAAGGCCACCGGCGTCGGAAATCCGATCGTCTATCTCGGCTCCAAGACGGGCCGCGACGGCATTCACGGCGCGACGATGGCTTCCGCCGAGTTCGACGATGCGTCGGAAGAAAAGCGCCCCACCGTGCAGGTCGGCGACCCCTTCGCCGAGAAGCTGCTGCTCGAAGCCTGCCTTGAGCTCATGAAGTCCGGCGCGGTGATCGCGATTCAGGACATGGGCGCTGCCGGTCTCACCAGCTCTGCGGTCGAGATGGGCGCGAAAGGCAATCTCGGCGTCGAGCTCGATCTCGACAAGGTGCCCTGCCGTGAGGAAGGCATGACGGCCTATGAGATGATGCTCTCCGAGAGTCAGGAGCGCATGCTCATGGTGCTCAAGCCCGGCATGGAAGAGGAAGCAGAGGCCATCTTCCACAAATGGGGTCTCGACTTCGCTGTGATCGGCAAGACCACCGACACCCTGCGCTTCGTCATCAAGCACCAGGGCGAGGTGAAGGCCGATCTTCCGATCAAGGAACTCGGCGACGAGGCTCCGGTCTATGACCGTCCGTGGGTGGAAAGCCCGAAGCAGCCTGTCATCGAACCTTCGAGCGTGAAGGCTCCGATGTCGGAGGCCGAAGCGCTTCTGAAGCTCGTCGGCTCGCCGGACCAATGCTCGAAGCGCTGGGTATGGGAGCAGTACGATCACCTCATCCTCGGCAACACGGTGCAGACGCCCGGCGGCGATGCCGCCATCGTGCGCGTGGAGGACGGGCCGAAGGGCCTTGCGCTCACCACCGATGTGACGCCGCGCTATTGCGAGGCCGATCCCTTCGAAGGCGGCAAGCAGGCGGTGGCGGAAGCCTGGCGCAACATCACGGCGGTCGGCGGCCTGCCGCTCGCGATCACCGACAATCTCAATTTCGCAAGCCCCGAGCGGCCTGAATCCATGGGCCAGTTCGTCGGCTGCCTGAAAGGCATCGGCGAGGCCTGCCGCGCCCTCGACTTCCCCGTCGTGTCCGGCAACGTCTCGCTCTACAACGAGACCAACGGCCAGGGCATTCTCCCCACCCCCGCCATCGGCGGCGTGGGCCTCATCGACGACGTGACGGTGAATGCCTCCATCGCCTTCAAGAACGAGGGCGAAGCGATCGTCCTCATCGGCGCCACGCAGGGCTGGCTCGGCCAGTCGATCTATCTCCGCGACGTCTGCGGCCGTGAGGAAGGCGCTCCGCCGCCCGTCGATCTCGCAGCAGAGAAACGCAACGGCGACTTTATCCGCCAGCTCATCCGCTCCGGTCAGGTGAAGACGGTGCACGATTGCTCCGACGGCGGCATCGCGCTCGCGCTCGCCGAGATGGCGATGGCAGGCGTCGTGGGTGCCGAAATCACAGCCATCCCCGAGAACATGCCGCTCCACGCCTTCCTCTTCGGCGAGGATCAGGCGCGTTATCTCATCGCCGTCGATGAAGACGTGGCCGCCGACATCCTCTACGAAGCCGGCGCGATTGGCATTCCGGCTGTGACGCTGGGGCTCACGGGCGGCGATTCGTTGATTCTGCCGGGTCAGCAGGCCATATCCGTGAAGCAGCTGAAGGCGGCTCACGAATCCTGGCTGCCCGACTACATGGCCGGCAAGGCTTAAGGAGTTTGATCCATGCCAATGGATGCACGCGATATCGAGAGCATGATCAAGGCCGCCCTGCCGGATGCGGTCGTCGAGATCAAGGATCTGGCGGGTGATGGCGACCATTATGCCGCCACCGTCACGTCCTCGGCCTTCAAGGGCAAATCCCGGGTCCAGCAACACCAGATGGTCTATGCAGCGCTGCAAGGCCGCATGGGTGGCGCGCTCCATGCCCTTGCATTGACGACGCAGGCACCCGACAATTGAGACACGAACCCGGCGCCTTGACCGCCCAAAATCTTTTTCTTTCGCATTTTCTGCGCAGAATCGGAGCCACTTTTGCGGAAAATGCTATGGGACACAGGAGAAGTCCATGGCTGACGCCAACCAGATCATCGATAACGAAGTGAAGTCCAACGACGTCGTGCTCTTCATGAAGGGCACGCCGCAATTCCCCATGTGCGGATTCTCGGGCCAGGTCGTCCAGATCCTCAACTACCTCGGCGTGCCCTACAAGGGCATCAACGTGCTCGAGGACGAGACCATCCGCCAGGGCATCAAGGACTATTCCAACTGGCCGACCATTCCCCAGCTTTACGTGAAGGGCGAGTTCATCGGCGGCTGCGACATCACCCGCGAGATGTTCCAGGCCGGGGAACTGCAGCAGCTCTTCGCCGACAAGGGCATCCAGGTTCAGCAGAGCGCCTGATCGGCCCTCATTGGACCAACCACATGAAGGCGGGGCTGAGCCCCGCTTTTTTGTTGCCTCGAGCGTCACGCTCGACCCGAACGGGAAGCGTGTTATGTCGCATTCCTTCAACAGTCCCGTTTCCGGAACAATGGCTCTTCGTTCTTTTTCAAAGGCCGCTGCCATAACAACAGAATGCGGCGGCTTGAGACGGGGGCCAATTTCATGTTCGAGCCGGAGACGAATGTCGTCGCCTTCAAGCCGCGCGCGGCGGTGACGCATCATCCCAAAACCCTTCTGGAGCGGGTCTATGCGGCCGGTTCGCTCGCTGTGCGGGCGGACGATGTCGCCACCAAGATGGCGTGCCTGACGCTGCAGCGTCTCGGCTTTCTCGTGATCGAGGAGATTCTCGCCGACGGCACGCCACGCTTGCTGCAGAAGGGTGAGGCCCGGAAAGCCATGGACCGTCCCTGGCGTCTTTCGAAGCCCGCTTTTTCCGGCGAGTTCGGCCTCCCTGACGGCGAAGGCGCTTTCCGGGTCTAAGAGCGTCCCAGCGCCGTGCGGATAAAGGCCAACGCATCGGGCGAAGCCCATTCCGCCGGGCCCTTCAGGAGCGCGATCTCGCAACCCGACGCATCGACGACAAAAGTCGTCGGCAGTCCGACCACGTGGCCCGACTTCTGCAGGACCTGGAGCAGCTTGCCCGCCGGGTCGGCGTAGTAAGCCAGGTTCTTGATACCGTTCTCCTGCAGCCAGGCCTTCGGCTTTTCAGGGTTGCGCGTATCCACGTTGATGGCGACCACCTGGAAATCGGCGCCGCCCAGCTCCGCCTGGAGCTTGTCGAGAGCCGGCATTTCCTGACGGCAGGGCACGCACCACGTCGCCCAGAGATTGACGAGGACCGTCTTGCCCTTGAAATCGGACAGACTCATCGGCTGTCCTTCCGGGCCATTGAACGCAACCTCCGGTGGCGGCTGGGGCGTGCTGTCGACGTTAATCGCCGCCATCTCTCCCTTTGCAAAAGGCTGTAGCCGCTCTCCTGTCGCCACCGCCGTCTGGCATTCCCTTGCGGTGCTGTTGTGGCTAGTTCCACCAAAAGAATACCAGATAGCGGCACCTCCCATCACGCAGACGAGGAGGACAGCGGCAATCGATCGGGAATGGCGGTGATGGTAAAAAGGCATTTTCCTAATGTTATGTATCACAGCGTTTTCTGCAAGCTGCTCAGTTTACGAAGGACGTTGGGGCTCCAAAAGCCGTATGCAACTTAAACTATACATAAATCAACTTAGAGTTTTGTAGACTTTGTTTCATTTAGTAGGTTGAAGAACGAAATTGGCGCTCCAAATGGATCTTGTCTGTACGTTATTACAGATCAAACATGAGGAGTGAACATGCCACTAAAGCGTGCAAAACCTAGCGACACTACAAAAGAGCCGGACTTCTATTCAGGCCCCCGCTACGTAGGCGGCAAAGAGGGAGCCTGGGGAAATTCTGATTTCCTGTACACGACCCTCGAAGAGAATAACCATAAATACTTCAAAAATCCCGCAGATTACTGGTGGTATGAACCAGGATTCTGGAATTCTTCAAGCTCTTCAGGCATACGATACGCCCAACCTATTATCCCAGATTTCCATTATTTCTGATCGACGAGGCGGGGGCCTACCCCGCCTCTCACCTGCTCTATCTCTGCAGCTGCAAGACTTTATCCCCGTGAACTCTGGCCGGCTTCCTTAACTTCCCTCTCGCCTCTGCTAGAGGTTTGCCGTTATGGTGCATCGCATTTCGGAGCCTCTCGATGTCGTCCAGCCTGTCTCTCGTCCGCATAGCTCTTGTTGCGGGCGCTCTCGTTCTTAGCCTCTCGGCCTGCGGCCGTCGCGGCGCGCTCGAGCCGCCGCCGGATGGGTCTGCTCCCCAGGCGCAGCAGCAGAGGGCTGCCGATCAGGCCACCCTGCCCTCCCCTGTCGGCACGCCTCGTTCAAGAGCGACCCGCGGCTATACCATTCCCGACAAGCCCTTTATCCTCGATCCGCTGCTGTAAGGCCGCCTGATGCACCATTTTTCTTATCGCGACGGCGTCCTCCACGCGGAGGATGTCAGCTTGCGCCGCCTCGCAGACGAGGTCGGAACCCCATTTTACTGCTATTCCACCGCAACCCTCGAGCGGCATTACCGCGTCTTTGCCGAGGCTTTCGCGGATACCGACGCTCTCGTCTGCTACGCCATGAAGGCGAATTCCAATCAGGCGGTGCTGAAAACGCTGGCGCGCCTCGGTGCCGGCATGGACATCGTCTCGGAAGGCGAGCTGCGTCGCGCGCTCGCAGCAGGCGTGCCGGGCGAGCGGGTGGTGTTCTCCGGCGTCGGCAAGACGAAGGCCGAAATGGCCTTTGCCCTCGACAGCGACATCCTTTGCTTCAACGTCGAATCCGAACCCGAACTCGAAGCGCTCTCCGAAGTCGCGCTCTCAAAGGGACGGCGCGCGCCGATCTCGATCCGTATCAATCCGGACGTGGACGCCAAGACGCACAAGAAGATCTCGACGGGCAAGTCCGAGAACAAATTCGGCATTCCGATTTCCCGCGCCCGCGAGGTCTATGCCCGCGCCGCCAGACTCAAGGGTATCGAGATCACCGGCGTCGACATGCATATCGGCAGCCAGATCACCGATCTCACGCCTTATGACAACGCCACCGCGCTTCTGGCCGAACTCGCCCGCGACCTGATGGCGGATGGGCACAAGCTCCATCATATCGATCTCGGCGGAGGTCTCGGCGTGCCCTATCGGGAGGACAATGCGCCGCCGCCCGACCCGCAGGCCTATGCACAGATCATCAAGCGCCACACGAAGGATCTTGGCCTCAAGCTCGTCTTCGAGATGGGCCGTCTGATCGCGGGCAATGCGGGCGTGCTGATCGCCAGGGTCATCTATGTGAAGGAAGGTGCGGACCGCACCTTCGTCATCGTCGATGCCGCCATGAACGATCTCATCCGCCCGACGTTGTATGATGCCTTCCATAACATCAAGCCCGTGGTGGAGCCTTCGCCCAGCACGTCGCACATCGTCGCCGACGTGGTCGGCCCCGTGTGCGAGACGGGGGACTATCTCGCGCTGTCCCGCGACATGCCGGCGGTGAAGCCCGGCGATCTCATCGCCGTCATGACGGCAGGCGCCTATGGCGCGGTCCAGGCCAATACCTACAACACGCGGTTGCTCGTGCCCGAGGTGCTCGTGCGCGGCGAGGATCACGCGGTGGTGCGCCCGCGCCCGACCTATGGGGAGCTGATCGGACTCGACCGGGTTCCGGGCTGGCTGACTTAAGGCTCTCGGCTTCGAACCGGGGATCATGCTCCGCCGTTGTCCTGTCACTGACGAGGATGTGAGGCGGGAAATCCCCCTTGCGGCGCTTTGTGCCCATTTGACGGCTGGTCATCCGGGCATGTCGTGCTAGCTTCACGAAGGGGGCGTTAGCACGAACGTGCTGCGGAGACTTTTGGCATGAGCGAAGGCCCGAACCCGTCGCCTGCGCAGAGCAACCTGAGCAAGAGGTTCGGGCGCCTGATCACGCATGCGCGCTGGTCGCTGTGGTGGGAGGATGCCTGGCCCCGGCTGTGGCTGCCGCTCGCCATCGTTCTTCTCTTCCTCACGCTGTCCTGGTTCGGCCTCTGGCTCGATATCGCGCCCTTCTGGCGCTCGGTAGGGCTGGGTCTCTTCACGGCCGCCTTCCTTCTGTCATTGTGGCCCCTGCTGCGGCTGCGAATGCCCAGCCGCACGCGCGCTCTCGACCGCCTCGACCGAGACACCGGCCTGAGCCACGGCCCTGCGCGCGTGCTCGACGATTCCCTGGCGCTCGGCGCCACCGATCCCGGCACGCGGGCCCTCTGGTCGCTTCATCGCAAGCGGGCTGAAGAGGCCATCGGCCGGATGCGGGTCGCCCCGCCCCGTCCCGACATGCCCCGGCGCGACCGTTATGCGCTTCGGGCGGCAGGCATTCTTGCACTTGTGACCAGCGCCTTCGTGGCGGGCCCCGAGATCGGCTCGCGCCTCAAGGCGGCCTTCGACTGGCGGGAGGCCTCGGCCTCGGCGCCCGCCTTCCGCATCGACGGTTGGATCGATCCGCCGCTCTACACCCGCACGCCCCCGCTCATGATCGATCTGGCCAAGGGCCAGGACCTCCGCGCGCCGATCCGCTCCACCGTCGTCATTCGCGTCGCCGGCGACGGCACGGCGGAGATCAAGCCGGGGAAGGCCCTGACTCCTCTGCCGCCCAAGGGCAACCAGCGCGCGGACCTGCGCGAGGAGCGCTATACGCTCGACGGCAGCACCGAGCTGACCGTCAGCACAGGCTTCGCCCACAGCGTCACGCTGAAATTGGAAGCCATTCCCGACCGCATGCCTGAGGTCGCCTTTACCGCTCCACCCGAGATCAATGCGCGCGGCACATTCACCCTCATCTACAAGGGCAAGGACGATTACGGCATTACCTCCCTCGAAGGCCTGGTGGAGAAGGCCGACGGCAGCAAGGGCCGCTCCCTGGTTCCGGCCCCGTCGCTCACCCTGTCTCTTCCGAGCCATGAGGAGAATGCTCCCGACACCCGCTCTCCGGTTGACCTCACGAATCATCCCTGGGCTGGCGCGCCGGTGACCATCAGGCTCAAGGCCAAGGACGAAGCGGGCCAGGAAGCGACGAGCGAAACCATCACCCTCACCCTGCCGCAGCGCCCCTTCACCAACCCGCTCGCGAAGGCCCTCGTCGAGCAGCGACGCAATCTCGTGCTCGCTCCCGATGACCGCAAGCGCGTGCAGATCGCATTGGATTCCCTTTTGATCGCTCCTGAGGAATTCACGCCGCAATGGGGCGTGTTCATGGGTCTGCGCACAGCCGCCGAGCGCCTGCGTGTCGCGAAGACCGATGAGGCGCTGCTTGAAGTCGCCGACTGGCTCTGGTCCATGGCGCTGCAGATCGAGGACGGGAACCTCTCCGATGCGGAGCGGGAGCTGCGTGCTGCCCAGGAACGCCTGAAAGAGGCCATGGAGCGCGGGGCGACGGATGAGGAGATCCGGCGTCTCACGGACGAGTTGCGTCAGGCCATGGACAAGTTCCTGCGCGAGTTCGCTCAGCGGATGCAGCAGAACCAGCAGGCCGAGAATCAGAACCAGCGTGCTCCCGACCGGATGATCACGCAGGACGATCTCAACCGGATGCTGCAGCAGATGGAGGACGCCATGCGCCGCGGCGACATGGCGGAGGCCCAGCGCCTTCTCGAGCAGTTGCGCAACATCCTCGAAAACCTTCAGACGGCGCAGCCCAACAGCCGCATGACCGACCCGCTCTCGCGGGAGATGAACCAGGCCATGCGCGATCTCGAAGACATGGCGCGCGAGCAGCAGCACCTGCGTGACGAAACGTTCCGCGAGGGCCAGAACCGGCGCATGCAGCAGGGCGACCGCAACGCTCCCCGCCAGGGACAGCGGCAAGGCCAGCGTCAGCAAGGACAGCGCCAGCGAGGCCAGCAGGGCGAAGGCCAGGAGCAGGGCGAGAACGGCACCCCGGACCAGCAAGGCCTCCGGCAGAGGCAGCAGGCGCTCCGTGAGCGGCTTCAGGAATTGCAGCGGCGCATGGAAGGCATGGGCATGCAGAGCGAGCAGGGCTTCGGCGAAGCCGAGCAGGACATGCGCGAGGCTGAAGGAGCTCTCGGCCAGGGACAGGACGGACCTGCCGTCGATGCTCAAGGGCGTGCGCTCGAAAACCTCCGCCGCGGCATGCAGGGCATGGCTCAACAGATGCAGCAAGGCCAGGGCAATGAGCAGGCGGGCGATCAGCCCGGTCAGGGCGAACCGCAGGGTCAGGGTCAGGCCGGACAGCAGAACAACGATCCTTTAGGCCGTCCCACCCGGAACAGGGGCTACGTGGACAATACGCGAGATGGCGTCCCTAACGTCAACGAATCCCCGGCCCAACGGGCTCAGCGCATCCTGGAAGAGCTTCGACGCAAGCTCGGCGACCCGACGCGGCCGCAGGAAGAGCTCGATTACTTCGAGCGCCTGCTTCGCAGGAACTAAGTTTAGGATTAAGACGGGACCGGCTTCAAGCGATTGAGCCCTTTCCTGTGCAAGGGTCCGGCGATTCGGACCCTTTATCCGTCTGTGGAATCCCGATGACCAGCTTTGCCGATCTCATTGTCCCGATTGCCGTTCTGGCCGTTGCCTTCGTGCTGCTTCTCGGCCTCATCAACATGCTTCGCGGCGGCAGCGCCAACCGGTCGCAGCACCTCATGAGAATGCGTGTGCTGCTTCAGTTTCTCGCCATCATCGCCATCATGGGTGTGATCTGGTGGAGAGCCGCTTAGCCTTCCCGATATTGACACTTTTTCGCCACGGTTTGTATTAAGAGAACATTAGCCATAGCGGGCGTAGCCTGATGGCCTCATTCATTGAGCGGTGGATTCTCTTAAAATGCGCGCCAGCAAAGCCCTAGGCTTGAGCCTTCTGGTCCTGCTCGCAGGATCAACAAGCCTTCTTGCTGCCGACGCCAGGAAGCCCTTCTCCACCGCCTCGACCCAGCCGAGTCTTCTCTCCGAATTCCGCATCGGCTTTTCGGCGCAGGACCCCTGGGGCCCTGAGGGTGAGGACGGATCGGCCAATCTCACCGGCGAAATTCTGCTCGCGAAGCCCTTCACAGCGTCGGATCTGTTCACGAGCTACTTCATTCCCCGTCCACATTTCGGCGGCAGCCTGAACGTCGATGGTCGGACAAGCTTCGCCTATACGGGTCTCACCTGGACGATTGACGTCACGCCTGACGTCTTCGTGGAAGGCAGTCTGGGTGGTGCCTTCCACGACGGCAAGGACAAGGTCAACGACCCCTTCTCGGACCGTCAGGCCCTGGGTTGCTCGCCCTTGTTCCGTGAATCCGGCTCCGTCGGCGTGCGTCTCTCGGCCAACTGGAGCGTGATGGCCACCATCGAGCATCTCTCTAATGCCGGGGCTTGCTCGGACAATCGGGGCTTGACGAATGTTGGCGCACGGGTTGGGTATTCGTTCTAATCGAATCCTCGAAACCCGGACCCTTCATGGTCGTTCTCAATCGCATCTACACCCGCACCGGGGATAAGGGCACGACAGCCCTGGCCGCCGGCGGACGCCGCCCCAAGCACGATCTGCGCATCGAAGCCTTCGGCACGGTGGACGAAACCAACGCCTGCATCGGTATGGTTCGCCTTCACACGAAAGAGCTGCCTATCGATGCGATGCTGAACCGGATTCAGAACGATCTCTTCGATCTCGGCGCCGATCTTGCCACTGTCGAGACCGACAAACCCCTTCCCTATGAGCCTTTGCGAATCACACAAGGTCAGGTGGACCGCCTGGAGCGGGAAATCGATGAGTTGAACGCGGATCTTGAGCCCCTTCGCTCCTTCGTCCTGCCAGGCGGCACACCGGCCGCCGCTGCCCTGCATCTCGCCCGCACCGTCTGCCGCCGGGCTGAGCGCAATGTGGTCGAGCTCATGCAGAAGCCGAACGAGAAAATATCTCCGGAGGCGGTGAAATACCTCAACCGGCTCTCCGACTTTCTTTTTGTTGCCTCACGCTACGTTAACGACAAGGGCGCCTTGGACGTCCTCTGGGTTCCGGGCCAGAACCGGTAGCGCATCATGCGGAAAAGTGGACCCGGTTTTGCGCACCCAACGATGCGCTTAGGACAAGCAACAAGCAGCGAATACTCCCAAAAGTGGATGCCACTCTTGGGTTCGATGCTATAGGAGCGGCCATGTTTCTTCCGCTTCACGACGGCGTCCCCCTCCAGCACCTGAAGACGCCGATCGTGGCGCGGTCACTGATCGTGGCCTGCACCCTCATCCATCTTGTGTTCGTTTCCGGGCCGCTGAGCCAAGACGAAATGGTGGGTGGCCTCGGCCTCATCCCCTCCGTTCTCTTCGGCTTCGAGAGCCTGCCCGAGGGCTATCCCTTCGTGCCGGTCTGGATGACGCTCGTCACCAACATCTTTCTGCACGGATCGTGGTTTCACCTGATCGGCAACATGCTGTTTCTCTGGGTGTTCGGCGACAACGTGGAAGACGCGATGGGACACTTACGCTTTCTCGTGTTCTTCGTGCTCTGCGGCGCCATAGCCAGTTTCGTGCACGCCATCGCCTCCTTCTATTTCGTGGGCACGGGCACGCCGGAGAGTTTCATGCTGCCCACGCCGCAGCGCCCCCTCATCGGCGCCTCTGGTGGCGTGGCGGGTGTGGTCGCGGCCTATGTGATCCTTTATCCGCGTGTGCGGATCTGGGCGCTCTTCCTCGGCGGAATTCCATTGCGGCTTCCGGCCTACTGGGCGATCGGCTTCTGGTTGGCCGTGCAGCTCGTCTCCGCCATTCTCGGCAGCGACGAAGGGGTGGGCTGGTTTGCCCATCTTGGCGGGTTCGTCACGGGCGCTATTCTCATCCCCCTCATGCGCCACCGCTACGATCCGGTTCTGGCTCGCGCCGCGGCGCAAGAATTGCAGACGCCGCGTTGACTTTCGAAGGCTGAAGGCTAGCGCATCGTGCGGACCCGGAGGGCCGCGTCAGCGAAAAGTGGATCCGGTTTTCCGCTAAGAACGATGCGCTGTTTAAAATGGGCATCGGATTGATCCCAAAAGTGGATTCCACTTTTGGGTCCGATGCTCTAGGGTCCCATCCGCCTTTTTCCTATCTGTCCGGAGAGCTTGTCATGGGCCATATCCGGACCTGACCTTCAATTGAGGACAGACGAATGAAGCTTCTTGTGTGCGTGAAGCGGGTTGTTGATTTCAACGTGAAGATCCGCGTGAAGCCGGACGGCTCCGGCGTGGACCTCGCCAACGTCAAGATGTCGATGAACCCCTTCGACGAGATCGCCGTCGAGGAGGCCGTGCGCCTCAAAGAGCAGGGCAAGGCCACCGAGATCGTCGCCGTCTCCATCGGCCCGAGCCAAGCGGCCGAGACCATCCGCACCGCGCTGGCCATGGGCGCCGATCGCGGCATCCTGGTGAAGACCGACGCCGCCATCGAGCCGCTTTCCGTCGCCAAGATCCTCAAGGGCGTGATCGCGCAGGAACAGCCCGATCTCGTGATCATGGGCAAGCAGGCCATCGACGACGATTCCAACCAGACCGGCCAGATGCTCGCCGCGCTCTTGGGCTGGCCGCAGGGCACCTTCGCCTACAAGGTGAATGTCGGCGAGGGCTCGGTCGACGTGACCCGCGAGGTCGATGGCGGCCTGCAGACGGTGGGCCTGAAGCTGCCCGCCATCGTCACCACGGACCTGCGCCTCAACGAGCCGCGCTATGCCTCGCTCCCCAACATCATGAAGGCCAAGAAGAAGCCGCTCGACGAGACGAGCCCTGAGGCGCTCGGCATCGACGTGGCCCCGCGCCTGAAGGTGCTCAAGACCGCCGAGCCCGGCGGCCGCAAGGCCGGCGTGAAGGTCGGCTCCGTGGCCGAACTAGTGCAGAAGCTGAAGACCGAAGCCGGCGTGCTCTAAGGGAGAACAAGAACAATGACCACGTTGCTGATTGCCGAGCACGACAACGCTCACCTCAAGGACGCGACCCACAAGGCGCTCTCGGCCTCCACGGCTTTGGGCGCGCCGGTGCACGTGCTGGTCGCCGGCGCCAATGCCCGTGCGGCGGCGGAAGCCGCCGCGAAGCTCGCAGGCGTGGAGAAGGTGCTGCTCGCAGATAGCCCCGCTTACGAGCATCACCTCGCCGAGCCGACCGCGGCGCTGATCGTGTCGCTCGCGGGCTCCTATGACGCCCTGGTGGCGCCCTCGACCTCGAACGGCAAGAACATCATGCCGCGGGTGGCGGCGCTCCTCGACGTGATGCAGGTTTCCGACATCACCAAGGTGGTGGCGCCCGATACCTTCGAGCGGCCGATCTATGCGGGCAACGCCATCCAGACCGTGCAGGCCACCGACGCCAAGAAGGTGATCACCGTGCGCACCGCCGCCTTCCCGGCAGCGGGCGAAGGGGGCTCGGCCCCCATCGAGACGGTGAATGCCGCCGCCGATCCGGCCGTGTCGAGCTTCAAGGGCGAGGAGATCGCCCAGTCCGACCGGCCCGAGCTGACCTCGGCCCGGATCATCATCTCCGGCGGTCGTTCGCTGGGTTCGGCCGAGAACTTCAAGACCTACATCGAGCCGATCGCCGACAAGCTCGGCGCCGCCATGGGCGCCTCGCGCGCCGCGGTGGATGCGGGCTATGCGCCCAACGACTGGCAGGTGGGCCAGACCGGCAAGGTGGTGGCGCCCGACCTCTACATTGCGGTCGGGATTTCAGGGGCCATTCAGCATCTGGCTGGTATGAAGGATTCCAAGGTGATCGTGGCGATCAACAAGGACGAGGAGGCGCCGATCTTCCAGGTGGCCGATTACGGCCTTGTCGGCGATCTCTTCCAGATCCTTCCTGAACTGAAGGATGAGTTGACCAAAGCCGGTTAATCGGTCCAGGAATAAGTACGATGATTGCGATCCGGGCGGGAAGGCTCGCCCGGACACTTTGGGAATGGATGGCAGGCAAAGTCAGATGGGCATTGAGATCAAAACGGTTGGCGTGATCGGCGCGGGGCAGATGGGCAGCGGCATTGCTCATGTCTGTTCGCTCGCGGGCTTCAGCGTCCGGCTCAACGATCTCTCGGAGGAACGCATTAATGCGGGTCTCGCCACCATCACCGGCAACATGGCCCGCCAGGTCGCCAAGGGTGCCATCACCGATGCCGACCGTCAGGCTGCGCTCGAACGCATCAAGCCTGCGCTCGGTTATGACGACCTGTCTGCCTGCGACATCGTGATCGAGGCCGCCACCGAGAACGAGGAGGTGAAGCGCAAGATCTTCACCAATCTCTGCCCCTCCCTGCGCCCGGATGCGATGGTCGCGACAAACACGTCCTCGATCTCCATCACCCGCCTTGCCGCATCCACGGACCGGCCGGAAAAGTTCATCGGCATCCACTTCATGAACCCGGTGCCGGTGATGCAGCTCGTGGAGCTGATCCGCGGTATCGCAACTGATGACCCCACCTACGAATCCGCCAAGGAATTCATCGGCAAGCTCGGCAAGACCGCGACAGCCTCGGAAGATTTCCCGGCCTTCATCGTCAACCGTATCCTGCTGCCGATGATCAACGAGGCGATCTACACGCTCTACGAGGGCGTGGGCTCGGTAGATGCCATCGATACGGCCATGCGCCTTGGCGCGAACCACCCCATGGGCCCGTTGCAGCTCGCCGACTTCATCGGCCTCGATACCTGCCTGTCGATCATGCAGGTGCTCTACGAAGGCTTGGCCGATTCCAAGTATCGCCCCTGCCCGCTTCTCGTAAAATACGTCGAGGCCGGCTGGCTCGGCCGCAAGACCAAGCGCGGCTTCTACGATTATCGCGGCGAGCACCCGGTTCCGACCCGCTAAAGGGCCTTGCCTGAAAGGTTGTTCACCGAAATCAGGCCAAGTGCGTCACAAACGTCCCGCGTGCGCGCTTCACAACAGCGTCACAATGTCTATAGTCTAAATAGACGGGACTACTCTTCTTGAAGAGGAGGTGATGTGACGATCCACGTCCAACCTGTTGTGAGGCCGGAGGCCTGTCCGGCCCTTGTTCTCAACGCCGATTACCGGCCCTTGAGCTATTATCCCTTGTCCATCTGGTGTTGGCAGGATGCGATCAAGGCGGTGTTCCTGGATCGGGTCAACATCGTCTCCGAATACGATAAGGTCGTGCGAAGTCCGAGCTTCGAAGTCCGCCTCCCCTCAGTCATCTCTCTCAAGACCTACGTTCAGCCCTCGCGACACCCCGCCTTTACCCGCTTCAACGTTTTCCTGCGCGACCGTTTCAGCTGCCAATATTGCGGCGCTCGCGATGATCTGACCTTCGACCATGTCATCCCCCGCTCCAAGGGCGGACAAACCACCTGGGAAAACGTCGTCGCCGCCTGTGCTCCCTGTAATCTGAAAAAAGGGGACAAGATGCCCCGCGAAGTGGAGATGTGGCCTCGCCAGCACCCCTTCGCCCCCACCGTCCACGATCTGCACTCGAACGGACGGCTCTTCCCGCCGAACTACCTTCACGAAAGCTGGATGGACTATCTCTACTGGGACAGCGAGCTGGAACCTTAAGAAGCTCTCACCGCCCGATCGCAATTCCCTTATCCGCCGCGGCCTTGGCCGCGAAAGCCGCCAAGCCAAGCGAGATCAGCACGTTCCATCCGGCCAGTGACAGCCCGAGAAACCGCCATGCGGCCTCGGTGCAGCTCACCACGCGCGTGTTCTGCAGCTGATTGAGGAAATCACTCACATTGCCCGCGCCTGCCCCGGCCCCGCCGCCGCAATCGCTGGGCCCTGCGAAGAAGCCCCACTCGACGCCCGAATGATAGGCGCCAAGCCCCGCGCTCACGAGGAAGACGAGAGCGACGAGCCACAGGCCCAGGCGCGTCCAGCGCGGCGCCAGAAAGGCCGCCACGAGCCCCAGTGGCATGGCGATGTAATAGGGATTGCGCTGAATGAGGCACAGCTTGCAGGGCACGTAACCGAAGACGTGCTCGAATACGAGCGCGCCGCCGATGGTGGCCGCAGCGCCGAGGACGATCGCGAGAGCGGCTTGGCGCATGTTAAGGCGAAGAAGGCTCATCGCCGAACCCCTTTAGAACAGATAGCGGAAGGCCACGAAGCCGCCGATGAGGGCAACGATGGCCAGAGTCGCCACCACATTGAAGTTGTTGTCGATGATCGACTTGATGCGCGGCCCGAACTTGCTCATCAGCAGGGCAATCATATAGAAGCGCGCGCCGCGGGTCAGGACCGAGAGCAGGATGAACCAGCCAAGGTGGTAGCCCGCAAAGCCGGACGTGATCGTCACGAGCTTGTAGGGAATGGGCGTGAGGCCCTTCAGCAGGATCACCCAGTGGCCGTAGGTGGCATAGGCGTGGCGGAACGTCTCCGCGCCCTCCGTGAGGCCATAGAGCTGGAAAAGCCAGGCTCCGATGGAATCGTAGAGAGCCAGACCGATCACGTAGCCCAGGATGCCGCCCAGGACCGAGGTGATCGTGCAGATCAGCGCATAGAACCAGGCGCGGTCGGGCCGCGCCAGCATCATGGGCACGAGCATCACGTCCGGCGGAACGGGAAAGAACGAGCTTTCCGCAAAGGATACGGCCGCCAGCGCGTAGGGGGCCGAAGGCCGGGCCGCGAGGGAAAGGGTCCAGTCGTAGAGGCGTCTGAGCATGGGATCCCAGCAATTTCATGGGCAACAGGGCTGCGCGCTAAGGCCTCTTTGAGCACAAGCCGGCCGGAATAGCGAGAGGCAAGCCTTGCGGCGTGGCTTCACATCTCACTGATTGACCGGGCTTCATCCCTCGTGGTACTTCGCAGGTCCTTGCCCCTGTGGCGGAATTGGTAGACGCGCTCGACTCAAAATCGAGTTCCGCAAGGAGTGCTGGTTCGATCCCGGCCAGGGGCACCATATCGAAATTGGCTATTTTAAAAATAGTTCAAGTCCGCGTCGGATAAAGGGTTGGCGCTGGCTCTAGATTTCAGTGCATGCACTACACCCAATTCAAGCCTTGATGCCTGAAATTAGATAAGCACAATAGCATAAACGGCTCTAGAACAACATGGACACAACCCTTGAAGCACTATGGAGAACAGGCAAAAAGCCTTTTGAGCTGACGCTTCATGCGGACGACCTATTACCTATAAAGCAATTACAAGAAGCGTTATCTGAAATTGTAGGCATCCTTAAGAAAATATATTCTAATCAGGCTATGAACTATTTTGATGATTGGCATGAACATGATGGCTATGTGACTTCCAGTTCTCCTACAACATGGGAAGAGCTTGAAAGAATAATATCTTCCGAAGAAATTTTATATGCCGAGCGAAACGGCGATACTTATGTTAATAGCGCTTATTATCCAGCATCCTGCGATTTTTTACTCAGATTTGAAATATTAGATGAAGATGATGATAAGAATTATCCTGGGAAGTGGGGCGAGTTCGATATCACAAGCTCACCCGCAATAATTAAATTAATCCAATCTCACTTAACTGCGCCTGCTGTTGAGAAACTGACCACCAGCTTAGCTACAGATTATTTTCAGAAAAGATATGCGGGCTGAACAATTGTAATTGCTCGAATCCGGTTCGAGGTCATTCCGCTTGAGCACACTATTCTAATGTTATTGCTGAATTTGGCCTCTCTTGTCGGGCCTCTTTATATTTGGCCTCCTATGTCGGCATATGGCAATGTTGTCGTATAACGTATGCTTTGTGGAGATCGACAGGAAGACATAGGACACGGCACCTGAGCCGAATAACCTGCTCTAACCCTAAGTTTCATATGGCCCCGCCGCTGGTGAAGCGACATCCTTTCTGACAGAAGGGAGGGCCGTCATGCGACCAGCAGTCATTGCCGCAATCACTGTGTCGATGGTGAGCGGGTTCGGAGTTTGGGCCCAGCAGGGCGATCCGATCCGGCAGCGCCAAGAGTTGATGAAAAGCAATCAGGAGCAGGTGCGCCTGTTAAGCGGGATGTCCCGAGGACAGGTTCCGTTTAACGCGACGCAAGCCCGGGCCGCTCTCCAAAGGATTGAGCAGAACGCTCAGCAGATCCCGATGCTGTTCCCGGCGAACTCGCAGCAGGGCAAGACCGATGCCCTCCCGGTCATCTGGGAGCGAAAAGCCGACTTCGACGCCCGTGCGACCAAGCTCGAACAGGATGCCAAGGCGGCTCAGACCGCCATCACGGATCAGACCAGCCTGCAGGGTGCGATCCAGAGGGTCGGCCAGAACTGTGGCGGCTGTCATGAGACCTATCGCAAGAAGGAAACCTGATTAGGCAGCTGGGGGCTGAAGAGACAGAGTGCTTTCGCCGGGAGGGGCGCCATGCGACATCCCAATATGTTGTGGCCGCTCCCCGTTCTCGTCACGGGACTTCTGACCCTTACCCCTGCTTGGCACCGCGCTCCGACCGAGGTTGATCTCGCTCTTGTCCTAGCCGTCGATGTTTCCCCCTCCATGGACTCGGACGAGCAGGTCCTCCAGAGGCAGGGCTATGTCGAAGCGTTCCGCTCCCCCTTGATCCATCAGGCAATTCGCACCGGCATGCTCGGGCGCATCGCGGTGACCTACGTGGAATGGGCGGGAGCTCATCCGCACTTCCAGAGGGTTGTCGTGCCGTGGGTCGTCCTGGACGATCCCAAGGACAGCATCTCCTTCGCCGACCGGCTCGCCCACACCCCTATTAACCGTGCGGCAGGCACCTCGATCTCACAGGCCATCGACTTCAGCATGGCCCTGCTTTCATCCGGTCACTTTCGGGCCGCACGGCAGGTGATCGACATCTCGGGGGATGGCTCGAATAACCAGGGACGCCTCGTGACGGAGGCTCGCGACGATGCCATTGCGCGAGGTGTCACCATCAATGGCCTCCCCATCCTGCTCAAGACCCCTGATCGGCGGGAAAATGCGGCGATAGACGCATATTATCGCGACTGCGTGATTGGAGGCTCAGGCGCTTTCATAATCCCGGTCCGCGAACGCAAGCGGCTACTAACCGAGACCAGGAACAAGATTGTTCGCGAGATCGCAGGTATGGAGATGCCCAACTCGCCGGTTCAGCCTGTACGGGAACAACCGCGAACCGACTGCGACACCAGTGACAGTCTCTGGGATGAGCTGGCCCCTGAGCCTCACCCACCCGTAACCGGCATCGGACAGGAATTGTAGGTGAGCGTTACGCTTGCGCTCATGAGTAGCGGGGCCGCATTCGTGATGCGTCTTGCAGCCTCGTTCCAAATACCCGCGAAGAGGCGATGTTAGCGTTCTCTAACCCGACCCTCTGGCCGCAAGACGCTACGGCTCGTCCTCGACGACAGGTTCACCGGACGTATCCTCTATCGGTCCTTCCTCTTCGTTCCTGTGCACTTTCGGATGACTCTTCGCAGGTGACGAAGGACCGGCTCCTGCTCGATGCGCCGCGGCGATGTCCGCTTCCGCCCGTCGCTTTGCCTCAGCCGCATCGAGTTCCTGCTTCGTGCGTACATAATCGACCGCGGTAGCGTTTTTTTCCGATGCCGCGCCCTCTTGCGGTTTCGTGTCCTGAGATTTCTTCGCCATGGGAGAACCTCCGAGCCGGACAGGAGGCCACGAACCGCCTTCTATCCAAATGTTCGCGTCATTCTCGAAGTTCGTTGCATACCCGGCTCCCCTGTTTGGAAGCCTCATGAAACAAACATGCAGGACCCGCATGCGTTCCGCATGCTGTGCGAGCCTTCGCCGAGGCAGCACAAGGCATTGCGACGCTGAGGCGAGTTCAACCGGACCGCGGTACAAAGCGTGGCATTTCATATCCCATGGCGGCGTGCTCAGGCTCGACCTCAATAGCAGCGTCCAGATTGAGGATGAGGAGCTGAGCCCTGACCAGATCATTACCGGGCCGCCTGGTTTAGCTGGCACTACGCCGGCTGACGGTATAGAGGGCAACGAGGATAGCCCTGTTAACTCGCCTTCGGCGAGAATCCGGACCTCATTCTCTGAGGTGAGGCCCCGATCATCATCTCTGGCTCGAAGCACGTCTGCTTTTGAGCCCACCGGAATCAGCGGCGGGCTCCTATCCGAAAAACCCAATTCGTTCTGAGACTGAGAGTGCCCCGAGCGAACGGCCTAGAACTGTTGAGCTACCCCTTTTGCACCTTTGCCAAATCGGGAACCTTTGGCGCAAATGATCCCCGTCGAACGGCCAAGCCCCTGACTCCTGCTAGCATCAAGACCAAGAAGCAGGCTGCAGGGATGCCGCAAGAATCAATCACCTTGTTACAAGGGGCATTACCATGAACCAAGAAGTCGAATATGTCGCTCGCGCCCTCTATGAAGCCGAGGACGATGCCTTGATTTGGGAAGCCGAGCCCGAAATCCTGAAGGAGGAATTCCGCCGTTATGCCCGCGCAGCCATTGCGATGCTGCCCCGGCAAGAACCGGAAGCCCGGAAGGTGCACAAGCACGAGTTCCCGTACGCAGCCTGATTTTTCGAGATAAGCAAAAATTCTCGCTGCCATAGAAGAACGCCCGTGACGACATCCCGCCACGGGCGCTGCTGTATCAACCCTTTCGAAAGACGTCAGCCGCGACGCTCGGTACCGTCACAATCCGGTGGGTCTTGGGCTCCACGATCACCACCTGATCGCGGACGATTCATTGCGGCATTCAGGGAATCCTTGCAGGATCCGAATGACTGACAACGATGCGCTCATTGAAAGAAAGCATCGGACCCAAAAGGTGCATTCCACTCTTGGGCCCGATGCTTAGAACGGTGAGATTCCGTATTTGATGTTCGCGTAAAGAATAACGCCGCCCACGCAAGCGAGCAGCAACAAGCCGAGAAACAATGCAACGAGGAATCCGGGATCAAGAAAGATCCGGAAATCATTGATCAAAGGATTGCGCGGATCGGGATTGAAAGACGGCTTCGGCAAGACTGAGCTCGACAGTTCTGGAAAAGCGTCGGAATAACGGCTTCACGCAGGCTCTGTTCCTGCAAAGGGGCTGGGAATCTTTGCAAACTCAACCCATGCTCAGGCTTTCGTTTCCTGCGCCGCCAGATGGCTGAACGCTGCAACCACGCTCTCGTAAACACCACGCTTGAAGGGAATGATCAGTTCCGGCAGACGATGCATGTCTTCCCAGCGCCACTCGTCGAATTCCGGCTTGTGATGACCACCGCCGGGCTGAGTGATGTTGATCTCGCTGTCGTTGCCTTCGAACCGAAAAGCGAACCATTTCTGGATCTGTCCCCGATAGCGGCCACGCCAAGCGCGACCTGCCACTATGGAGGGCAGATCGTAGGAGTACCATTCAGGCGCTTCCGCCAAGAGGCTGACGGAGCGCACGCTGGTTTCTTCGTACAACTCGCGCAGGGCTGCCCGATAAGGATCCTCGCCGGGATCGATCCCGCCTTGAGGCATCTGCCACGCATAGCCATTGGCAACATGATCGCCAGAATCGGAGTGACGGCGTCCGATGAAAACCTGGCCCTGCTTGTTCAGCAGCATGACGCCGACGCAGGAGCGATAGGGCAATTCCTTCCTGCTCTGCGGGCTTTTGGCGTTTCTCATCAGACACTCACTCCCTTGCCTCGCCCCCACGTTTGCCGATCATCTGGAATATCGCCGGCTTTTGTCGATGGTTCCAAAGGTCAAGGCTATAGCATCGGACCTAAAAGTGGAGCCCACTTTCGGGATCTATCCGATGCTTTCTTTTAACGAGCGCATCGCGCGAAAACCGGGTCCAACTTTCCGCGCGATGCGCTGGGGAGTGCCGCGTCATAAGAGCCGGCACAAGCCGTTACGCGCGGTTGTCAAAGGCTCAATGAAAAAGCCTGGCGGTGATCGACCGCCAGGCTTCTTTTTTCCGTCACGCTGCTGAGAAGAACAGCAGAGCCTTCAAACTTTAGTTCGGGGTCGTCGTGGTGTTGGCAGCACCCTTGCGGACACCGTGGAGCAGGTCGTAGGCAGCGAGCAGCTGCTTGTCCTTGGCCGGATCCGGCGGAACGTAAGCGGAGGAACCGCCGCGCTCTTCCTTCTCGCCACCATTCTGGAGGTGACCGCGAAGACCGGCTTCGCCCTTGGTCTCGTCCTTGCCCTTCAGCTCCTCAGGCACATCCTGCAGCACCTCGACATCCGGATCGATGCCCTTGGCCTGGATCGAGCGGCCGGACGGCGTGTAGTAGCGCGCCGTCGTCAGGCGAACGGCGCCGTTGCCGCCGAGTGGGATGATGGTCTGTACCGAGCCCTTGCCGAAGGAGCGGGTACCGAGCACCGTCGCGCGCTTGTGGTCCTGGAGAGCACCGGCCACGATCTCGGACGCGGAAGCCGAGCCGCCGTTCACGAGCACGACGAGAGGCTTGCCCTTTGCCAGATCGCCTGCCTTGGCGCTGAAGCGCTGCGTGTCCTCGGCATTGCGGCTGCGGGTCGAGACGATCTCGCCGCGATCGAGGAAGGCATCTGACACCATGATGGCCTGATCGAGCAGACCACCCGGATTGTTGCGCAGGTCGATGACGAAGCCCGCCACCTTGTCGGCGCCGATATCCTGGGTGAGCTTCTCGATGCCCGAGCGCAGGCCCTCATAAGTCTGCTCGTTGAACTGCGTGACGCGCAGAACACCGATATCGCCCTCGACGCGAGCACGCACCGGGCGAACCTTGATGGTCTCACGGGTGAGCTTCACTTCGATCGGATCCTTGGCTTCCTTGCGCTGGATCTTCAGCGTGACCGAGGAATTGACCGGGCCACGCATCTTGTCGACAGCCTGATTCAGGTTGAGACCCTGAACGGGCTCGTTGTCGATATGCGTGATGACGTCATTCGCCAGAACGCCGGCGCGGGAAGCAGGCGTATCGTCGATCGGCGTCACCACCTTCACGAGGCCTTCTTCCATGGTGACCTCGATGCCGAGACCGCCGAACTCACCGCGGGTCTGAACCTGCATATCGCGGAAGCTCTTGGAATCCATGAAGCTCGAATGCGGATCGAGCGAGGTCAGCATGCCGTTGATGGCCGACTCGATGAGCTTCGCTTCTTCAGGCTTTTCAACATAATCCGTGCGGACCTTTTCGAAGACGTCTCCGAAAAGGCTCAGCTGTCGGTACGTATCGGCCGAGGCGGCAACCGCACCCGAGGACATCAGGCTCGTCTGCGACACCATGGTCGCGCTGCCTGCGCCGATAGCCACACCGAGAATCAATAGGGAGAGTTTGCGCATTATCCGCGAACCTTTTCGCTTTGCGATTTCGCCCACCAGGGACCTGGGTCGATCGAACCGCCGTCTTTCCTGAACTCAACATAGAGGACGGGATTGTTCTTTTCTATGGCACCGCCGGTCAAACTCATGAGAGGAGCATCCCCCATGGTTGCGACTGGCTCACCTGCGAGCACGAATTGCCCGACATCGACGTTGATTTGGTCCATACCGGCCAGAAGAACATAATATCCCCCGCCCGCATTGATGATCAAGAGACGACCGTAGGATCGGAAGGGCCCCGCGAAGGCCACCCAGCCGTCCGCCGGTGATACAACAGCCGCCTTCGGACGGGTCGTGATCGAAATGCCGCGCGTCGTTCCGCCGTAGCCGTCTGCCGCGCCGAAATCCAGCGCAATTTCACCGCTGACCGGCTTGGGCAGCAGGCCCTTGGCCTCGGAGAACGGAATTTTCGGCGCAAGCCTCGCCGGATCGCGGAAGGCTGCCTGGGCGAAACGCTCCTTGGCCTCGCGCTCCTGCGCCTCCGCGGCCTTGCGCGCCTCCTCGGCGGCCCTCTGGGCACCTGCGATCTCCGTCTCCATCCGGTCGATCAACTCTTTGAGAGTGCCGGCTTGGCGGGCGAGTTCCGCCGCCTTGTCCCGCTCGGCCCCCATGCTGCGCTCCACCTCAACCATGCGGCTTTGGCGGGCGGCCATGAGAGCCGTCAGGCGCTGCTGCTCGCCGTTGAGAGCGCCGAGTTCGGTGTTGAGGGTGGACCGGTCTGTGGCGATAGCCTCCTTCAGACGCACCAGCTCGGCAAGATCGGAGGCCAGAATCTCGGCCTCGACCCGAAGTTCCGGGAGCACCGCCCCGAGCATGATGGAAGCCCGCACCGCCTCGAGCATGTCCTCCGGCCGCACCAGGACGGCGGGCGGCGGGCGGCGTCCCATGCGCTGGAGGGAGGCCAGAACCTCGACGATCACGCCCCGGCGGCTCTCCAGCGAGCGGCGGATCGCCGTTTCCGATGCGGTAAGGGTCTGAAGCCGCTGCTCCAGGCCACGAATGCGGTCCTCCGTGTCCCGGACCCGACCGGCGGTCTCGATCAACGTGGCATTGAGCTTCGCCCGGTCCGTCCTGATCTCGTTGATTTCCGCCTGGAGGCGCTTTTGGGCCTCGGCGTTCGCAGCCATCGCATCCTCCAGAACCTTGAGGTCGTTCTGGCGCTTCTGCTTCTCCTCCAACGTTTCCGGCGCAACCAGGGACGTCCCGGCCGCAGGCGCAGGCGCCTGCTGGGCCTGCACGGGACCCAGGGCGGACACAGCCAGCAATAATGTGGCAAGACCCAAGGCCCTGCGGGGGAGAACGGTTCGGGAACGGATCATTCGTCAGGAATCATCGTGACCGGCGCGATGATAAGGGTGCCCGGCAATGATTGTCAGCGCCCTATAAAGCTGCTCGGCCACGAGCGCCCGGACGATCTGGTGCGGCATAGTGAGCGCACCGAAGGAAACCACCAGTTCAGCCCGCTGGCGGATCTTGGGATCGAGCCCGTCAGGCCCGCCGATGACGCAGGCCACACCAGAGCGGCCCTCGTCGCGCCATTGCCTGATTCGCTCGGCGAAAGCTTCGCTGGAGGGGCTCTTGCCGCGCTCGTCGAAGACGATCAGCACGGAGGATCCGGCCTTTTCCAGAAGCGCAGCCGCCTCTTCCGCGCGGCGGTCGTCATCCCGGCGCGCTCGGCTCTCCGGCAGCTCGACAATGTCGAGCCCGGCCAGACCCAAGGCCCGGCCCATGCCTTCGACCCTCTGCCTGTATCGCTCGACCAGCTCCCGTTCGGGGCCGCTCTTGAGACGGCCCACGGCCAGCAAGCTCAGTCGCAACGGTGCAGGCCTTCTCTAGCTCGCGCGATCCTGAGGACGATCGGCGCCCCACATCTTCTCGAGGTTGTAGAAGCCACGCACCTCGGGACGGAAAATGTGAACGAGAATGTCGCCAGCGTCGATCAGCACCCAATCGCAGGCAGGCAGGCCTTCCACGCGCGGAGTGCCGAACCCCTTGTCCTTGAGGTCCTTGACCAGACGGTCGGCAATCGCGCCCACGTGACGGTGGGAACGGCCCGATGTGACGATCATGGTGTCTGCAAGCGAGGTCTTACCGGCCAGGTCGATCTCGACCGTGTTTTCGGCCTTCATGTCCTCGATGGAAGCCAGGGCGACGGCCCGGATATCCTCATCCTGCGGAGCAGTCGCTCCGGAGAGAGGGGGAAGCGTGTTCGTGTCCGCTTCGACAGAGTTCAGTCGGTTCAGGTTCAAGCCCTTTCTAAGCAGCGCTCATAGGATGGCGCCGACCCTTAAGATAAGATCGAACGCCCCCATTTTTCAACGTCCCCCGGAAGGAGAAGTTCGCCCCACCCTCCGGAGCATGGTGGAGGAAAGGTGCGAGCGCGGCCCGTGCAGGAAGACCCAGGCGGGCGGCTCGAGGCCTGCCAGAGCCGGTGCCCTG
Source organism: Microvirga sp. KLBC 81 (assembly GCF_003075415.1). Classification (GTDB taxonomy): domain Bacteria; phylum Pseudomonadota; class Alphaproteobacteria; order Rhizobiales; family Beijerinckiaceae; genus Microvirga. Next base: position 34,372 of record NZ_QDAH01000042.1, read on the forward strand.
CCCTCGTCGATTCGGCCTGCCGAGAGGGCAACGGCAGTACGGGAGCGCGTCGCCTTCAGGGTCCAGCCGGGGCGGTCGATGATGGCCATCGGCATCATACGGGCGATGCGCCGCCAGCCGCGCCAGCGATGGAATCCCGCGAGATTGTCGGCCCCCATGACCCACACGAAATGCACACCCGGGAAACGCCGCTTGAGATAGCTAAGCGTATCGATGGTGTAGCGCGCGCCGATCTCCCCCTCGAAAGCCGTCACATCGATGCGCGGATCGTCAGCCATCTCCTTTGCCTGCCTCACGCGCATGGCGGTGGAGGCAAGCTCTCCCGTATCCTTCAAAGGATTGCCGGGCGTCACGATCCACCAGAGGCGATCGAGCTGCAGGCGCTTGAGCGCCATCAGGCTCACATGCCGGTGCCCCGCATGGGCGGGATTGAAGGAGCCGCCATAAAGCCCGATGCGCATGCCGGGTGCAGCCAGCGGCAGGCGAGCAAGACCCGACGGCCTGATTCGGAAACGGGAGGGGGGAGAACTCACGGACGCGTCTGACCCGAACCGCGGATACGATATTTGAACGAGGTCAGCTGCTCCACGCCCACGGGACCGCGCGCATGCATGCGGCCCGTGGCGATGCCGATCTCGGCGCCGAATCCGAACTCGCCGCCATCGGCGAACTGCGTTGAGGCATTGTGGAGCACGATGGCGGAATCCACCTCCGCCAGGAAGCGCTCCGCAGCTGCCGGATCATCCGTCACGATGGAATCGGTGTGATGCGAGCCGTAGGTCTCGACATGTGCGATGGCTTCATCCACACCGTCAACGACGCGCACGGAGATGATTGCATCGAGGTATTCGGTGCGCCAATCCTCTTCCGTCGCAGCCGTCACGCGTGGATCGATGGTTTGCGTGGTATCATCACCCCGCACGGCGCAATCTGAATCGAGCAGCATCGACACGAGCGGCTTGAGATGCGTTGGAGCGCAGGCGCGGTCCACGAGCAGCGTCTCCGCTGAACCGCATACGCCGGTGCGGCGCATCTTGGCATTCAGCACGATCTTCTTGGCCATCTCGAGATCGGCCTTCTCGTGCACGAATACATGGCAGATGCCTTCAAGATGCGCGAAGACAGGCACGCGCGCCTCTTCCTGCACGCGCCCCACGAGGCTTTTGCCGCCTCGAGGCACGATGACATCGATATTGCCATTGAGACCCGAGAGCATCGCGCCCACTGCCGCACGATCTCGCGTCGGCACCAGGCAAATGGCATCGGCAGGCAAGCCTGCCTTCTCCAAGCCCTCGCTCATCGCCTCGGCAATGGCCAGCGCGGAACGGAAGCTCTCAGAGCCCGTACGCAGGATTGCGGCATTGCCGGCTTTCAGACAAAGCGCACCCGCATCCGCCGTGACATTCGGGCGGCTCTCGAAGATCACGCCGATCACGCCCAGCGGTGTCGCCACGCGCTCGATCTGCAATCCATTGGGACGCTCGAACTTCGCGAGCACGCGTCCAACCGGATCAGGTAAAGCGGCAACGCTTTCCACCGCAGCGGCGATGGCTTCCAAGCGTTCAGGATTCAAGGTGAGGCGGTCGATGAAGGCAGAGGTCTGCCCTTTGGCTTTTGCTTCGGCGAGATCCTCGGCATTCGCCGCAAGAATGGCTGATGCGCGCCCCCTGATGCTGGCAGCCATGGCGCACAAGCCGGTGTTCTTCTGCTCGTCCGAAGCCAGAGCGACGCGCCGGGCGGCTTCACGGGCGCGGCGGCCCAGATCGGCCATGAGAGTCGGAACGTCCGGATTCCCAACCGAAGCCGCACCTGACGCGTTGAGGTGTTCAGCGAGCGAATTTGCGCTCGAGGCTTGAGTGTCATCCATGTCCAAGTCCCAACCCTCTGATCTTCAGAGGGAAACCTACCATCCGCGATCCATAGCACGCCGGACCGCCCCGGGGCCAAGCTATTCCATACGGCCCGATGCGCCACACCCCGAGATCCGGGTGGGAACCTCAGGCTGGCATTATCGATCCTGGCACGGACCTTTCTACCCGAAAGACTTAAAGATCAAGGATTTCCTGTCCTACTACGTCGGGCAATTCGATACGGCGGAGATCAACAATTCCTTCTACCGGCTGCCGACCGAACCGGCCGTCAAAGCATGGCGGGAGAGCGTGCCCGACGGTTTTCTCTTCGCCTGGAAAGCCTCACGCTTCATCACGCATATGAAAAAGCTCAAGGACATTGAGGAGAGCATCGATCTCGTGTTCGGCCGGATGGAGGGCCTGGGCGACACCTTCGGGCCCGTCCTGTTCCAGCTTCCGCCGATGCTCAAGGCCAATGACGAGACGCGTGAGCGGGTGGCGCAATGCCTGTCGCTCGTGCCATCCAATCGGCGCATCGCTTTCGAGTTCCGCCATCCGAGCTGGTACGAGGAAACGACTTTTCGCATCTTGCGCGACCACAACGCAGCGCTCTGCCTGTCCGATCACGCCGATGCGCCCGCGCCATGGGTGGTCACAGCCGATTTCGTCTATGTGCGAGGTCACGGCACCAATGGACGCTATTCCGGAAGCTACAGCGAAGCGACGCTGCAGAACTGGGCCCACCAGATCGCAGAGTGGCGGCAGAACGGGCGTGATGTTTACGTCTATTTCGACAATGACATCAAAAGCGCCGCGCCCGGCGACGCTCAAACTTTGCTCAAAGCCCTGAGGGATGATCAGTCGCTCAGCGCCATGTCGTCCCGGTGAACCATCTCGGTGCGTCCGACATAGCCGAGGATCGTCTCGATCTCACGGCTCGGACGACCGATGATGCGCGCGGCTTCATCCGCATCGTAAGCCACAAGGCCACACCCGAGAACGCGATTCTCGTCGCGGATCGTTACCGCATCGCCGCGATGAAACGTCCCTTCGATGCGACGCACGCCGACAGGCAGGAGACTCGCACCGCCCTTGAGGGCACGCGCAGCGCCCTCATCGACAACCAGCGTGCCGCGCGGCTCGAGCGCCCCGGCGATCCAGGTCTTGCGCGCGGTCACTGGATTCGATGGCGTGAGGAACCACGTGCAGCGTCCGCCCTCAGCCACGCGCTTCAGTGGATTCTTTGCGCGGCCATCGGCGATGATCATGTGCGTCCCGCCGGAGGTCGCGATCTTGCCGGCTTCGATCTTCGTGCGCATGCCGCCGCGCGAGAGTTCGGAAGCAGCGCCTCCCGCCATCGCCTCGATGGCAGGCGTGATGCGCTCGACCACCGGAATATGCTGAGCGTTTGGATCGGACGCAGGCGGCGCGGTGTAGAGCCCGTCGATATCGGAGAACAGCACCAGGAGATCCGCACCGATCATGGTGGCGACGCGCGCGGCCAGACGATCATTGTCGCCGTAGCGGATTTCGGAGGTCGCCACCGTGTCGTTCTCGTTGATCACAGGCACGGCGCGCATGTCGAGCAGCTTCAGCGTGGTTGCACGCGCGTTGAGATAGCGCCGCCGCTCCTCCGTATCGGAGGGCGTCACCAGAATCTGGCCCGCCGTGATGCCATGATGGGCGAGCACCTCCGACCAGGTACGCGCGAGCGCGATCTGACCGACGGCGGCAGCCGCCTGGCTCTCCTCCAGTTTCAAGGGGCCGGACGGGAGACCCAGAACCGTACGCCCCATGGCGATGGCGCCAGAGGAGACGACGAGAACATCAGCACCCTTCGCATGGAGATCGGTAATGTCCTCGGCAAGTGCCGCAAGCCACGCATGGTTCAAACGCCCGCGTGCGCGATCGACGAGAAGCGCGGAGCCGACTTTCAGAACGACGCGGCGAAACTGGCTGAGTTGCGGACTCACGGATGCCACTCTTCCTGGGTCTCGACGGTTTCCTGCTCCTCGGCCTTCGCCTCGTCGATTACGTCAAGCAGAGATTGCAGAACCTCCTGCACGCCCTGACCCGATGCGGAGGAGACCACGAGAGGCGTGCGCTTGCAGGCCTTCTTCAGCTTCTTGAGCTGCTCCTTCAGCGTCTCTTCATCGAGCGCATCGGCCTTCGAGAGAGCCACGATCTCAGGCTTGTCGGCAAGCCCATGGCCATAGGCCTCGATCTCGTGGCGCACGGTCTTGTAGGCCTCGCCCGCATCCTCGCTCGTCCCTTCGACGAGATGCAGCAGCACGCGGCAACGCTCCACGTGGCTCAGGAAGCGATCGCCGAGGCCGACGCCTTCCGACGCGCCTTCGATGAGCCCCGGAATGTCGGCCAGCACGAACTCGCGACCATGGATGCGCACGACGCCGAGACCCGGATGGAGCGTCGTAAATGGGTAATCCGCGATCTTGGGCTTTGCCGAGGAGACGGTGGCGAGGAATGTCGACTTTCCTGCATTCGGCAACCCCACCAGGCCCGCATCCGCGATCAGCTTCAGGCGCAGGATGATCGTGCGCTCGATGCCCTCCTGTCCCGGATTGGCCCGGCGCGGCGCGCGATTGGTGGAGGTGGTGAAATAGGCATTGCCGAAACCGCCATTGCCGCCTTTGGCGAGCAGCACCTTCTGGCCCACATGGGTCATGTCGGCGATGACCGTCTCGCCATCCTCCTCCAGGATCTCCGTGCCGGCCGGGACTTTCAGCACCACATCGGCGCCCTTGGCGCCGGCGCGGTTCTTGCCCATGCCGTGACCACCGGTCTTGGCTTTGAAATGCTGCTGATAGCGATAGTCGATGAGGGTGTTCAGCCCCTCCACGCATTTGGCCCATACGTCGCCGCCGCGGCCGCCATCGCCGCCGTCCGGCCCGCCGAACTCGATGAACTTTTCACGGCGGAACGACACGGCGCCGGCGCCGCCATTGCCGGAGCGAATATAGATCTTGGCTTGGTCGAGAAATTTCATAACCCGTATCCTTTAGGGGACAACATGGTCGCGGGCAACGCGTACAAAAGAGAAGCGCTCCCGAATGGTTTCCGGGAGCGCCTCAGGATTTTATGGCCCCTGCTTAGCTCGCGAGCGAGATGGAGCGGTCCATCTCGACCTCGACCGAGGCAGGCTCGGGGATGAAACCCGTATGGCCCCAGGCCTTCAGGCTCTCCCAGGTCCGCCGGTCGAGGCGGAAATGGTCGACCGGATAGAGGCCGCACCGGGCGGGCAGCTCCGTGAGCCCCGCGCCCTGATAGGCGAAGCCGCACTTCTCCAGCACGCGCCGGGAGGCCGGGTTGATCACCCGGGCGCAGGCCGTGATCTGGTCCCCCTCGCCAAAGGCGAAGAAAGCATCGATCAACGCGCGGGCCGCTTCCGTGGCATAGCCCTGGCCCCATGAGGGCATACCGAGCCAATAGCCGAGGTTGGGCTTGCCCGTCTCGGGGTCAGGGCCGACGCCCACCATGCCGATGAGGCTGTTGGGCTTGCCCTTGGGGGTGATCGCCAGCTGCAGGCCCTCGCCGTTCGCATTGGACCGCCGGGCCTGGAAGATGAACCTTTCGGCCTGTTCCGGGTGGTACGGATGCGGAATTCGGGCCGTCATGTCCGCGACAGCTTTCTCACCGGCAAGGCGTACGACGGCTTGTGCATCCGCAAGGCGAGGCCAACGCAGCCACAGGCGGCGGGTCTCGAGACGGAAAACATCGTCACGGGTGAGGTCGGGAAACATGCTCTTGCTCCGATCCGAATGGGCCTCCTTGGCCCGGAAAACACGAAGGGGAGGTGGACATCCCACCTCCCCTGTTGGTTCTCGGATCTGAGCTTGGCTTTTTGGGCCTGTTTGGAGCTTTAGATCCGCCGGGTCGGTGTGATGCCGGCGGGAGCTCCTTCGTTTTGCTCTCGCCGTTTACTCTGCGGCCTCTTGGGCCGGAATGACCGATACGAATGCTCGGCCCTGACGCGTAAGGAATCGGACGCGACCGTCAGCCGTAGCAAAGAGCGTGTGATCTTTGCCCATGCCAACGTTGGCGCCCGCATGCCATTTCGTGCCGCGCTGACGAATGATGATGTTGCCGGCGACAACCTGTTGATCGCCGAACTTCTTGACGCCGAGACGACGGCCTTCGGAGTCGCGACCGTTGCGAGACGAACCGCCTGCTTTTTTGTGAGCCATAGGTTTACTCCCGTGTTCTGTGTCAGTTGCCGACGCTTATTCAGCGGTGGCCGGCGCAGCGTCTTCCGCCGCAGCCTTGGTGGTCTTCTTAGCGGCCGCCTTCTTGGGCTTCGCGCCACCGGAGAGGATCTCGGTGATCCGCACCACGGTGTAGTCCTGGCGATGCCCGCGCTTGCGGCGCGAATTCTGCCGACGGCGCTTCTTGAAGGAGATGACCTTCTCGCCGCGGGTGTGCTCCACCACCTCGCCGGCCACGGTCACGCCCTCGACGAGGGGGGCGCCCACCTGGGTCGTGCCGTCGTTGGTGACCATGAGAACCTGGTCGAACGTGACGGCGGTGCCCGGCTCGCCCGCGAGCGTGGCGACGGTGATGACGTCGTTGGCGGCAACGCGATACTGCTTGCCGCCGGTCTTGATCACTGCGAACATCTTGATCCTCGTGTTCAAACCCAAATCTCAACGAGGCTTTCGGCCCGCAGGATTGGCTTTTTGGCAGTTTCCGGCTTCGTTTCACGGCCGCTTGGCACAGCCGCATGGATACGAGCAGGCACTCGTACCCGCTCATAGAGGACGCTTACCTACGGGTTGCCCCGAGCTTTGTCAACCAAAAAGGCCGCAAAAACATCCTTCAAGGTGCTTGAAGAGCCATCAAGCCCATGATATCCACCCGGCCTCAACCAGCGGGCCCCGAGGCCTTCGCACCCCGGAGAGGTGGCAGAGTGGTTGAATGCACCGCACTCGAAATGCGGCATACGGGCAACCGTATCGGGAGTTCGAATCTCCCCCTCTCCGCCAAATCCCTAGTTCGGGCAGTAACTTGTCTGTCCCATTTAGCCCCTACCCTCCCTACAACCCTCCTTCCCTAATTTGGTTTGAGGCTATTCATTCCTGAGGGTTGATTCACACCGCGTACGTGGGCGGCCTGACAATGGACTGTTTTGTTCGCCCTACGGTCTAAATTCGCCGAGGTGCGAAAAAACTCTGCTTATCTCCGCATTAAGGACGCTCAACGTACTTCGGTCTTGTACCAAAAGCGACGTTCTGGGTTCGTCTCCGGCTTCTCTCGCTCCGCACAAAGGCTCGCCGTGACTGGTCGGCGCGGCGAGGTAAACAGTTATTGGGTCTGGCTCACCGCCATCTCAGCCGGGAACATCGTCTGGATGCTTGGCTTCCCTGCGAAGTTCACACCTCTTTCTAGATCTCTTGCCCGTGTGGCATCCCGCCCTCAGCCGTGTCGCCTGGGGACACCGCCCGATCTCGAAAGGGGTAGTGGATCTCGAGTTGACAAGCTTGGCCTTGTTTCCTATTTGTTCCAATATGACCCGGGTAGCCGCACATATCGCCGACATCGGATTGCGCCTCCCGCGCCACGGCGAAGTGTATGCCGGAGCGGGTCAACAGAAAGAATGCCGGACGAGCAGGAGCTTTCACCCGCAGGCCTCATCACCCGGCCAACAGAACCCATGTCGCTCTTCCGCTATCTCAGCGACGACGCGTTCCTGATCTTCTCGCGCAAGCACCGCTACCTCTACGAGGCGGCGCTGCTTGAGGTGCACGAGCGCTTCTTCTCGTCCGGTGCAGTCTTCCCTACCCCGCAGGAGGTCACGCACGCCATCTACGACCTCGTCGCGCGCCGGCCCGAGCTGCTTCTCGACGGCGAGGATCCCGGCGAGGGCCTTCCCGAGGTTGTCTCGAAGGGCCGCCGCAGACTGAGGTTTGCCGGGAACGGCGGCGAGACGGGCGACCGGGTCCTCAGGGCGGCCAACCAAGTCTACCAGGGGCTGGTCCGAACAGGCTGGCTTGAGGAGGAAGAGTACGGCCTCAAGGTCACGGTCGACATGCCGATGGGCGCGTTGCTCGTCGTGCAGCGGCTCTCGAGCCTCAAGTCCGACGTCTCGCAGCGGTTCGGCGGCTTGGTCGTCCACATCAAGACCAGCCTCGAACTCGTGGAGAGGCTGTCCGCGATGAGGAATTCTGAGAGGGAGAGATCGACGGCCGTCCATGCGCTTCGCGAGGCGAGGGTGCAGGCCGACCAGTTCGTGAAGACTCTGCGCGCAATCCTCTCCGACCTGAAGCGCATCCGGAAGTCGCTGATGGAGTCGCAGGACTTGCGTCAGAAGATGGACACCTACTTCGAGGAATTCATAGGCGAGTTGATCCTAAAGGACTTCCAGGCAATCCTCACCTTCAACCATCCCTATCGTTTCCGAGATCAGATCGTCTCGACAGCGCGCCGAATAGCCTACACCGAGGACGTGCTTGCCATCGTCGTGGACGGCTACGTGGAGATCGGGGTCTCGTCCAACCTGCAGGCCGCCCGGGACGAAGCGGTGAGCGATCTTCTCTCGATCGAGGGTACGTTCGAGACCGTCGGCGACATGTTCGAGCGTATCGCGCAGTTCCGCCGCGCTCTCGAGTCGAGGTTGAGGAACACTGTCAAGTATGCGGAGCAGGGCGAGCGCGGTTTCGCCTCCCGCGCACGCGACCTCGTTACCCGCATGGAGTCGCTGCTGCTTGCTAGTCCCGACCGCTACGCGCGCGCTACCGTGCCCGTCACGATCGAACCCGTCGCCACGCCTTGGTCGGAACGACAGCTCGCGCCGCAGCGCCAAGCCCGGCAGCCGATTGAGGCCAAGCCGCTCGCGAAGCGCCCCCACGATCCCATCTATGAATTCCGCAAGCGCATGCGGGCCGACTACCTCGAGCGCGTCTCGCCGTCCCCGGAGCGCGTGAAGTGCTTTCTCGAGCGGGTCACGCTGCCCTACCACACGACCGAGGCCCGGTTCATCGAGATCCAAACCGTCGACGACTTCCTGGCCTTTGATGCCGCACGGCGTTACGCGCTGACGAAGGAGGTCCCTCCCCTCCTCTCCTGCGAATTCGAGTTCGAGTACCTGCCTGGTTCCGAGCCACACGACAGCGAGTGGCTCCGGTGCAGCAACTTCGTGGTCCGCCATCGCGGCGACCGCCAGAGTAAGAGGGACTGAGATGCTGAGTGAGTTCGAGCAGGTCGAGGCAACCTTCGGTGCCGAGAAGGCGACCGATCTCCGCAAGGCCTGCCGCTATCTCCTGCGAAACCAGTTCGCGTATTCCGGGGACCGCGGCGCGGCCACAGTCTACAACACGCTCACCGACGCCCGCTTCCGCCGCGTTGCCGACGAGCTGTTTGACAGCCTTGGATACCGGGTCCACCGCAATGCCGAGGAGCAATGGGTCGGTATTCTCCTCGATGACGACGATCCCTCGTCAGTGCCGAGGCTGAAGCTGGACGAGACCATTGTAGTGCTGGTCCTCGGCAGCCACTGGCAGGAGGAAGCCGACCTCGGCAATCTTCTCGACCGGGCGACGGCGCTCACCACGGTCAACGTCCTGCACGAACGTTATCGGGATTTGGTTCAAGCGGCGGGCAAGCCTGCGATCCCGGCCGCGCGGTTCCTCGACCTGTTGCGGGAGGCCGAGGCCCGGAAACTAATCGCGATCGGGGATCTCGATCGCGACGCCCAGGACCGTGAGGTCGAGATCCGGCCGATGATCAAGCTCGTGAGCGGCTCCGACGCCCTGAACCGCCTCGAGAGCTACGTAAAGGCCGAGGAGGCGTTGGTGCGCAGGCCATCGGGCGCCGCCCTGATGGCCGCCCTTTCCTCTGATACGGATACCGGCCACGAGGAGGATGCGTGATGGAGCTGCGACGTCTCACGATGGTGAACTGGCACCTCTTCGATGCGGAGGACATTGAGGTCTGGGGCAACTTCGGGATCCTCGGCGAGAACCGCTCGGGCAAGTCGACTATCCTCGACATGGTGCAGGTCGTACTCTCCGGGGCGAGCCGCACCTACTTGCGCCTGAACGCCGTCGCGGGTGAGAGTGGCAGGGGGCGCTCCTCCTCGAAGCGCTCGGTGCTCGGCTACTGCCTCGGCACCCTGGGCGACGGCGAGACCCGCCGTCAGGAGGCCCTGACCTACGTTGCGCTCGGCTTCGAGGACCCGGACGGGATTAGGCCGCCAATCACGATCGGCCTGGCCCTGGAGGCCCGCAGCACGGACACCTCGGAGACGGTGCTCGGACGCTTCGTCGTGACTGGGAAGCTCCTGACCACGACCGACTTCACGGAGCAACGGCCGGATGGCCGTTACACGGCGGCATGGGACGATGTGAAGGCCCGCATCGTCGCCGACGTCGGTGCCGCCAACTTCATCAACCACCGCGAGAAGGCGACCGACTTCGTCCGGGAGTACATGCGGCGGCTCGTGCCCAGCCTCCCGAACGCGGAGCAGAGTGCGGCCGCACTGCTGAAGGCGGTTGTGAACGCCATGTCGCTGAACCAGGGGTACTCGGCGACTGAGTTCGTCCGCCGTTTCATCCTCGAGGACAACCCGATCCGGATCGGCGAGCTGCGCAGCTCAATCGAGACCTACCGTGGGGTGAGCGCGACCATCGTCACGATGCGCCGGAAGCTTGAAGCGCTGAAAGGGCTGCGGGAGCACATCACGACCTTTGCGGAGACCCTCGACCGGAGGGCCCTCGAGGATTGGCTAGCGCGGAGGGCGCGGTGGCTCGCGGCGCGCGCCGCCAACCGGGCCGTCCGCGAGGAGATCGCGGCGGCGAGGTGGCACATCGAGGCCGAGCGGGAGGATAAGGATCTTGCTCTTGAGGGCATCCGGGAGGCCGACCAGGAGATCCAGCGCTTGATGAGCGCCATCGCGATGCATGCTGCGAAATCGGGCCGGGATCAGTGGGAGCAGAACCTGAAGCACATCGACGATCAGAGCGCGATGGCGCATGCGGACATCCGCAGGCGTCTTCAGTTAGCGACCGCCCTAGTGCCACTCACTCGGGTCGTCCCCGAGGGGGATATCTTGGGGGCGTTTTGCGATGCGGCAGCCGCAGCGGTCCCGAATTCTGATCAGCGCAAGCTCCGCGAGGCCGAACGCGCCGTCCGGGAGGTCGCTCCGGCCATTCTGGGAAGGATCGAGGCGCTCCGCCGGCAAATCTCCGCGGAGATCGTCACGCTGGATAAGGAAGTCACCGAGCTACGACAGGCGCTTGAGCAGGCCCGCGAACGGGGTTCGGCCGCCTATCTCGGTAACGAGACTAGGCTCCTGATGCGCAGGCTCGAGAGCTCAGGAATGGATGCGCGACCCCTCTGCGATCTTGTCGAGATCATCGATCCCGAATGGGTGGCGGCCGCCGAGGCCCTGCTCGGGCGCGATCGTGAGGCGATCTTCGTCGAGCGCCGTCATATCAGGGATGCCACGGCGGTCTTCCGGGAGGGTCGCCGCGAATACCGGGGCGCCTCCCTGGTCAGCCTGAACAAGCTCGAGGAGTTCCGCGAGGTCCCCAAGCCTGGCACGTTCCCGTCACTGTTCAGGACGCAGGACCCAGATGCCATGGCGTTCCTCCAGCGGCGCTACGGCAATGTGCGCCTCGCCAGGACGCTCGACGAGTTCAATCTACCGGGCCGCGCCCTCATGCAGGACGGCCTCTACGACGACGGACTCGTCCGCAGCCACCGAGTCATCGAAGCGAGAGACCACAAAATCGGGAAGGCGGCGCAGGCGGATCGGTTCCGCCACATGCAAGATGCTTTCACCGAAAAGGCGGAGAGGCTGTCGAAACTCCGGCAGGAAGAGAAGGTCCTCGATCGTGCCATGGGTGCCTTAGCGGACGTAACGCAGCACGAAGATGGGACTTGGCTCTCGGACATGCTCGTCAGGATTTATGGTTGGACGCAGGAAAGGATCGGCGTCGTCGAGAGGATCGATGCCATCGATGCCCAAGGCGATGGTGGGCTGAGGGAGCGCCTTAAGGTGCAGCAGGACTTCCTGAGGCGCAAGAAGGCACAGTTGGAGGCCATCCAGGACCGCACCAGGGAATACGAGGTTGCGATCCTGAGCGGCGAGCGAACCCTGAAGGCTGCGGAATCCACCGACGGATCCGAGATGAACCTGAAGCTCGCTCAGAAGCTCTACGGGGAAGAGCGCAAGCTGTTTGCCTATTGCCAAGGCGCGGCCGCATACCGCGAACGGATGGTAGCGGCGCGGAAGCGGAATGCACATGCCGTCCTTCCGCCCGCCGAGTACGCCCGGCAGGCGGCATCCGTTCACCGAAAGGTGGCGTACGAAGCCGCCGAGGCATCCGAACGGGTGCGGGATCTAAATCATAGGGCCGAACTAGCGGCCCGGGGAGCCCTGCGCGATTACTTCAACGAGTTCGGCGTAAGCGGCCAAGTCGGCCCCGAGAGTTCGTTGCTCAAGGAGGTGAAGCCCTGGATGGACCTCCTCATTGAAGACATTGAGGGCAACGAGCTCCGCCGCTACGAGGATAGAGCCCGCGAGGCAGCCGAGCGGGCCTCGACCCTGTTCCGCGGCGAATTCGTGAATGCCCTGAACATGCGCGTGTCGAAGATGGAAAGGGATCTCGAGGCGCTGAATCGGAGCCTTCGTGACCACCCCTTCCACAACGAGCGATACTCGTTCCATCGGACTGCCGAAGCCGAGTTCCACCCAGTCCTGAAGGTCATCGAGATCAGCCGAATCTCGGACGATGCCCTGGACATGCTGTTCAGGGCCGACGTACCCGACGACTTTCCGCACAAGGATACGATCAAGGCGGTCGAACAGTTGCTGGAGGATCCAGACAAGGACTTCTCGTCCTTCGAGGATTACCGGAACTTCTACGCCTTCGAGATCCACATGGAAGACATCCACACAAAAGCCCGGACCCGCTGGGAGACGCGCCGGGGCACAGGCTCGGGTGCGGAGCAGCAGGTTCCCCTCTATGTGGCCATTGGGGCGTCCCTCGCCGCCGTCTACGGTAGCGGAGGGAACGCTAGGGGACGCCCGAAGGGGATGTCGCCGGCGCTGTTCGACGAGGCCTTCTCGAAGATGGACGGCAAGAACCAGCGCGCAATGATGGCCTTCTACGAGGATCTCGGGCTCCAGGTGGTTGTTGCGGCCCCGCTCGAGAAGAAGGCCGCGATCATGGGCTACATGGAAACCCTCGTGGAGGTGGACCGCATCGGGGAGCAGTCGACCACGGACGTCATCCATGTCGGCCGACGGGCCCGCGAGGAGATCCTCGCCATGAATCCCGAGCACCTGACCGACGAGCAGATCGCCGGCCTGATAGCGGCGGAATAGGCCGTGGCCCGCAAGTTCACCGACGCAGCGGCACTGCTCCACGACCTGCTCGACCGACGGGAGGGCGGAACCGAGGCCCCGTTCGCCTATCCGGACCATACGGCGTTCCCGACCGTGATCGCAGCCGACGCGTTCATGAAGGCCATTGCCGCTGCCGAGCGTGCGGGCTGTGTGGCCCTTGTCTATGGGACTGGGCGGAGGCGTGACGAGCTCAAGCTGGTCAGGCTGACCGATGCAGATGCCCTGTATGCGCACCTTGGACGCGAACCGTCCCACGAGATGGCGGACCGCGCACGGTCGGAAATGCTCAAAGACCTCGATGTTCATCCGGCGGTCCGCGACGCGGCTCTCGCAGCGCCGGATGCGTGGTCTCGCAAGCGGACCTGGTGCAATCTCGGGCCTGATGACGTGCAGGCGGTGCGGACGGCCGTCGTGCTCGCGCAGGCGATCGTGGACGGACGCCATCTCGGGCTCGACTACCGGACCTTCTCGCGCAAGACGACCGGGAACAGCAAGGCGCTCGAGAGGTTGGAAGCCGCAGTCCTTAGGCTCGTCGGGGCGGCCATCGACCTTCCCGCGGCGGCGAGCCCGAGGGCCGCGCTGGCCACCCTGGGGCTAGAACGGTTCGGCCCACCGCTACTCCTTGCCGGTGCGCTCACCCTCAATGGCATCCCAATCCCGCTGTCGTTGCCATATCTCGGTGTGCCACCGGGAGAAATCGGGCGGGTCGGGTTCAAGCAAACACCATCCTATGTCCTCACGATCGAGAACTTCGCGAGCTTCAACCGACACGTTCTTGAGGCCGACCATGACCGGACAGGGCTGACCATCTATGTCGGGGGCTATCCCTCCCTCGCGACCCAGCGCGCACTCAATGCCGTCGCAGCGGCACTTCCCGGCGAGGTCCCGTTTCTCCACTGGTCCGATATCGATCCCGACGGAACCTGGATCTTCAGAACTATCGAGCGTGCCACCGGTCGGCCACTTCGGCCCCACCTCATGTGCCGAGAACTTGCTGAGGCCTATGGCGAAGAGCCATCCCGCGCCTCGCAGTTGCGCGTCGGTGAGGCTGCAGGATCGATGATCTCCGATCTGGTGGACTATCTAGCCGGGCCGGACGCCAAGGTGATGGAACAGGAAGAGGTCGATCCAATGCTTCCTAATTCTGAAGACCATCGGAATTCCGTTGCTAAGTCGGACACTTCTGAGGACGTGGCTTTGCTCTGATTCATCGCAAGGCGTTCTGCTGCGTTGGGGCCCCTACCTGTCACGAACGAAGCGGGTATCGCGGGCGCGACACGTTCCTAGATATAGGAATAGATTTTTGGTGTATCTATTAATGCTCGCTTTTAACGGGTATGCTCCTTGCGTTTCAGCGCACGCCTCGCCCCAGCGTAGATGGTCGCCGGTCGGTACGTTGCAGTGTGAACGGTCTCGTCAGAATACTTTTTGGTTCTTGAGATTTAAGCGAGCCTAACCCTGCCCTCCCTTCTCCCGAAGGCTTTGAATAAGGGATAAGTTGGAAGCGGCGAAAGCGGCTACGTAATAATCCGGCGTTTTCAAAGATTTACAGCCTCGGACGTGAAAAGTGGACTTGCACTTTTGGGACCCATCCGATGCTTTCTCCTACAATGAGAGCATCGTTCAGGCGACCCGAAGGGCCGTGCTAGAGCATCGGACTAAAAATTAGATTCCTGGGCTTCTGCGCGGGACGGAGCTGTGATTCACTTTCTCGGACGGGAGGTGGATCATGACCCAGAGCTATTCTCTCGATCTGCGGGTGCGCGTGGTGGCGGTTGTGGAAGCCGGCCACTCCTGCCGGGCGGCGGCACGCCATTTTGG
>NZ_QDAH01000043.1 GCF_003075415.1 Microvirga sp. KLBC 81
GAGAGCCAAGATGAGTGAATCACGAAGCCGCCACACCGCATAGCCCCAACGATTCCGTCAGAACTGCCGTTGCTCTAGCAAGAGCTGTAGCATTTAATGTAGCGCTTAATACAGGCGCAAAATCCACGCGAACGAGGAAAGTGCCTCTCTCGTGTGGTGAATTCGGGGGCTAACCTGGACAAGCGGGGGCTGAGCGAGCGCGATATCTGTACCAAGTTCATCACACCGGCGCTCAGAAGCGCCGGGTGGGATGAACTCACCCAGATTCGCGAAGAGGTGAGTTTCACCAAAGGCCGCATCATCGTTCGTGGGAAGTTGGTCAGCCGAGGGAAAGGCAAACGGGCCGACTATATCCTCTACTACAAGCCGAATATCCCGATCGCCCTCATTGAGGCAAAGGACAACAGCCACAGTATCGGTGATGGCCTTCAGCAAGCCCTCGAATATGCAGATATTCTCGACATCCCGTTTGTGTTCTCATCAAACGGCGATGGTTTCGTTTTCCATGATCGCACCGGCGCAAGCCCAACGCTGGAATCAACGCTCAGCCTGGACGCCTTCCCGTCGCCTGTCGATCTATGGGCGCGCTATCGCAACTGGAAAGGCTTGACCGACCAGGCGGAGCGGATCGTCCTTCAAGATTACTACAACGACGGCAGCGGAAAGGCTCCGCGTTATTACCAAGTCAATGCTGTCAATGCAGCGGTCGAGGCAATTGCCAGTGGTCGCGATCGTATCCTGCTGGTCATGGCGACTGGCACGGGCAAGACATACACCGCATTCCAGATCATCTGGCGATTGTGGAAGGCGGGCGTCAAGAAGCGCATCTTGTTCCTGGCCGACCGCAACGTTCTGATCGACCAGACGATGGTAAACGACTTCCGTCCCTTTGGGGGCAAGATGGCGAAGCTATCGACTAAGGCGAAGACCATTGAACGAGCGGATGGCACTGAGGTCGATCTTACCCTTGCGCTCGACAAGAAACGCCGCATCGATCCCGCCTATGAGATTTATCTTGGTCTGTATCAGGCGATTACCGGGCCGGAAGAGCGTCAAAAGCTGTTTCGAGAATTCTCGCCCACCTTTTTCGACCTGATCATTATTGATGAATGTCATCGCGGCAGCGCGGCTGAGGATGCGGCATGGCGGGAAATCCTTGAGTATTTTTCCTCTGCCACCCAGATCGGCCTCACTGCGACGCCAAAGGAAACCAAGTACATTTCGAATATCGCCTATTTTGGCGACCCGGTTTACTCGTATTCTTTGAAACAGGGTATCCGCGACGGCTTTCTCGCCCCTTACAAAGTGATCAAGGTTCACATCGACCGCGACGTGGAAGGTTACCGGCCCGAGAAGGGGCAGCTCGATCGAAACGGTGAGGAGGTCGAGGACCGGATCTATAACAGCAAAGACTTTGATCGGACCTTGGTTCTGGATGACCGAACCAAACTCGTGGCTAAGAAGGTCACTGAGTTCTTGAAGGACAGCGGTGACCGATTTCAGAAAACGATCGTTTTTTGCGTTGATGAGGAGCATGCCGCGCGAATGCGGCAAGCCCTCATCAACAAGAATGCCGATCTTATGACCGAGAACCACCGCTATGTCATGCGGATCACGGGCAGCGATGCCGATGGTCAAGCGCAACTCGGTAACTTCATCGACCCGGAAGCAAAATATCCTGTGCTTGTCACGACATCGCGCCTTCTCTCGACCGGTGTCGATGCGCAGACTTGCCGCCTTATCGTGCTCGATCGTGAGGTTGGCTCGATGACGGAGTTCAAACAGATTGTCGGGCGCGGAACGCGGGTGCACGAGGACACGCGCAAGTTCTACTTCACTCTTATCGACTTCCGAGGTGCGACCAACCATTTCGCCGACCCCGAGTTTGATGGCGAGCCGGTGCAAGTTTATTCTCCAGATACTGGGCAATCCATCACGCCACCAGAGGATGAGCCACCAAACGAGGGTGAGCCGCTGCCGCTCGGCCCTGATGGCAGCGAGACGATCCTAATCAACCCGGTCGATCCTCCACCTCCTAGCGCCACAACACGCAAAATCTATGTCGATGGCATAGGGGCCACAATCCTTGCTGAGCGCGTCGAGTATCTCGATGAAGATGGGAAGCTGGTCACTGAAACCCTGCGGGACTTTACTAAGAAGGCGATCAGGAGACGCTTCGCCAGCCTCGACACCTTCCTCAAACGCTGGAAATCTGAGGAACGTAAGCAGGCCGTCATCGAAGAACTCGCTGCCGAAGGCTTGCTGCTCGACCCGCTCGTTGAGGAGGTCGGCAAGGACCTCGATCCCTTTGACATAATTTGCCACGTTGCGTTCGATAAAAAGCCGCTCACTCGTCGCGAGCGCGCGGAGAACGTGAAGAAGCGTGACGTGTTCACGAAATACGGCCATCAGGCGCGTGCCGTCCTTGAGGCGCTGCTCGCCAAGTATGCCGACGAGGGTGTTCTAAACCTCGACGATACTAACGTGCTGCGGATTGCACCATTCACGGCCCTTGGTACGCCGGTACAACTCATTAAGGCATTCGGCGATAAAAGCGGCTTTGAGCGAGCCGTTCACGAATTGCAATCCGCTCTCTATCAGGAAGCTGCCTAATCCATGTCCGTTCGTGCCATCGTCAAATCCATCCAGGACATCATGCGACAGGATACCGGTGTTGATGGCGATGCCCAGCGCATCAGCCAGCTGTGCTGGATGTTTTTCCTTAAGATCATCGATGATCAGGACCAAGAACTCGAATTGATGAGGTCCGGATACCGATCACCCATTCCGGAAAAGTTTCAGTGGCGAGCTTGGGCCGCAGACCCGGAGGGTATCACCGGCGATACCCTCCTGACCTTCATCAATGATGAACTATTCCCCAGGCTCAAAAACTTGCAGATCACAGGTGACGCGGGGGATCGCCGTCGTGTCGTCCACGACGTGTTTGAGGATGCCTATAATTATATGAAGTCGGGCCAGCTGATGCGGCAGGTCGTTAACAAGATCAACGCCATCGACTTCAACAATCTAACGGAACGTCAGCACTTCGGCGATATTTATGAGCAGATCCTAAACGACCTGCAATCAGCTGGGAATGCGGGCGAGTATTATACGCCGCGCGCCGTTACAGCCTTTATGGCTAACCGAATTGATCCACGACCCGGCGAAATCTTTTTCGATCCGGCGTGTGGCACGGGCGGATTTCTCACCTGTGCAATACGTCACATGCGCGACCATTATGTGAAGCGACCGGAGGATGAGGAGAAGATGCAGGGCGCACTGCGGGCGGTCGAGAAGAAGCAGCTTCCTCACATGCTCTGTGTCACGAATATGCTGCTTCACGGCATCGAAGACCCGAGTTTCGTGCGACACGACAATACACTCGCACGGCCTTACATCAGCTGGGAGCAAAAGGATCGCGTAGACGTCATTTTGACAAACCCACCGTTCGGTGGCCGAGAAGAGGACGGGATCGAGAGTAACTTTCCCGCCCATTTCCGTACACGCGAAACCGCGGACCTGTTCCTCGCGCTCATCATTCGCTTGCTCAAGCCAGGTGGACGGGCCGCCGTGGTGCTACCTGATGGCACATTGTTTGGCGAGGGTGTCAAGACACGCCTCAAGGAACACCTGATGGAGGAATGCAACCTCCACACGATCGTCCGCCTGCCTAATTCTGTCTTCAAACCTTATGCCTCGATCGGCACCAACCTGCTGTTCTTCGAGAAGGGTGAGCCAACCAAAGACATCTGGTTCTACGAGCACCAAGTACCGGAGGGACAGAAAGCCTATTCAATGACGAAGCCTATCCGCTTCGAACATCTGCAAGGCTGTATCGACTGGTGGGGCGGCAAGGAGCGCAAAGGGCGCGAGGCAAGCCCACAGGCGTGGAAGGTAACGGCTGAGGAAGTGAAGGCGCGCGGATATAACCTGGATTTTAAGAACCCGCATGCAGTAGCCGATGATCATGGGGATCCGGAAACGCTTTGGCAGGACTTGCGCGCCGCCCAGATTCGAACGGCAGCATTACGCGATCAGTTAAAGAACATCCTTGCTGAGGCGCTGGCCCGATGAATGCTGAACACCTGCTCGCCCACTACGAACGCATTGCCGATGCGCCCGATGCAATCGCCAAACTGCGTCGCTTCATTCTGGACCTCGCCGTACGCGGCAAGCTCGTGCCACAGGACCCCAAAGACGAGCCAGCATCGCAACTGCTTACACGCATTGCGGACGAGAAGGCACTGTTGGTGAAGGCTGGAGGGCTTAAGAAATCGGATCGAGTTGCGGACCTAACTAACTCGGATCATGGCTTGCTAGTGCCAAACGGATGGGCAATCACAGATCTACAGTCGGTTTGCACTTCTGTCACGGATGGGGATCACCTTCCACCTCCGAAAGCTGAAACCGGCATACCGTTCTTGGTCATCGGAAATATTCGCAATCAACGCGTTGACTTCGCCGGATCTAGGTTTGTGCCGATGCATTACTACGAAGCCCTTGATCCAATACGGCGTCCAACAAGCGGTGACCTGCTGTACACGCTTGTCGGGTCGTATGGTATACCCGTAGTAGTCCGCGATAGTCAGCCGTTCTGCGTTCAGCGACACATCGGCATTTTGCGACCTTCCTCACTGGTAGACATAGACTTCCTGGCTCGTTCTATGGAGAGCCGCCTTGTGTTTGATCAAGCGACAGCTTGCGCTACAGGTATTGCACAAAAAACTGTTCCATTATCAGGGCTCAGGAAGCTTTTGATTCCTCTACCGCCTCTCGCTGAACAGCGCCGCATCGCGGCGAAAGTCGCTGAACTTATGGCGCTTTGCGACCAGTTGGAAGCGGCGCGCTTGGATGAGGAGGCGAGGCGTGATCGACTGACGGCTGCGAGCCTAGCACGTCTCAATGCGCCTGATCCGGACACTTTTCAGAACGACGCCCGCTTTGCGCTCGACGTTCTTCCAGAACTTACGGTACGCCCCGACCAAGTCGCTCAAGTGCGCAAGGCTATCCTCAACCTCGCCGCACGTGGCAAGCTGGTTCCGCAGTCCCCAGAGGATGAGCCAGCCTCGGAACTGCTTAAGCGAATTGCGAAGGAGAAGCGCGGTTCAGTGAAGCGCCTTCGGCGTCGCCGAAGCGACGGTGGCGATGACAAAGTTTCGGCACGGCCGTTCGAGTTGCCGCAGGGTTGGGAATGGACCAACCTCGGTGAACTCTCGGTTGAAATGAGATACGGGACGGCGAAGAAGTGCGACTACGAAACCGTTGGCGTACCCGTATTGCGCATTCCAAATGTCTCAGGCGGGCAAATTAGCTTGAAGGATCTTAAGTATGGGCCGCTGACAGAGAGTGAGGCTGAGGAACTGAGCCTCCGCCGTGGTGATCTGCTGGTCGTTCGATCGAATGGCAGTCTCGACATTGTTGGTCGCGCAACGGAAGTCGATCAATCTGCGGAAGGTATGGCTTATGCCGGGTACCTTGTTCGGGTTCGATTAAGCGTCGACAATCTGCTGCCT
Source organism: Microvirga sp. KLBC 81 (assembly GCF_003075415.1). Taxonomy (GTDB): domain Bacteria; phylum Pseudomonadota; class Alphaproteobacteria; order Rhizobiales; family Beijerinckiaceae; genus Microvirga. The sequence goes on from NZ_QDAH01000043.1 coordinate 5,514, forward strand.
CGCTTTATTTCGTTAGTAATGAATACAGATCACCTGCGCGACCAGATTGAGAAGCCCATCAGATCAACGGTCGGGCTAAAGAATGTGAATTCAGCGGAACTGGCTGCACTTAGCATACCGCTACCTCCCTTAGCCGAACAGCAGCGCATTGTCGCCAAGGCCAACGAGTTGATGGGGATATGTGATCGTTTGGAAGACAGCATTACAAATACTGACGCAGCTAAGAAGCGTCTGTTGGATGCAGTACTATACGAGGCGCTTGCACCTGCCCACCGTGTTCTTGAAGCTGCTGAGTAGCTTTTGGAATAGGGGGGAAAATTTGACGATCAGTCCCGGTTGGCATCCATGTAGTCGTCGGGATCCGCGTAGTCATCGGGCAAGGAGCCGACCGCAATTTCGATCCCCTCGATCCGGCCTTCGGTCGCCCGCTTTGCGGCTTCTTCGGCCTCGATCCGGTTCGCCCACTTTTTTCGGCCAGGACGAGTGCCGAACTGCTGCTCCGGCTGAGGACTGTCTCGGTTTAGTTCCCGATAGATCGTGTAGCCGTCCAGGACGAAGAGCCTACGGTTCCATTCAGGGAAAAAATCGTACTTCCCATGGCGTTTAACTTGGAACGGTTCAGCCGCTCCGCTTTCTTTCCGACTGTCCTCTGGTTCTTTCATAACGCTCCTCCTTTAAAAGGCGTGGCAGGTATTTCATTTGGGGGATCTGCACTCCACTGGAGAACAGCATCACAAATGCTGATGCAATCGGAGGGCGCTTGTTAGAGACAGTGCTTCACGAAGCGTTCGCTCCTGCCCAACGCACTCTCCGAGTGTCTGAGTAGCCTTTAAGGATCGATGATCATCCCCAGCTGGGATCCGTGTATTCATCGGGATAGCTGTTGCCATTGAGATCAATGTGTTCATAGGGTAGGTATCCGACCGCAATTTCGATCCCCTCGGTCCAGCCTTCGGTTGCTCGCTTGGCGGCCTCTTCGGCCTCGATACGGTTCGTCCATTTCTTCCGGCCTGGAAGGAAGCCGAACTGCTGCTCCGGTCGGGGGCTATTCCGATTGACAACTCGATAGATTGTGTAGCCATCGACGACGAAGATCCTACGGTTCAGATCGTGGGAAAACTCATACTTTCCATGGCGTTTTACCTGGAAGGGTTCGTCCCTCCCGCCTGCCTCCCGCTCGTCTTCTGGCTCTGCCATAATGGTTTTCCCTCGGTCGTGATCCTGTCCGTGCTCACCTAGACTTCAAAGCCCTTTGAGCAGCGCCGAACAGTTTGTGGTTGCCAAGTGTCTTAAGTTTCGGCCTGCTGACGTCGCGTTTCCCACGCCTTCCGCGCTGCTGTCCTTCGCTTTCGGGTAGCAGCTGCTTTTGCACCAGCGTCCTTCATTCGGGCGGCATGGGTTGGCTTGCCTTCCGTCTGCTGCCAGTGCGCCCGCAGTAGCTTGATCGCCTCAAGCGGATACAACCCCGCATCGTACATCCAGTGATGGGTGTGGCAGAGATAGGCGAGATTATCCGGGTCATTGTTGCCTGCCGCGTGGTCGAGATGAGCGACTGTCAGACAGGTTGGGACCTGAAGCCCGCAAACAACGCAACACCGGAATGGATAGGCGGCTCGTGCAGTCCGGTGCGCCTCGCCTTGCCGACGTGGAGCTAGGAGGGAAAAAGTCTCGTTCATGCGTCCTCTAGAGACTTAACTGCTCTTGGGGGTGTAAGCTCTGATCAAGCCTATGCGCTATAAGTTATGGTCATGTGCAGGACGTCACTTTCCGTCCTTCTCCCAACGTCCCAAGGTCGTTCCGAACCGTTCGCGCAGTTCCGCAATCCTAGACTTCCCCGGAGTGGAGGCCGTGGGAGTATCGAAGATTGAGGCGGGTGTGGAGGTGCTTGAAACCGTCGAGGCAGGCTTGGGGTTCGGTGGTTCGAGTTTGTCGCCGTTGGCCCAGAGGTCCAGCGTCGTTCCGAAGCGTTCGCGCAGTTCAGCGATCCTTGATGTTCCGGGCGCTGAGGCGATAGGAGCGGTGGAGGCTGCGGCGACGACTTCTGGGAGGACAGTCTCAGGGAGGACAGAAGGTTGATAGGCAGGAGGCGATCCGTGGTCTAAACGGGATTTCTTCGCCCAAACGACATTGCCCGACCCCTGTCTAGCTGTCCTTTCCCATCTCATTGAAGGGATTACAAATCGATTAGGATAATATCTTCCGTCCGAAGCTTGGTAGATTTCCCCTCGGCGGCACGCCTCCTGAAGAGCAGCTTGAGCCTGACCAAGCGTCATTCCGGTTCTGTATTTTAAGCGATGCGGCGACACCCATCCCTTGGCACGGGCAATCTGACCAGGGGTCGGTCCCCAGGACGTCCGCTTCATGTCTACGCTCCTGAATTAAGACAGAAAGCCTACACTGGCCTGACGGATGATGACAAAGGCAAAAAGGTGGATACGGGAGGCGTGCATACATCTGACGCGCCTCCCACCACCACGATCCGCGAAGGCGAAGCAGACAATTCAGAAGCTTGCCGCCTCCAGCCATGACGAGAACCGGAGGCGGCAGACAGGGCGAGGGTCGGAGCCCCCCTCGGAAAGCCCCCGTCTATTCTGATCTTGTGCCGTTGAACCCAAGCTGGCGGGAAAGGTCGGCATCACCGGACCGCGCGACAGTCTCGGCAACCATGACACTCCATTCAACGATCCATGCATAATGCAGCTTGAAGCCGGAGCCGTTCGCCCAGCTTCCCGCCTTGAGGTACGGACAGCCAGCGCGCAGCCACGCTAGAACCGTCGAGACCCGTACATCCATCACCTCGGCGACGACTTCGATGGGTAGGGCGGGCGGTTCCTTGTCGTCATGGATCGTCTTCCAGTTCGCGAGCCTGTGCTTGATGTTCTCGACCATCCCGCTCCCGCCGCTTCGGCTTGCGGCGGGCGCAGGATCGCCGAGGTTGAGCGCCTTAAGGGCCGTTTGGAGGTGCCAAGCGCGATTGCCTGCAACGAGGCCATCCGGGGAGATACCGTCGAGAGCCTTCGCGACCGTGCGCCGGTCCCTGTTCAGTTCGACGGCCAAGGCGCTCAGGCTCCATAACTGCTTCTGCATTGCCATCTCTGGCCTCCTCGTGGTGGAGCGTTGATAAAATTTCCTTGCCTAGGAAAAGCCTGCGCCTCCCGTTCGCCCTCTCCGCGTTTAGGGCTAGGGACCCTCGGGCACTCCGACCGGAGGGCGTGACAGCCCTGTCACGCTCGTGGCTGTCCCATGTCACGAGCCGGACAGACCAAGCACGGCGAGCGGACTTGCATCGGGGCGACGCATGATCTCGATGCCCGAGGCAGCGGCCATGATGATGAAGGCTTCCTCGTCGCGCTCGACAGCCAGCAGATCGGCGAGAACTTCGGCTCTCTTCGCGGCTCTGGCCTCGTCGGTCAGCGCGGCGGCATCATCGGCCAGCTCGTCAATCTCGCGCTCAAGGGCGGCGGTCATGGCACTGGGATTGAGCCATGCGGCGAGAGCGAGCGGGTCAACTGTCCGAACAAGCGGCACATGCGGGGATGGTTTGCCATCAGCCCACATGGCAACGTCGGCACGGCTCATCGGCCATTCGATCTTCGCCCCAGCCTCCACGAGAGCACCAACGTTCGGGCAACCTTGCGCTGCAAGGCGCGCAACCTCGCGTTGGGCGGCCTCCTTCGCCTGTGCACTCGGAATTGGCGCGGCCTCGACACGAGCAAGATCAGCGTGCAGCTCACGCAGACGGCGACGGCATCGCTCGACCGCATCTGAAGGGGTTTCACCACGTTGGAGCTTCGGGACCGGAGCGACATGAGCCACCAGCTCACGGCCTCCTTGGCCCTTAACCCAAGCGTCGAGACCGGAAACAAGCCGTGCCAAATCCTGCCAACGGGAGGACCGCGCGTCATACAGGCTGTTGAGCCGCACCATCTCGTCGCCGATGCGGGCAGCCTTCGCCTGTTCGGCTGTCACGGTCGGATGATCGGGAGCGATCTGGAAGCCCCCGGCACCCGCCCCCATGGTCAGCCGCTTAATGTGACTATCGATCTGCTGCTTCTCGTTGCGCAGCTCGTTGAGTTCACCGGTCAGGCTAACGAGAACCGCGTGAGCATCCTTCGCCTGCTGGCGTAGATTTAAAAGTTTGTCACGCGCCTCAGCACGCAGATCATCGACCGGGTCACCATTAACGGCCAATGGCGATACAGAGAGCGCGGCGTTCACGGCATCAACAGCTCGATCCCAGAGCTTCATGGTCAGGTCATCCTTATTTCCCAAGAACAAGGATGCACCTGAACCATGGCACTGAAAACGCTTATTTCAGTGCCAAAATCTTTCGAATTGCGCGCGGCCTGAGTGGATTATCTCTGGCTTTAAGAATGCGCCACAGCAGTTCACCTTGCTTGCCTACGTGACGAACTGGGCATGCATCGTGCATGCGTTCGCGCAGCCAGCCAGTTGCTGCGTATCTTTGCAGATCACGGGCCAGCTCGCGCGCCTGCGCAGAGGGCGGCAAATCAGGATAGAACCTGATTGCCGCCTCGCGCAGAAGATCGTTGCGCAGGGCAAGGGCGGCTTGGGTGGCAAGGGTGCGCTGGCCGGGGCCATGCGCCAAGCCAAGAACCGGCTCGACCGGCTGACCGGTGATGACGCCTCGAATGACTGAAGCGAGAAGACGCGCGTCTTCATCGGCTAGCGGTGCGCAGGTTTCAAGCACCTTAGCCAGATTGAAGAGGCGCTGAACGATGGCCGTCATGATGCGACCTTAAGGCGGATCGTGACAGCGCCTCCCAGCTTGGGAGCTGGGGACGCTATCACGCCCGCTGCATCGCGTCTGTCATTGACGGAGTATGTCAACGGCGGAGGGGGAACGGGGAGCGTGATGTTAGCCCCAAGGCGAACGTCACGCTCCCTGTTCGCCCGTTCCAGATGGGCGATAATCTTGGAAATCGTGTCGCCTCTGTTCGACCTATTTAATCTCCTCTTATGCTCCCTTGTGGAACCGACATTCTCAGCGGAACCGACTTTCTCGTTTTCGGCCTTTTTGAGTTGCCGATAGTAGGACGCCTGAGACAAGCCCGAAGCCTCGATAGCTGCCCGGCGCTCCGCCGCCGCGCGGGATCGGTCCTCTTGTGTCGGGCGTCCCTCTGCCAGCCGCTGGGCCGCCTTGCGGTTGCGGTCGCGCTCTTTCCTCCTCGCGTTGCGAGCGGCGTTCTTCGCGGCTCCTTCAGCCGTTTGAGCGCGCTCGCGGGCGCGGCGCTTGCGTCCCGCCTCGGGTGTTTCGTCAATGGCGTAGGCCAACCAGAAATCGATCGCATCGCGCTCGGCGGTCGTAAGCTCCAGCAGCTCGCCCCGCTGCTTGAGCGAGAGGTGACGCCCCCGCTGCCTGCGCTCTTGCTCCCGAGCGATAATCTCTTGCGCCAGATGCGACGCCAGATTGGCAAGTCCGATCCTGCAACACTGATGTCGCAGGCTCACCAAATTGAAGTCGTCGAGTTCGGCGGCAATAACCTGCGCCCAGCCGTGCAGATTGATGGGAATGCCGTGCCGACGCCGTAACGCAGCGAGTTTCCTCAGTTTGCCCATTATGATAGAGGGCATTCGGGAGAAACCGCCTCTTTGACCGAGTCGGGATTTTCCTGTGTTGGCTGCTTCACGGTGATGCGCACGCGTGTTTTCAGGATTGCGCACTGGCGAGTCCTTCGCATCATGGCAGGACGTACATCCCACCCGGCGTTTTGTTTGTAAGACAGCAACAGACCGGCCCTAATTGCCCGCTTGCAGGCGGATGGAGCCGAGTGGACTGAAGCAAATGTCGAGTTGATCAATGGTCCGTCGCGCCGCCTTACAGCAGGGACCCGCCCCCAACTTCCAATCGGTAGAGGGACACTAGAAGATCAGCTTCTCTCGCGCCGCCCCCCCTCGCCCACGCGTGGGCGAGACGTGATCCATTCATCGATTTCGGCCTCGATGAAAGCAATGCGCTTGCTCGTAACCTGGACTGGGGCGGGAAACTGCTGTGCTGCCACCTTGCGGCGGATCGTCGACCGACCAAGCCCGGTCTTCAGGCATGTATGCTTCTCAGAAATAAGCCGGGGGGTGCTGTGCATGTCGATGTCTCCTTGGTTCGTGAGACACCATATTGATCATAGGCGCGGTCGCTCCGGCATGGTGGCGGAGCAACTAATTCTGGCTCACGCCACCATGCCGATGCTTCAACCTTAATCCCCCTTCTCGCGCCACCGCGCGCCGCCTGGGTATCTCTTTGACTGTTCTTCGCGCTTCCAACGAGCAACAGCATCTTTGAAGGTGCTATGTTTAGGTTCGGGAAGATTGCCTACCTCATGAACGAGGTTGAGGAAGCGAAAAAGCGGTCCTTCCGGCGTATGAGCAACTCGACGGCCAGCCTGCTCCCATAGCTCAAATAATCTTGGCCATAGGAGAGTCGTGATCACCGACTTTTCGGTCGCAAACTGCAGATCAAAGAAGTGGCGAAGATCCTCGTCATTCTTGAGAAAAGCTCCCGCGCCTTCCACAATCTTATCCAGTTGAGAACTGAAGTCGCTCACGATCCCGATGCTATCACACTCAAAGCTTTCGCTATCCGACCTCGGTTTAGAAAGGCGCTCACGCATCGCGTCTCGTCCCTCGATCAATATCGCAGTTCGCACCGGTCCCTCCCGCAGGAGACGTGCGAGCATACGGGCATGATGGCGCACATCTTCAATCCAAATACGTGCCGCTGTGAAAGTTCGGGGAGCCTTCCGGCGGAGATCCTGAAAGAACGGCACCGCGAAAACATATCCTGTAATGATTCCTTCGACGCGAACGATCTCCGTTTCGTTTCTCAACCCTAGGAGTTTGCAAAGCCGCTCCTCCTGCTCTGGCGTGAAGTCCGGGACCGACACAGCGATTACGAACCCCGCTGCAGTTGTATGACATTCAGAGAGAGCGTTGTGCTTGTCGTGATCCTCATGATCTCGCCATCGAGCGCCTCCAGAGCCCTCTTCTTCACCGAAAGATAGTGGTGCCTGTCATAAACGCTGCCCGTCACCGTGGCTTTAGTTGTGCTCGCATGGTTCAAGACGCGAGCAATGGTCATCTGATCGATACCAAGGCGTCCGAGGAGGGTCGCCGCCGTCCGCCTCAGGTCGTGCGCCGTGAAGGGAGTTGCGAAGTTGTCTTGGAGCCGCTCACAGGCTTTGGCCAAGTTTTGGGACGTGAGTTCCTTCCCGCGCGGGGTCAATATCAAGGCACCGGTCCGCGCGCCCTGCTCCGCCAAATGCTGGAGAATCTCATGGGCTGCTCCAACCAGCGGCAGTTGGTGCTCCGATTTGTTCTTGGTTCTGGATGGCGGAAGGGTCCAGACGCTGGATTGCAGATCGACCTCCTCCGCCCGGAGGCCAGCACATTCGCCGGGTCTCTGACCTGTGAGGAGGATCAACCGCAGCGTGTCCCGATAGGCAGGAGCAATCTCCTCAGTTGCTGACCAAAACGTGCGAATTTCATCATCGCTGAGGACCCGAGCTTTTGCGACCTCAGCAGCTCGCTTCCGTAAGCCAGCGACCGGATTCGCGGTGACGAGCCCTTCAGACAGGGCCCATGAGAAAACTGATGAAAGCATGTTCTGCACGCGGTTTGCTGCCACGGGTGCCCGTGCATGGACCTTGTCAAGCAGATCGGCGACCTGCGGGCGGGTCACGTCCTCAGCCTTCAGTGGCCCGAGGACGGGGATCACGTCCCGCTTCAGCGTAGCTTCATAATCGCGCCACGACCGGAGCTTGGCCTTCGCATAACGATCAAGGTATCGGTCGACCAAGCCAGCAACGGAAAGAGCCTCCCGCTTTGCCTTGGCGGTCGCAACAGGGTCCTGGCCATCTTGGACAAGCCTCCTGAGGCCAAGAGCCTTCTCCCGCGCCGCCGCCAACGACCAGCTGGGATAGTCCCCAATGGTGTACCGACGCTGCTTGGGGTCGCCTTTGGGCCGGTAGATGAAGCTCCACGATTTTGTGCCTGCAGTGACCCGCAGGCACAGACCGGACACCTTCGCGTCGTACACGATGAGGCGTTGGCCGGGGGCGGCTCGCAAAGAGCGAACCTCAACATCTGTCAGGGAACGGGCAGGCATAATGTGAACTCGCCTTCTGGATCTCGGGTCACACCGGGGTCACAGAATCATGGCACTTGGCGGAACAATGCGCAACAGAGCGAAATCAATTTTCTTTTAAAAACAGTGACTTGGGTCAGCCTGGAACAACGCGGAACTGTTATTCACTTGAGCCAAGATTAAGTAATCTTCCGGGCAGAGTTGCTCAGAAGTGAAAAACCGCCTCCTCACCGGGGGCGGTTTTTGTTTTGGCGAACAGTACTTCGGCTTTAATAGTTCATTCTCCGGATATAGCGGCGCTCGCGGACGGAACCGGTCGTGACCACGTCGCCGCGGCGCACGGTTCGAACCACGCGGGCACGCTCGCCGTCGCGGCGATAGACGGTCCGCACGCGATAACGCGGCTCGCGATACACCACACGGGTGCGATAGGCGGGCTGGCGGTAGACGACACGGGTGCGGTAGACCGGCGCCGGCGCGTAGACCACGCGCGTGGTTACAGGTGCCGCATAGCCATAGTTATAGGGACCATAGCCGTAGCCATAGGCGGGGTAGCTATAGCCATAGCGGTAGCCATACGCCGGATAATTGTACCCGTAGGCCGGATAGCTATACCCATAGCGGTAGCCATACGCCGGATAGCTGTACCCGTAAGCGGGATAGCCATAGCCAGGATAGGCATAGGCTGGAGTCGCAGCTGCCGTGATAAGGCCGCCCAACAGGGCACCACCGACCAGGCCCGCGGCAAGGGCGCCACCACTTCCCCAGCCTCGATGATGGTGATGATGGTAATAGCCGCCACGCCAGCCATCGCCGCGATAGATTCTTTGAGCTTGAGCCGAGCTGATGCTGCCAAAGGTTAGCAAGGCAGCGCTCGTAAGCAGGATCGCCTTCTTCATGATCGACCTCTTCGAAAAAAGGCAAGCACAATTCTTGCAAAACTAATTTCGAAGATGAAGAAAGGTTTCAATTTCAAAGCGATACTTTACTCAAGAAGCTTGAATATTTATCTGTTGTTCATAATGCAGTGAAATAACGCAAACACTCCCAAGCACTTTCCAAGGCAAAGCACATGTTATTGCTTCGCTTCTAGGCGGCTCGCAATTGCGCGCCAGCTAGGCTGTCATTCGGCATAAACCTGCGAGCGTGGGAAGATCGTGTTTCCGGCTACCACCTGTGCGATAGCGGCGGCAATCTTGTCTCCTCCCTTAGCCGAAGGCTCGATGGGGTTGGCATAATCGTCGTACTCGTTGCAGATCAGACGCAGATCGATAAGGGCAAGCCGACGGGAGAAGGCTTCACGGGTGATCACGTCATTGAAGACGGACAAGGCCGCCACCACCCGGCGCTGCTCCTGAGGGTCAGGAAAGCGCGCATCGTAGATGGTGCAGATCGCCGTCGGCAGCCGGAATCCTACGACCAGGTCCAGCATCTTGCGATAGCTGCGCGCAAAGGAATCCCGAACGTCGGCAATCCGGGTCATGACCTCGGCGACGGAGCGGGCGCTCTCGCGCAGGATAGCGCTGTTGCCGAGGGCATCGTTGCCGCCGACGCTCAGGATGAGGTAGCTTGCATCTTCCGGAAGGCGGGCTAGTTGGCGCTCGACCCCTGTGGTGACGGCTCCATCCACGGCATGCATCGTAGCCCGCCAACCATTCGGGAGTTTGGCCCGAACCTGAGCCAGCACATCGGGTTCCCCCCGCTGCACATAGGCGCCGTTATCGAACACACTGTCGCCGAGCAGAACCACGTGGTTCATCAGGCCTTCCTCGTCTGCCGATTCAAGGACGCAATAACATGACCAAAAGGGAGCGGCTTGGCAATAAAGTGACGCTGCCAGGTCTCACGGAGTTTGCAGGAATGCCAAGACCCCGCCCTTGGTCGAAACGCCTCTTCCAGCAGCTCGCTCCCTGATCACTCAGGGTCATCGGCAGCTCCATCGCAACGGCCTCTGCGGCTTTTTCAGGAAGGAAAAACCCTGATGCCACAACTGAAGCCAAGAGGCCGTTGTTCCCGCATTGAAACTGCCTGGCTCTCGTTCAGGAACAGGTTGTCGTAGGCAACGTTGATCCGCGGGGGCTCATCACCTTGGGAGGACGATGGAATGATCGAGACTATCAAAGTATCGCTGCTGACGATGATGCTGATGGCCTGGAGCACCCTTGCCATGGCGCAAACAGCACCGGGCGGGACCCCCGGCACGCCGGGAACCGGCACGTCCTCTCCGACAACAACATCTCCCGGAACCACAGGCGCCGTTGCCGACGACGGGACCAACTGGCTTTGGATCGTGATCGCCGTCGTCGTGGTCGCAGGGTTGCTCTTCTACTTCCTGGGCCGCAGCCGCAGCACGCGGGTCTAGCCTGACAACCTGAAATTCGCTCCCGATCAAGCTGGCGCTCACGCGTCAGCTTGAAAGAACGGGCGGAAGTTCTCCAGCCAAGCGGCAAGCCAATGTTCAAGCGCCGCCTTGGCGGCTTGTTCCGTGGGTCCATAGCCCCACGCATCTTCCTGGAGGGGCGTCGACCAGATCCAGAACCTGTTGCTGCCATCATAGGCAACATGGCCCACCTCGACAGGGCCCACGTAGCCTAAGTGACGGTTGAGCGGCACGCCGGCCACCTTGTCCTGCTGCCACTGAATTCTGCTCATTCCACGCGATCTAGCGCAGGCCTGCTCGGGGAACAGGCCGCGGGTCGCCATGTTGGCGCAAGGGGCCTAGTGAGAGACCAGCCATGCGCTTTCTCCCGACCAGTATTCACGGCGTCATCGACTATCTTTGGGGCCTTGCCCTGTTCGTCTCCCCGTGGGTGCTCGGCTATGCCGATGTCCCGGCGACGAAATGGGTTGCGGTGATCTTCGGTGTCGGCGCCATCCTCTACTCCCTGTTCACGGCCTATGAGCTCGGGGTGTTGCGCATCCTGCCGATGTCCCTGCATCTGATCCTGGACGGCATGGCAGGCGCGTTGCTGGCAGCCTCGCCTTTCCTGCTCGGCTTCTCGGATCGGGTCTTTCTGCCCCATCTTCTCTTCGGCCTGTTCTCTGTCGTCGCGAGCCTCGTCACCCGCATGGAAATGACGTTGGCAACCGGCCGTCGCGAACCGGTATAACTCCCTCCAATTCGCTCTTGCCGGGGCGCTCAACTAGGCGCAGCATCGCTTTCCCACAAGGGAGGCGACCATGTTCGAACAGGCCGTTCAGGTCAGCGAGGCGCACCGCCAAGGTGCCGGCCAGATGCAGGGAACGCTCCGGATGGCGATGAAAGGCTGCCCGGAATGCCGCACGATGCAGATGATCGCATCGCCAGAGCTTGGCACCTGCGCCGATTGCGGCTCCCGCCTGCAGGTACTCGAGAGCGACGCTCGGCTTGCTTGAACCGGAATACGCGTAGCAACGATTGCGAACCACCCTCTATGCTGTGCGTTCGGAGAATCGCATGGCATCGTCAGGGTGGCTCGAACAGGTGACCGGAAGGATTGGAGCGCGGCAGGCGGAGCTGAAGCTCGCCCTGCGCGTGACCATTGCGGGCACACTCGCCTTTGCGATCACAAAAATCTTCAATCTCCCGCAAGGCTATTGGGCAGCGATCACCGCCGTCGTGATCATGCAGGCCAGCGTCGGCGGCTCTCTCAAGGCCGCTGTCGAGCGGTTCATGGGAACGCTTGCAGGCGCGATCTATGGCGGAGCGGTTGCCGCTCTCGTGCCGCACGACTCTCCTTTAAGCCTTGCCGGTGCCATTGCGGCTGCCCTGTTTCCGCTGGCGCTTCTGGCGGCCGTCAAGCCGAGCTTCCGGGTTGCGCCCGTCACGTCGCTCATCATGCTCTTGCCGCCGACAGGACAAGCCATCGGTCCCCTCGCCGCCGCCATCGACCGGGTGGCGGAGATCACATTGGGCAACATCGTGGGCGTCGTCGTGTCTCTGTTCGTGCTGCCGGCACGCGCGCATACCCTGATGGTGGAAGCCGCCGCCAAGGTCGTGTCTCTCAATGCCAACCTGATCGAGGTTCTCGTCGGCGAACTCACCGCAGACCCGAAAGGAAGAAGCGCTCTCCAGACGATCCATCCACAAATCCGCGTGGCGCTTAAAAAAGCGGAAGCCGCGGCGGATGAAGCGGCGCGGGAGCGCAAAAGCCATCTCACCGATGCCGTAGACCCGGAACCCCTCATCCGCACGCTTTACCGTGTGCGCCACGATCTCGTGATGGTCGGCCGCGCCGCCGCCAATCCTCTTCCGGAGCGCGTGCTGGACAAGCTCGGCCCAGCTCTTCTGAGATTGCGGGACGAAACCTGTGCGCTTCTTCTCGGCCTGGCCAAGGCCTTGAGGACCCGTAGGCTGCCTCCGGACGCGACGGCCTTTGAAGAAGCGATCCATACCTTCGTGAGCGAGACGGAAGCCCTGCGTTCCCACGCCCTCTCGCACGATCTGGCCTATGGCAGCTTCGGCCAGGTCTTCGCCCTTGGCTTCGCTTTCGAACAGTTCCGGAAAGACCTGGAGGATCTCATGGCCCGCGCAGAGGAGTTGGCGGCACATCGCTCTAACGAGACGGCCGAGAGTTGATCTTAAGCGCTCTCGATCATCCCAGGTCAAACCGCATGTGGTTGCTCTACCTCCTCCTCGGCATCGCCCTTCTTTATGCAGGCTTGGTATCAGTTGCGGCGCTGTCGCAAACGAAACTGCTGTTCCCCGTCCAGATGGCAGCAGCCAGCAGGCCTGCCCTACCCCACTCCACCGAGCGGCTTGAACTGGCGACACCGGATGGCGAGAGGCTGTTCGGCGTGCGGCTCGGCCCCTCATCCGATGTGAGGCCTCTCATCTTGGGATTCGGCGGCAACGCCTGGAATGCGGAAGCCATGGCGCTTTATCTGCATGGTCTTTTTCCTGAGCACGAGGTGATCGCGTTTCACTACCGCGGCTATCCGCCAAGCACTGGCACGCCCAGCGCAAGGGCCTTGCTCAGCGACTCCCTGACAATCTTCGATCATTGGCAACGAGCCCGATCACGCAAGATTGTGGCGGTTGGTTTCAGCGTCGGCAGCGGCGTGGCGGCTTATCTCGCGCATCATCGCACCCTTGCCGGATTGATCCTGGTCACGCCCTTCGATTCATTAAAGGCTCTAGCCCGGGAGCATTTCGCATGGGCTCCAACGGGTCTGCTTCTGCGCCATCACATGCCAACCATCGACTTTGTCCGTGATCGACCGACACCCACCGCCCTGATCGCAGCCGGGCGCGATACGATTATTCCGGCACGGCGCAGCGAGCCATTGCGAGGCGCGATTTCCAATCTCGTTCTCGACCGCATCATTGCGGAAGCCGGGCACAACGATCTCTACAATCACCCGGCTTTCGCAGCAGCCATACGCGAGGCTATGGCGCTGTTCGAGGATGCCGCGCCTCGATAGCTCTTATCCTTCGTAGAGCGGCACGAGTTCCATCTCTGGCACGAGCACCAGCCCCTTATCGGTAATGCGGATTTCCGGGATCACCGAAAGCGGGATCAGGTTGAAGCCCATATAGGGAATCTTGCAGCCTGCCTTCTCCCACGCGGCCTTCAGCGCCCGCGTCTCCTCCGCCACTTCCGTCACGCGCTTGTCGGAGAGAAGCCCCGCGATCGGCAGCGGCACCATGGCGACGATCTTGCCCTGATCCACCACGCAGACACCGCCTTGTGACTGGATCAATGCATCGAGCGCGACGCGCATGTCGGCCTCGTTGGTGCCCGCAACGATGATATTGTGGGAGTCATGACCCACGCTGCTCGCCACCGCGCCGCTCCTGAGGCCAAAATCCTTCAGAAGCCCATGCGCCACGCCCTTGCCGCCCGTGCGCCCATGGCGCTCGATGACGGTGACAAAGGTGAGATCGTTCTTGGAAAGAAGCGCGTCCCAGCTCTCTTCCTTCTCCAGCCTCACTTTGTCGTGGAACAGCACGATGCCAGGCAGCGCCACGCGGATCACGTTGGCGGTACACGCTTCTTGCGGAAGCTCCGGGATCAACTTCGGGATGCTCGGGATGTGCACCGTACGATAGGCCACATCCGGATAGCGGTAGCGACTGGAGAGCGCCTGATCGAGCATGGGCGTGATCTTCGCGTTCTCGACAACGAGTTCGCCGCCATACCAAGTGTTCCGAACCTTGAGATCATCATCGAGCAGCACCACATCGGCGCGGCGTCCCCCGCCGAGGCCGCCGATCTCGCCTTCCATGGCAAAACGCGTAGCGGGATGGAGCGAGCCCATGCTCCAGGCCTGCTCGCGGCTCATGCCCGCGCGGCGCGCCTCGCGCGTCACCCAATCCATGCCGAACATCATGAGATCGTCTGCATCGCGGTCATCCGTACAGACGCAGATGCGTTTGTGAGACGAACCCAACTCTGTGATGGTCTTGATGGCTTCCGGCAGCGAATGCCACGGCGTCGTCGGCGGCCCGCCGCGCAGAAAGATCCACACGCCCGCATCCAAGAGATCGTCAGCAATGTCGCGGTCAATGGCCTCGTGCGTATCCGTTACGCCGCTTGCCGCATAAGCCGCCACGAATTCGCGCCCATAGATGTGGCCGGAGACTGGCTTGCCGCGTTCGAGCGCTGCCGCGAGGATCGCGTGGCTTCGCTCGTCGCCCATGGTAACGGGGACGAAATCCATCTTCTCTCCGAGCGCTGCCGCCTCCGGCCAACGGTCGAAGATCGCGGCTATCTTTTCGGGCGTGAGATCGCCGCCTGCTGTTTCGAGATCAGGCGATGTCGCGGGCACGGTGCTCGGCACGGTGAGAAAGATGGAGAGCGGGGCGTGACGCGCATCCTCCAGCATCATCTCGATTCCGGCTGCATCCATCACGTTGCCGATCTCGTGACTGTCGCAGAAGATCGTCGTCGTGCCATTGAGGAGCGCCGCCTCCGCATAGGCACAGGCTGTCACCATGCTGCTCTCGATATGGATATGCGGATCGACAAGTCCCGGCGCGATGATGCCACCCTCAGCGTCATAAACCCGCCCCGGCGTCCCATTCACCTGCTTGTAGGCACCGGCGGGCTTCACGGCGGCAATGCGTCCGCCTGCAATCCAAACCTCACGCTCCGGCGTAATGCGCTCGCTATAGGTCGAGAGCACCCGCGCGCCGGTGATCACCAGATCCGCCGGAGCGCGCCCGGAGGCGACATCCGCCAGCCGCCGGGTCATGGTGGAGAGAGGCGCCACGGAGAACCGCGTCAGGGCCGATTTCGGAGGCAGTGAGGGCGTACGTTGATCCATGGTCCGGTCCCCTTTCGCGAAGCCGATGCTCTGCGAGTCATTCCCCAACGGCATCGACTATCTGGATAAATAGTCACGGCCGAGCTTACGCTGCAAGAAAGCCCTGTGACCATTCTCGATTCGTGTACCGGCAATACGCTTGGGCACGAAGGGAGATTAACGGGAAGTTAGAGCCTTCAGAGGATTGCGACAGGGCCGAGGCCCGGCGGCCGGGCAATAAAAAAGCGCCTTGCGGCGCTGCGTTTGGCTATGATGGAGGTGGCCAGCTGAGAGCGGTGTTGAGGAGGCAACGATCCGCCCCCAGCTTGGCCGAGCCCCCGAAGTCCCAGGAGATGCGGCGGACCTGAGCATCCGTAGGGCATTTCTTCCGCCTCGGCGGAATGTTGGCATGAACATATTGAATACATGGGCGGATGCAAGCGCCCATGTGCCTGAAAAGCTGCATTTTCCCAGAAAAGTTAATGGAGCGGCTTTTTTCTTTTAGAAACCGCCCTACCGGAACTTGACATCTATTTGGAAGCCTTATCCGCATCTAGGTATGTTTTCACGGTCGCAATGAACTTGGCCACGGAAATCGGCTTGGACATATAGGCTTCGCAACCGCCCTCGCGGATACGCTCCTCGTCGCCCTTCATCGCGAAGGCCGTAATGGCGATCACGGGAATCGACTTCAGCTCCTCGTCCGCCTTTAGCCAGCGGGTTACCTCCAGGCCCGAGACTTCGGGGAGCTGGATGTCCATGAGGATCAGATCCGGCTTGTGGGCGCGCGCCAGCTCCATGGCCTCGATGCCGTGGCTGGTCTTCAGCGTGGCATAGCCATGGGCCTCGAGGAGATCGTTGAAGAGCTTCATGTTGAGTTCGTTGTCCTCAACAATGAGCACGGTCTTCTTCATTGGCGCTGTCCTGGGGCCAAAGGTAGTATTTCACCGGCCCATTTTGTCTTCGGATGATATAGTTAGGGCATAACCTATTGATGAAGTGCAAATCGACAGCATGAACACTCCCTTAAAGAGGATAAACCGGGACGAGGCCGAGACCATCGCTCTGAGCGCCTTCGCGTTCATCACGAGCGATGAGGAACGTATGGGCCGCTTTCTGGCAGTTTCGGGGCTAAGGCCCGATACGATCCGCTCTGCGGCCTCAGAACCCGGCTTTTTCGCCGGAATTCTCGATTACGTCGCAGCCGATGAGCCTCTTCTGATTGCTCTGGCAAAGGAAATGAACACCAAACCCGAGCACATCATGGCGGCCCATTGGACCCTCTCGCCCTCCGAGTTCGAGTAACACTCTCACGCCATGAGCCGCGCTCCCTTCTGCCGCGATTGCCTCAACCTCGCAGCCTCGCCCCTGGCGGAGCGCTGCGGCGCCTGCGGATCGCCGCGCCTGCTGCGGCATAAGGAGCGCGATACTCTTTCCATCGCCCATGTGGATTGTGATGCCTTCTTCGCGGCGGTGGAGAAGCGGGACGATCCGAGCCTCGCCGACAAGCCGGTGATCATCGGTGGCGGCAAGCGCGGCGTGGTGTCGACCGCCTGCTATGTGGCCCGCACCTATGGCGTGCGTTCAGCCATGCCTATGTTCCAGGCCCTGAAGCTATGCCCTCATGCGGTGGTGATTCCGCCCAATGGCGAGAAATACCGCAAGGCCGGGTACGAAGTGCGGGAGCTGATGCTGGAGCTGACCCCTCTCGTGGAGCCGGTTTCCATCGACGAGGCCTTTCTCGACCTCACGGGAACCGAGCGGCTCCATCACGGCAGCCCGGCGCTGACCCTCGCCCGCTTCGCACACAAGGTGGAGAAGGAGATCGGGATCACGATCTCGGTTGGGCTCTCCTACAACAAGTTCTTGGCCAAGATCGCCTCGGACTTCCAGAAGCCGCGTGGGTTCTCGATCATCGGACGGGAGGAGGCTCCCGGCTTCCTTGCGGACAAACCCGTCGGCATCATTCCCGGCATCGGAGCCTCCGCTCAGGCGAGACTTGCGAAGGTGGGCGTGACGCAGATCGCGCATCTGCGCGACGTTCCCCTGAAGACCCTGTTCGAGGCCCTGGGCAGGGACGCCCAGCGGCTTTCGCGCCTTGCCTGGGGTGAGGATACGCGGCGCGTGACGCCGGAACGGGAGACCAAAAGCATCTCGGCCGAGACCACGTTCGATGCGGATCTCAAATCATTCGATGACCTGGAGCCGATCCTCTGGCGCCTCTCGGAAAAAGTCTCGCGACGCCTGAAGGCGGCAGGGCTTGCAGGGCGCAGCGTGACCCTGAAGCTCAAGGACAGGGATTTTCGTCTGCTCACCCGCACCCGTTCGGGCCTACCAGCTACGCAGCTTGCCGCGCGCTTATTCGAGCCTGCGAGGCAACTCCTGAAAACCTCATGCGACGGCACGGCCTATCGCCTGATCGGGATCGGCGCTGCGGATCTGTGCGATGCAGCCGAGGCGGATAAAGGCGATCTGGCGGATCAGAGTGTGATCAAGCAGGCTCAGATGGAATCCGCCATCGACAAGATCCGTGACAAATTCGGCGCCGCCGCCCTTCAGAAGGGCATCGCGCTGCGCAACAAGCCTCAGCGCTGACAGGTGCTTGTCACGGCAGGTACCTCCAGGCTCTTGAGGTCGCCCTTCAAGGCGAAGTCGCCGTAATCGATCTTCAGAGCGCGGGCGATGCCGTTCTCGTAGAGCTCCAGTGAAATCTTATAGACCGGCTCTCGATCGGCACTGCCCTCTTCGTAATAGCTGATGGTCACGGGCCAGCGCGGCGTCTTCGCCAAGGTTTCCTGACGCGCAGGCTCCTCCAGATTGCCCCCTGGTCCCGGCTCGATCTTGCGGCCGATCAGGCTCAGGGTCTCATAAATCTTCTTGCCATCATCCGAGCCGTCATAGACCCGGACCGAATAGGTGGTTTCTCCCTTCCGGGCCAGTTCGATCAGGCGCTTCATGTGCTCGGTCGGAAAAGTCGGCTGCCCGGCGGCCGCGAAGGTCTCATTGCGGGGCTGCTTGAAGCGGACATCGAGCGAGCCATCGGGCCGCAACTGCGCATCGCCGTCGACGCCATCCCGCACGAGCCCCTGTGTGGTCGATGAACTCTTGAAGCGCATCGATAGGCCATCGCCCGACTCGAAGGTGGTGGTCTGCGTATCGAGGGTGCGGGACCCAGAGTCGCCGCCTTGGAGCACGGTGACCTGGCGATAGTTCAGTGTGTAGCCGTCGCAGGCATCGCCGGCGAATTCCATGGCGATGCGCCCTCTTGCCGACTCGATGCCCTTGGTGCCGCCCGAGCGCAGGAGCGACAGGTCATACACGGCCCTGTGCGGCACAAGGACAACGGGCGTCTTGGCGGCTTCCGCCCAAGCGGGGCTGAACATGGCGAAGGACAGGCCGGTGGCCACGATGAGGGAACGCATGACATCTCCAGGTTTCGCCTTGAGCCGCGGACCCGAAAGTGGAATCCACTCTTGGGATCCATCCGAGGCTCTCTTTTCCAAACGGCGCATTGTCGGGTGGGGAAAGCCGCGTCCCCTTTCTGCACGATGCGCTAGGCGAAGATTAAGAGCACCTTGAGGACAGAGCAATGTTCCAGCTTGCGTCCTAACGCACCATCCGCCACTAATCCCCCACACTGTTACAAGCAGAGGGAACCCCATGAGCGCAGTCGACAAGAAACTTCAGGAGCTGGGCATCACCTTGCCGACTCCCGCAGCCCCCGTTGCCAATTACGTCCCGTTCGTGCGCACGGGCAACCTGGTCATCATCTCAGGCCAGCTCTGCCTCGGCCTGGACGGCAAGCTCGCCGATGCCCACAAGGGCAAGCTCGGTGCAGAGATCTCTCCGGAAGTCGGCCAGCAGGCTGCGCGGCTTTGCGCGATCAATCTGCTCGCTCAGCTCAAAGCGGCTGTCGGCGATCTCGACAACGTCACGCGCTGCGTGCGCCTTGGCGGCTTCATCAACGCCGTGCCCACGTTCGCCGCGCTCGCACCCGTCATGAACGGTGCGTCGGACCTCATGGTCGAGGTGCTCGGTGATGCGGGCCGCCACGCCCGCTCCACCATCGGTGTCGCCGAGTTGCCGCTCGATGCCTGCGTCGAAGTCGAAGGAATGTTCGAAGTCAAATGAGCACCCCCGGCTGGCTCGTCGCGAAGCCCATCGCCCATCGCGGCCTCCATAACAAGGCAAACGGCATCATCGAGAACACCCTCTCGGCTGCGGAAGCCGCCATCGCGCGCGGCTTCTCCATCGAGCTCGATGTTCAGCTGACCGCCGACAACGAAGCCATCGTGTTCCACGATTTCGAGCTGGATCGCCTCACCGGCGAGACCGGCCTCGTCGTGGAGCGCAACCTCTCGACCCTCACGGGGATTGGCATCTCCGGAACCATGGGTGGGGACAAGATCCCTGCGTTCAAGGATTATCTTGCCAGGATTGCCGGGCGCACGCCGCTGGTTATCGAGATCAAGAGCAAGTTCAACGGCGATATGCGTCTGACCAAACGCGTAATCGAGATCCTGAACGATTATAGCGGCCCCTTCGTGGTGAAGTCCTTCGATCCGGACATCGTGGCCTACTTGCGCCAGCATGCGCCGAACATCACGCGCGGCTTCATCGGCGAGTTGGAATACGGGTCGAAATCCGACGGCTTCCTTAGCCCTGAGCAAAAGCATCGGATGGCGAACCTGCTGCATTTCGAAGAGACGCAGCCGCAGTTCCTGTCCTGGCGCGTGAAGGACCTGCCTTGCGCCTCGACCTACCTGAGCCGACTTCTGGGCCACCTGCCCGTCATGACCTGGACCGTGCGCAATCCGGAAGACCGCGCCCGCGCCGAGAAGCATGCGGACCAGATGGTGTTCGAGGGCTTCCTGCCATAGGCATGATTCAGAAAAGTGGGAATCGGTTTTCTGATCAGATCATGCCCACTCGGGATTTCGGCTCTGGTCCGTTTTGGACGGGACTAGAGCCGAACCGTTGCAAGGATCCCGCCAAGTGATTAGCTCTACGCTTGAACGGCGGGATCCTTCCACTCAGTGACATTCCAAGTCAAAATCGCCCAAGGCCTGAAAGCGGTCTCTGCCGCCGCCTGGGATGCCTGCGCCCTGAAAACAGGCTCGGGCGATGACGATCCGTTCAACCCCTTCGCGTCCTATTCCTTCCTGTCCGCGCTGGAGGATTCCGGCTGCGTCGGGCCGAAGACCGGCTGGGCGCCCGTGCATGTGCTGGTCGAGGACGACAGCGGAGCCTTGCTCGGCGCTGCTCCCTGCTATGTGAAGTCTCACTCTCAAGGCGAGTACGTGTTCGACCATTCCTGGGCGGATGCCTATGAGCGAGCGGGCGGGCGCTATTATCCCAAGCTCCAGGTCTCCGTACCCTTCACGCCCGTTACCGGCCCTCGCCTTCTCGTGCCGAATGGGCCGCAAGCCGGGAATGTGCGGGCTCATTTGATCGCAGGCCTGCGGGCGTTACGGGACCAGATCGGAGCCTCCTCGATCCACGCCACCTTCCTCCAACGGGACGATCTCGAGGCGTTCACGGACCACGATTTCCTGCGGCGTGACGACCAGCAGTTTCACTGGTTCAACGAAGGCTACGGCAGTTTCGAGGATTTCTTGAGCGCCCTTGCCTCCCGCAAGCGAAAGGCCATCAAGCGCGAGCGGCGGGATGCGCTTGCGAACGACATCTCCATCGAATGGGTGACAGGATCTGAGATCATCGAGGCCCATTGGGATGCGTTCTTTGCCTTCTACATGGATACGGGTTCGCGCAAATGGGGACGGCCTTATCTCAACCGCCGCTTCTTTTCGCTGATCGGCGAGCGAATGGCCGACCGGGTGCTGCTCGTCATGGCCAAGCGCGGGGGCCGCTATATCGCGGGCGCCATCAACTTCATCGGCGACAAGCGGCTTTATGGGCGCAACTGGGGCTGCATCGAGGATCACCCCTTCCTGCATTTCGAGGTCTGCTATTACCAAGCCATCGAGTTTGCCATCGCACGCGGTCTCGACCGGGTGGAAGCGGGAGCCCAGGGCGAGCATAAGCTCGCGCGGGGCTATCGACCGGTGATCACCTCATCGGCCCATGACATCGCCGACCCGTCGCTGCGCCGGGCGGTGCGGGCCTATCTCGAACAGGAGCGCGCCTACGTCTCCGAGGCCGCCGAGGAACTGGCGGAAGCCACGCCTTTCAAGCACCGGAACGACGACCGGGATTAAGACGATGCCGTCTTTTGCTGCGCTGTGCGGGCGAAAGCGACGAAACCCTTCAGATATGTCCGAAGCTGCTCCTCGATCTTCTGATCTGCGAGCGTGCCGTCCTGATTGAAGACGGTCTGAGCCCGGGAGACCATCAGGCGCCCTCCGGACCAGAGCTCCGCGCCCAAGGTCCGCAGGACCGGGAGCCAAGCATTCTGGGACAGTATGGTGCCAAAGCCGCCGGGCGAGGCGCCTATCACGGCAACCGGCCTGCCACCGAAAACGCGCGGGATATCCGAAGCCGGGCGGGTAAGCCAGTCGATGGCGTTCTTGAACACGCCAGGGATCGAGTTGTTGTATTCCGGCGTCACCAGAAGCAGCCCGTCCGCAGCCGCGATGGCTTCCTTCAGGGCAGCAACCCGCTCCGGAATTCCCTCGGCCGCCTCCACGTCTCCATCGTAAAGCGGAATGCCGCGAATGGTCTCGATGACGAGTTCAGAATCCTCCGGCATCAACCCCGCTGCGCTCCGCAGCAATGCCGAATTGTATGAGGCTTGGCGCAGGCTTCCAGAAAGGCCGATCAGCTTCGTCACGTTGACCTCATTTTCCATCAGAGCTTACCAAAGGTTAGCGCAACCTGCGGGAAAGTGGACTCCGTTTCCTAAGCAGGATGTGGCGCTTGAAAAGGCAGAAGCCGCACCGGCCAGGAAGCCGGTGCGGCTCTTTGGAAAGTCAGGTCCCAGAGATCTGCTCTCGTTAGAGAGCGTCGGTGATGGTCTTGAGACCATCCATCAGGGCCGCCGGAGACGTTCCGAGCGCGGTGAGCCCCACATTCAGCAGCCAATAGCAGCCGAAAATGATGGCGGGCACGAGGATCCAGCCGAGGATTTCCTCGAACCACACCCGCCGGCGCCGACGCAGCTCGCGCTTTTCGCGCCAAGACAGCTTCGGCGGAGGCTCGATGATCCGGGTGGCCTCGATCGGGGCCTCATGCAACTCAGTCGTCATGCTCTAACCAATGGAACCTTGGGAACAGTACGGATACCTCCGCCCCCATTACCACCTGATCCCTTCGGCTTCACGGATTTTTTCGTCTTGGAGGAAGCCGACTTCGCGCGCGGTTTCTTCTTGGCGGCAACCACGACCTTCTCGGGCTTCGGCTTGACCGGGCCTTCGACGTACTCGAAGCCGAGGCTCTGCAGACCGATCTCGTCCGTCTTGACCACGACCTTGACCGCGCCGCCGCTCTTCAGGCGTCCGAACAGCACCTCATCCGCCAGCGGCGTCTTGATGGTGGACTGGATCAGGCGGCCCATCGGGCGGGCGCCCATGGCCTCGTCGTAGCCATGCTCGACCAGCCAGTCGCGGGCCTCGTCGGTGAGCTCGATGGACACGTTGCGGTCCGCGAGCTGCGCGTCGAGCTGCATTACGAACTTGTCGACCACCTTCTGCACCACCTCCTTCGGCAGGTGACCGAAGGAAATGACCGCATCGAGACGGTTGCGGAATTCCGGCGTGAACAGCTTGTTGATCGCCTCGGTGTCCTCGCCCTCACGCTTGGTGCGGGTGAAGCCATAAGCCGGACGGGCCATGTCAGCGGCGCCCGCGTTTGTGGTCATGATGATGATCACGTTGCGGAAATCGACCTGTTTGCCGTTGTGATCCGTCAACTTTCCGTGATCCATGACCTGGAGCAGGATGTTGAACAGATCCGGATGCGCCTTCTCGATCTCGTCGAGCAGGAGCACGCAATGCGGATGCTGGTCGACGCCATCGGTCAGGAGACCGCCCTGGTCGAAGCCCACATAGCCGGGCGGCGCACCGATCAGACGGCTGACCGTGTGGCGCTCCATGTACTCCGACATGTCGAAGCGCAGGAGTTCGACGCCGAGCGAGGCTGCGAGCTGTTTGGCCACCTCCGTCTTGCCGACGCCCGTGGGGCCGGCGAAGAGATAGGAGCCGATGGGCTTTTCCGCATCGCGCAGGCCCGCGCGGGCCAGCTTGATGGCCGAGGACAGGGCCTCGATGGCCTTGTCCTGACCATAGACCACGCGCTTGAGGGTCTCCTGAAGGTGCTCGAGCACCTCCGCATCGTCCTTCGACACGGTCTTGGGCGGGATGCGGGCCATGGTGGCGATGGTGGCCTCGATCTCCTTGATGCCGATGGTCTTCTTGCGACGGCCTTCTGGCAGGAGCATCTGCGATGCGCCGGTCTCGTCGATCACGTCGATCGCTTTATCCGGCAGCTTGCGGTCGTTGATGTAACGGGCGGAGAGCTCCACCGCCGCCTTGATGGCCTCGTTGGTGTACTTGAGCTTGTGGAAATTCTCGAAGTACGGCTTCAGACCCTTCACGATCTCGATGGCATCCGGCAGCGACGGCTCGTTCACGTCGATCTTCTGGAAGCGACGGACGAGAGCGCGATCCTTCTCGAAATACTGGCGGTATTCCTTGTAGGTCGTGGAGCCGATGCAGCGAAGCGTACCCTGGGCGAGCGCGGGCTTCAGGAGGTTCGAGGCGTCCATCGCGCCGCCGGAGGTAGCGCCGGCGCCGATCACCGTGTGGATCTCGTCGATGAACATGATTGCGTTCGGGTGCGACTCGATCTCCTTCATCACCTGCTTCAGGCGCTCCTCGAAGTCACCGCGATAGCGGGTGCCGGCGAGCAGCGTGCCCATGTCGAGGGCAAAGACCGTGGCGCCCTGGAGAACCTCCGGCACCTCGCCCTGTACGATCTTGCGGGCAAGACCTTCCGCGATGGCGGTCTTGCCGACACCGGGATCGCCGACAAGGAGCGGGTTGTTCTTCTGGCGGCGGCAGAGGACCTGGATCGTGCGCTGCACCTCGGCCTCGCGGCCGATCAGCGGGTCGATCTTACCTTCCTTGGCCTTCTTGTTCAGGTTGACGCAGTAAGCCTCGAGCGCATCGCCCTTCTTCTTGCCGCGCGTATCCGCCTCGTCCTGGGTCGGACGCTCGTTGGAGGATTCCTCCTCCGCGCCACGCGGCGAGCGGCTCTCGGTGAGACCCGGACGCTTGGCGATGCCGTGGCTGATGTAGTTCACGGCGTCGTAGCGGGTCATGTCCTGCTCTTGCAGGAAGTAGGCGGCATGGCTCTCGCGCTCGGCGAAGATCGCCACGAGCACGTTGGCGCCGGTCACCTCGTCGCGGCCCGAGGACTGGACATGGATCACCGCGCGCTGGATCACGCGCTGGAAACCGGCCGTCGGCTTGGAATCCTGGCGCCCATCGGCAACTAGGTTGGCGAGCTCGCTGTCAACGTAATCGACCAGGTTCCGGCGAAGGACTTCGAGATCGACATTGCAGGCCCGCATCACGGCGGCCGCATCCTGGTCGTCGATCAGTGCGAGGAGAAGGTGTTCGAGGGTTGCATATTCGTGGCGCCGCTCGCCCGCGAGAGCGAGGGCTCGATGAAGGGCTTGTTCAAGACTGCGAGAAAAGCTCGGCAACGGCTTGTCCTTTATGAGACGGGTCTCGGCTAATTCTTTTCCATCACACATTGCAGAGGGTGCTGGTGCTTACGGGCGAAATCCATCACCTGCGTCACCTTGGTCTCCGCAACCTCGTAGGTAAAAACTCCACACTCCCCGACACCGTTCTGATGCACGTGAAGCATGATCCGGGTCGCATCCTCACGGTTCTTATTGAAGAAACGCTCCAGCACATGCACCACGAACTCCATCGGGGTATAATCGTCGTTCAAAAGAAGAACGCGGTAAAGGTTCGGCCGTTTCGTGCGCGGTTTGACTTTCGTGACGATGGCGGTGTTCGAGCGGCCATCATCGTCGCCGCCAGGGGGCTGTGACCCGCCGGCAGCGGAGAGTGGAGACCGCTTCGTCCGGATCAAACTGTCCTGAGCTAACCGCAGCATGATATTTCGACCGACCCCTTCTTATTGGCCTCTGCCCTGCAGCCTGCCTCTCCGCTCAGACTCCAGCGCTTGAGTCAAATGTATAGTCGCTCCATTCGGTTCGCCAGATCAACCACATGGGTGCTCACATCAGCATTGAGAAGCGCGACATCTTCGTCACTCTCCCGTGAGGTCGACCAAGGCCAAGCCTCGCGAACCCTGAAAAAGCAAAACGCCCGGCATGGCGACCGGGCGTTCCATTCAAAACCGATTAGACAATCCGGCCAGGGTTCAGGCCTTCATGGTCTTGGACAGAAGCCCCTCGAAAGGCTTGAACGTGTCGGTGGCGAGCGCCGTATAGAGCGCGCCCATCTTGCTGGACTGAGCGACGAGGCTCTCGTAAGCGCCCTTGGCATAGGAGGTCTGCACCTCGATTGCCTTCTCGAGGTTCTGAGCGCCGATCAGCTTCTCGATAGTGGCCGAGTTGTGCTCGATCGACTTGCGAGCGAACTCGGCCGATTCATGGGCGATGGCCTGGGCATTGGTGGAAAAGGCGCCCACGGCTTTGATAGCAGCTTCCAGATTTTCCTGGCCAAGCTTTTGCAGGTTTGCAAACGGCTGAAGCATTGTGAACCTCGACAATAACGCGTTTAATGGCACCAAGTGCCGGGAATAGTGACGGAACTTATTATGTGCACCGCACAAAAATTGTCAAGAGTTATTGTGCGGTGCACAATAAGCCATGCCGTTGAGCCAATCCCTGTTAACGCCCCCGTAACCGCATCCTCTTACTGTCAAAGGATGTGTTGCGCCGGCAACAATCTCCTTTTGGAGAACCGGTCGCGGAGGCCTGAGACCAAACTCAACAGGGATTTTTCAGCATGACTTCGGTTTGGGTAGGACGCCGAACTGCTTGGACTTTTATTGGTATTGTCACTTCTGCCGCCATTGCCTTTTCTGCTCCCGCTGAAGCGGCACGCCGCAAGGTGAGTTCCAGGGGCGGCGGCTACAGCCCTCCCACGGCCTCCATCGTCGTGGATGCCAAGACCGGCAAGATCCTCCAGGGCGAAAGCATCGACGAGCCCCGGATTCCTGCCTCCATCACGAAAGTGATGAGCCTCTATCTGCTGTTCGAGCAGCTGGAGCGCGGTCGCATGACCCTGAACACGCCGCTTACCGTCTCGGAATACGCCTCGAGCCAGCCTCCGACCAAGCTCGGCCTGCGCCCCGGCTCGACCATCGAGGTCGAAGACGCCATCAAGGCCATGGTGACGCTCTCCGCCAACGACGTCTCGGTCGTGGTGGCTGAGAACATCGCCGGCTCCGAGGATGCATTCGCGCGCATGATGACGCGCAAGGCCCGGGAACTCGGCATGAACGCCTCAGAGTTCCACAACCCCCACGGCCTGCCGCATTCCCCGCCGAACATCACCACGGCGCGAGACCTCTCGATCCTGGGCCGCGCGATCCAGGACCGTTTCCCGAGATACTTCGCCTATTTCGACACCCGCTCCTTCCAGTTCGGCAAGCGCACGATTCGCGGCCACAACCGGCTTCTGGGCAAGGTTCCCGGCGTGGACGGCATCAAGACCGGCTATACCCGCCTCTCCGGCTTCAACCTCCTGACCTCGGTCAACACCGACACCCGCAGCATCGTCGCAGTCGTTCTGGGCGGCCGCTCCGGCGCATCTCGCGACCAGAAAATGGCAGGCCTGATCGATGCTCACCTGCCGCGTGCCTATGCGGGTGCTCGCATTGCACCGCCGGTCGTCGAGCGCGGCGCCCAGACAATGCAGGTTGCCGAGGCCCCCGAACCGGCCCCTGCTCCCGTGAAGGTGGCCTCCGCGACGCCGCCGGCCTCCGTCGCCCAGGCCGCAGCTACGACGGCTCCCGCGCCCATCCCTGCGCCTGAGCGAAAGCCGCTTGACCTGAACACCCTGCGCCCTGTCGTAGCTTCCGCGGCGGGCGCCAGTTCCACCACGACCCCGTCCTCAAGCTCGTCCATTCGCTGGCAGAAGGGGCAGGAACCGCTGCCGTTGAATGCCCAGGCCTATGCCGCCCTTCAGCCTCAAGCTGCTCCGGCTCAGATCACCGATACGCAAAAGGCTGCCCTTCAGGCGAAGATTGAGGCCAAGACGTCCACTCCTGCTCAGGCCGAAGCGACGAAGGTTGCGTCCCTCAAGGCGGAAGCTCCCAAGGCTCAGGCCCCTGAGGTCAAGAAGACCGTCACTGGCTGGGTAATCCAGCTCGGCGCGACGGACGACGAGGAGAAGGCGAAGGAAATTCTGGACTCCGCCCGCAGCCGCTTCAGCAAGGTGCTCGGGAAGGCTTCTCCCTTCACCGAGAAGGTGACCTCCAGCGGCGGCACCCTGTATCGTGCCCGCTTCTCAGGCTTCCAGGAATCCGGCGATGCCGAGAAGGTCTGCAAGCAGCTGAAGAAAGGCGGCATGAACTGCTTCGCCTCTCGCGGCTGACGAAGTTTTAATCTCTCACTGCTTCAATCAGAAGCGACGGTACGGTGTGTTTTGTACCGTCGCAGTTTCAGAAACCGGATCGCGCGTGGAGTATCAGCGATGTCGGCTCAGCAGGACTTCTCTCGCCTGATTTACGCGAGCGGCGAGATACGCCGACCCTCCCTGGTCGGGATGGAGTTTCTTAATCAGCGTGCGATGCGCATGTCTGATCTCGTCGACGCTCGCTCCCGGCTTAAGCCCCAGGATCTGGTAGGCTTCATCTTTCGTCATTACGCCCGACTGCGCATGAGTGCGCGTCCGCGTGTCTCGATCGCCCTGAGCGTCTTCACGCCAGCCGGAAAACCGGCGATCAAGATAAGCCTCTAGAAGAGGCACGCCCTCTGAATCGAGAGCGCTGCACTCGTCGTAAAGGCGGCGCAGGCTCTCTGGATTAAGGCTCGACAGGCGACGGCCTGCAAAGGTACCGGCCAGGACACTGCCCTCCACTCCCCCTGTGGCATGGTCGATTTCCATTTCGATCATGGCAGACCGGATCCACGAAAAGCGGCCCGACACTTTCTGAAAGCGTCCCCAGGAGCCAGGGAGTGGAAGACCGCCCCAGCCTAAGAGCCAGGCGCCCAAGCCGCCCACGAAAAGGGCCGTGGCAACCTGCCCCTTGGCGCCCAGCACCACAGCCGCGCCGAGGGCGGCAATCCCGCCGAAAATCTTCACAGCCTTGGCCACGGCCGCCGTGTCGGAGCGGGCAAAGACCTTCAGCAGCCACCAGACAAGAGCAGCAGCCGCTATTCCATAAAGCAGCATCATGTGTTCATCCCCATCCCAAGATGTGGGCCGGGATAAGGCACTTGTAAATCACCGCCGGTCCATTTCACGCGAAAGCCGGCCCCTCTTTCGAGGGACCGGCTTCCTAGCGTCCGAAAAACCTGTGTTGGCCAGCTTAATGAAGGAGGCGTGCCGCACCGCGCTGGCTTTCCCGCTCCCAGGCCTGGATGACGACGCCGTTGACGCCGGAATCGTGCAGGCGGTCGCTCAAATCGATGAAGTGCCGCTCGGTGGCCTCCACGTCGAACTCGATCTGCTCGTCCTCGACCTGTTCGAGTTCGCACGCGGCGTAGCGTTCGTAAGCGGCCGACATCTCGGCATAGGCGAAAGCAACCGGCAGAGTGCGAAAGATGGTGGAGAAATCGTCGTCCAACTCTCCCGTCGTCAGATCGCGCATCTGGACGAGATAACCGTCCTCATGCTCACACACTTCATAGCGCCAGTGCCGGCCTTCGGATGCAGACAGGAGCATTGGAACCTCCACTCTACTGAACTGCAAGGCCAATGCGAATCCAGGCAGCGGGGTTCCAAGATGTTCCCCAGCAAAAAAGTCTAATGTCTCCAGTTCGTTTCAGCCCGTACACGCCCGCCGATGCGCAGCGTTGTGCCGTGGCCCAGATCGATGGCACCCTTGTCGCTTTTGAGAGCATCAGTCTGGCGGCTTTTTGCGCGAACGACGTCCTTGCATGCCTCCGGCACCTGGACCGCTTGGCCCGGCTTCGGATCAGGGATGCGGCACTCTTTCGCAAGGGCCGGCCCCGCCAACACGAACAGGGAAGTTGCGAGAATGGTCAGGCGCGTCATGACCCGCTCCAGGTTCACATAAGTTAAAGCAAGCCGAGTTCGGCCAGTTCTCGTCGCATGTCCTCGGGCATCTTGGCAAGATCGCCTGCCTTGCCGTCGATATCACGCGGGGCATCCTTCGCGACGAGGTAGCGCCAACCCTGGAAAGGCCTGTAGGGACGCGGCTCAACGGCTATCACCTTCGGCTCCAGCACAAGCCGGCAACGCCCGATGCCGTCCGCATCCGTGAATGGGCGCACATCCAGAAGCTTTTGGCGTGCAGCCACCTGGCCCTTGATCACCCAATAGAGGGAGCCACCATCCAAGAGCTCTTCCACACGCTTAGGCACCATACGGGTGGTGTGCGTCTGCTCGTAGTCACGACCGAGCCGCTGATGATGCGCGCGGTTCTCCTCGATCCATTCCTCGAGATCGGTGATGGACTCGCAGCCTACGCAGAGTTTGATCAGATGAAGGGCCATGTCAGCGTTGAACCATGCGCGCGGCGGATCGCAAATCCGGCGATGCGCCGTACTTCTATTCCTCTTGAGCCTTCAGCACAATGAGACGCGCGCCTTCCGCCACCTGCGCACCGGGCTCGGCGGCGATCTCCGCCACCTCGCCGTCCGAAGGCGCGACGAGCACGTGCTCCATCTTCATCGCCTCGACGATGGCAAGGCGCTGTCCCTTCTCGACCTTCTCTCCAGGCTGCACGAACACGGCCACGAGTTTGCCGTGCATCGGCGCCTTCACAGAGCCGCCCTCGTCCATGTGTTCGAGATCGACGTCGAACGGATCATAGGGCTGCACGAGCGTCTGACGACCGTTCCTGAAAATGTAGACTCCATGCGGCGCATCGACCTCCCGGTCGACCTGTTCATCGGCCCATCGATCGCTCTCGCCCACCGCAACCGTGCTGACACCAGGATGGTCAGGGCTGAAGATTTCACGCGCCTCGACGCGCTCACCATCGACCCTTAAGGGCATGCCGACACTGCGCGTTCCGAGCAGCTGGAAACCGTCCGGCTCCGACCAGGGAGATGAAGGCTCGTCATTTCTCAGATGCTCCATCATCCATAACCGGTCGATCTCCCGCGAGACCAAGGCTGCAGCACCGAAGGAGACGGCAACCTCATCCAGCGCCTGCGGCGCGACGCCGAGGCTGTCCAGATTGCGGTCGATGAATCCGGTATCGAACTGCCCTGCCCTGAACTCGCGCGCTTCGCACAGCTTCTTCAGGAACGCGACATTGGTCTTCGGTCCGGCGACAATCGTTTCGCCAAGCGCCTCTGCAAGCATCGACAACGCTTCCTCGCGTGTCGCGCCATGTGCGATCACTTTCGCGATCATCGGATCGTAGTAAGGCGTCACCTCGGCGCCAGTCTCGACGCCCGTGTCGATGCGAATACCCTCGTTCTCCGGAAATTCGAGGGCCCAGAGCTTGCCGGTCGAAGGCAGGAATTCCTTTTCCGGATCTTCGGCGTAAAGGCGCGCCTCGACCGCGTGACCGTTGATCGTGAGATCCTCTTGTGTGAACGGCAGCTTCTCGCCCGAGGCTGCGCGGAACTGCAGTTCCACGAGATCGAGCCCCGTGATCGCTTCCGTGACCGGATGCTCCACCTGCAGGCGCGTGTTCATTTCCATGAAATAGAAGCGGTCGGGACGAAGCCCTTCGCGTCCATCGGCGATGAACTCCACGGTGCCCGCGCCCACATAACCGACAGCGCGGGCGGCTTCGACGGCGGCCTGACCCATGGCCTTGCGCATTTCCGGCGTCATGCCGGGAGCCGGCGCTTCCTCGATCACCTTCTGATGGCGGCGCTGGAGCGAGCAATCGCGCTCGAAGAGATGCACCACATTGCCGTGCGCATCCGCGAATACCTGGATCTCGATGTGGCGCGGCGAGAGAATGTATTTCTCCACCAGCACGCGCGGATCGCCAAAGGCGCTCGAGGCCTCGCGTTGGGCACTCTCGAGAGCAGCCTCGAAATCGGCCGCCTTCTCGACGCGCTTCATCCCCTTGCCGCCGCCGCCCGCGACAGCCTTGATGAGCACGGGATAGCCGATCTCGTAAGCCTTCTGGCGCAGGAAATCCGGATCCTGCTTCGACCCGTGATAGCCAGGCACCACAGGCACGTTCGCCTGCTGCACGAGCGCTTTTGCCGCATCCTTCAGACCCATGGCCTTGATGGCGGAGGCCGGCGGGCCGACGAACACGATGCCGTTGGCGGCGCAGGCCTCGGCGAATTCGGCGCGCTCGGAGAGGAAGCCATAGCCGGGATGGATGGAAGCAGCCTTCGTGCGCTTGGCGACCTCAATGATCCTGTCGATCTTCAGATAGCTTTCGCGGGCGGGCGCGGGGCCGATCAGGTGCGCCTCGTCCGCCATCTGCACAAAGAGCGCATTCGCATCCGCCTCCGAATGGACCGCGATGGTGCGCATCCCGAGCCGCTTGGCGGTGCGGATGATCCGGCAGGCAATCTCGCCGCGATTGGCGATGAGAACACTCTCGAGCATGGCCATCCCTTATAAGTCCGAATTCTGGTTCGGTTTTGTCAGAAGCTAAAGCAAAACCTAGGCCGCCTGTCACGCGGGAACAGCTTATTCCGAGTTGTCCCTAACAGGCGAGACGGCGAGCCGCGGCGTTCCCGCATTCCGTTTCCGACTTTCGTCCAACAGGTCGGCTAGATCCTATGCGACACCCGTTTGGAAGATCCCTTTGGAGGCAGCCCCTTGCCTATCTGAAAAAGCCACGCTACCGTTTTCTTGCAAATGATTTGCAACTGCAGAAAGAATCATGGATCAGTCCGCCCCTGTTTCCCTCGTGCGCAAAGCAGCTTGGCGTCAGGACGTGAGCCTGCCCTCCCTTCCGGAGGTGAACCGCTCGATCAAGGTGCGCCCTGGCTCAGTTTGGCGGAGGGCGGCGGCGTTTCTGGGGCCGGGCTATCTCGTGGCCGTAGGCTATATGGACCCGGGCAACTGGGCGACCTCCATCGCCGGCGGCTCGAAATACGGCTACGCCCTACTTTCGGTAGCCCTGATCTCGAACATCATGGCGATCATCCTGCAGTCGCTCTGCGCGCGTCTCGCGGTGGCCACCGGCCGCGACCTCGCACAGGCCTGCCGGGATGCCTACCCGAGACCCATCGCCTGGGGCTTATGGCTTCTGGCAGAACTCGCCATCTGTGCCACGGATCTTGCCGAGGTGATCGGCACGGCGATTGGTCTCAATCTTCTCTTCGGCATTCCGCTGGAGATCGGCGTCATCATTACGGCGCTGGATGTGTTCCTGATCCTCTATCTGCAGAATCTCGGCTTCCGCTGGGTCGAGGCCTTCATCATCACCCTGCTCGGCGTGATCGCCATTTGCTTCGGCGTCCAGATTGCCATGGCCGATCCGAATTGGGGTGCTGTCATCACCGGGTTTGCGCCGACAACCGAGATCGTCACCAATCCGGACGTGCTCTATCTCGCGCTCGGCATTCTTGGCGCGACGGTGATGCCGCATAACCTCTATCTGCATTCCGGCATCGTGCAGACACGCGCCTATGGTGAGACGTTGCCGGAGAAACGCGAGGCGATGCGCTTCGCAACGCTCGATTCCACCATTGCGCTGATGTTCGCTCTCACCATCAACGCCTCTCTGCTGATCCTCGCCGCGGCAGCCTTCTACGGCACGGGGCGTACGGAGATTGCCGAACTCGGCGAAGCGCATACCCTGCTGCAGCCGATCTTGGGGAGCGCCATCGCGCCGATGCTGTTCGGCCTGTCGCTGCTCTGCTGCGGTCTCAACTCCACGGTAACAGCTACCATGGCCGGCCAGATCGTCATGGAGGGCTTCATCAACTTCAAGATGGCACCCTGGATGCGCCGCCTGATCACCCGTGGCATCGCCATTGTTCCGGCAGCTGCCGTCACCATTGCCTATGGTGAGAGCGGCACCGCGAAACTGCTGATCCTCAGCCAGGTGATCCTCAGCCTTCAGCTGCCCTTTGCAGTCGTCCCGCTCGTGACGATGACAGCCTCCAAGCGGAAGATGGGCGAACTCGTCACGCCGCGCTGGCTCACCGTCATCGCCGGTGTCATCGCGGCGGTGATTGTGACGCTGAACGTGAAGCTGCTGATGGATTTCGTGATCGGGTGAGGAGCATAGGCGCCTCGTCATCCGCCGTATCCTCCCCGTCATGGCCGGGTTCATCCCGGCCATCCCGCTTCTGTGAGACACAGAGCCGTTCAGATCGAGATCACCGGCCCAAGGCCGGTGATGACGAGTGTTTGCAAGGATTGCTTACGCATCCTTAAGGCGCGAGAGGGCCTCTTCCATCTTCGTCTTGCGAGTGAGAGCCTCCTCGCGGCGCTCGCGCTGCTCTTCGACGACCTCCTCGGGCGCGCGCTTGATGAAGTCCGCGTTCCCGAGCTTCGCATCGATCTTGCCGATCTCCACATCCAGCTTCTGGATTTCCTTGGCGAGGCGCGCGCGCTCGGCATCGAGATCGATCACACCCTCCAGCGGCAGCGCCGCCACTTCGCCGCGGATGAGGAGCTGGATCGAGCTCTTCGGCGCGGCATCTGCAAACGAGATGCCGGAGAGGCGCGCGAGGCGCTTCACGATATCGCCCCAGCGATCCGCACGAGCCTTCACATCGGCGGAAGACGCGACGAGCACGAGCGGGATCTGCGCACCGGCGGGCACGTTCGTCTCGGAACGGGCCGAGCGGATCTCGGTGACGAGGTCCACCACCCAGCCGATCTCGGCCTCGGCCTGCGGATCGATGAGGTGATCCAGATTCGACCAGGGCGCCAGCGCCAGGATCGTCTCGCGCTTCGGCCCCTCCTGCCCCTTCACCTCCCACAGCTCTTCCGTCAGGAAGGGCATGATGGGATGCAGGAGCTTGCAGATTTCATCGAGGATGAACGCGATGGTGGCACGGGTCTCATCCTTCGCAGGAGAATCCGCCCCCTGCAGCACGGGCTTGGCGAGCTCCAGCGTCCAGTCGCAGAACACGTTCCACACGAAGCGATAGGCAGCACCTGCCGCCTCGTTGAACTTGTAGGCCTGAATACCGGCCGCGACGTCGTTGACCGCCTTCGCGCACTCGCTGAGCGCCCACTTGTTGAGCGTCTCTTTCACCGACTTCGGATCGAAGCCTGCGATGCGCTTGCACTCGTTCATCTCGGCGAAGCGGGCCGCGTTCCAGATCTTGGTCGCGAAGTTGCGGTAGTTCTCGACGCGCTGAACCGACAGCTTGATGTCGCGCCCCTGCGCGGCCATCGAGGTGAGCGTCATGCGCAGCGCATCCGCGCCATACTGCTCAATCACGTCGAGCGGATCGATGACGTTGCCTTTCGACTTCGACATCTTCGCGCCCTTCTCGTCGCGGACGAGAGCGTGGATGTAGACGGTGTCGAAGGGCACTTCGTCCATGAAGTGCAGGCCCATCATCATCATGCGGGCGACCCAGAAGAAGATGATGTCGAAGCCAGTGACAAGCGTGTTGGTCGGATAATAGCGATTGAGTTCCGGCGTCTCGTCCGGCCAACCCAACGTCGAGAACGGCCAGAGCGCGGAGGAGAACCAAGTGTCGAGCACGTCCTCGTCGCGCTTCAACGCCACGTCCTTGCCGTGCGTGGTGCGCGCTTCGGCTTTCGCATCCTCCTCAGAGTGCGCGACGAACACGTTGCCTTGGTCGTCGTACCAGGCCGGGATCTGGTGGCCCCACCAGAGCTGGCGCGAGATGCACCACGGCTCGATGTTTTCGAGCCACTGGAAGTAGGTCTTCTCCCAGTTTTCCGGCACGAACCTGGTCTGGCCCTTGCGCACGGCATCAAGCGCACGATCCGCCAGCGGCTTCACGTTCACGTACCACTGATCGGTGAGATAAGGCTCGATCACCACGTTCGAACGGTCGCCATGCGGGACCACATGGGTGTTCGGCTCGATCTGAACGAGAACCTCGCGCTCCTCGAGCATCGCGACGATGCGCTTTCGCGCCTCGAAGCGGTCGAGACCCTCGAGAGCCATCACGGCCTGCAGATCGTCCGTCTGCTGAAGGCCTTCAAGGAAGCCCTCATTGCCGGAGAGCGCCAGCTGCGCTTCCGTGCCGAAGATGTTGATCAGCGGCAGCTTGTGGCGCTTGCCGACCTCGAAGTCGTTGAAGTCGTGCGCAGGCGTGATCTTCACCGCGCCCGTCCCCTTCTCAGGGTCGGAATATTCGTCGGCGACAATCGGAATGCGGCGCCCCACCAGCGGCAGGATCGCGAACTTGCCGACGAGATCCTTGTAGCGCTCGTCCTCCGGATGCACGGCAACGGCCACGTCGCCCAGCATCGTCTCAGGACGCGTGGTGGCAACGGTGATGGAGCGGTCAGGCATGCCTTCGATGGCATAGCGGATGTGCCAGAGGTTGCCCTTCACCTCGACCTGGACCACCTCGAGATCGGAGATCGCGGTCTGGAACTTGGGGTCCCAGTTCACGAGGCGCTTGTCCTTGTAGATCAGGCCCTGGTTGTAGAGGTCGACGAAGACCTTCAGCACGGCCTTGGACAGGCCCTCGTCCATGGTGAAGCGCTCGCGCGACCAGTCGCAGGAGGCGCCGAGGCGCTTGAGCTGGCGCACGATGGTGCCGCCGGACTCCTCCTTCCACTCCCACACGCGCTTGATGAATTCCTCGCGGCCGAGCTCGCGGCGGTGGATCTGTTTCTCCATGAGCTTGCGCTCGACCACCATCTGGGTGGCGATGCCCGCGTGATCGGTGCCCGGCTGCCACAGCACGTCCTTGCCTCGCATGCGCTCGAAGCGGCAGAGGATGTCCTGGATCGTGTTGTTGAGGGCATGCCCCATGTGGAGCGAGCCCGTGACGTTCGGCGGCGGGATGACGATGGAATAAGGTTCGGCGTCCCTGCGATCCGGCCGTCCAGCCTTGAAGGCCTCGGCCTCCTCCCAGAGGGTGGCGATGCGTGCTTCGACGGAAGCAGGGTCGAACGTCTTGTCCATCATGATGCGATACCGGCCAGTTGGCGCGCCAAACGCGCGAGCAAGACGGCTACAAACCGGACGGATGGGACGAAGTCAACCGATGGACGGAAAACTTGGGGTTTATCCGCGAGTCACGCGCTCGATTTCGGTCTTCACCAGCCGCTCCACGAGGGTCGGAAGGTTATCGTCGAGCCATGCCTTGAGCATAGGCCGCAGCATCTCCTTCATCAGGTCCTCGACGGTCTGGGGCTGGCTCTGCGCGCGGACCGCACTCAGCCGTCCGAAGGCCTCGGAAACGGAGGCTTCCGTCATCCGGGACAAGAGGGATTCGCCAGGGTTCCGCTCGCAGGGCTGAGCGAAGGCCTGAGGAGCGGGAGCCTTTGGCACGGCAGCCGGAGAAACAGGCCGTTCGGCCTCATAGCTCTCCGCGATACGGGCGATGGACCGCTCCTCCTGGAATGAATCGCCCTGGGCGAGAGATTTCTCCTCCTCGGCGACGTCAAGCAAAGGCTCAGGATAAAGACCGGAGGAAACATGTCTCTCGGCGATATCGAGAACGGTCTTCAGGGGCGTCGGCTCGGGCTCCCGGAAAGCCGGCCCCGGGGCCGGTTCATGATCATCAGAAATAATGCGACGGATGGAAGCTAAAATATCTTCCATCGATGGTTCATTGACCTTCAGGTTCATCGAACCCATAGCCCCACCCAATACAATAGAGTTTTAGAATCTCATTCTTGAGAATTGTTTTTAAGTATTTTACGCAAACTTATAGAAAACAAGCGGGGCCAGAACTGAATCGCCCTGGCCCCGATACTTATCAACGACCATCAGGCGTGGCCGTGCCGATCCAAAGATCTTTGACCTGATCGTAGTGAATCTTGGGGCTATAGTGATTCACAGCGAGCCCCAGAGCACGGGAGTTGAGGCGTCCCATGGACTGAACCAGGCTGTAGGAGGCCACCACACGATCGCGCTGCGCCTGGATCAGGTTCACGCGGGCCGTGAGAAGCTCCTGCTGAGCGTTCAGCACATCCAGCGTGGTACGCTGGCCGACGCGGGCCTCTTCACGGACACCGCTGAGAGCCGTCTCGGCCGCATCGATCTGGGCCTGCGCAGCCTGGATCTGTGCGCGAGCGGCCTCAAGTTCACCCCAGGATGATAGAACTGCGGCGCGCACCTGATCGCGAACCCAATCCGCCTGGAGCTGAGCCTGACCGGCCTGTTCCTTGGCCTGTCGGACCTCGGCATAGACCTGTCCACCTTCATAGATCGGAACAGTCAGCCTCGCCCCAACGGCGGCAGCGAGCCTCTCGTCGCCAGACGTTTGCACGTCATAGGCCTGGTTAACAGAAGCCGTAACCCCAAGTTGCGGAGCGAGTGCACCCTGAGCAACTTTCACGGCAAGCTCGGCGGCATCGACGGCATGCTGGGCAGCCTTGATGGCCGGATGCTCTCCAAGTGCGATTTTGATAGCTGCATCCACAGTACGGGGAGTCAGCCTGTCGAGCGGACGCCCAGGCGCCAGCTGTCGCGGCTCAACGCCAACAAACTGGCGGTACTGCGCGATGCTGGTCCGCAAATTGGCCTCGGCCGCGCTTGCCTGGGAGCGCGCGGCGGCGAGACGCGACTCGGCCTGAGCCACGTCTGTTCGAGTGACCTCACCGACGTTGAAGCGGTCCCGGGTCTGACGCAGTTGCTCGTCGATCACCTCGACGTTGTTGCGCTGGAGATCGAGGATTGCCGTGTCGCGCAGCACGTTCATATAGGCGCTGGCGGCGCTGAACAGCATATCCTGTTCGACGGTGTTCAGGTCTTCCCGGGAGCGGAGAACGCCTGATTCCGCCCGCCGAACCTGATTATCCGTCCGAAACCCGTCAAAGATCGGTTGAGTGATCTCAACGCCAAAATTACGAGGTGTCAGCCACTCAGTCTGCTCACCCCCTGTACCGAAAATATTGCGCGGCGTCCTCGGGTCATATTGCGAGTAGGTGCGCGAGATCTCCGCAGTGCCCGTAACCCGTGGACGGTAGCCGGACTTCGCCTGAGCAACGTCTTCGTCGGCGGCACGAACGCCGGCGCGCTGGGCGTTCAGGTTTGGGTTGTTGCCATAGGCCCTGGCCAATGCGCTTTCCAGCGTCTCGGCTGAAACACCGTTCGCGCCCATCAGCACGAATGCGGAGGCCATGACTCCAAGGAGCATGCGATACTTGTTGCTGGATTGCTTCCCGTTCACGCCCACCTGCCTGACGATTTCGATACGCTCAATCGTCGTCGAAACCGATTCACAAAACTCGGATCATTCAAAGCGCAACAATAACTATGCCATTCGAGTCGGCAACAGCCCCCCTTCAAGGCGATGAATTTTAGTGTGGGGGTGGCGCAAAAAAGCGACACTATTTTCGAACGAAATTAGGAATTTAGTAAGAATTCAGAATGTGAAGCCGGGCTCTTGGACGAAGGGCGCCAGAACGGGAGCCGCAGCGTCGAAGAGGGTACGCTCGCCGAACGCATCGCCCGAGCGCACATAGAGGGTTGCCCGGGCCGCACGGCCACGACCCTTCACGCAGACCAGGCGGCCGCCTTCGGCCAACTGCTGCAGAAGCGCCTCGGGGCGCACATCCACCGCGCCGTTGATGAGAATAACGTCGTAGGGAGCATTCCCGGCATATCCCTGGTCGAGCGGACCGGTCACCACCTCGACCCCACCTGCACCGGCGACTGCAAGGCTCTTCTTGGCCGCATCGGCGAGAGCCTCGTCCGATTCCAGAGCCGTCACCCGAGCGCCGAGCTTGTCGAATACGGCGGCGGCATAGCCGCGGCCGCAAGCCACATCGAGCGCCGTCTCGCCGGCTTCGACGCCAAGAGCCTGAATCATACGGCCCAGGTTCATGGGAGAGAGCATGTAGCGGCGGGTGGCGCTGTCGCTGACCAGAATGTCCTGATCGATATAGGCAAGCTCCTCACGGCCGGGGAGAACGAACTTCTCGCGCGGAACGGTGTCCATGGCATCGAGCAACGGAAGGTCGTTCACGTCGAAAGTGCGCAGCTGGCTATCAACCATCATCCGGCGCGCTTGCGTGAAATCGACCATGGAGATTGCCTCAGAAATTCGACTTGGAGGCCTCGCCCGGAATCGAACCGGGGTGCAAGGATTTGCAGTCCTCTGCGTAACCACTCCGCCACGAGGCCATCCGGGGCGTACCGCGAACGCGGCGGGAGCCTCATAGCAAGTGCCCTTCCAAAGAGCAACAGCCCGTTTTGTGAGATAGCTCACGAAAGGGGCTTGCACCCCGCCAAACTCGTGTTATATGCCACGCACCGTCGCCGACGAGAGCTGCTCCGGCAGTCCCGGCGAGAAGAGGCGAAAGTCTCCTGAAGGTATGGCTTATTCCGGCGTGGCGCAGCGGTAGCGCAGCGGACTGTTAATCCGTTGGTCGTAGGTTCGAATCCTACCGCCGGAGCCAACTTCTCCCCCTCTCTGAAAAAATCATACATCTTCAGCGACGCCCCTGCCTGCTTGGGGTTCGTGCGCTTTCGTGCTGCATAGGTTTTCCAAGCGTAGCAGTAGGCTTTGCTTCGGCGTGTGCTTTGGAGAAACGGCGTGGCTTCCCCCGTCCTTGTCTGGTTTCGTGACGATCACCGCCTGAGCGACAATCCTGCTCTCTCAGCCGCCCTGGAGGCGGGCGCACCGGTTCTGTGCCTCGAAATTATGGGAGAATCGGCTGATGGCCCGAGACCTTTGGGAGGTGCGGCCCGCTGACGGCTCCATGGTTCGCTCAAGGCTCTCGACGAATCGCTCCGGCGGGCAGGTTCCCGCCCTGTCCTGATGTGTTGTGGCCCTGCTCTGCAGGCGATCGAGAGGGTGATTTCCGCTACCGGAGCCCAGGCTGTTTTCTGGAATCGCCGCTACGGCGCTGCCGAAATAGCCCTCGACGGCACGATCAAGAAGCGCCTGATGGATCGGGGCCTGACGATTCAGAGCTTCAATGGGCGGCTTCTCCACGAGCCCTGGCGAGTGATGAATCAGTCAGGAAAGCCCTTCCAGGTCTTCACGCCTTATCTCAAGGCCCCCTGGCGCGACTCGTCGAAGGCCCTCGCCCTGTCCCTACATTGATTCCCAGCGGCACATGGCCTCAGTCGGTCCTCGATCTCGGTGTGCCGTTAGATGAACTGGACTGAAGCCAAAAAAACCCGATTGGGCTGCCGAATTCGGTGCCATATGGCAGCCGGGCGAACGCCC
Organism: Microvirga sp. KLBC 81; assembly: GCF_003075415.1. GTDB lineage: Bacteria > Pseudomonadota > Alphaproteobacteria > Rhizobiales > Beijerinckiaceae > Microvirga. Next base: position 46,202 of record NZ_QDAH01000043.1, read on the forward strand.
GGCTCAGGAAAGGCTGCGGCATTTTCTCGAAACCGTCCTTCTTGGCTTTGCAGAAAGCCGGAATGTGCCGGGGAAAGAAGCAACATCGCGCCTGTCGCCGCATCTGAGTTCGGCGAGATCGGTCCGCGCCAGGTCTGGCATGCGGCACGGAATATCGTTGCCGAACGCCCTGAACTGTCTCAGGACACGCAAAAATTTTTGAGTAAAGTCGTCTGGCGCGATTTCAGCGATCAGCTTCTGCACACTTATCCACATCTGCCAAAAAAATTCGCATACGCCGCGTTTCGAAAGATTTCCGTGGGAGAACGATCCGGAATACCTGAAAGCGTGGCAGAGAGGCCGGACAGGCTGTCCGATCGTGGATGCCGGGACACGTCAGCTTTGGCGCACGGGCTGGATGCACAATCGCGTGCGGATGATCGTCGCGTCCTTTCTGGTAAAACATCTCCTCACTGATCGGCGGCAGGGCGAGGCTTGGTTCTGGGATATGCTGGTGGATGCGGACCCGGCGAACAACGCCTTCGGCTGGCAGTGGATCGCAGGCTCAGGTCCGGATTCGGCGTCTTTTCACCGCATCTTCAATCCGATCACACAAGGCGAAAAATTCGATCCGAACGGTGACTATGTCCGCGCTTATGTGCCGGAGCTTGCGAGCCTTCCCGCCGCCAACATTCATCAGCCCTGGGAAACGCCTGCGGCAGTTCTGAAAGCCGCGGGCGTGGAGCTTGGCAAGACATATCCCGTCCCCATCGTGCCACATGGCCCTGCGCGAACGTGCGCTCGCGGCCTTCCGCAGCCTGCGTGATCTCGACCATGAGACCAAGGGAGTGGCTTGACCCATCAGGCTGCTTGCCGTCAGCATCGGCGCTCTCGTGCAGGAACACCCCTGTCCCCGCCTTTCTGGAATGATCATGACAGCCACTGCTCTTCTGTTTCGCGACGATGCCTATGCCCGCTCCTGCACGGCAACCGTGCTCGCTGTGACGCCCGAAGGCGGCGTCATTCTCGACCGCACCGTGTTCTACGCCCAAGGCGGCGGCCAGCCGGGCGATGTGGGTTTGATCGTGCGCTCGGATGGCGAGAAGGTCGATGTCACGAACACGGTTTACGGCTCCGACCGCGCGCAGATCGTCCATCTCGTCGACACCGAAGAGGCCGCCCGCTTTACCCCGGGAGATAATATCGAGCTGCAGCTCGATTGGGAGCGCCGCTTCAAGCGCATGCGCGTCCACACCGCGCTTCATCTCCTGAGCGTCGTCCTGCCCTATCCGGTCACCGGCGGCGCGATTGGTGATGGCGATGGGCGGCTTGATTTCGACATTCCCGACGCTGGTCTCGACAAGGCAGACCTGACCGACAAGCTGAATGCGCTGATCGCGCGCGACGCACCTGTCACCGACCGCTGGATCACAGATGAGGAGCTCGATGCCAATCCAGGGCTGGTGAAAACCATGTCGGTGAAACCGCCGCGCGGATCGGGCCGGGTTCGCCTGGTGGAGATCGAGGGCATCGACCTGCAGCCCTGTGGCGGTACCCATGTGCGCCGCACGGGCGAGATCGGCCAAGCCGTCATCACCGACATCGAGAAGAAGGGCAAGCAGAACCGCCGCGTTCGCCTGTCCCTCGTCGAGTGAAGACCCTATCTTTCCATGAAACCGATCATCAGGAGCATCACCATGTCCCAGCTCTTCGTTTCACCCGAACGGTTGCAGGAGCATCTGGACGATCCGAATGTCGTGATCATCGACGGCTCCTGGTATCTGCCGACACAGAACCGCGACCCTGACGCAGAGTTCCTGGCGGGCCACATCCCCGGCGCAGTGCGTTTTGACATCGATAAGGTCAAGCACACCTCGTCCTCCCTGCCCCACATGCTGCCCTCGCCGGAGGTGTTTGCAAAAACGGTCGGCGATATGGGCATAGACGAGAACACGGTCATCGTCGTCTATGATGGCGCTGGCCTCTTTTCCGCTCCGCGCGTCCGCTGGACCTTCCAGGTGTTCGGCGCTCGCAACGTCTCGATCCTCGAGGGCGGCTTCCCGGCCTGGAAGGCGGAAGGCCGCCCAATCGAGACCGGGCCTGAGAGAAAACGCGAACCGAGGATCTTTAAGCCGTCCTTCAACACCGCTGCCGTGGCGGATGCCTCTGCCGTTCAGGAGGCTCTTCGGACACACGCTGCGCAGGTGGTCGATGCACGCCCGGCCGAACGTTTCCGCGGCGAAGCGCCCGAGCCCCGCCCGGGTCTTCGCTCAGGCCATATTCCGGGAAGCCTCAACCTGCCCTTCGGCCAAATCGTCGAGAACGGCAAGCTGAAGGACAAGGCGGGAATCCAGCAGGCTCTGAAAGAAGCCGGTATCGATCCCGAGAAGCCGGTGATCACCACCTGCGGCTCCGGCGTTTCGGCGGCTATTGTTGGCGTCGCCCTCGAAGTGGCTGGCCATCCGATGAGGGCGATCTACGACGGCGCCTGGGCCGAATGGGGCGCGCGGGAGGATTTGCCGCTAGGAACGGGACCTGCGAAGAAGGACTGATATCCGAGCACAGCAAACAAAAGACCCCGGAGTTTTCCGGGGCCTTTTGCATTTCACCGATCCGCTCAGTGCAGGATCTGGGACAGGAAGAGCCTGGTGCGCTCGTGCTGCGGGTTCCTGAAGAACTCGTCGGGCGTGTT
>NZ_QDAH01000044.1 GCF_003075415.1 Microvirga sp. KLBC 81
TTGAGGGCGACCTCGGTGCCCGGCACCGCGCGCGCGCCTTCCGCAATGGCCTGCGCCATCGTCTCGATGTGACCGTAGGACGAGTAATAGACGACCAAGATCTTGGTCATGGGAAGCTTCCATCATTCGACAGGTTTGAGATCGCCGAGCACGGTCGGGATCAACTCCGAGACGGTGGGGTGGACCGGCACCGCCCATTGCAGCGTCGGATAGGCTGCTCCGGCATTCATCATATTGAGGATGCCGTGGATGACCTCGTCGCCGGTCACGCCGAGAACGGCAGCGCCGAGGATCTGTTTGCTGTCCGCATCGGCGACGATCTTGATGAAGCCCTTGGTCTCGCCTCGCTCGATGGCACGTCCGACCCGCGTCATCGGGCGCTTGGACACAAGCACCTTTCGGCCTGACTTGAGCGCCTCGGCCTCGGTCATGCCGACACGTCCGAGCGGCGGATCGATGTAGAGCGCATAGCCGAGCACACGTTCGCTCACCCGGCGTTCGGCGCCGTCGAGAAGATTGGCGGCCACAATCTCGTAGTCGTTGTAGGCCGTATGGGTAAAGGCTCCGCGGCCGTTGCAGTCGCCCAGGGCCCAGATGCCGGGGACATTGGTGGCCAGCCTGTCATCCACCTCGATGTAGCCCCGGGCATCGACCGCGACCCCAGCATTGTCGAGGCCGAGATCGTCCGTGTTAGGCCGGCGCCCCACTGCCAGCAGCACATGCGAACCGACCACGACCGGCGCCCCGGACGTGCAATCGACGTCGACCGCCACACCGTCCGAATGCGGCTTGAACCCAATGCACATGGCGCTGGTGCGGACTGTGATCCCCTCATCGGCGAGGATCTCCCGGACCGTCTCGGACACGTCCTCGTCCTCGCGGGCGATCAGCCGCGGCGCCATCTCGACGACCGTGACCTCCGCGCCGAAACGGCGATACATCTGAGCGAACTCCAACCCGATATAGCTGCCGCCGATCACAACCAGGTGCCGCGGGACGGTATCGAGCTTGAGGATCGAGGTGTTGGTGAGATAGTCGACCATGCCGACACCCGGCATGTCGGGCACGCTCGCGCGGCCGCCGACATTGATGAAGATGCGGGGTGCCGCCAGCAGGCTCTCGCCCACCCGGACGACATCCGGACCCTCGAATCGGGCGTGCCCTTCGATGACTGTCAGGCCGTCCATGCCGCGCAGCCACTTTTCGACATTCGTGCGGGCATTCGTCGAGACGGTATCGGCCCGGGCTTTGATCCGCTTCATGTCGATCCTGACCGGAGCCTCGATCGCGATCCCGTACTCGGTGCCTCGCCGGGCCAGATGGGCCGCGTAGGCGCTGGCGACCAGCGTCTTGGTCGGCATGCAGCCGGTGTTAACGCAGGTGCCGCCGAACAGGTTGCGCTCGACGAGCGCGACCTTCATTCCGGCGGTGGTCAGACGCCCGGCCAGGGACGGTCCGGCCTGTCCGGCCCCGATGACGATGGCGTCGAAGAACTGGTTCATGATACGCTCCCGCGATGAGTGCCGCGCCGAGGATCGCAGCGGCGTCCTTCAGCAGGCCGGCACGCCGATCCTTTCCGAAAGCCAAAGCGAGTAGACCACCGGGCCACTGTTCATGACGGCAGCGGCTTGCCCGTTTGCTCCCGGACGATGTACTCGGCGTACCAGTCCGGCCAGCCCTCATCATGGTGGCCGATCCGCTTCTCGTGCTCGCCGTGCGCGGCCGCCGCACGGCGGAGCGCAGCCGCGAGCTCGGTCGACGAGGTGAAGGTCGTATCGGTCGCCTCCACGCGTCCGGGCAAGCGCTCGGTGACCTCCTGCAACAGCCAGCCGTTGCCGTCCGGATCGCTGAACGAGGCATACGAGCGGTAGCTGCGGTGCTCCGGATCCGGACCGCTCACCCGCAGCCGCCCGAATAGGTAGGGCTCGTCCGTGCCAGCGTACACGTCGCCGGCGTGGAACACCTCGCCGATCCCGACGCCGCGACGGAGCAGCTCGTCGCGGGCGGCCTCGATGTCGGAGACGATGAGGTACAGTCCCTGGGCGGAGCCGGGGGCCGCCGCCGTCACGTTCTTGCCGAAGATGACCGAGCACCCGGAGCCGGGCGGCGTGAACTGAATCACGCGATAGTCGTCACCGGCGGCGAAGTCGGCGTCGAGCCGCCAACCGAGGTTGCTGTAAAAGTCCTTGGCGCGATCGACGTCCGCAACAGGGATGACGACGACCTCGAACTTCATGTCGACTGCCCGCGCGCTCGTGGTCTGGGTTGCGGTTTCGCTGAGGACCTGAGTACTGTTCATGTCGAGCTCCTTGGAATTCAGCTTGCGCGGGAGACATGTTCACTCCCTGAGCACATGCCCGAGCCAAAACGGGCGATGACCTCGCACCGCAGGTGTCCATCGCGGCAGATGCCTGATCGGGCTCTGTGCCAGAGGCAGCGGCTTGGGGCGCATTTTTCCTGCCGCCGCAGGAGAAAATACCGCCTGTTGCCGACTCGGCGTTAGCGCGCGATTGCCGAAATCGGCCGCCAATTGCGGAATTTTGCGGTTCGCGCCGAGGAGCTGGAACTTCAAGCGACTCCGTTCGTGGACCTAAACTAGAGCATCGCTATGCGCGGAAAACCGGGTCCACTTTTCGCTGACGCGGCCCTTCGGGTCACTGGCGTGGCCCTTCGGGTCGCTGACGCGGACCTCCGGTTCCGCACGATGCGCTAAGAGAAATTTACCATCGCAGCTTGAGCCTCTGCATTAGCCCGCTGGGGCGGCTCGGAAGCTCCCAGGGAGTGTTGGCCCTTGAACGCGGTGCGGAGTGGTGCCGTTTATTTGATTACATCCGTTCGGGAAATCCCGGAGACAAGACCTGCCCAAGGGCGTACGATTGGTCCGTGAATCACCGAAATGCGTGGGTAGCGGGTAAAGCAGCTCGACGAGTATTGCGTGGCTTTCCAGGAAACAGGGAGGCACACATGGGCCCGGATGATGCTGTCGACCTCAGGTTCCACAACCGCCAGCAGTGTGAGAGCTTGCGGCTGGACCACCACTGGGACGCCTTGGCGGCCGAACACATCGTCCTGCTGCGCCCCAAGCCGCACGACTTCAGTCTCCACAGCAGCCGCCACTACCTCGTGCTGCTGAACGCCAGCTGCAGGGACGGGGAAATGATCGTGGATGACCTGCCGCGCTCCACCTTGAGGGACGCCCGGGGCAAGCTGATCTTCGTCCCGGCCGGCTACCGTCTGCGGGGATGGGTGCAACCGGCAGCAGGCTCCATGACCTTCACGGCCGCCTACATCGATCCGTCGGTGTGCACCTGGCCCGATGACGGTATCGATCAGCTGGTCCCGATGCTGTTCTTCGAGCATCCATTTCTGGCGCAGATGATGCTGCAGCTCGACCGGATCCTGGCGCAACCGGAGATGTACTCGCGCATGTATGTGGAGTCGTTCGCGGTGGTTCTGCTGTCGGAGATCATGCACAGTCAGGCGATTGACCTGCCGCGGAGCCGCCGCGCCGAGCGGCGGCCCCGGGTGAGGGGAGGGCTGGCGAGCTGGCAGTGCAAGGCCGTGTGCGACTACATCGAGGCAAACCTCCACCAAGACATTTCCCTGGCCCAGCTGGCGGCGATCGCCCGGCTCAGCCCGTACCACTTCTGCCGGGCGTTCAAGGAAGCCGTCGGCGAGCCGCCGCACCGCTATCAGATGGCCCGCCGCATCGAGCAGGCCAAGACGCTGCTGGCCAAGCCGGCGCTGTCCGTCAGCGATGTTGCCGCCACGGTCGGCTACGGCAGCCTGAGCCGATTCTCGGCGCTGTTCCGGCAGGTCACCGGCCGCTCGCCCCGGGATTACCGGCGGCAGATGAGCTAGCGCATCGTGCTTAAAAAGTGGACTCGGTTTTCCGCTTTCGACGATGCGCTGCTCTATGGAGGGAGCATCGGATCAAGCCCAAAAGTGCAAGTCCACTTTTGGTCCGAGGCTCTAGAGCATCGTGCGGAACAGTGGATCCGGTTTTCGCTGACGCGGACCTCCGGTTCCGCTCGCAACGATGCTCTCATTGAAGGAGAAAGCATCGGATGGATCCCAAAAGTGCAAATCCACTTTTGGGTCCGATGCTGTAGAGCTTGGCTCCCGATTGGACGAGGCCCATCATGGCTGCCGCAGGACCTTCGATCGTCGAAACCCGCCGGGAGCAGGCGTTTCCCATCCTTGAGCAGGCCGAGATCGATCGGTTGCGCCGGTTTGGCGAGGTCCGCCGCTACCGGTCGGGCGAGACCCTGGTTCGAATCGGGGAGGTCGGGCGCGGCCTCGCGGTGATCCTGGCCGGCCGGGTGGAGATCACCCAGCACGCTTGTGATCAGCGCTATTTGATCACGACGTATGAGGCCGGGGCGTTCATGGGCGAGATCGCCCAACTCTCGGGTCGGCCCGCCTTGGTGGAGGCCACGGCTACCGAGCCGGTGGAGGCCCTGATCATCCCGCCCGAGAAGCTGCGGGCCGTGCTGATCGCGGAGGCGGAACTCGGCGAGCGAATCATGCGTGCCTTGATCCTGCGCCGCATGGGACTGCTGGAGCGGGGTGTCGGAGGACCAGTGATCGTCGGGCCGACGGACCACGGCGACGTGCTGCGTCTGAGTGGGTTCCTGTCGCGGAACGCTCACCCGCACCAGAGCCTCGATCCAGATACCGATCCGGAGGCGCGGGCCATCGTCGAGCGGTTCGGCGTCGATCCCGGCGAGTTGCCGATCGTCCTGTGCCCGGACGGGCGGCTGCTTCGCAACCCAAGCGAGGCCGAGTTGGCCCGCTACCTTGGACTGGTGGGGCCGCTCGATCCGGACCGGGTCTATGACGTGGCCGTCGTAGGTGCGGGGCCCGCTGGTCTGGCCACCGCGGTGTATGCGGCCTCGGAGGGGCTCTCGGTCCTGGTGCTCGACTGCCGGACCTTTGGTGGGCAGGCGGGCGCCTCCATGCGGATCGAGAACTATCTTGGCTTTCCGACCGGCATTACCGGCATGGCCCTGATGGCCCGCGCCTACACGCAGGCGCAGAAGTTCGGAGCCGAGATGGCGATGCCGGACGAGGCCGTCGGCATCGAAGGCGAAGATACCTTGGGAGGCGGCTCCTACGTGTTGAGCCTGCTCAATAACGAGCGGGTTCGCGCCCGGTCGGTCGTGATCGCCACGGGAGCCCGCTACCGGCGGCTTGAGGTGCCTGACTTGGAACGGTTCGAGGGCGCGTGCGTGCATTATTGGGCTTCGCCTTTGGAAGGGAAGCTCTGCACCGGACAGGAGGTTGCCCTCGTCGGCGGCGGCAATTCGGCGGGTCAGGCAGCGGTCTACCTTGCCGGCCGGGTGGCGAAGGTGTGGCTGCTCGTTCGGGGGCGGGATCTTGGGGCGAGCATGTCGCGCTATCTCGTCGATCGGATCGAAGGCCTTCCCAATGTGGAAATCATCACCGAGGCCCAGATCACCGGCCTTGAGGGGCAGCCCGGCCGGTTGGAGGCGGTCCGCTGGCGCTTGGCGTCGGGCGAGGAGGTCCGCCGTCCGATCCGCCACCTGTTCCTGTTCATCGGAGCCTCTCCCAACACGCAATGGCTGGACTCGGCGCGTGTGGCGCTGGACCCGAAGGGCTTCGTTCTGACCGGGGGCGATGTGGCTCCCGGCCGGCGCTCTTTGGAGACGAGCCTCGATGGCGTCTTCGCCATTGGGGACGTCCGCTCCGGCTCCGTGAAGCGCGTGGCCGCGGCGGTAGGCGAGGGGGCGCAGGTGGTGGCCCAACTCCACTCGTTTCTGGCAAAGGACTCCGTTCTGGCGAGAGCCCGGCGCGAGCCCCTGTCGCAATAGGCGGTTGCTGTTCAGCGTCGTCGCTACGGTGTCGATCAGCCTGTTCACGGACAAACAGGTTTTGACCGACCAAGCCGTGAAGATCAAATTGTATCGAGTTCGAAATCGAATAGGGCACAGGTGACCGAACATGACCGCTTCAACGTTTCTGTTCGCGACCGGGATCGAAAACAGCTATCCCACCATCAACGGCGGCCGCACCCGCATCGACGAGATGGAAAAGTGCGGCCACTACAAGAACTGGCGGACGGACTTCGACCTGCTCGACGAGGTCGGCATCCGCTATCTCCGCTACGGCCCGCCCATCCACACGACGTGGCTGGGGGAGGGGCGCTATGACTGGAGCTTCTCGGATCTCACCTTTGGCGAACTCCATCGTCGCAATATAGTGCCGATCGTTGACCTGTGCCATTTCGGGGTTCCAGATTGGATCGGCGACTTCCAGAACCCCGACTTTCCAGAGCTCTTCGCCGGGTATGCGCAGGCTTTCGCCGAGCGCTTTCCCTGGGTCCAGTTCTACACGCCGGTGAACGAGATGTTCGTCTGCGCCGTGTTCTCGGCGGCCTATGGCTGGTGGAACGAGCAGCTGTCGAGCGATCAGGCCTTCGTCACCGCCCTGAAACACATCGTCAAGGCGAATGTGCTGGCCATGGGGACGATCCTCGACGTCCGCGCCGACGCCATCTTCATCCAGAGCGAGTCCTCGGAGCACTTCCACCCCGACTGCCCGAATGCGATCCCGTTCGCCGAGTTCTACAACGCCCGCCGCTTTCTCCCGCTCGACCTCAACTACAGCCGGCGGGTGGACTCGGACATGTTCGTCTATCTCATGGACAACGGCATGAGCCGGGCGGAATACGAGTTCTTCATGCGGGCCAACCTCAAGCGCCACTGCGTCATGGGCAACGACTACTACGTGACCAACGAGCACCTCGTCTCGGCCAACGGGCACACCAGCACCTCCGACGAAGTCTTCGGCTATGCCGAGATCACCCGACAGTACCACGACCGCTACATGCTGCCGGTCATGCACACGGAGACGAACGTCAAAGAAGGCCCGCGCGGCGACGAGGCGGTCAAGTGGCTCTGGAAGGAGTGGTCCAACGTCCTGCGGGTGCGCAACTCCGGTGTCCCGATGGTGGGATTCACGTGGTACTCGCTCACCGATCAGGTCGACTGGGACACCGCCCTGCGGGAGGAGAACGGCACCGTCAACCCGCTCGGCCTGTATGACCTGGACCGCAACATCCGGGCGGTCGGGCGGACGTACAAACAGCTGATCCACGACTGGTGCCAGGTCCTGCCGGCCCAGAGCATCTGTCTGCAGCTGCCAATCACGGAGCCACATGACTTCGACGAGCCGTTCGCTCAACGTGCGCGGAAGTCCATGAAGTGGATCTGCGAGAGAACGCCGAGCGAGCCTCTCATGCCCAGCTAGAGCATCGTGCGGAAAACCGGGACCACTTTCTAAGCACGAGGCGCTAGTACGGGTTGTTTATTGGCGAGTGAGCCTTTTTGTGCTGATCTCCATCAGACGTTTCATGCCAATAAACTTGAGATAGTCATAGTGATCAGCGGGCGATCTTACGTAGTCGCCGAGCCATCTCTCGAAGCCTGCCGCTGTTGCGGAAGCAGTGATATAGCGATCGAGATGCTCCTGGTCATGCGTGTATCGGCCGTCGCAGCTGCAAGGGTGTGCCCCATACGGTGTCTCAACGACACACGTAACCTCCAAACTTGATAAAATCGTATTGGCAGGGCGGCTCTTGATAGCTTCGGCGCTGACGATCTGTTCCACGGAAACAATGACCGTCCTGGCTGACTTGGCAATCAGGATGTCCGAGGAGCTGAGATGCAAGCCCTCCTGATCCAACTGAACATTACCCTCCTCATCAGCCGTATGCCCATGGATGATTGCAACATCTGGACGTATAGCCTCGACGGCCATCCACGGCTCGTCGGTGAAGACATCTGTGACGGGCCTCAGATGGGGGTTCTTCGCAAGACGGTCGCGTCCAGGTTCCATTTTCAACGGAAGATAGGGAGCTCCCATCGAGGCTGCATGGAACCGGCCCACCGCAGTCTTCTCAGAATGGTCAATGATCTGAATCGATCCGCTCTTGTTTGCGCGACGGTAGTTTTGCGCGACGCCGAGTTCACCCATTCCGACATCGGCCGTTTCGACGGTCTCGACGCATCCAGCTCCAACAAGCATGTCGACATCGATGCTGTTGTTCACTCCGGCGATGTGAAGCCGCCTTCGACCCTGCCGGATGACTTCGCGCACGAGTGCCATTGGACGACCTCGCGTCGCGTGGCCTCCAATTGCGACAAGATCGCCATCCTTGATCAAGGCAACAGCCTCGGATGGCGTCAGGACTTTACCTCTTCCAGTCGACATTTTGATCTTCCGCTCGCTCTGCTTCGGCGCGTGTGTCCTAAGGATGCTTGACGTAGACCCCATCCGGATCGATCTGCGTTCGAAGCAAGTGAAGCTGCTCGCAGCTGGGAGGGGGCGCTTCTTTGATGGACGGCGCCTCGGAAATCTCGAAGCTGATGTTCTCCTTGATCCTGTCTGGCGTTATGCTCGGGAAGCACTGCTCGATCTGCATCTTCTTCGTCACGGGGTCAAATCCCAGAATGCCGAGGTCCGTAATGACACGCACAGGTCCGGCACCTGGAAGTCCCGCGGCCTCACGGGCTCCTGGACCGGTGAGAAAGCCAGGTGTCGTGAGATAATTCAGCTTCTCCACGAAGCGCTTGCGATCCACGCGGCAAATAACAACGAACCGCTTGGCCATGCTTGCGATATCGTTGGCGCCACCGCTGCCCGGCAGGCGCACCTTGGGCCGCCGATAGGGTCCAATGGCGGTCGAGTTGAGGTTCCCGTACCGGTCGATCTCGGCGGTCCCAAGAAACCCGATATCGACCTTTCCCTGTTGCAGAAGGCTCAATGCGTAGAAGGTGCCTGCGATCTTGGTCGAACCGTAGGCAAGACGGTAATCGCCGACGCCGCTCGCCAATTCGATGGGAGCCGGATCGATGATGCCCGACTCGAAGACGAGATTGACACGCGGAGCATGCGTGGCCTTCGCCAGATAAGCCGCCACCATGGGAAGTCCGGTGCCGATGAAGGCGGTCTCTCCGTCCCCGATTTCCTGCGACGCGGCTACAGCCATGTATTCGTCAGGGCTGATCTCAGGCATCGGTCTTTTCCTTGCTAAGATAGCCAAGATGCGGGTCCACCCGAAGGCTCAGGAGCTTTCGCGCTCCGACCGTATCCAGATAGCTCCAGTGGTCCGACATCCTGAAAACCCAGCGGTCGAGCCATTTCGCAGTGTCCTCCGGCGAACGGGAGGCATGGTAATATTCCGCCAGATGCTCGCTGTCGTGCTCATAATATCCGTAGACGCCGGTGGGATGAGCGCCATACGGAACGTGCACGATCATGTCGACCATCAAACCGGGGATGATCGTGAGCGATGGCTGCTCCCGGATCACATCCGTGTCGACAATCTCTTCAACCGTTACAATGACGGTCCTCGCGGCCCTGGCCTGCTCTTCCACGACAGAGGTCGTGCCAAAGAGCTGCACGTTTCCGTGTTTGTCCGCACGCGCCGCATGAATGATGGCGAAGTCAGGCTGAAGAGGGGATACGACGGTGACATTGCCGTTCCCGAACGGCGAGGGGAGAAACCGGGCCTTCTCCCCAGGTTCCTCGAATCCTGGCTGGTTGAGAATATCGGTACCGGCCATTGCCTTCAGCGGCATGAAGGGGAGGCCGAGCCCGCTTGCCATCAGGCGCATCACCATGCCGAAATGGCTGTGATCCTCAACCTCGATCGTTCCATTCTCGACGCCTTCGGAGAAGCGCCGGCAGCGGCCATATCCCTCAAACATGAAGTTCGAGAAGTAGGCGCGTTTCAGAACGCCCGCCGCGGCCAGAAATTCCGCGACCCAGCATTCGGCAACGCCCATGAGCGTGAGGTCCTTACGCCCGGCCTTGATGAGCCCGCGGAAAAAGGCGAGGGGCTGATGTGAGTGCGCGAACCCTCCTCCGGTGAGGGAAGCTCCGTCAGGAACAGTGCTGATCGCCTCTTCGAGAGAGACGATTTTGGAATGTGTCGCCATTGTCGAGATACCTGACCCCTTGTGAGCTTAGGCGGCTTCGATCCATTGCTGCCGCGCGCCCGTGATCAGCGAGACGATATCGTCGCCGGAGGCTGCGGATGTAGGAACGTCGCCTACCTTCGTGCCTTGCCTGAGAACCACGACACGCTGGCTCATCTCCTTGACCATGGGCATGTTGTGGGTGATCAGGACGATGGAGACACCCTCCGCCTGAAGCTGACGAACCGCATCCATCGCACGCTTCGTCTCCTGTACACCCAGTGCAGCGGTGGGTTCGTCAAGCAGGACGAGGCCGCTGCGCCACAGCTTGGTGCGGGCAATGGCCACGGCCTGACGCTGACCGCCGCTCAGGCCTGCAACATTCGCGTTGGGATGGGGGGTGTTGATTGAAAGGCCGCTCAGCGCGACCGCTGCCTTGTCTCTCATAACCCTCTTGTTGAGAAAGGAAAACGGTCCGAGTTTGCGGATCTCCTCGCGGCCGAGAAAGATATTCTCTGCAACATTCAGGTTATTGCAGAGCCCGAGGTCCTGGTACACGGTCTCGATGCCCAGGGAGCGAGCAACGTCAGTCGATGAGATCGAAACATCTTTTCCATTGAATTTGATCGTTCCTGAAGACGGACGGATCGCTCCCGAGAGAATCTTGACGAGGGTGCTTTTGCCGGCGCCGTTATCGCCGACGAGGGCAATCGTCTCGCCCGCTCGGATGGTCAGATCGACGCCGCGGAGCGCCTGGACGGCCCCATAGTTCTTCTTGATGTCGGAAGCTTCGAGCAGAACCGGTCGTGTCATCGTGCCGCCTCCATGCCAAAATCTTTCCGACAGCAAGAAACGTGACTGTGTACCGTTCGCATTCGGCAACCCTCCCAATACGATTTCTTGCCTGAGCCCGTCGTCGGCGGGCAGGCCTTGTTCGCGATGCCGCTCGAAAACGGCCGTGTCGAGCCCACAACAGGGCTTGAGACGCTGGCAATTGAAAAACGTTTTTCAAAAAACGTTTCATTTTTTACATATACAATCGGTGGCGACCCCGTCAATATGGAGTCTCGTTGATCATCGGGTTCTTTGTGGTCGTGAATGACCAACGGGAAATGACGAAATGAGAGACAAGAAGCGTGTCACGATCAAAGATGTGGCGCAGGAGACAGGTCTCGCTCTGTCTACAGTGTCCAACGCTTTGGCGGGCAAGACCAATGTGAGCGACGAGACGCGAGCTCTCGTGCGGGCGGCTGCTGAAAAGCTCGGCTACAGAGCCTCCGTTGTCGCACGCGCGCTGCGAATGCAGAGAAGCTTTACTATTGGCGTTCTCATTGCAGACGTTTCAAACCCGTCTTCCGCAGATTTCGTGCGGGGCGTAGAGGATGTGGTCCTCCGCGAGAAATGCACACTCCTGCTTTGCAATACGGATGGAGATGAGGAGAAGCAGCTTTCGCATATGCATACGCTGATCGACCGGCAGGTCGACGGAATGGTCCTCATTTCCCAGCATTGCACATCGGCTAAGGTGCGCGAGCTTCTGGACGCCTCTGTTCCGTTCGTGTTGGTTCAGCGGCGCAGCGCAAGACACAAGGACAATTACGTCGGATCCGACAACTGCAAGGGTCTGAGCCAAGCCATTCATTATGCTTATTCGCTCGGTCACCGGCGGATTGCCTTCGTACAGGGGCCAGACGACTCGAGTGCTGCGAGGGAGCGTCTCGAGACCTTCCTCACGACGGCGGACAGACTGAAGCTGAAGGTCGAACAGGACCTGATTTATCGTGGCGATTACACCTTCGACGGCGGTGTCGCGGCGGGGCGATACTTCTGTGCGATGCGCCGGCGCCCGACCTGCGTTCTGGCCAGCAGCGACATCAATGCTCTCGGGATCATCCAATCTGCCCTGGACGCGGACCTAACCGTGCCGAGCGACCTCTCGGTCATTGGTCTAGATGATATATCATTGGCGTCATTCCGGCGAATCGATTTGACAACGATCCAGCTGCAAAAGCGGGACATAGGCGTTGCAGCCGCGGAACTGTTGATGAGACAGATCCGGCAGCCTTCGTCACGCCCGCAGCAGATCGTCCTTCCGACAAAGCTGATCATACGAGGGTCGGTTGTGGCGCCAGCCGGGAAGCCCATCGGCAAGGCGAGGAAACCAGCCGCACAAGCTTTGGCACTTGTGAGGACGGCCTCGCCCGCCGCCTCCGCCGAATAATCTCACCAGCGCCTTCTAACAGAATGCCGCATGAGCGGTGTTGACGAAGCCGGGTTGCTGTGCTTTTTTATCGAAACGTTTTTTAAAAAACGTTTTTAAAAGAGCCCCCGCCAGCCAGCATCAGCAGGGGGCCGCTGCGGCCTCAGGGCTACCACTGAGTCCGGTGCGGTCAGGGCACAGAATGCGGGATCACGACGTCTCGTCGCATAGAAGGGAGGACACCATGAAGAAAATGATTGTGGCGCTCGCTGCGTCGATCATGACAATAGCTTTGGCGCCCGCCGGTGAGGCGCAGGAGCGTCTCAAGGTCGGCGGCATCATCTATGCTCGCGACTCCCAGTACTGGCAGCAGGTCGAGCGTGGCATGAACGATGCCGCCAAGAAGCTCGGGGTCGACTTGCAGATTGGCCTGAACCGCAGGCAGCTGGCGACCGAGGGGCAACTCATCGAAGACTTCGCGACCCGCGGTGTCAACATCATCGTCATGCCGCCGTTGGACACGCAGGCCTCGGCCGCTGCTGCGCAGCGGGCGAAGAGCCGCAACATCATGATCGTGGACTACGATACCCGCCTTGTGGACGAATCCATCTCGAGCCACACCGTCGGTGTCGATAGCCGGCAGCTTGCGGGCGAGGTCGGCAAGCAAATGCGCAAGCTGATCGATGCCAAGTCGGGCGCGGCAACCACAGTCGGACTGATCACTCTTCCCCCGACGAACCCGAACATGCAGGCCCGCCGGAGTGGTGTCGTCTCTGCCCTGGAAGGCGGAAACGTGACATACGTGGCCGAAGTGGCTGCGGCAACGCCGGAACAGGGGGCCAACGCCTTTGAGAACATCCTGCAGCGCAATCCGGCAACCGAGATGATCTGGGTCTCCAACTCCGGTGCTCTGTCCGGCGCTGCTGCCGCAGCTCGCCGCTCGAATGCCAAGGCAAAGCTCTATGGGATCGACATGAGCCAAGAATTGGCGCAGATGCTGCTGGATCCCTCGAGCACCCTGCAGGCCGTTTCCGATCAGCAGCCCTACTTGATCGGCTACACTGCCGTGGAGACGGCCGCGAAGTCCTTCCGTGGCGAGAAGCTGCCGCGTCATATCAATGTGCCGGCGCGCCTGTACACCCGCGATGATCCGAAGGCGGTCAACGAGTACCTGGACTTCGTGAAGTCGCTCTCGAACTGAAGATGCTTCGGTACTCTCACCGGATGCAGAACCTGCATCCGGTGCTGTCCCAGAAGACGATGCGTGGGTTGATAGAATGAGCAATATGGCAACAGACGTCTCAGTGACGACACAGCAGGCCAATCGTCATAAACTTGACTTGAGCTCATGGCGGGCGGAGATCGGCGTTGCGATTGCTCTCGCTTTCCTGGTCGCGGTCTTCAGCTTCACGGCGCCGAACTTCTTTAGCGCCGAAAATTTCGTCACGCTGATGCAGCAGACCTCGGTGATCGCCATCATTGCTGTCGGCATGACGATGGTCATTATTGCAGGCGAGATCGACTTGTCTGTCGGCGCCATGGTTGGTCTGTCGGGAACGCTGTTCGCGCTGCTGGTCGTGCAGGCCGGCCTACCCATGTCCGTCGCCTGTTTGGCGGTTCTTGCACTGGCGGCCCTCGTCGGCTGCTTCACCGGAATGCTGCGCGTCGTCTGGGCCATTCCAACGTTCATCACGACGCTCGGACTATTGTCCGCGCTGCGGGGAACCGCATTCTATATCAGCGAGGGTCTTACCATCGGTCCCTTGCCATCCTCACTCGCATTCGTTTGGTACGGACATGTGCTTGGGCTTCCCGTGCCGGTTTGGGCAATGCTCATCGTTATCGCGACCGGCTGGATCGTCCTGACCCAGACCCGCTTCGGCAGGCATATTTACGCTGTTGGCGGAAATGCCGTCACCGCGTCCCGGTATGGCGTCCGCGTGGGGAGCCTGAGGATCGCCGTGCTGGTCATCGTCCAGCTTCTCGCCGCTCTGGCCGGAATGATGCTCGTGGGTCGGTTGAATGCCGGCAGTGCGACAGTCGGTGAATTGATGGAGCTCGACGTCATTGCGGCGGTCATCGTCGGCGGCACAAGCCTGAACGGCGGAGCGGGCCGCATCATCGGAACGATCCTCGGTGTGTTCTTCGTCGCTGTCCTGCGAAACGGGATGGTTCTCAATGGCCTTGATCCGATCATCTTCCTCATCGCCCAGGGGCTGGTGATCATCCTCGCCGTATGGTGGAGCATGCTGCGGCGCCAGCAGGCAGCAGGGTAGCGGAAGGCGGGTTACGTGCAGCGCAGTGCAAGAGCTGTGTCGCAGATGACCATGGCGCCCATACATCGAGGCATCGACGCGATCCAAGCCAGGATGGCCAGCGTCTGGGCGTCTCCGGGAAACAACAGTGCTGATATCCAGATGAGACAGAAGATAGCCGAATGAGCACACCGAGTTCAAAACTGATATCGATGGCCGAGGCCGCGAGCATGGTGCACGATGGATCTCGCATCGCGCTGGGTGGCTTCGCCGTGTACCAGAAACCCATGGCTTTCGTCCGGGAGCTCATCCGCCAAGCCCGTCGCGACCTGACCATCGTTGGAACCGCCAATTCCTATGACGTCGATATGCTTGCCGCAGCGGGATGCATCAAGCAGGTCGAAACGTCGTATGTGGGGCTCGAGAAGTTCGGCCTCGCGCGGAACTTCCGCCGCTCCGCGGAGCGGGGAGATCTCAAGGTGGTCGACTATCCTGAAATGGTCAGCTGGGACCGCTTCCGCGCCAGCCAAGAAGGCCTCAAGTTCTGGCCCATCCCTTTTCTCGGCGGTAACGATGTCGTTACCCATAACAAAGACATCAGGAAGTTTCCTTGCCCGATGACAGGGCGTCCGCTCTTCGCGGTGCCTGCTGCCGAACCCGATATCGTCGTCATCCACGCCATCGCGGCGGACGAGCGCGGAAATGTCGTCATTCCGGCACGGCGCCTGCTGCCGCAGAGCGGCGATGTCTTGATGGCGCGCTCATGCGACAAGGTCATCGTCACGGCGGAAAAGATCGTCTCGAATTCGTTCATTCGCCGGCATGCGAGGCTTGTGGAAATACCGTCCTACCGAACAAAGGCCGTCGTGCATGCCCCTTACGGCGCTCACCCGACGCCTGTTCTCGGACGTTACCTGGCGGATGAGGTGCACCTCGCCAAATACGCGGAAGCATCAGGTTCAGAGGAAGCATTCCGCCAATACCTTGATGACTATGTCTACCGGCTCCCCGACCAGGGCGCTTACGCAGAAGCAATCGGTCCGGGACGTTTGGCCGACCTACAAGATATGGATTCGCTCCTATGACCGACACACCGGCAACACTCTACGAGGTACTGGCGGCGGCTCTCGCGCGGGACTTCGCCGATGGAGAAGTCGGCTTCACAGGCTTGCTGACCGGACAGGCCGCAGCGACCTTCGGAACGGCAGTCCCCATCGTCGCCATGGAGCTTGCGCGCCTGACTCACGCTCCGAACCTCACTCTTCTTCTGGCCGGCTGCTATCACAATCCTGATTTCAGTCAGCTCGATGCGATGCCGGATTCCGAGCACGACGCTTTGCTGCGGGACCTTCCGGCCGAGGCACAGACCTATGATTACCCGGGGCAATGGGTTCTGAAGCGCGGCGACATCAGCTTCGGATTCAGCAGTGCCGTTCAGGTCGACGTCGCAGGAAACATCAACAGCGTCTGCATCGGAGAGCATGATCGCCCGAAGGTCCGCCTTGTCGGCCCCATTCTTCAGCCCGAGCACATGACTCTGTTCCGGCGGGAATACATCATGATGCCGCATCATGACCGGCGGAACTTCGTCGAGAAGGTCGATTATGTGTCCGGCGTCGGATACCCCGGCGGTCTTGAGGGCCGCCGCGAGCTGGGGCTCGACTGGGGTGGACCCGAGCTGGTCGTGACTCCGAAGTGCATATTCGACTTCGACAAGGTCCGCGGCCGGATCAAGGTACGTTCCATCCATCCTGGCGTGACGCATGAGGAGGTGAGGGACTCGACAGGCTTCGACGTGGGCGATCTGACATCGGTGCCTGAGACCCAGCTTCCCACAGCGGAAGAGCTTCGCCTGATCCGGGAGCGCATCGATCCGAGGCAGCTGCTCCTGCCACGGTCTCATTGAAGGGGACGGAGTGCATGAGCCTTGGGATCATGCGCCCATGCTGCAGGTCCCCGATAAGCAGCAACGGATGACTATCGGGTTTGCGAACTTCCACCACAGTGGAACTGAAAAAGGAACCAGAACATGACGAGTTCAACTGATGCATCTCTGCCCTGGCGTGATCTCACCGATCCTCGCCGCGCCGCCGAGGTCGACGACCTCGAAGCCGGATTGAAAGAGCCGGTTTTCGAGAATCTGGAGATCCCAGAGGCTCTGGGACCGGTGACCATCACCGTGGACGATCACAAGATCAAGCGGTTCTCCTTCACGCAGGACGATTACTCGCCATGGTATCTGGAGGCGAGCCCCTTCGGAGGGGCGCGGATCGGCCAACCCGCCCTGCTGGGAAATGATCTTGTCCAGCTGTTCACGACGAGATACCGCGCCAGCAAGACTGTCGGCTTCCACACCGAGGAGCAGATGTGGTTCGACAGCCCCGTCAAGCTCGGTGAAAAGGTGACGATGTCGGGCACCTACACGGAAGCCTATGAGCGCCGTGGACAGGGGTACGTGGTGATGGAGGCGCAGGCGGTTGGCGAGGATGGCCGCAGCATCGTGCGGCATCGTGGAGTCGAGATCCTGCGCACTGTTCCTGGACGCATCGCCGGTCGCGGTAGCGACACACCTCAGCGTAAGGTGACGGGCGAGATCCCGGACAATCCGCGCTTTATCGAAAAGGTCGATGCCGAGACACGTCCAGGTGATGTTCTGAAGCCTCTGCCCAAGACAGTGACCTTCGAACAGACCGCTGTATTCTCGCGCATCGGCGAGTATGTCCGCAACACGCATAACGATCTGGATATCGCGCGGGCCGCAGAGCTTCGTGTGCCGATCGTGCAGGGCCAGCAGCAGTTTGGACTCATGGCGGAGTTGATGGCCAAGGTTTTCGGAGCGGCGTGGTTCACCGGCGGCTGGATGCAGGTCAAGTTCATCTCTCCTCTGGAGGTCTTCGATCCCATCGAGATCTCCGGCATCGTGACCAATGTGACGCCCGAGGCCAATGGCCGGCAGAAGGTCGAGCTGGAAATTTGGGTGCGTCGCGCCTCGGATTCGAAGCTCACGGCAGTGGGCTGGGCGTCCTGCGTGCATCCCAAGTAAGGAGCCCATCGGCGGTCGAAACAGGGCCGGCGATCCGGCGAGCAGCAAGACGAGGCTGTCGGCGAGCTTAAGAGGCATGCCGGCGGCCTCTGTGGACATCTGTGATGGGCCTATGGACGGCCCCGATGCAGAATCTGGGCGGTAGGGCAGCCCGGAATTGAACAGGCTGCCGAGAACCAGCAGATCAGGACCATCGGCTTGGCCGTCGCCGGCGCGATGGCGATCCCCGGCGGGATACAGCCTCGGACGTGAAAAGTGGATTTGCACTTTTGGGACCCATCCGATGCTTTCTCCTTCAATGAGAGCATCGTTTGCGCGGAAAACCGGATCCACTTTTCGCTGACGCGGCCCTTCGGGTCGCTGACGCGGACCTGCGGTTCCGCACGATGCTCTAATGGCCCATAAGTTCAAGACTTCGATACAGCCAGCCGGGGCATCAGTTCGCCTCCTCATGCCCAGGAACCTGGGATCGCGGTTATCCACCAGGGAAGCGCCGGTCGATACCAGTCGGTCACCGAATGCATTCTCCGGAAGGATGTCTGTCGCGTTGGGGCTCGGCCCGGAGAGGGTAGGCTCGGCCAGCCTCCACCTCTACACCGGAAGGGTAGATTTTAGTAAAATTTTTTATAGAATACCTCAATCGGATGAGGAACATTCGAAAAACGTTCTAACCGACACGTGAGAAATCTTATATCGTTCGAGGTGGTTAGCCCCGCCGATACATTTGGATCGCGATTCTGATTTGCTCATCGGGTGGTTCCAAATGTCTAAGAACGAAAATGTCCAAGGGTAGACGGGATATGGATCTCAATGACGAGGTGGATGGTTCCGAGAGAAAGCGCGCCACCATTCACGACGTCGCGCGTGAATGCGGTGTATCCGTCTCGACCGTTTCCAATGCTCTTGCGGGAAAGACCAACGTCAGCGAGGAGACCAAGCAGCGCGTTCTCGCGGCGGCCGCCAAGCTCGGCTACCGGGCATCGAAGTTCGCCCGCTCCTTGCGGATGCAGCGCAGTTTCACGATCGGCGTTCTTATCGCGGATGTCGCCAACCCCGCCTCGCCCGATTTCGTGCGCGGGATCGAGGATGTCGCCTTCCGCGAGCACTGCACGCTCCTTCTGTGCAACACGGATGGCGACGAGGGAAGGCAGATTGCTCATATGCGCTCGCTCCTCGACCAGCAAGTTGACGGCATGGTCCTGATCTCACAGCATTGCGAGGGGGAGGCGGTGCGCCAGCTTCTGTCCGCCGGGACGCCCTTCGTCCTGCTGCAACGGCGGTCGCACCGCTACGCGGATGACTATGTGGGCGCGGACAATCTGACGAGCGTGATCGATGCCGTGAGGCATCTGACGGATCTCGGGCATCGGCGCATCGCTTTCATCCGCGGGCCTCATGAATCGTCGACGGCGCAGGAACGGTTCGACGCTTACCTGCATGCGGTGCGCGTCTTCGGGCTCGACAATGATCCCAACTTGATCTTCTCCGGCAATTACAGCATCGAGGGCGGATATGCTGCCGCGATGCGCTTTCTGGAGCTTGATAAGCCGCCCACGGCGATCCTGGCGAGCAACGACATGAGCGCCATGGGCGTTCTCAACGCCGCTTCCGAGCGCCAAATAGAGGTGCCGGGTAATGTCTCGCTGATCGGCTTCGATGACATCGCTCTGGCCTCTTTCTCCCGGATCAACCTGACGACCATTCACCTCCCAAAGCGCGACATGGGCGCTGCGGCGGCACAGTTGCTGATGAAGCGCATCCAGAGCAAGGAGCCGCTTGAGCCGCAAACCCTCATCTTCCCAACCCGCCTTGTGGTTCGCGGCACCACGGGAATTGCGGCGAACGGAAAGCCGAAGGTCCGGGTTGCGGCCTTGTCGCGGCGCAGCGGAGAGGCAGCGCCGCTCGGCACCTGATCTTTTGCTAGCGCATCGTGCGGAAAAGTGGACCCGGTTTTACGCTTCAACGATGCGCTCTCTAGAGAAGGGAGCATCGGATTGTTCCCAAAAGTGCAAGTCCACTTTTGGGTCCGATGCTCTAGACGGTCGGGGTGGCGAGCCTCGGCCACTCGGCATGGAGGCTCGCGAGGTCTGGGTAGATGGTCGTTCCTGGAGGAAACAGGTTCTCATCCCTCGGAGCAACGATCCCGATGAATTGAGTGCCGGCAGACTCTGCTGCCTCGAGCTCCGTTATGGCATCGCCAATCGCCAGGATAGTCGCGGGATCATAACCTTCATTTTCAACGATGCTCCGAAAAGCATCGATTTTGCGCATTGGAGAACCGATCACGGATCTGAAGAAGCGGGTCAGGTCCCGCTGTTCGAGAATCCTGACAAGATCCTCGTGCAGGGTGCCGGAGACGAGGTGGAGCGGGATCTTGCCATGAAGGGTCGTCAGGAAGGGCAGGGCGCCCGGCAGGTAGCCGCAAGCCTCGATCTCAGCCGCCAGAAATTCACCATATAGCCGGGACAACCGGGCAACGCTCTCCGGGGTGGGCTCCCGGTCGAAGAGAGTACGTTCGAAATAGGTGAACTTTTCTCCGCGTCCGACACCTCCATGAAGCGCCTGATACTCGCGAATGTGAGCCTTCTGCTCTTCGCTGGGTTGATCGCCGTAGCATCGCACGAACAGCTCTGTCTTGAGCGAGACGGAGTCGAGAATGACTCCGTCAAAATCGAATATAATGCCACGGATATCGGCAGGCTTGCGCATACCGCTTTCCTTTCTGCGGGATTGCAGGCCTCAGATCGCGCCCGCCGCTTCCAATTGTGCGATTCGCCGCTCGTCATAGCCCGCCCACTCGGCAAGAACCTCGTGCGTGTGCTCGCCGACGGATGGTGGCGGGCGACGGATGGCACCGGGCGTTTCGGACAGATTGACGGTAACACCATGCATGGGCAGCTTGCCAATCGTCGGGTGGTCGATCTCGATGATCTGCTTGCGATGGTGAAGCTGAGGGTTATTCACGACATCGCTGATCCGGGCCACCTTCGCACAGGGCACGCCCGCCTCGTCCATCATCCGGACCACATCTTCCGACGTATGGGCAGCCACGAAGGCTGCGACCTCCGCCTCGATAGCATCGACATTCTGCATGCGGGCTGCTGCCGACGAGAAACGCGGGTCGCCCAGGAGGTGTTCGAGGCCAGCCTTCTTGGCAAAGCGGGGGAAGAGCGTGTCGTTACCGGTCGAAATATGGACCCACTCGCCGTCGGCAGCCTGGAAGTTGTTGGCAGGAGCAGTGTAACGGTCCCGGCTGCCGTTGCGGGTCGCTTCACGGCCGAGGAGCAGATATTCGGGAATCGCGGTCATCAGGAACGACACGGCGCTGTCCATCAGCGAGACGTCGACGACCTGCCCCAGACCCGTTGTCTCGCGTGCCCTCAAAGCATTCAGGGCACCGATCGTGGCGTAAAGGCCCGTGGTGAAATCAACCAAGAACGTGCCCGCCATCGTTGGGCGTCCGTCGGCCGGCCCCGTCATGGACATGAGACCACTCGATGCCTGCGCAATGACATCGAAGCAAGGCCTGCGCGCATGGGGGCCATCCTGACCGAAGCCGGAAATGCGGACCACGATCAGGCGTGGATTGAGGGTATGGAGGGTCTCCCAGTCGAGGCCCATGGCCTCCAGCGTTCCCGGGCGGAAATTTTCGACGAGAATATCGGCCTTGGCCGCCAGATCCTTCAGAATCGCGATGGAGTCGGGGTGTCTGTAATCAAGTGCGAGGCCGCGTTTGTTGCGGTTGTACATCATCACGTACAGGCTTTCGCCTGCGACCTTTGGCTCGATCGTGCGCGTATCTTCGCCAAGACCCTTTCGCTCGACCTTGATGACGTCGGCCCCCATATCGCCGAGCTGCATGGCGCAGAAAGGGCCCGCAATGAAGCGGGAGAGATCCAAAACGCGTATATCCTTGAGGGGTGCCTGATTTGTCATTGTTGGTTTCTCGATGAAAGTAAGCCAGGTCGGTTACGGATGAACTTGCGAGGTCGGCTTCCAGCGGTTCCGAAGGTAGGCGTTGAGATCCTGCTCCGAGAAGCGGCCGAGGGTTCTCTTTCGCCGCGCCGGGGGGGCGATGGATGCGCGAGCAACGAGCTGAGTTGGCAGGACGACATGACAGGGAGGGCAGTTGCCGCTGTCGAATCTCCCAATGAGCCTGAGGCCGATCGCTTTGCCGATCTCACTGGCAGGTTGCCGAATGGTCGAGAGTGCGATCTGCGGGAAAGAGGACACGAAGATGTCGTCAAATCCTATGACGGACAGGTCGCCGGGAATGCAGATCCCCATCTGAACCGCAATATCCAGCACAGCGCAGGCCATCAGGTCATTTGCTGCCAGAATGGCTGTTGGGCGCTTCTTGATGGACAACAGGCGATGAGCGGCCTTGAACCCGCTCATCAGAGTATAGTCCCCGGGGCAAACGAGCGCGGGATCGGAGTCCAGGCCGAGCTCCTGCACAGCTTGCCGATATCCATCCAAGCGCTCTTGCGCGGCTGAGGATTGCTCTGGTCCCTCGATGAATCCGATCCGGCGATGGCCGAGCGCAGCCAGATGCCGGAGCGCTGCCATACTGCCTCCGTGGTTGTCCATCCCGATGTAATCGAGATCCAGTCCCGCAGCCTTTCTGTGAGTCAGGACAATGGGGGGGCAGAGCTCGACCAGACGTTCGAACTCCTCCCCGCCAACGGGCTGGGATATCATGACAAGAGCATCGACATCGCGCTTGGCAAAAGTCTGGGCGGCGATCAGAAAACGCTCCCTGCTTCCTTCCGTGCTGGCCAGAAGCGTTGCGAATCCGGACGCGGCCATGACGCTATCCAGGCCTTTGACGATGTCGCCGAAAATCGGATTGGCGATGTCCGGCAGCAGCACTCCGATGGTGAACGTCCGGCGCTCCCGCAACGCTCGTGCAACCGGAGAGGCAACGTAATTCATAGCTTTGCATTGAGCGAGGATGCGCTTGCGGGTTTCTTCGGCGACAACCGGCTTCCCGCGCAAAGCATTGGACACCGTGGAGGGGGCAAGCTTGAGCTCACGGGCGACGTCAATGATCGTGACCTGCGGCTTTCTGGAATTCCTCACCTTCATCCTCTCGTCCTTCAAGGAAGGCGCGGTTCGAACCGCCCCGCACAAATTTTCATTAGCACGAAATAAAAACGTTTGCCAAAAACGTTTTTATAGATAATTTGAATTCAAGGGCGCCGAGGCAGAGCCATGAGAGCGCCCATTCATGGAATCGAGACGCTCAAGACTCTGCGGGTTGCCGGACCGCGGCCCGGATAGGTGCGCCCTGTCGGGAGGGAGTGCCGGAGAACGGAGATCCTGCTCGTCTTACAAGGTGTCGGCGCGCCGCGGGGCGCCAGGATGTGTGCTCTGCCGTAAGGCCGAGGTGTTGGAGCGGGAGAAGATATGCTGCGCGGGCAAGTCTATGGAAGGCAGGCTTCTGGCTGCGTCGGATACGGCCAGCGCTCCGAGCTTGGCCGGTTCTTCGCCGATGCCGTCGGGTCCGGCTGTCCTCAGTCCGTTCTTAGGGCTGATGGACCCGCCTCATGCGCGGCCGCTGCCGGGTTCCCGCAATCGGGAATCCGGTCCCTCGGCCTCCGGGCGCCAAAGATACCAGCAGGCCGGTTCCCGGCTGTCGTTCGCTGATTTAGGGAGAATATCAATGTCCAAGAATCCGCCTGCAACCAGCTTTACGCCAGGGCTGCCCCCGAGTGATCTCTCTCTCATGGGCCGCGCTCGCGCGCTTCTCCTGCAGAATGTTGCAGTGACCGGCCTCATCGTCCTCGTCATCATTTCCGCTCTTCTGTCTCCGCATTTTCTGACTGCCGACAATATCTTCAATGTCTTCCGGCAATGGACGATGGTGGGGCTGATCGCGGTGGGTCTGACTTTCGTGATCATCTCTGGCGGCATCGATCTTTCCGGCGGATCGATCCTTGCGCTCTCCGCTGTCGTTGGTGCCGTCGTCGCTCCACATATCGGTACATTCGGCATGGTCGGCGTCGTGCTGCTGGTCGGTGCGGTCTGCGGATATGTCAACGGTGCCGTGATCACGTGGGGCAAGGTACCGCCCTTTGTGGCAACGCTCGGCATGATGACCGTAGCCCGCGGTCTCGCCTTGATCATCAGCGAGGGACGAACCATTCCGACGCAGCTTGCCCCCGACTTCGTCTATTGGTTCGGGCGCGGCTATATCGGCGTGGTGCCAGCACCCGTCATCCTGACCGGCCTAGTCTTCATCTTCGCGGCTGTCGCACTGAAGTATACGACTTTCGGGCGTTTCGTCTGCCTCGTCGGTGACAATCCTGTCGGCGCACACCGGTCGGGCATCAATGTCGATGGCATGAAACGCAGCGTCTATACCCTGCATGGCGTTCTGGCTGCGCTGGCTGGTCTTCTGTTCCTCGGTCGCCTCGGCGTTGGCGAGCCGACCGCAGGCATGCTGTTCGAACTTTCAGGCATCGCAGCCGTGGTGATCGGTGGCACTCCCTTCACCGGAGGTATCGGCAGCATCGGCCTCAGCTTCGTTGGACTGATGGTGATCGGCCTCACCTACAACATTCTGAACCTGCTCTCCGTTTCGCCATACGCACAGGACGTCGCGCGAGGCGTGATCATCGTCATTGCCGTCATGTTCAGCATTCGCCGAATGGGAACAGGCAAAGCCCGGCGCTGAAGCGTCGCACAAAAGAGCCGGGCGATCCAACGCCCGGACTTTCTCAAAGGAAGGAACCAACCATGAAGCTTAAAACGCTAATCTGCTCTTTCACTGCCGGATGCGCTGCCATGGCACTGATGGCATCGTCTCCCTCCGCGCAGGAGAAGCTCAAGATCGGCCTCTCTCAGCCTAACGTCGAGCATCCCTACCGTGTGAGTGGCGTTGAGAAGGCCAAGGCTTGGGCGGCACAACATCCCGAGGTCGAGCTCACCATCGCCGATGGCCGCCGCGACAGCGCTGTTCAGCTCTCGTCGCTCGAAGATCTGATCACGCGCCGTGTCAATGTCATCGTCATGTCTCCAAATGACTCGGCCGCCTTGGCGCCGATTGCCGATTCTGCGAAGCGCGCAAAGATTCCGCTTGTCGTGTTCGATCGCAAGCTCGCCGTCGACCCGGACAGCTACGCCGCCTATATCGGCTCCGACAACGTGGAAATGGGACGGGTTTCCGCTCGCTTCATTGCCGAGAAGCTGGGCGGCAAAGGCAAAGTCATTCAGATCGAGGGCACGCCCGGCGCTTCGGCGACTATCGACCGCAAGCGCGGCTTCGAGGAAGAAATCGCCAAGTATCCTGGCATGAAGGTTGTTTCCTATGTCGGCCATTACCGCCTGCACGACTCCGTTGCGGTGATGGAAGACGCCATTACGGCCCATCGCGATCTTGCTGCTGTTTATGCGCACAACGACTCCATGGCCCTGGGCGCAGCCCAGGTTCTGAGCGAGCGCAACATCAAGAACATCGTGACGGTCGGCATGGATGGTGCGAAGGAGGGTTGCGATGGCGTTGCTTCCGGCGCGCTCACCGGATCCGTCTATTATCCGACCATGTTCCCCGAGGCTCTCGATCTCGCCGTGAAGGTCTCCAAGGGCGAGGCGGTTCCGAAAAATACGGTTCTGCCGACGCCGATGATCACGGCCGAGAATCGAGCAAACTTCTGCAAGTGATCCAAGTCCCCGGCGGCGGGCGGCGCCTGCCGCTCGCCGACCATTCCAGGGAGGGAACGATGTCCCCGCTACTGAAACTGAGCAATGTATCGAAATCCTTCGGCCCGGTGCGGGCGCTCTCTGACATCAGCTTTGAGCTGAACCCATCCGAGGTGGTAGCGCTTGTCGGTGACAATGGCGCCGGAAAATCGACGCTGGTCAAGATCATCTCCGGGGCGCTGAGCCCCGATGCGGGACGCTTCTGGTTCGAGGGTTCTGAGGTTCAGATCCGCAAACCCGAGGATGCGCGTCGCCTGGGAATTGAGACGGTCTACCAAGATCTCGCGCTTTTCGATAATTCCAATGTAGCGGAGAACATCTTCGCCGGCCGCGAGATCGTCAAGCGCGTGATCGGCATTCCCTTTCTTCGCTCATCGGAGATGCATGCGCGATCCAAGGAACTGCTGAAGACGCTGAAGATCCATATCCAGTCGACCCACTACCCGGTGAAAGGCATGTCGGGCGGGCAGCGCCAGAGCGTCGCCATCGCCAGAGCCGTAGCCTTCGGACGCAAGGTCGTCATTCTCGATGAGCCCACTGCGGCTCTCGGTGTGCCGGAGCAGCAGAAGGTCCTCTCCTTGGTGCGGGATCTCAAGGAGCGCGGCTTCTCGATCATCATGATCAGCCACAATCTGCATCATATTTTCGAGATCTCCGACCGCATCCATGTCTTGCGCCAGGGCCGCACGGCAGGCGTTCGGGCAACGAAGGAAACGAGCCCGGACGATGTGGTGAAGCTGATCACGGGCGGGGATCTCGTCCACCACTAGCTGCCTGAAGCCAAAGCCATTTCAGCCCGGTTTCCTGAAGGGGACACCTCCTTGAAGAAGCCAATTCTAACCAACCTGGCAAGAATGCCAGATCTACACCCTGGAGAAATCCGATGACTTCCCTCGCAACGAAAGCGGCCGATCCTGTGTCGCATACGATTTCGAACACATCTGGCGCTCATGTTTTCGCTGCGGCTCTGCGTCGCCACGGCGTGGAAGTGATTTTCGGCCAGAGCATTCCCGCTGCTCTCTTTATCGTGGCTCCCGAATTTGGCATCCGCCAGATCGGCTACCGCACGGAGAACGCAGGTACGGTGATGGCTGACGCCTATGCGCGCGTGAGCGGAAAGGTGCCTGTGGTCACGGCGCAGAACGGTCCGGCTGCGACCCTGCTCGTTCCCGGTCTTGCCGAGGCGCTCAAGGCTTCGATTCCGATCGTCGCCATCGTACAGGACGTTCATCGTCAGCAGACCGACAAGAATGCGTTCCAGGAACTCGACCATCTTGAGCTGTTCCGCGGTTGCGCCAAGTGGATCAAGCGGGTTGCGGATGTGGATCGCATCGACGATTACGTCGATATGGCGTTCACCGCAGCGGCTTCCGGCCGCCCCGGACCGGCCGTGCTGATCGCCCCCATCGATCTTTTCGTTGATACCCCGAAGGCTGATCGCACTGATCGCACGCAACGCGTCGCCTCTCTGGGAACCTTCCCGCTCGACCGGTCGGTCGCCGATCCGTCGGCCATCGAAGCCGCGGCCGATCTCCTTGCCGCGGCAGAGGCTCCTCTCGTCATCGCCGGCGGTGGCGTTCACGTCTCCGGGGCCGCCGATGCCGTTGCCGCCCTGCAGGAAGCCGCATCATTGCCGATCGCCACAACGGTCATGGGCAAGGGATCGACCGACGAACGTCATCCACTCTCCGTCGGTATTGTCGGCTACTTCATGGGAACGCGCGGCCGCACCCGTCACCTGCGCTCTCTCGTGACGGACGCTGACGTTATTCTGCTGATCGGTAACCGAACCAACCAAAACGGCACCGACAGCTGGAACCTGTATCCGAAGAACGCCAAGTACATCCACATCGACGTGGACAGCCAGGAAATCGGTCGAAACTACGAAGCCGAGGTACGGCTCGTAGGCGACGCCCGCCTGACGATCGAGGCTCTCACTGCGGCTCTGAAGAAGCGGGATCTTTCCGCACGCCGCGCCGCGCGCCCGGCGCTTGAAGCTCGCATCGCCGAGGGCCTCCGCGGCTGGGAGGCCGACATGGCCGAGAGCGTCGACATGGACAGGCAGCCAGTGCGTCCCGAGCGTCTGATGCGCGATCTGGACAGCGTCCTCACCCCGGACATGATCGTCGTGTCCGATGCGAGCTACTCGTCCATCTGGGTTGCGAACTTCCTGACCTCGCGTAAGCCCGGCATGCGCTTCGTGACCCCGCGCGGCTTGGCGGGTCTTGGCTGGGGCTTGCCCTACGCGATCGGCGCCAAGGCAGCTCGTCCGGATGCTCCGATCTTCTGCCTCGCCGGCGACGGCGGCTTTGCCCACGTCTGGTCGGAACTCGAAACGGCACGCCGCATGAATCTGCCGGTCGTGGTGACGGTGCTGAACAACCAGATCCTGGGCTATGAGAAGCATGCCGAGAAGGTACTCTTCAACGACTACTCGGATGCGTGCGATTTCGAAGCCGTCGACCATGCCGCCATCGCGAGGGCCTGCGGCTGCGAAGGCATCCGCATCGAGAATCCGGCGGACTTCAAGCCGGCTCTCGAAGCTGCGCTGCGCTCGGGCAAGACGACGGTTCTCGATGTCATCACCGACGAGCATGCCTATCCGCCCGTCAGCATGTTTGAGGCCAATCAGCGGCTCAACTACTAAGACTTACAACCGGGCAGGTCTCGTGCGATCTGCCCGGATCTCGATGGATCATGTTGATATCTGAGAGGTGGCCCGAGAGCGGTAAGCTCTTCACGGTCCTAGCCCTCGGGAGGAGGGGAGTAGCACAATGAAGAAACTGATCAATGCACCGACAGCTTATGTGGACGAGGTGCTCGACGGCTTGACGGCAGCGCATCCGTCGCTGGTGCGCGATGGCTCCGGCGGGCGTGTGATCCGTCGTGCCGATGCGCCGCTCAAGGGGAAGGTCGGCATCGCATCGGGCGGTGGATCCGGCCATCTGCCGCTGTTCACCGGTTATGTGGGGCAGGGCCTGCTTGACACTTGCTCGATCGGCAACGTGTTCGAAGGCCCCAACGTCGATTCCTGCATTGATGCCATTCGTCTTGCTGATGGTGGGAAAGGCGTGCTGTGCCTCTATGGCAACTACGGCGGAGACCGGATGAACTTCGACATGGCCGGCGAGGTGCTGGCCGATGAAGGCATCACCACCACGACGGTTCTCGGCACGGACGATGTGGCCAGCGCCGATCCCGACGAGCGTCACAAGCGCCGGGGTGTGGCAGGTATCATCTATGCTTACAAGACCGCAGGCGCCAAGGCGCAGGAAGGCGCGGATCTGGACGAGGTGACGCGCGTGGCCCGCAAGGCAGTGGATGCGACGCGCACGATCGGCGTCGCGTTGGCGCCATGCCAGGTGCCAACGGCCAGTAAGCCGACCTTCGCACTCGCCGAGGACGAGATCGAGATGGGCATGGGCATTCATGGCGAGCCCGGCATCTGGCGCGACAAGCTGAAGCCCGCTGACGCGATCGTGGACGAGATGATCGAGCGCCTGCTGGCGGACCGGCCCGCACTGGCGACCGACCGTGTGTCGATCCTGGTCAACAGCCTCGGGGCGACGCCTTTGGAGGAACTCTTCATTCTCTACCGCCGGGCGGCGCAACGCCTTGCGGAGCAGAAGCTGCGGGTCGTGCAGCCGCTCGTCGGGCCGTATGTCACCTCCATGGAGATGGCTGGCGCTTCGATCAGCCTGTGCTTTGTCGATGACGAGTTGGAAAGCCTGCTCGCTGCTCCGGCAGCGTGCCCGTTCTGGAGGGTCGGCTGATGGGTTGGACGATTGACGATGTCACCCGCGCTGTAGCGCGGGCCCAGGAGCGGATGGGCAGCCTTGAGCAGGAACTGAACGAGGCTGACTCGCGCCTTGGCGACGGCGACACGGGCAGCATGCTGGCTCGCGTCGTCGAGCGCATGAGCGCGACCGATCTAGCGCAGGCCGCAGATGTGGGCGCTGCTCTGGGCCTGCTCGCTCGCTCGACCCTTTCGGCGACGGGATCGAGCCTCGGTACGCTCATTGCCACGGCGCTGATGACCATGTCCCGCCAGACCAAGGGGCAGGCGGAGGTCGCATGGGCCGATCTGTCGGGCCTGTTGAGCGCTGCGCGGGATGCGATGATCGCCCGAGGCGGAGCGCAGCTTGGAGACAAGACGGTGCTGGACGCACTCGATGCCGTGGCCTCTGCCATATCTGGGCAGGACGACGGAAGCGCCGTTGCCACAAAGGCGCGGGCCGCGGCTCATGAGGCGCTGGACCGCTTCCGGGCTCAGCCTTGCCGCATCGGCCGGGCGCGGATGTTTCCGGAGAAGAGCGTGGGTTCGGACGATCCCGGCATGCTTGCCTTCGTGCGGATGACGGATGCGATTGCGGTCGCGCCTAATGCGGCAACGGCGTCGTAGCTGGTCTTAGAAACGCTTAACAGGCTGTGGCCCTACTGCATGGCGAGCTTGCATCGCGTGCGACGGGGCTTCGCCCGATCCGATCGCAATGGCGCGGTCGTATCTCTCACCTTCAGGCTGACCGGCAGAACGACCGACTGGAGATTGGCTTCGCGTCCTTCCGCCAGACGCCGGAGGAGCATTTCTGCCGCAGCCACTCCGATTTCCCACTTGGGCTGACAGATCGTCGTCAGTCCCCGCATTGACAGGGAATGTGGAAGCAGATCGCTGAAACCCAGTACGTCGTCAAACCCTGTGACGGAGAGATCTTCCGGCACGGAGAGACCGCGGTTTTGCGCCTCGTCGATGATGCCGAGTGCGGATATGTCGTTGGCCGCCATGATTGCCGTCGGTCTGTCGGACAAGGTCATCATCCTGCGGACTGCCTCACGTCCACACTCGATGGTGTAGTTGCCTGGAAAGATCCACTCCGGCTTGGAAGAGAGGCCGTATCGTTCCAGCGCGACGGAAAATTGCAGCAGGCGCTCGCGGGATGTGGACGAGCTTTCGGGGCCTGCAATGTAGCCGACCTTCTTATGTCCAAGACCCACAAGATGGTCCACGAGGAGATTGATGGCCTGAATGTTGTCCGGTCCGACATAATCCGCTGCCTCATAGGGGCGTCGATTGACAAAGACGCAAGGGGGGCCACCCTCAAGAAGATCCCTGATTGCCTGCGTTTCGAGCGATTGAGACACCAGGATCAAACCATCCACATGCCGATCGACCAGCGAACTGGCCAGAGCCAGCTGCTTCTGAGGGTTTTCATCCGTATTGCACAGAAGAATTGTGTGTCCCCTGGCGCTGAGAACGTCGTCGATTCCCTTCACGATCTGGGGGAAGATCGGATTCGTGATATCCGCAATCAGGACGCCGACCGAGGCCGAACGCTGGGTGCGAAGGGCTCTGGCAAGAGCCGAGGTGCGATAACCGATCTTCTTGGCTGTCTGCTGGATGAGCAGCCGCTTTTCACCGTCGACATAGCCTTTTCCCGATAGGGCGCGGGCGACTGTCGCGCGGGAAAGGCCACAGGCTTGCGCAACGTCCGCGATGGTGGGCCTTTTGCGGGATGAGGTGCGAATCTCGGAACTCCCCTTGGACATGACACGCTCTGAAAGCTTCCTGATTGGTAATCACCTTTGGGCGAGACGTCCATAAGGCGAATTCGACCATCGAAGTAAAACGATTGACAAGGCCAGCAACATATGAGATCGATTTCATGTGGAATCGATCTCATATGGATGGGAAGAGGTTTCATGGGCTTTCCGAAATGAGCCGCAACAGGCCGAAGGCGGACCGTCAGAGTCGCCGGGCCTCAACGGGAGGAGGACCCGCTTTGGTCCGAACGTCCAAATTATGTTCCCTGTCCGATGCCGTGTCTGCGGTTGCAGACGGTGATCGCATCGCGTTTGGCGGCTTTGCCATTTATCAGCGTCCCATCGCGTTCGTGCATGAGTTGATCCGCCAGAAGCGACGCGATCTGACCATCGTTGGCGTCGTCAATGCCAACGAGACGGATCTCCTCGTCGGTGCGGGTTGCGTCCGGCGGATCGAGACGTCCTATGTCGGCCTTGAGAGTTTCGGCTTGGCGCGCAATTTCCGGCGTGCGGCCGAGGCCGGCGAGATAGAAGTTGTCGACTACCCGGAACTCATCGCCTGGGATCGATTTCGTGCCAGCCAGGAGAACCTGCCATTCTGGCCTTGCACTTTTCTCGGCGGCAGCGACGTTGCTCAGCTCAATCCGGACATCATCCCATTCACGTGCCCTGTCACGGGCAAGCAGATGTGGGCCGTTCCACCCGCCAAGCCGAATGTGGTTGTGGTTCACGCCATCATGGGCGACGAATATGGTAACGTCGCCTTTCCCGCTCGGCGCCTCCTGCCGCAAAGCGTCGATGTCACTCATACACGCTCTTGCGACAAGGTCATCGTCACGGTCGAGCGCATCGTCAGCACGGAAGAGATTAAGAAGCATCCTGAGCTGACCGAAATTCCTTCGTTCCGGACGACTCATATTGTCGAAGTGCCCTATGGCGCGCATCCCACGGCAGTGCTTGGGATCTACAAGTCCGACGACGATCACTTTCGCGCCTACGCCGAGGCCAGCGCGACGCAGCAAGGCTTCGACGCCTATCTGGAAGAATACGTGCATGGCACCAGGGACCACCACGAATATCTGGAGCGGATCGGTCTTCGCCGCCTGATCGCGTTGCGCAACGTGGAGCTGCCACAATGAGTTCGCTTCGCTATACGATCGAGGAACTCCTCGCCATCCACCTTGCAAAAAGCTTCAGGGACGGAGAGGTCGGCTTCACAGGACTTGCGACAGGAGGCGCGGCTGCCCTTTATGCGACGGCCATTCCCTTGGCGGCCATGCAGTTCGCCCGGTGTACGCACGCTCCCAACCTCACCATTCTTCTCGCCGGGTGGTCGATCAACCCGAACATCGCCACTCTCAAGGAACTGCCGGCCGCCGAATTCGAATCCGGACTTCAGGGGCTGGAATGCGAAGCGCAGATGATGAGCTATCCGGGCCATTACGCCGTGCGGCGCGGCGACGTGGATTTCGGCTTCGGCTCGGGCGTCCAGGTCGACCGGCAGGGCAACATCAACAGCGTCTGCGTCGGCGATTATAAAAGGCCGAAGGTCCGCCTCGTCGGCTCCATCCTCCTGCCCGAGCATCTGGCTCTGTTCGGCCGCGAATACATCATGATGCCGCACCACGAGGTGAGGAACTTCGTCCAGCGTGTCGATTACGTATCCGGAGTCGGCTACCCGGGCGGCGCGGCAGGGCGTCAGAGCCTTGGTCTCGAAATGGGCGGGCCTGAATGGATCGTCACTCCCAAATGCATCTTCGATTTCGACAAGGCCGAAGGCCGGGCGAGACTCAAGAGCCTACATCCCGGAGTGAGCCTTGAAGACGTGAGGCGGAGCACAGGCTTCGAAGTTTTCGAAACGAACCCCGAGCGTACGCCTGAGCCAACCGACGAGGAACTCGAACTCCTTCGGCGCGTGGTCGATCCAAGAGGCATTCTTATCCCGCATCCCGATCAATAACCCGGTCCGAAAGGGGAGGAACAATCATAATGTCACATGTAGAAATCAGCAGCAGCTCTTCGGTCGGAACGATCCAGGCGACCGAGCAGGGCAAAAGCGCTCGCCACTATCTGATGCTTGCGCTGAAATACAGCCACGCAATCACATTCGTCATTCTGCTGATCGCAGCCACGATTGCCTCTCCGCATTTCTTGAACTCCACGAATATTCTGAACGTGATACGGGGCGCCAGTATGGTTGGCGTGGTCAGCATCGGCATGACGATCGTCATTCTGGCCAGGGGCATCGATCTGTCCGCCGGTTCACTCGTCGGCGTCGCGGCGATCACGGCTGCCGCGCTGGCGTCGAACGGCTCTCCGGCCGCGTGGGCAGTCGCTCTTGTGGCGACGACCGCGTTCGGGGCCATCAACGGGCTCCTTATCACACGTCTCAATCTTCAGCCCTTCATCGCGACGCTTGCGATGATGATTTTCGCACGCGGACTGATCTATCTCTATTCGGATGGCGGCGATGTTGCGGCGGAAGGAGCCGACAGCCTGTTCAGGTTGATCGGGTCCGGCTATGTCGGCCCGGTGCCTGTTCCCGTCGTCATCTTCATTTCGATCTGGCTGCTCTTCGCCTATGTCATGAAGCACACCAAGTGGGGCCGTCACGTCTATGCCGTTGGGGCCAACGAGGAGGCCGCACGCGTCTACGGAATTCCGGTCAACCGTATCAAAGTTCAGGTCTATGCCCTGTCCGGCTTCCTTGCAGGACTGGCCGGCCTGATCCTCGTCAGCCGCATCAGCGTCGCCGAGCCGAACGCCGGTAACCTCTTCGAGCTCGATGCGATTGCCGCAACACTCATCGGCGGGACGTCATTCGATGGTGGCGTCGGCGGCGTTGTCGGCACGATTCTCGGCGTCCTTATCCTCGCCATCATCACAAACCTTCTCAATCTCATGAGCGTATCGCCCTTCGTTCAAATGCTGGCAATGGGCGTCATCATCATCGTGGCCGTGGTGATCAGCGATCTCCGCAACCGGCAGCGATAACACGGGACGGACAAAGATCCGAGGAACCAGGAGGAATCGAGAATGACCACCAAGACAACAGATACCCGCTCCGGCCTGAGCCGACGTGGCCTGATCAAGGGCGGCCTGAGCGCTTCGGCGCTTGCCGTGACAGGTTTTCCATTCGTAATTGGCAGCGCCCGCGCGAAAAGCCCGGTTGCAGGCAAGACGATCGGCTTCTCCCAATCCTATGCGACGGACGAATGGTTGAAAGCCCAGCGTCAGGACGTGCTGGGGACGGCCGAGAAACTGGGCCTCAAGACCATCGTGACCGACGCTCGCGAGAGCCCGGCTCAGGAAATCCGTAATCTTGAGGATCTTGCCGTACGCGGCGTCGATCTCGTCGTCATGATTACCTATTACGCTGACGCGGTGCAGCCGGGCATCAAGGCTCTCAATGACGCGGGCATTCCGATCGTCGTCATGAGCTCGAGTCTCAAGGGCAATGTCAACTTCGATTGTCACCTCGCCGCCGACACTCTCGGCACGGCTCGCCGGGCTGGTCAATACTATGTCGAGCAGCTGAAGGGGCAGGGCAATGTCGTGCAGATCGAAGGCAAACCCGGCTCTGTCGTGAACCAGGAACGCGGCAGGGGCTGGCGAGAGGTCATTGACGCCAATCCTGGTATCAAGGTCGTCTCCAAGGGCATCGCCAACTACAGCCGTGCGGAAGCGTTGCAGGTCATGCAGGACTTCCTGCAGGCCCAGAAGGATATCGACGCGGTATACTGCCACAACGACAACATGGCGAAAGGCGCGCTCCAGGCGATCACCGAAGCAGGCCGCAAGGGCGAGATGTTCATTACTGGCTTTGACGGAATTTCACCTGAGACGCTGGAAATGATCGCCAACGGAGACCTGCGGGGTACATTCGTCTACCCGACGTTCGGTGGCGAAGCCGTGGAGGTCGCCTCGCGGATCCTGCAGGGACAGAAGGTTCCAAAAGAGCTGGTCTTCCCGTCGCCCATGATCACCAAGGAAAACATCGCCGAGTTCTACGACGCGGGCACCAAAACGCGACGTGTTCCGGCTGTCGATCTCAAGTCGCTGGGTCTTTGACGAACAGGGGAGCGCACTCTTCCGTGCGCTCCCAGGCCCAATCTCTCTTGTTGACGGAGTAACCGATGCAATATGCTTTCCAGGCACAGGAAGCCGCGTCTCAGAGTGCCTCGGCCGTTGTCCGAGATCCGATGATCTCGATCCGAGGCCTCTCGAAGTCCTATGGTGGGCACAAGGCGAATGATAACATCAGCCTTGATATTTTCCCCAATGAAGTGATTGCGCTGGTCGGCGACAACGGAGCCGGCAAGTCGACCTTCATCAAGATGATTTCGGGTGTGATTCGTCCGACATCAGGCTCGATTTCCATCGGAGGGAGAAAAGTCGACATGACCAGTCCCAACGATGCCCGCGCCAATGGAATAGAGACGTTGCATCAGAATCTGTCTCTGGTCGATGTCTTCAACGTTCAAGAAAACATCTTCATGGGCCGCGAGCTCCAGCGCAAGATTCTTGGCATGGTGCCTTCACTGGACCATGCAGAGATGCGCCGCCGCACGGTGGATCTCTTCAAGCAGCTCGGGCTCAAGACACCCGATCTCAACAAGGCCGTCCGCGCCCTCTCGGGCGGACAACGTCAGGCAGTGGGCATTGCAAGACTTCTCCTGGAGAACGACCTGAAGCTCATCATCATGGATGAGCCCATGGCGGCCCTCGGGGTGGAAGAGTCACGGCTTGTGGTGGAGCTCATCATGCGTCTGCGCGAGCGGGGCTACAGCGTCCTGATCATCAGCCACAATCTCGATCACGTCTTCCAGGTGGCCGATCGAATCGCGGTCATGAAGAATGGGCGCATGATTGGTGCCGTCGAGCGCAACAAAGTCGAACATGACGATGTGGTCTCGATGATCGTCGGCGGAAGGATTCCGGAAAGGCTCGCCAGCTAAGGCGAAGGCCAAGGGCAGGCGCAAGGAATATACGAGATGAAATCAAAGTTAACCAGTTTGAAGGATGCGGTCTCACGCATCGAGTCGGGGTCGACTATCGCTGTCGGGGGATCGCTCCTGCGCCGTCAGCCGATGGCGATCATCCACGAAATGATCCGTCAGGAAATTCGTGACCTGACGCTACTGACCTGGGCAACCACGATGGCGACCGACATGCTGGCGGGTGCCGGCGCCGTCCGTCGCTGGGAAGGTATCTATGCCGGCTTCTTCAGGCATGGTCTGGCACCCAATTTCCGCCGCCAGGTAGAGGCGGGCGCCATCGAGACGCATGATTATTCCGAGTCGGCCACCGTCGCACGTTTCCGTGCCGCAGGGATGGGCATCAGCTTCCTGCCGATCAAATCCATGCTGGGTACCGGCATGGTGCACAAGAGCCCTGATCAGATCAAGGAAATCCGCTGCCCATTCACGGGCGACACATATCACGCATTGGCGGCAGCGCAGGCCGACTTCACAATCCTGCATGGCTATGTGGCCGACGAATACGGCAACGTTCAGTGGCCGGTGGTCCGAGACAGCGACGATATCGACCAGATGATGGCGTCAGCTTCCAAGCGGCTGATCGTTACCGTCGAGAAGATCGTGCCGCACTCCGAGATCCAGCGCCGCCCCAGCTTGACATATATCCCACATAGCCTCGTCGAGGCTGTCGTCGAAGTCCCCTACGGCGCACACCCCTGCGCCTGCGACGGTTTCTACGATGAGGACGAGGCTGCGCTAAAGAGCTATCTGGCGGCAGCGAAAACGCCGGAGGGCACGGCCCAGTACTTGGCCGAGCATGTTTTCCGCCACCGCGACCACGCGGCTTATCTCGAGGCATTTGGCGGACGTGAGTCCTTGCGCGCCTTGGACGTGACAGGAGGGGCAGAATGACGGCCGCAAAGGATTTCACGACCGAAGAATTGATGATTGCCGCGATCAGCCGCGAGCTGCGTGACGATGAGCTGGGCTTCGTCGGCCTTGGCACCGCGGCACGGGCATTCACGCTCGCGGTGGGCATCCCCATTGCCGCAGCGAGGCTCGCGCAGCTCAAGCATGCTCCGGGTTTCAGCATCTATTGGGGCAATCTTCTCACGCCCAGCCTTGAGAAGATTCCTGACGCACTCCTGCAGGATGCTTATACCCGCTGGCCAGCCGCTGCGTCGCCCGCCGATGTCGGCTACAAGATCGACATGGTGACACGGGGCCGCTTCGACGTGTCGTTCGAGTCTGCTCCCCAGGTCGACAGGTTCGGCAATCTCAACATCACCGAGATTGGAGGAGAGGGCGAGCCGAAGAAGCGTCTTGTGGGTTGCCTGGCACAGACGGAGCATTTGGCTTTCATCAAGCGTCCGATCATCGTCACCGATCTCAAGAAGCGCACTTTCGTGGAGAAGGTCGATTTCATCACGAGCCTCGGCCATCTCGAGGGCGGAGACTCCCGCGCAAGCCTCGGCCTTCCAGGACCAGGCCCGTACATGGTCGTCACCGACAAGGCGCTCTTCGATTTTCATCCCGAGACCAAGCACATGCGCCTCAAGTCGGTTCACCCCGGCGTCACGCTCGACGAGGTGCTGGCCAATATGAGTTTCGAGCCGATCATCGAGGGAACGCCGTCGACAACCGAAGCCCCAACCGAGGAAGATGTCAGGCTGATCCGCGAGGTCATCGATCCTGAGGGCACACTCTTTTCGCCGAGGTCAGTATGACGACATCTCCATTGCAAGGCCTCAAGGTGCTCGATCTGTCCCGTTTCATTGCGGGCCCCCATTGCGCCATGCTGCTTGGCGACATGGGGGCCGACGTGATCAAGATCGAGAAGAAGGGAGCTGGCGACGACAGCCGCCATTTCCCGCCTTTTCAGAACGGGGAGAGCCTTTACAGCATGGCTCTCAACCGCAACAAACGATCGATCACCCTGAACTTCCGCGACAAGCGGGCTCAGGAACTCCTGCGTGAAATGGTGAAGACCGCCGATGTGCTCGTAGAGAACTTCCGTCCGGGCACCATGGAGAACATGGGATGCGGCTGGGAGGATCTCCGAAAGATCAATCCCCGTCTCATCATGACCCGCCTCTCGGGCTTCGGCCAGAATGGCCCCTATAGCCAGCGGCCCGGCTTCGACGGAATTGCGCAGGCTATGAGCGGCCTGATGGAGCTGACCGGGAACCCGGACGGCCCGCCCATGCTCGCCGGAACGTTCTATATCGATTACATGAGCGGCATGTACGCGACCACGGCGACCCTGGCGGCTCTCCATGCCCGCGAGAAGACCGGGAAGGGGCAGATGATCGATGTCGCTCTCCTCGACAGCGCCGTGTCCATGTTGACGACCGCGGTTTCCACTCAGGTCAACCAAGGCATCACCCTGACCCGGACCGGCAACCGGGACCGGTATTCCTCTCCTGCCAACGTGTTCAAGACAGGTAGCGGAGACTTCATCCTCATTCTTTCGGGAACCAATCCGCTCTTCAAGCGTCTGGCCGGAGCCATGGGGCAGCCGGAACTAACCACGGATCCGCGATTCGCGGATGTCGGCAGCCGTCTCAAGAACGCTTCTGCGATTGAATCCATCATACAGGAATGGCTCGGTACGCTGTCGACCGAGCAGGCTCTTGAGACGATCAGCGGTGCAGGTGTGCCATGCGCGAAGGTCGCAAGCCCGGCCGAGGTCGTCAGGAACCCGCAATTGCTTCACCGCAAGCAGATCGTAGAGGTGGAGCATCCCACCGCCGGGCGTGTCGCCATGTCAGGCGTGACCATGCAACTCTCCGAGAATCCGCTATCGATCCGCAGGCCCCCTCCAAGCCTTGGTGAACACACGGGCGAGGTGCTGCGCGAATGGCTAGCGCTTTCAAAGGAGCAGATCGAATCCCTCGATAAGGAGGGCGTGCTGTAAGTCTCCTGAAAGGACGGAAACCGAAAAAGGGGCAGCTCCGGGAGGGCTGCCCCTTTTCGTTGATAGGCCTTACGCTGCCATGCTCAGGATCTGCCGGACGCTCGGAGCGTCGATATCGCGATTTTCGCCAAGCGCGGTCTGTCCTGCCCGCTCGAGGTGCTCGAGAATGTCTGTCGGACTGAAATCGAGTCCGAGCTCCGATATGCGAACCGGGCACCCCATGGTCTTGAAGAACTGTTCGGTCTGCTCGATCGCCTTCTCTGCGGCGACAGCGTCGTCGGTTTCAGTGATGCTCCAGACCGTTCTCCCATAGCGTGCCAGCATCGCCTGCTTTTGCGCCGCTTTGTAGCGCATGAGGGACGGCATGATCACCGAGAGCGTGCGTGCGTGATCCACGTTGTAGACCGCCGTTATGGCATGCCCGATCATGTGGGTTGACCAGTCCTGAGGAACACCAGCACCAATGAGGCCGTTCAGGGCTTGATTGGCGGCCCACATCACATTCTCGCGAGCTTCGTCGCCCCCGGTTTCGACCAGCTTCGG
Organism: Microvirga sp. KLBC 81; assembly: GCF_003075415.1. GTDB lineage: Bacteria > Pseudomonadota > Alphaproteobacteria > Rhizobiales > Beijerinckiaceae > Microvirga. Next base: position 39,124 of record NZ_QDAH01000044.1, read on the forward strand.
ACCCCACTCGGCCAGGACCCGCAGCAGAGTCTCGCTGTAGCCGTAATGAATCGGCGCGTTGACCGGGGAGGTGAGATATTGCTCCAGCACATGAGTGAAGGCGTCGACGACGCCATTCTCGAGCTGCTGCCTGCTGAGGCTCTGCATGGTGGATGGATCGAGAATGGCGAAAGCCGGGCGGGCCGCCTCATTCCGGAAAGGCAGCTTCAGCTTGCGCTCGCGGCTTGAGATCACGGACACCGCATTGCTCTCCGACCCGGTGGCTGGCAGCGTCAGAACCGCGCCAACCGGCAGTGTGGTGGCCGGGAGCTTGCCGGCTGCAAGGTCGGGCCAGGGATCGTCGGAGCCTAGCGAAACCATGGTCGCCAGGAATTTGGCGGCATCGATGACGGAGCCGCCACCCACACCCAGAATGAGATCGACATTGTTCTCACGGGCTACAGCCGCGGCCTTCTGCAGAGTCTCGTAGACTGGGTTGGGCTCGACGCCTCCGAACTCGACCACCTTGCTGTCCTTAAGACCGGCCATGACCTGATCATAGATGCCATTGCTCTTGATGCTGCCGCCGCCATAGAGCAGCAGCACGCGGGAATTTGGGGGCACCAATTCACGCAGGGCTTCTATCTGGCCATTTCCGAAGCGTATGTCGGTCGGATTGCATATGCGAAATTTCATCGTCTTTCCTCCTGTTACCCTTGAGCGTTCCAGATTGATCTCGGCCGGCACGCGCTATCCTGCGGGAAGCGGCTAGGGCTTCCTTGATCAGTCGTACATCTGAATGACGGTTTCTGCGACGATGGCGGGGCGTTCATGATTGCTGTCGGTTTCAAGCACATTGTGCAGAATCAGCCTTACGCCACCTTCGATATCGACAACCTGCCTGATGGTCTGCCGAAGGCGGATGCGCGAGCCGGGATGAACCGGTGCAGTGAAGCGCACCTTATTGCAGCCATAGTTCAAGCCGCGGCGATAGCGGCGCACCGTGAGAAGAGTATCGGCGAGGCGCGGCATCAGCGAGAGGGTCAGAAGGCCATGCGCAACCGTCTTGCCCTGTGGCAATTCGGATCTGGCGCGGTCCTGGTCGATATGAATCCAGTGCCGATCCTGCGTCAATTCTGCGAAGACGTCGATCTGATGCTGCGTGACGAGAAGCCAGTCGCTCGGCCCGAGCTCTCGCCCTACATGCTGTTTCAATTGGAAAACATCGTCGACAACTAGCATCGGGTCCCTCGCGGTTGTTCTGCCCTGCAGGACGATTGACACGCAAAAGGCGTCACCTTGGCAGCATCCTTAGATAAAACGATTTAATAGATATTCTGCAAGCTGTCGACAGAAGGCGCCTCCTCCATCGGCCCCATTCTCGAAACAGGGCGGAGGAGCAGTCACGCCACTCGTCGCGGATTTGTCGTCGCGTGCCGCTGTTGTAGCCGGCGGCTCGGGGTTCGGATATGCGGTGGATGCATTGCAATCGGCTGGAGCGCAGGTCGTGATCGCGGGACGCCGAGACGACGTTCCCTGTGAATGCCACGTTACCTGAGCAGCGAGATGATCCGTCTCGCCGGTGGGGCGCTGGAATGGCGAGAGTAGGGTCCTGAATTGGCCACATCTGGACAAGGCCAAGCAAGAAAAGCTCCCTGTCAGGGAGCTTTTCTTGTAGAGGTCAGATGATCTCTGCCGCCTTGGCTTGGGAGATCTCCTCGGGGCTCATTTTCAGCCATTCGGAGAGCACCTCGCTGGTATGCTGCCCAAGAACAGGAGGGGCTTCCTCGATCGAAGTCGGGCTTTCGCTCATCCTGATTGGCAAGCCTTGCATGGGAAGGTTGCCCGCTTTTGGATGGGTGATATCGACGATATGACCGGCCTCCCGCATATAGGCGCTGCTCGCGATATCAGCGACGGTCTGCACTTTCGCCGATGGAAGCTCAGCACGGCTTAAGGCAGCAAGCGCCTCATCTGAGGAGTGGGATGCAAACCATTCGGCCGCGATCGCCTCGATGGCCTCGACGTTCTTCATCCTCGCCTCCAGTGTCGAGAAGCGTGGGTCCTGCAGCAGTTCCGGCCGCCCGACCATCCGGACGAAGCGCGGGAAATGAGCATCATTGCCCCCGACCATATGGATCCAGACACCATCCTTTGCCCGGAACGTGTTGCCTGGTGCTGCGTAACGGTCCCGGTTGCCCATCCGGCTGACCTTGCGCCCGTTGACGAGATATTCCGGGATCGCCGTCATCAGAAGAGAGGTGGCGCTGCCGACCAGGCTGACATCGACCATCTGTCCCTTGCCGGTGTGATGTCGCCGCTCCAGTGCGGCAAGAATGCCGACGCAGGCATAGAGTGCGCTCGCATAATCGGCCACGAACGTTCCGGCCATGGATGGGGGACCGTCAGGCTGGCCCGTCAGGTCCATCAGGCCGGAGGTCGCCTGGGCAATGCCGTCGAAGCAGGGCTCGTTGGAAAGGCTGTTATTCTGACCATAACCTGAGATGCGCGCCATGATCAGGCGCGGGTTGAGCTGATGCAGAACGTCCCAGCCGCACCCCATCTTTTCCATGGTGCCCGGGCGGAAGTTCTCGATCAGAACATCCGCCTCTGCCACGAGGCGGCGGAGCAGGTCCTGGGCCGCAGGATTGCGAAAGTTCAGGGAGAGACTGCGCTTATTGCGATTGAACATCATGAAGTAGATGCTCTCGCCCTCGATATAGGGGCCAAGGGAGCGGGTGTCGTCGCCGCCCCTGGTTCTCTCCACCTTGACAATTTCCGCGCCAAGATCGCCAAGAACCATGGCACAGTGGGGGCCGGCGATAAACCGGGATAGGTCGAGGACTTTCAGTCCCTTCAAAGCACCTGACATCATGCACCTGAGATTGCAGAGATGAATTCACGACACTGTCCAAGTGAGAGACATCGCTTCACGCGGCTGCTCTTGCAGTGTTGCGCTCTATCCTGAGGGGGCAACGCCTCTCCCAAGCCAAGCTCGTCCGTCAAACGGGCCCAAGGCCGGGAAAGCGGATCGAGTTTCTCAATGGACGCAGCTCGAAAGCCCGACATATCGTGCCCCTTTGGACATCTGCTGCCATGCTCCATCAAGGCCGAAGCCGGCGGGCGAGGCAGCCTATGTCCTCACTAACTGGAACCTATATAAAAACGTTTCTCCAGGATTTAGCAACCTATAAAACCGTTTTATCAGGATCCGTTGTGTTCCTAGCCCGGTTCCTTCCAGACAAAAAGGAGAGGCTACGGATTCGGGAATTGACTTGTCCGGAAAGCCATACTTTATTGTCTATCGAAACGTTTTTAAGAAATCGTTTCGAACGGGTCGGAAGAGCTCTGCTGTTCAGGATCCATAACGATATGGCGCGGCTGAATAGCCACGCCCGGGGAGGTGGAGTTGACTAAAGAGCGTGGCACCCGTTTGCGCGCAGGTTTGGTCGGATGTGGCGGCTTTGCTCAAGCTGCGCTGATCCCGGCCATGCGAATGGCCCCGATCGACTTGGTGGCCGTCTGCGACCGTGACCAAGAGCGGGCCGAGGCCTGCGGGCGGCTATTGCGGATTCCGGCGATCTATACGTCTCTCGATGATCTTCTGGCTCGGGAACAACTCGACGTCGTAATCATGGCCATTGGGCCCGACGTTTACCCCGAACTCGCCGAGAAGGCGATGCGGGCCGGGGTGGATGTCTATGTGGAGAAGCCGCCCGCGGTGACAGTCGACAAGGCGCTTCGCATGCGTGAAGTGAGCCGTGAGACGGGCCGAAATCTCGCCGTCGGCTTCATGAAGCGCTTTGCCACGGGATACCGCATGGCCAGGGAGTTGGCGAGCGCGCCTGATTTCGGACGCATCATGCATCTCACTGCGCGCATATGCTCCGGCGTTTGGACGCCGGTCTGGTCGAGTGAGCTTACGCCTTTCGCCTTCGTACTCGACCACAGTGTGCACTATCTCGATCTGATCCAGTTCTATGCCGGGCCCGTTGCGTCGGTGACTGCCGAGCTGTCTCAGGCAAGCAATGAGCGGTTTGGCTATGCCGTCCTGCTGCGCTTCCAAAGCGGTGCAACCGGCCTTCTGGAGATCTCGAATTACGAATCCCGAGGGGTTCCCAATGAGCGTATCCAGCTGATGGGCAGCGAAGGGAACTCGGTAACGGTGGAGAATGTCAGTCGCGTCACCTATTCCCGGAATGCGCCTCCCATGAGCCTGGGGCGGCACTTCGATCCGGCGGCGGATCGAGTTGTTTGGGAGCCGAACATGACGAACATCTCTCCCGAGAATTCGTCTTTGGTGCATCAGGGCTACGTCGGAGAGATGCGCCACCTTGCGGATATGTTGCTAAGTAACAGGCCGGCGAAGCCTGACATCGACGACGGAATTGCGGCCGTTCAACTCGCTCATGCAATCGTGGCCAGCAACGGTCAGCGGATCGAACTCTCCCGGTAAGGTTGGAGAACAATGGCGTACAACAAAACTGAACTCTCCTCTCGGGTTGCTCTGGTCACAGGTGGCGGAACAGGGCTTGGCAAGGCGGCAGCGGAAGGCTTGCGCGCTGCCGGCGCCCGCGTGTTCATCATGGGGCGCCGCGAAGATGTCCTTCACAGGGCGGCTGAAGATATCGGCGCAGAGCCGGTTGTGGGCGATGTTTCCGACAGGGCCAGTGTCGAGAGCGTAGTCGCTCGGGTCCTCGAGAAAGGCGGCCGTCTCGACATTCTGGTCAACGCGGCCGGAATCAACCTTCGTGGAGAGTCTCTCGACTATCCGGAGGATCAGTGGGACCAAGTCCACGCAGTCAATACCAGAGGTACATTCCTGTGCTGCCAAGCCGCAGGGCGGATCATGCGGTCCGCCGGATACGGTAAGATCATCAATATCGCATCCTTGGCGAGCGAGATCGGATTCCCGCGCATCGTTGCCTATGCGTCCAGCAAGGGCGGCGTTCGGCAGTTGACGAAAGCCCTTGCCGTCGAATGGGCTCCGTTCGGGATTCGTGTCAATGGAATTGAGCCGGGCTGGTTCAGGACCGAGCTGACTGAACCTTTGTTTCATGATGCGGAATGGGTCAAGAAGATCACCTCTCGCATTCCGATGGGGTATGCTGGCAAGCCCGAGGATCTGCAGGGAGCTGTCGTGTTCCTGGCATCAGGAATGTCCGATTACATCACCGGTGAACTCATCCGTGTTGATGGCGGTGCTCTCGCGGCGTGAAGGAGACATACATGGATGAACCCGATCATATCGAGCGCGCCGGCCAATCGCCGTTCGAAAAAGCATTGGAGTGGATTGTCGTCCCGCTCATGCTGGGCCTGATCACGATCGGTTTCGTGGCTGTGTGTCTGCGCTTCTTCGCGGGGGGGTATTATGCGCTCTTCTGGTCCGAAGAGGTGATCCGCTACGGCTTCATATGGATCTTCTGGCTGTGCGCACCCGTGCTGATCTGGCAGGGCGCCATGTTCACCGTAGACATGTTTGTCGGAGCGCTGCCGAACAGGGCACAGAGAGTGCTTCGTCTGCTCGTTAACCTTCTCATCATGTTCATCGCAGGCGTATATGCCTATCAGGGTTGGTTGATGACAAAGGTGAACATGGAACAGCAGTCCAGCGCCTTGGAAGTTCCGCTTGCCCTCGTCTATGTTTCCATCCCCTTCGGATGCGTACTGATCCTCCTGGTCACGGCTTATCAGAGCCTGAAGCTTATGGGTGTCATTAAGTCCCCAATGGTAGAGCCATGATCCTGACGCTGTTCATTGCATTTATCATTCTTCTTCTCATTGGCGTTCCTGTTGCATTTTCGACAGGGATCGCGGCTCTGATTGTCGTTATTCTGGATCCGACGCTGTCTGCCCGCCTTCTGGTTACGAGGGCGTTCGCCGGCATGGATTCCTTTCCTCTGATGGCGATTCCGTTCTTCATTCTCGCCGGCGAGATCATGGCGCACAGCGGCTTGACGCAAAGGATCGTCAACGTGGCCATGGCACTCGTCGGTCATGTTCGCGGTGGTCTCGCGCATGTGACCGTCATGGCGAACGCGCTGATGTCGGGCGTATCCGGGTCTGCCTCCGCAGACTGCGCAGCGACCGGCTCAATCCTGATTCCATCGATGATCAAGCAGGGTTACAAGCCGGCATTCGCCGCACTTATCACGGCATTCTCAGCCATGATGGGGCCCATCATTCCACCAAGCATCTTCATGATCATCTATGGCTCGATGGCGGGTGTCTCCATCGGGAAGCTGTTCATTGGCGGCGTGGTTCCCGGTCTTCTAATCGGCCTGTCCCTGATGCTGCTGGTCGCGATCCTGGTCCGGAGAAGGTCCTTCGCCGTTCCGACGACGACGTTCTCATTTAAGAAGCTCTTCCAATCCTTGGTCAGCGCGGCTTGGGCGCTGGTCATGCCCATCGTAATCGTCGGCGGCATCCTCGGCGGCATCATGACGCCGACCGAGGCAGGCATCGTCGCCGTCGTCTACAGTCTGTTCGTCGGCTTCTTCGTTCATCGTACGCTCACGCTCAAGCAGCTTCGCCTGTTGACGATGTCCGCGGCACTTTCGTCCGCGAATATTATGATGGTTGTGGGATTTGCATCCGTATTTGGAACGATTCTTGCCCTCGGCCGGTTCGAAACCGTGGTCATGAACGTCCTGTTCGGCATTACGGACCAACCTTGGCTTCTCGTTGCAATCCTCATCATCTCGCTTGCCATCATCGGCAGCCTCATGGATGAGGTTTCGACTGCAGTGCTCTTCGTTCCCACTCTCGCGAAGATTGGCGCAGCCCTGCATTACGATCCCGTGCATTTTGGCGTTGTGATGGTTCTGGCGATCATGCTGGGCGCTGTCGTGCCGCCGGTGGCAACGCTTCTGTTCATCGGATGCACGCTGGCGAAGATCCCTCTGTCAGCCATCATGAGGCTGGTCTGGGTGTTCCTGATCCCGCTGGTGCTCACAAACCTGCTGATCGCCTATGTGCCGGCGCTCGTTACGTTCTTGCCATCTCTGTTCTGACAAGGGTGGTTAAAAATCTTGCCAGGAAGGCAAGTTACTTTGGGAGGTCGTTATGCCTGGAATTCTAAAGCGTCTCATGACAATCGCGGCCATTGGCACAGCAGCCATGGTGACGTTGACATCGGCCAGTTCGGCACAAACTGTTCTAAAGCTTGGCGATATCTACGCCCAGACCCACAGCAACAGCCTGGCCGACAAGCGCTTTGCCGAACTTGTAGAGAAGAAAACCAATGGCGCCGTAAAGGTCGAGGTTTACCTCGATTCCACTCTCGGCAACGAGCGGGAGCTCGCGGAAAGCGTGATTGCCGGGACGATCGATATCGCTCCGAGCGGGTTGTCCGGGATTGGCCGCTTCGTGCCTGATGCGCAGGTGCTGGAACTTCCATATCTCTATCGCGACCTCAAGCACATGCAGCGGGTTGCAATGGCTATTGCTCCCGACGTGGACAAAATGTTCCAGGCGAAGAAAATCAAGAACCTCGGCTACCTCTTCCTTGGTCCGCGTTCACTTGCGAGCCGCAAAGAAATCAACACTCTGAGCGATATGCGCGGCTTGCGCCTGCGTGTGCCGGAATCCCCGCTCTATGTCGGCTTCGCTCGCGCTTTGGGTGCGGTTCCGACCCCGATCCCGTTCCCTGAGGTCTATACCAGCCTTGAGACCGGTGTTGCGGACGCCGCCGAGGGCGAGCCTGCTACGCTCGCGACTACGAAATGGTATGAGCCAACGAAGAGCGTCAGCCTGACGAAGCACATCTGGCATTATCGCTTCTTCGCGATGAACGGGGACAAGTTCAACAGTCTTCCTCAGGAACAGCAGAAGGCAGTGCTCGAGTCTGCTCAGGAGGCGATGGAATACCAGGTCGGCCTCGTCGAAGAGTTCAACAACAAAGCGCTCGACGAAATCAAGGGCGCAGGAGTGAAGATCGTCGAAACCAAGGATCTCGACGCCTTCGCGAAAGCGCTCGTGGAATTCAACACGGAATTCGCGAAGAAACTCGGCCCGACGGCTGAGGCACTGCTTCAGAAGGTCCGGACCATTCAGTAGGCCCGCATAACACTCGGCGCCTGAGGGCCTTCGCGTCCTCAGGTGTTCAAGAAGCGTCGGGGGCGGACGGCAAATTCCGGGTGCTGGAAAATCCCATATGGCTATCACAGGAAAGACGGCTCTCTATGGACTGATCGGACATCCAATCGAGCACGTTGGATCGCCCATTCTGATCAATGCCTATATGGCCGAGACTGGATGGGATGGCGTTCTGGTTCCGCTCCATGTCAAGCCTTCTGACCTCGGCAAGGTCGTCGACGGGCTTCGCCGTCTGGAGAACCTGCGCGGTTTTCTTGTCACCATTCCGCATAAGCAGACAATCGTTCCGCTCTTGGACCGCCTGACCGAGTCCGCCGAACTTTCCGGGGCGGTCAACGTCGTACGAAGAGATAGTGACGGCACTCTGACCGGAGACCAACTGGACGGACAGGGATGTGCCGGCGCTCTGCGCAAGAGTGGAGTGAGCCTTGCAGGAGCACGCATCTACATGTCTGGTGCAGGAGGTGTTGCCGCGGGGATCGGCTTTGCGCTTGCCCAGCAGGGTGCAGGCGCCATCACGATTTTCAACCGCACAATCTCCCGGGCCGAGGAACTTGCACATCGCATCAAAAGCGCCTTCCCGAGTTGTGAAACCCGTGTCGGAAACAGCAATCCAAGAGGACACGACATTGTTGTCAATGCCACCAGCCTGGGGCTGAAGGCGAATGATCCCTACCCCATGGACGTCGATGGGCTGGACCCCTCGATGATGGCCGTCGACGTAGTGATCAATCCTCAAGAAACGGCCTTTCTCACGGCCGCGGCGGCTCGTGGTTGCCGGGTCCAGCATGGGTTTCGCATGGTCGAGGAACAGCTGCCGCTCATAATGCGAGCCATGGATCCAAATTCATGATCAGGCACCATTTCCTGGAACGCCTGTCGAGAGCGCTTGCTCTCACTGCAGAGGCCGAGAGCTTTCCGTATCGCCCCCTATGGCGTGGCAATTCGCCACTCATGGAACTTGTCGTTGATGCTAACGCGGTCTATGGGCCGCCTCCAGAATCTCATGTCTCAAGGAGCCTTGTTATGACAGCACACAATCGCCCGGACCGTCGCGTGCCCGAGCTGCGGGACGCGTCCCTGCTGGTGTCCCAGGCCTATGT
>NZ_QDAH01000045.1 GCF_003075415.1 Microvirga sp. KLBC 81
AAGGGCCGCAGACCTGAGGCCGCAGACCTGAGGCCGCAGACCTGAACCAGATCAGAGCTCAGGCGCGGCCCTTTTCTCTTTATCTAATCGCTTAGGTGGCATCGGGAGATCTTTGGACGTCCTACCAAGGACAGCGGCCTTGATGGCCTCACGGCTCACGCCATGAACATGAGCTGACTTACCGAACTCCCGTTCTCCGGATCCACCAGATCAAAATGGGAGCTTTCCATGATAGCAGGAGTGGCGCCGATGCCATCTTGGGCATCCAGTATTAGCCGAAACTAACTTATGTTAACGCCACGCTGAAACCTGAATCATTTCGAACAGTTCCCTTCCCCAATGGCAACGAATATCGCGCTGAACCTGAGAGTGAGCCGGTCCAGCGGAGGGTGAGGATATTATGCTGATCAAGGATGAGGATCAGTGGAAGGGGAGGCAGGGCAACCTGTCAAACCCCGACTTTTGGGATCTGAAGCTACGCGCCCAGCTCGGCAGAGATCTGCGAGTCCATTATGAAAAGGCCATGAGGGAGCCTCTGCCGGAGCGTCTCGCCACGCTCTTGGGGCAACTGGAACAGCGGGAACGCGGCAGGTAGCCGAAGGCCCATCATGAGCCCAGTTCGTTCGCACTCCTTCGGTCGCTGGCAACCCATTGAAACGGCTCCCAGGGATGGCTCGCCTATCCTGATCTTTACGGCATGGTCAGACCGTACGGTGGGCTACTGGTCTGCACATCGGAAGATCTGGGTTGATCAAAGCCACGGCATTGTGGTGGCAACCTACTGGATGCCGCTTCCAGATCCACCATAGCCCGGCAAATTAGAAAAGGACCGGAAGCGCGGTTGATCGTTTCCGGTCCTTCCAGGGGGCTGAACAGCAAGGGGCTGTTCCAAGTCAAAGCTAGGCGCCGTTCCGCCCTCGACAACTAGTCCAAACGGTCTAGCTTACCTGAGCCGACGCCCTTATCGCTCTTCCACTAGCTCATCGTGCGGAGCCGGAGGTCCGCGTCAGCGACCCGAAGGGCACGCCAGTGACCCGAAGGGCCGCGTCAGCGAAAAATGGATCCGGTTTTCCGCTCTCAACGATGCGCTGCTCTGGAGCTGATCCCATTAGCCTGGAATCAGCTCTCTTCTTGGCTGGGCCGCATTTCTTGACGGTGAACCGGAACCACTTCACCGAAAAAGGCTCTAGAACCCAGCCACCATGCTGAATCGCTGCTATCGTTGCGAGTGTATTTCTCACGGTTCTCGCCTCTTGAAGGAATGATACAAAAACACTGACGAGACTGGAGTAGGACTGCCGGTGCCGGTGTTGCTGCCAGGAGAGGCATTCTCTGGCGGGAAGGATGCTCGCGCAGCCTCGGTGACGAACACGATCAGGGGTGGGGCACCCTCTCGGGCACCCTCACCCCCTTTGGCTCACTTCTTCATGTCAGTAGTGTTGCTCTTGGCGGATGGCTGCTGGGGATGAGTACCCCTGCGGTGTGTCAGCCTGTCTGTCATCCGCTTGATCGCATCGGTGACCCTGTGAGCCATGTCGGACATGTTCATGGGAACCCTCCCTGGGTCAGCACCTTAAGCTGTGCCTACAAGTTAACGCGGAATCCTGAGTGTTGTTCGAAGGTTAAGCCTCACGCGGGCAATTGCCCCGAGCCTTGGAAGCCCGAGGATATCGAGATCATTTCAAGACTGTGGTCCTGCCCTGGCTTGACAACATCCACGATGGCCCCGGTTGCTCCAATCGGTATTCCCTCACCATTCCATCCTCATGGTGGGTGGCTCCTCATGCTTCCTGAGTGTCTAGAGCATCGTTGAGAGCGGAAAGTGGATCCGGTCTTCCGCTCTCAACGATGCTCTCATTGAAGGAGAAAGCATCGGATGGGTCCCAAAAGTGCAAATCCACTTTTCACGGCCGAGGCTGTAGAGGCACCGGGCTGGACGCACTTGTAGTCACGACTGACAAGGCTGCAGACGAGCGTATCTGAGCCTCCCGGAAGCTTCAGCCCCAGAGAAATAGACCATCTGGTCTAGTTGCCCCTCCGGCGAATGAGATCTAAACAGCTTCTATTCGTAGGGGCGTTATATTTTTCATCATATAGTTATTGTTCAACGAGACCTTCCGTGTCATCAAAAGATACGGCTGAGGCCGCAGTCAAATCTGATTTGACTGCGGCTTTTTCTTTCTGAGAGCAGCGGAAACTTTGGAATCAGCAACGTTGCGGCAAAGTAAGACTTGAAGGAAAAGAGGCCACGCCTGTGTTTGTTTATGGTCCAGGTCGCGGCCCTTTTTAGTCCGTAGCGCCCCTACGGCAAACGCAGCAGTATCTGATTTGGCCCCCTGCGATCAACACTGAAACATGATCCATGCATCCGAAAGAGGTTGAACTTTAGGAGTAATACTTCTGATATTGAAGTATTCTGTGGTCATTTTTCCCTAGAATTATTACCTACAGGGACCGATCCAATTTTTGCCCCTACGGATCGCAACTTGAGCGCCCTTCACAGGGCGCTTTTTCTTTAGGGACCGCTTACCTTAGTGGCACCTCGATGGAACAGATCACCCCATCTGGCTTGAAGGTGATCATCACCTTGCCTTCGAGTTCCTGAGCCAAGCTGCGTTCGATCAAACGTGCCCGAAGCCACGTCTGGATGGCGGCACGACGGGCGGACCTCCCTTTCTCCTGCCAGGAGAAATGAAGGCATGGAACGCTTGGCGCGCCCTCGATCCTCCAAGACAAAAGGATTTGTCCTGAGGTATTGGAGAGGGATCCATACTTCGTCGCGTTCGTCGCAAGCTCCTGCAGCGCCATGGCCATTGCAAGAATCTTGTTGGGAGCAAGCCGAACATCGGGACCTGCAAGGTGAAGCCTGGCAGAGCAAAAGGCTCGACGGCTCGCGCTGCGATCTCATGCAGGTCCGCACCGTCCCAACGCTCACGGGTGAGCACATCGTGCGCACACGACAAAGCCGTCAGGCGTGCATCGATTGCTGCCTTGGCCTCTGAAGTCGACGGTGACGTGCGCAACGTTTGGGTCACAAGCGCCTGAACGGTCGCCAGTGTATTCTTCACCCGGTGATTGAGTTCGTGCATCAGAAGCCGCTGATGCTCCTCGGCGCGTTTGGGCTCCGTGATGTCGACCGCAATCAGCACGGCACCGACCATCTCGCTGTTCAGCATCACTGGGGCATTGGAGCAGGCAACATGAACGGGTGTGCCGTTCCGATGGAAGAAAACATCTTCATGCTTCTTCACGAGCCTGTGTATCTCGAAGACATGCCCGAGCGGGCATTCCGACATGGGAAAGGGCCGTCCGTCAGGATAATGGTGATGCACAACATCGTGCAGAACCTTCCCGGACAGTTCCTCCTTCATCCAGCCGAAGGTTTGCTCCGCTGCGGCGGTGGCCGGCACCGTGCGCCCTTCGACATCCATCACGAAGAGGAATCCGCCGCATTCTCGATAATCAGGTTCGCGAGATCGACCGGATGAGAATTCCCATCGCTCCCGAGGGGCAGGATGATTGACATAACGCCATCATCCACGGGAGGGCATGGCTTTGTCTATCGTTACACTCTTCTGACCGCTGAAAAGCACCGCTTTCATCCTCAAGAGCCCTTCTCATCCAGGATTCGCCTGACCCGCTCCACGAGGCTCGCCGCCGCAAAGGGCTTGGTGATCAACTGAATGCCCTCATCGAGCCGCCCGTGGTGAACGATGGCGTTACGCGTGTAGCCCGTAGTGAAGAGCACCTTCAGATCAGGGCGGATCTTCAGCGCCTCGTCGGCCACTTTGCGACCGTTCATAGAACCGGCCAGGACCACATCGGTAAAGAGAAGGGCAATCTCGTCACGGTTGGCGAGAAGAAGCCTCAGAGCCGCCTGCCCATCTTCGGCTGCAAGCACGCGATAACCGGCATCCTCCAGCACGGATACTGAGAAATCCCGCACCATGTCCTCGTCCTCGACCACGAGGATCGTCTCGCCGTCCACGAGGGCTGCTGCAGGCGCGGGTGTTTCCTCGACAGGCCGCATCATGTCCCCAGGCCGGATCATGCGCGGAAAATAGAGTTTCACCGTCGTGCCCTGGCCTAGCTCGGAATAGATCGCCGCATGACCGCCTGACTGACGCGTGAAACCATAGACCTGGGCGAGCCCCAGACCTGTCCCCTTCCCCACAGGCTTGGTGGTGAAGAAAGGCTCGAAGACCTTCGCCTTCACATCCGGTGTCATGCCCGATCCCGTGTCGGACACGCTCACCATCACATATTGCCCGGCTTTGATCTCACCGCCTGTGCTCAAGGAGTAGGCCTCATCCAGGTAGGTGTTGGCGGTCTCGAGCGTCAGCTTGCCTCCCTCCGGCATCGCATCGCGCGCATTGACGGCAAGGTTGAGGATTGCGCTTTCGAGCTGGTTCGGATCCGCTTCCGTGCGCCATAGGCCACCGGCGAGCACAGTCTCGATAGCGATATTTTCGCCAATGGTGCGCCGGAGCAGTTCAGACATGCCCGCGACGATCTTGTTGAGATCCACGACTTCAGGCTGAAGCGGCGACTGGCGCGAGAAGGCGAGCAAACGATGCGTGAGCTGCGCGGCACGCTTGGCACCCTCCACGGCATTGTCGACATTGCGTACGAGGCGCGGATCGCCTGAGTTTTCGACCTTGCGCCGGAGCATTTCGAGATTGCCGGTGATCACCGTGAGCAAATTGTTGAAGTCATGCGCGACGCCGCCGGTGAGACGTCCCACCGCCTCCATCTTCTGCGCCTGACGCAATTGCGCTTCCGCCTTTTCGCGTTCGGTGATTGCTTCAGCGATACGCTGCTCGAGCGTGGCGTTGAGCGAGCGTAGAGCCGCCTCCGCCTGCTTCTCGCGATCCACATCGAGACAAGCCACGACACCGGCGACGATCCGGCCCACCTCATCGCGGATCGGCGCAGCCATCAGGCGAAGCCAGGCCTTGCGACCATCGCCGCGCCGGTAGAGCAGTTCCATTTCGGCGCGCTCCTCCGCACCACGCAGTACGCGCGCCATAGGGTATTCCGCTGCCTGCACCTGACGCCCATCAGGATGGAAGCCGATCCAATCACGATAGCTCTCCACATCCTGAGACGGCAGTACGGGGTGACCGAAGATACGCTCGACCTGGGCGTTCCCGCTGATGATGCGCCCCGAGGGTGCCTCGGCAATAACGATGCCCACGGGGATCGTATCGAGGATTGCTTGAAGGCGACGCTCACTCGCCGCAAGAGCCTCCTCCGTGCGCTTGCGCTCGGTGAGGTCGATGGCAATGCCGGGGAAACGCAAGGGCTTGCCTGTTTCGTCGTGATAGCAGCGACCGCGGGCAGCGATCCAGCGTGTCGCGCCGTCGGAACCGATAACCCGGTACTCGGCAGAATAATCCATTCCCGTGGCGATGGCGTTCTCGATCTCAGCACCAGCAGTCACCCGATCCTCCGGATGCATGCCGGCAACGAAAGCCGACAGAGGTGCACCATCACCCGCGTGCTCGGGATCGACTCCGAAAAAGGACGCAAAGGTTTCGTTGGCATAGATACGGTCGTTCGGGACATCCCAGTCCCAACTGCCAACTCCACCGGCAGCTTCGAAGGCAAACCGGAAGCGCTCCTCGCTCTCGCGCAAAGCCGCCTCAGCCGCATCTCGCTCGCGCTCACGCTGACGCAAATCCGCCGAGGCGGCCGCAAGCGCGTCGCTGACTTTGGCGACCTCATGGACTGGAATGTCCGATCGCGCGACCATCTCACCACGGCCAAGCGCCACCGCCTGGGCGGCGAGCATCTCCATGGGCGCCGTAATATGCCGCCCGAAGAGCCAAGCCATGCCTGCCGACAATGCGGCAAGTCCCGCTCCGAGCCAGCCTAGATACCAGAGCGAATGGCGCAACGGAGCTGCGAGTTCTACGTCTCGCACCCCCACCGCAACGCGCCAATCAGACAATTGAGAGCGGGCGTAAGCGCCTAGAACAGGCTGACCATCGATCGTGAAACCTCTCCATGTTCCCGCAGGACCAGTGGTGTTCTCCTGCAGATCACGCGTCGCCGGCTTGCCGACGAACTCTTCATGGCGCGCATTGCGCGCCAGAATGCGGTCACCCCGATCGACCACGGCAATCGTCCAGCCAATCGGAATCCCTTCTCGTCTGCTGAGCTTCTGAAGTCGCTCGACAGAGCCACTCACCGACAGCAGATAAACGATCTCGTCATTGTGGATCACAGGCATCGTAACGGCATAGAGAGGCGTCCCTGAAACACTCCCCGTGAACAGATCCGTCACGACAGGCTTCTTGAGGTCGATTGCAGCCTGATCGCTGGGCAGGAAAGTCTTGGGCAAGGGCTCGCCGCGCGGTACGCGCGTGTTCACCAATTGCTGACCGTCAGGCGCGCGCAAGACGATGTTGATGCCATTCATCAGGTTGGCGCTGGTGACCTGATGATTGAAGCTGTCGATGTCACCGTTTTGCAAAAATTGCGAATGAACCAGAACACTCAAGGCCGAACGCAGGCTAGTCAATTCACGATCGACATCCGCCGCAATAACATGGGCCGTATCAAGAGCGTTTCCCTCCAGCCGCGCTCGTTCGGCACTGGCGAATTGCCAGAGAATGAAGCCGACGAAGACGAGAATCGGCAGCGCCAAGCCCACACACATGAGAGCCAGATGAGAGCGCAGCGATAGGCGCTTCCGTTGTTCTGGTGATTGGCTTGGTGCGAGAGATTTTCCTTCAGGCACTGGCGCGGTGCTATTCATGGAATCCCTGTTGAGCCCGTCCCGCTTGCAAGCCTCCGCAAGCTCCCTGTCACCGCGAGCCGATGTCCGTTGGCGAGTTATAGGGGGCGTCCCTCCTTAGGAAAGAGGCTTGAGAAGCGAGAAAAGCCCCTCGCAATCAACGTTCATGGGATCAGCGGTTGCTCCAGGCCTTCAGCGCAAGAATCGAGGTGAAGACAGGCCATCCGAATGCAGCAATCATGATGTGGTCTAACCCGACCTCTTCCTCGCTGTCGATGGTGGTGGACACGGCCAGAAGCAGGATGACCCCGCACAAATAGACCATCAATACTTCGCGCACCCTTCGAGCCCCCGCCCTTGTTGTTAAAGTCGAGCTTGTGAACCAGGGGCGAGATGAAACCAATGCGACCGGCGGTCGCCTCACCTTACGTCAGGAGGCATCAAGCTGTCCTCGGCCCTTGCAGGAGCTATCAACCTGAGACAATTCGACTACCTCCGATTAGTCAAAAATAGCATTTTTTCCAGAAACTTAGCTGCAACTCCTGACGCCCTCGACCGTTCTTTGGCTCAAGACGCGTCAATAAGATGGGAGGCAGGAATGCCAAAGCGGTTCCACCGAGCTGATGGACCGCCCTATTCCACGGGTAGACATGCCGGTTGGAGCATCGATGCCAACGGGCTGACTGAGGCCGGCCAAAATGAATTGCTCAAGCAGATCGGACGGCAGCTCCAGGCCAATTATCAGGATGTCCTGAAGGAGCCCGCCCCTGACCGGATCAAGCAATTGCTGGAAAGGCTTGAGGCGCGCAGCAACCGCGCGGACGACAAGGATCTGTAACCTGTCGCTCGTTCGCGTTTATCCTGATCCAGTCCAATCTCCTCCTTAGAGCCGCTTCCGCTTGCGTGGAATCGGCCCCCTTCTTTGCCGTGCCGCATTTTTGAACGGCGAACCGGATCCACTGCGCCGAAAAATGCTCAAGAGCCTCGGGCCCAAAAGTGCAAGTCCACTTTTGGGCCCGAGGCTCTAGCGATGGCGCGCGCGCTTCGATCGTTGTCTGGAGCGTGCCGACGGATTCCCGCGCGCCTGTTCCTGCGAGGAACGAGGAATCAGATTGTAGATCACGAAACCTGCGAGGAGGCCTGCGCCCAGCACAATGAGCGGATGGGACCGAGCCGTCTCAACTGCACCCGATGCCATATGGCCCATGTTTCGCATGCTCATCGCAGATATCGGGGAGGACGCATGGATGAGGCGCTGAGCTCGCTTGACGTTCTCGGCGCGGGTACGGATCTCCAGATCGTACCCCTCGTCTTCATCATGGCGATGAAGCTCGATGCTGTTGCGGGCGAAGCCGCTTGAAACGAGCCGCTGGACAGCCTGATCGGCGGCCTTGCGGGATGGGAATGTTCCAGTAGCGACGGTCGTCTGCGGCATCAGCAAAAATCCTCCTTGATCTGCTGACGGCAATTCTCGACGAGCGCCAAGGTTCCAAGGAGCTGAGCGCCCCTTAGTGTCCTCGAGGCGCCTGCGCCGCTCTTTCGGCCTCCATCAACACCTCGAGGGCTCTCCATGGCTTGGGCATGAAGCGCACATCCCGCGGTACGTCTCTGAGCCCGTCTTCCGAAGAAAGTCCTGATGTCAGAACCGTGCGAACCCAAGGCCATTTGAGACGAACGGTCCGCGCAAGGTCGACACCATTCATGAGACAGGGCAGCCGAACATCGGCAAAAAGAAAAGCAACGTCCTCCGCATGGCTCCGCAGGTAATCCAAGGCCTCTTCGGCACTGGCTGTCTCCACGACCCGCAGATCCGTTTCCTCCAGAAGAGCAGCCGCCAAGCCCCTCACCTCGAAATCATCCTCGACGATCAATGCGATGCGACGCGACTCGATCTTCTGTCCCATGCGGCGTCTCCTCTATCCGCTCTGTTTTTGGCACCCGCAGCAACTCAGCCTCTTGCGAGGCCGCAAATCCCATTCAGCCCTGCCCGGGGACAGCGCGCTTGGGACAGGCAAGTTTGCTACAGTCGATTGCCGCTTCTCCCCTTACGCATCCCTGGCGGAGGCAGCATTAAAGATCCTCAGGCGAAACGGTGCGCCGCCTGCGCTGAGGACCCTCGTTGCAGAACGAGGAGAAACGCTCTCTGTTTCAGCTTGGCTGCTGATAAAAGTTCTAGGTCGCCTTATTTCTACTTGGTGGAACCGGCTTATAGCCTGTAGCCTAGGCTCAATATTGTCTGCTTCGCATGCAGGGGCCCTAGCGTGGTCAAGGAGAGCCAGTTACATCAGGAGTTCCTGGACCTGGAGAAAGCCATGCGGGTCCTGGACATGCAGCTGGCCGATGCTCTTCACCGGATCCGCCACAGCTCCTCCGCCGATCTCGTGGAGAAGGCCAAGCAGGATGAGAAGCTCCTTCTCGGCGAACTCGATCGCCTAATGACGAGAATGCGTGCGATCGAAGGTCAACTTCTCCAGATTCAGAAGACCGCGACACGGCACTAAATGGCTAAAAATAAGGGCTTTGAAGGCGCAATGTGCGAAAGCGCACCTCGCGTCGCTGACTTTCGAGTCCATGGTTCAGTCATTCTCGAAAGAGCTATCAAGGAGTAGAGCAATGGCGGCCCGGCGCTCTCACCTTCCATTGCACAGCAAGAATTTCCGAGAGGATGATCGGTATCCCCGCCTGCACCTGCCTCTCATTCCAACATTGGTCGGCGCACTGGCTCTGGTGAATGTTGCATCCGCCGTGATGGCCCTGATCCAATAGGAGGCAGCGACCCAACCTCAGTCAATGACGAGCATGACTGGAGAATGGGAAAGGCTGCAGGGCAGCATCGGACTGCCCTGCAAGCGCAAGAGGCCTATCCTAGCGCATCGTGCGGAACCGAAGGTCCGCAATCAACGGTGCGCCTTGTATAGAAGGGGGCATCGGATCGATCCCGCAAGTGGAATCCACTTTTGGGTCCGATGCTCTAGCGAAGACCCAGGAAGGACAGAATTGCGATTACCACGACGATGGCGCCGATCAGCCAAATGATGTTGTTCATAACAATGTTCTCCTGACGAAGCATTCACGCTATGGCAACCGCCACGGTGGGCGTTCGTTCCCTTGTGCTGTGATCGGCCTCGCAGGAGCGGCAGCGCATGTTGCTCCTGTCGCGGAGACTACAGCCTCGGACGTGAAAAGTGGATTTGCACTTTTGGGACCCATCCGATGCTTTCTCCTGCAATGAGAGCATTTTTCGGCGAAGTGGATCCGGTTCGCCGTCAAAAAAATGCGGCACGGCAAAGAAGGGAGCTGATTCCACGCAAGTGGAAGCGGCTCTAGTCGCAAACCGTCTCCTCTATGGAAGAAGCTCGCCCATAGGCATCCACTTCCCGCCTGAGAACCGTCCGGCAGTTCTCGCTTCCGAAGCCTCGTTGCGTATCGCCATAGACGCGGTTCTCATAGACGCGACCAGCTTCGTAGCCAGGGCCGAAGCTATATGCGCCGTAAGATACATCAGCCGAGGTCGAGCACCCGGCAAGTCCGGTACTCAATCCGAGTCCCAGAACCATGGTCCTCAGGCCAGATTTCGACAGACGGGCAAGACATATAGGCATCGCTCAGCTCCGGTGATGGCGGCTTCCAGGGCGACGCCCCGACATATCTGAAGGTAAGCGAAACAGCTTGGCAATTTGACGGCATGCCAGCCGCGAAGCCTTCATCAAGTTAGGGATGATGTGCCTGGCCACATACCAGGTAGAAAGAAACCCCGGTGATAAACACCGGGGTTTCCTGAGCCAGTCGGGATGAGCCGATTAGAAGTCGCGCTGGATGCGCAGACGGCCTTCCCAAACGCCCTCTTCCTCGTCGTCGACACCACGCAGGTCGACGTTGGAGTAGAGAACCTCGACACCGATGTCGAGATTGGAGACGGGCGACCAGATCACGTTTGAACCAACGCGCCACTCGTTGAAGTCCGCGAAGGTCGCAGCCTCACCGTACTCGACGCGAGCATACGAAGCGAACACGCTCTGACGGATCTCAGGGGTCCAGTAGTGACGCAGACCACCGGCCACGGACCAGCCCTTGGTCGTGTCGATCTCGCCGTCGGCATCGTACACGGCGTCAACAGCCTCGCCGTCGAAGCCGAGGTAGCCGAGAGCGCCGTCAGCGTAGGTGGCGGCAATCCACAGCGCGTCGCCGGCGGCGAGCATCGGCAGGTTCACGTGGCCCTGGAACGACACGGCGAAGCCGTAGTCGCTGTCATCCAGAACCGTGGTGGTGCCGACAGCGACCGGCATCGCGCGGAGCTGGTGAACAGCACCGGAGAGCATCGCCGAACCCCAGGTGCCGGAGTAGGCAACGTTGGCGACGACGTCGGGCGTACGCTGACCGGCGATCAGGAGGTCGGAATCCGGATCGGTCGGATCTTCGAGAACGCCGAGAGCGTCACGGCCAGAGAAGCGGCCCTCTTCGAGCGACAGCGAGGCCGAGAAGCCGTTGCCGAACGAGAAGGTATAGGCGAGCAGGTTCACGTTCGGAGCGTCCGAGAAGCGGAGCGTGCCGAAATGCTCGGTCGGCAGGTCGCCGTTGTCGAAGAACGACAGGGCGCGACCGGCGGTCAGGCCGCCGAACTGGATGAAGGCCTGGTCCACGTTAGCCGAAGAGGACGAGAAGCCGTACACGCCGGTGTCGCGGGTGATCTCGAAGCGGACGAACGTACGCAGCAGGCCATAGGCCGTGGCGGTACGGGCGTCGAGCTGGATGCGGCCACGAGCGCGGAAGCCGATCGCGTCGTCGGTGCGATCTTCCGGCTCGAGGTAGCGGTACTCAGCGCGGACGCGGCCGCCGACGCGGAGGCAGGTTTCCGTGCCGGGGATGTAGAAGAAGCCTGCGCCGTAGGTGGAGCAGACGCGAACGTATTCGACAGCAGCGGCCTTCTTTGCGGGAAGGTCAGCAGCCTGAGCCCCAGCAACGGCAGCAAGACCCGCAACCGATCCGAGGAGAAGGCTCTTAACGAGCTTCATGGTGTATCTCCAAAATTCTTAAACGCCTGAGTCCAGGACCCATGTGCAAACGTGACAATACTGCCGCGTTCGATTCAGGCAATCTTTCCGAGCGCCAGACTTGCTCTTTGAAATGACCATTTGCTCAAAAAACAGGCAAAATACGATCGGGTTGGGGCCTTTCTCGTGAAGTGTGATAAAATTTCAACACTTCTAAGGCCCTCCTCAAGGACGATCCTCGCTCCGCAACAAGAAGAGGCGATTGCACCGGATCTCAGATCTCGGACAGCCTTCCTCTGACCGGCAGCTCCAGGCTCAGTCATCAAAGAAATCCGGAGGACCACTGCGGCAGCGATAGCCTATAGGGCATTGAGGGGTATCTCTGGTCGGTACGAAAGCAGGGTCGAGATACTCGTTGAATTCGCAGAACCTACGGTCGCGAACGAAGCGGTCATAGGTATACGTGCCAGTGCTCAGGACGGCGGCTCCCCTTGAGAAGATGACTCCCTGGGCCTGGCCGCATGTGAGATTCAGTGTCGAGAGACGTTGCTGGGCCTGCACACCGGAACCGCAGACCAAGAAGACCAGAGCAAGAGCTATCCTTTGCATGGCGGCATCCATCGTCTGTCCCTCTACCGTCCTTAATAAGGCGGCTCTCTTGCGAGACAACACAGTGCTCTCAGCTTTGTGACAGACGAATGTGAGATCGATCCTCAAGCGGCCCGTGGCTAAAGCATCGCCTGGAGGCGCCGGGCCATCTCCACGGTGGCAGCATAATCGACCTTGCCGGAGCCCAAGACGGGAATGCCAGAAACGAGAATGGCTTTCGGCACCCATAGTTCGGGGAATCCCTCTTCTCGGGCATGCGCCAGCAGCACGTCCCGATCCGCGTCAGGCTTGTCGGTGACAAGCGCGAGCTGCTCGCCCTTGCGGGGATCAGGCAGGGCAACGACCACATGATTGAAGTCCGGCCAGAGGCCCTGGATCATCGTCTCGATCGCGGCGAACGACACCATCTCACCGCCGATCTTCGCGAAGCGCTTCGCCCGCCCCCGAATGGTGACGATGCCATCATCCACGGTCACGATGTCGCCCGTGTCGTGCCAGCCATCGGCTGGCGGAATGACGTGTCCCGGCTTCTCGGGATCGAGATAGCCCTTCATGACATTCGGCCCGCGCACATGCAGGCGGCCGCCCTCGTGGATACCCTCGACGGAATCGAGACGCCATTCGATGGCGGGCAGGAACGGCCCTACCGATCCCGGGCGATTGCGATCGGGCAGGCTGACACTGATGACCGGCGAGCATTCGGTGGCGCCATACCCTTCGAGAATGACGGCGCCATGCTTGGCCCAGAGCGCGCGCGTCTCGTCCTTGACCCGCTCGGCCCCGGCAATGACGTAGCGCACGCTGGCAAGGTCGTTCTCACCCGCGGCGCGGGCATAGCCTTGGAGAAACGTGTCCGTCCCCAGCATGAAGGTGGCGCGTGTGCCGGCGATGAGCTTCGGGATCTGACGATAATGAAGAGGGCTCGGATAGAGCACGGACTTCATGCCGTTGAGAACAGCTGTCAGCAGCCCCGCCGTCAGACCAAAGGAATGGAAGATCGGCAAGGGATCGAAGAACACATCGTCCGGCGTCAGGATGTCGCCGGCCAGGGCTTTGACCTGATAGGCGTTGGCGACCAGATTGGCGTTCGACAAAACCACCCCCTTGGGCGTGCCCTCCGTGCCTGACGTGAACAGCACGACCGCCGGATCGTCAGGGCCGACATCGGCTCGCGCGTGAACCCGGCGCGCCATCCACGTATCGAGAACGCCCCGGAGCTTGTCGAGGCTCGTCAGGGTTCCGCGCACATCCTCGAGCCAGAGTATTTGCCGCCCCTCTCCCAGGGTCGTTACGATCTCATCGAGCTTTCCCTGCTCCACGAAGCGGCGGGAGGTGACGATGGTCCTGATCCCGGCGATCTCGCAGGCTGCCTTGAGGTTCTTGATGCCAGCCGTGAAGTTCAGGAAAGCCGGAATACGTCCAAAGGCATTCAGGCCGAACAGCGTCACCACGATAGCCTGAACGTTCGGCAGCAGCACGCCGACGGTTTCGCGTTCCTTGGTGAGGCTCGCGAGCTTGCGCCCGAGAACCAGCGACCCCAAAACGAGCCGCCCGAAGGTGATGGGCTGACGCTCGAGATCCTCCAGGGCGACCTTGTTCTTCCCAAACCGGTCGCGGGCATCAAGGAGCGCACCGAACAGACTCTTGCGCGTCCGCGCGATATCGAACTCTGCCACGTGCGCTCCTTAAACGTTGCTTAGCCCGCCGAACCTTCTCGGATCGGAGCCTGGTAAGCGAGGCCCATATCCCAGGGGAAGTAGATCCAGGTATCCTGGCTCACTTCCGTGACAAAGGTATCGATCAGCGGGCGGCCCGCAGGCTTGGCGTAGACGGCGGCAAAATGCGCGATCGGCAGCATGTCGCGCACGATCTTGGCGGTCTTGCCGGTGTCGGTGAGGTCGTCGATGACGAGCACGCCCTTGCCCTGGCCGTCACCAATGGCTTTGATGGAAGGCGCGATGTCTTTCAGCACCTTCAGCTCGCCCTGGTTCTTGTAGTCGTGATAACTCGCGATGCAGACGCTCTCGATGAGGCGCAGATCGAGTTCGCGGGCAACGATGGCCGCGGGCACGAGGCCGCCGCGGGTGATGCAGATGATCGCCTCGAAAGGACCAGCCGCGGCGAGACGCCAGGCGAGCGCGCGGCAATCGCGATGGAATTGATCCCAGGAGACGGGGAAGGCTTTCGGAGAGGTGGGTGACATCGGCTTGCTCGTCTATCTGCTGTGATGAGTGAGAACGCGTTAAAGGGGCGCCCGGTCGCCCGTCAGGCGGCCAAGCAATTCGTGAATGGCGGCAGCGGCGCTGGCGACCGCAGCGGGGTCCTTACCCCGCACAACGATCTGATTGCGAAAACCACTTGTCGAGAAAGACGGATAGGAGCCGATGGAGACGCCCGGATGCGTGGCGGCGATTTCGCTCAAGCCCTCGGCATAGATGCCCTCCGCAAGTCCCTCGGCTTCGATGGTTTCGATGATCATGCGGGCGCCGGTCTGGAGTGTCGGCGCAATGTTGTCGAGCATGGCCTGCATGATCGAGGGCACGCCCGCCATGACGAAGACATTCCCGATTTTGAATCCGGGCGCCTTGGAAATCGGGTTCTCGATGAGATCGGCCCCATCGGGGATGCGCGCCATGCGCAAGCGTGCCTCGTTCAGCTCGTGCGGCTGGTAGCGCTCCTGCAGCATGGCGACGGCGCGCGGGTCGTGGCCGATGCCGACGCCGAAGGCCTTCGCGATGCAATCGGCGGTGATGTCGTCATGGGTCGGGCCGATGCCGCCGGTGGTGAAGAGATAGGTGTAACGGTCACGCAGGGCGTTGACCGCGGAGACGATCTCCTCCTCCACGTCCGGAACAACGCGCACCTCGCGCAGATCGACGCCGATGCCGGTGAGATACTCGGCAATGTAGCCGATATTCTTATCCTTGGTGCGGCCCGTGAGGATCTCATCGCCGATGATGAGAAGGGCGGCTGTGACGGAGACGGCCATGCGCATCGATCCCTTTTGAGGGGCTCTAGCGCATCGTGCGGAAAAGTGGACCCGGTTTTCCGCTCGAACGATGCGCTGCCTGAAAAATGGAGCATCGGATGGATCCCAAAAGTGGAAGCCACTTTTGGGTCCGATGCTCTAGCCTCAGAAACGGCAATTCTCAAGCAAGGGTTCGGTTGAAGGCAATGCTTCTCCCCTGCTACGGGAAACCTTTCTTCTCAAGTGATGGATTGAATGCGTTTTCAGGAAACCCTGCTCGAGGGTCGGCTCATCGAGCGTTACAAGCGATTTCTGGCCGATGTGGAGCTTGATACCGGCGAGACCGTGACGGCCCATTGCGCCAATCCGGGCGCCATGATGGGCCTGAAGGAGCCCGGCAGCCGGGTGTTCCTCTCCCGGGCATCGAACCCCGCCCGCAAGCTCAAGTACAACTGGGAGTTCGTCGAGGTGGCGGCCGGCGGCGGCCCCTTGCAGCTCATCGGAATCAACACCTCCCGCCCCAATCTCCTCGTGGCCGAGGCCCTGCGCGAGGGACGGCTTGTCCCCTTCGCCCGCTACGACCGTGTCCGCCCGGAGGTGAAATACGGCAAGAACAGCCGGGTGGATTTTCTGCTGGAAAAGGATGGAGAACCGCCCTGCTACCTTGAGATCAAGAACTGCCACCTGATGCGAGAGGCAGGATTTGCCGAATTCCCCGATTGCGTGGCGGCCCGCAGTGCCAAGCACCTCTACGAGCTCGCCGACATGGCAGCCTTGGGCGCCAGGGCAGCTCTCGTCTACGTGATCCAGATGGATGCGAACCGCTTCGATGTGGCACGCGACATCGACCCGGCCTACGATAAAGCCTTCCGCCACGCTCTTGCATCGGGGGTAGAGTCCTACGCCTATGTCTGCCGGATCACCCCGGAAGAGATCGCCATCGACCGCCCTGTGGAGATCATCACGCCGCGGTGAGGGCTATTTGGACCTCTCGAAGACGAGATTCATCCGGGTCTGGAGGGTCTGGCGGTAGCCCTTCCCCTCCAGGAGCTTGCGCACGTCCACCTGCCAGCGGTCGGCAACGTCGGGGATGATAAAGACCGACGGGTAGAGGGAGGCAGGCGCATCCCTGAAGAACGGGTCGAGGATGAGGTCCTCGGCCCCCTCCACGTCGAGCTTGACCGCATCCAGATGGGAAAACCCCTCCCGGTTCACCAAATCGAGCAGTGTCACGGCAGGCACGCGAATCGTGTCGGTCTGGCTCGAATTCACGATCTTGAGGCTCGCCTCGCCCTTGTTCAGCGGATCGAGGAACAGGGTGAGCTCACCTGTCTTGTCGGCGACGGCGCAATCCACCGCCTTGACCGTGCCGAAGGGGTTCAGGCGAATGTTGTGGATTAGCCGATCGAAGATCTCCGGCTGAGGCTCGACCGCCAGGATCCGGGAGGACGCGCGGACCTTGCGGGCCACCAGGAGCGAGTACCAGCCCACGTTCGAGCCCACATCGATGAAGGTGAAATCGTCCTTGTTGCGGGCAGCGATGAGCTTGATCTCGTCGAGGTCAAAGTACTGTGGCGTAAAAAGAATGCGTCGTTCGCAGACGTTCTTGTAAGGAACGATCCGCATCCGGACCCCGAACGTCTCCAGGTCGAGGGGCTGACCTTTCAGGGATTTCATGACCACCCGCCGCATGATCATGGCGATGCGGCGCCCGACCCAGCTGCCAGGCAGACCGCGCGTGCGATCGATCACCCAACGGGTGATGCCTGTAGGCGCAAAGGTCCCGAAGGGACGCGGGTCATTCACTGCGGAAGTATCCAAAGCCACCAAACCGGATGAACAGGGTTGCTCATGACACCCCTGAGGCTTATTCGCAACCCATTGAAGCAGGGTCCTTGCTTGCGCCAAGCAAGATGATCCTTACATTCGGGCTTGAACGCAAGGACCGAGAATGACCGAGACCGACGTTGTCGAGCGCAAGCGCTCAGCCGATATCCCGCTGCATGGCCCCGAGGATTTCGAGGGGATGCGGCGTGCCGGGCGCATGGTGGCCGAGTGCCTGGACATGCTCACCGAGCATGTAAAGCCCGGCGTCACAACGGAATATCTGGACCGGCTCGCCTTCGAGTTCATCCGCGACAACGGCGCCTATCCGGCCTGCCTGCACTATCGCGGCTACACCAAGACGATCTGCACCTCGATCAATCACGTCGTCTGCCACGGCATCCCCAACGACAAGCCGCTGCGGGACGGCGACATCATGAATGTCGACGTGACCCTGCTCCTGGACGGCTGGCATGGCGATTCGAGCCGCATGTACTACGTGGGCGAGGTGCCCCGCCGGGCGCAGCGGCTCTGCGAGATCACCTATGAGTGCCTGTTGCGCGGAATTGCCGCCGTGAGGCCGGGCGCCACCACCAACGACATCGGCGCGGCCATCCAGTCCTATGCCGAAGCCGAGCGCTGCTCCGTGGTGCGGGATTTCTGCGGCCACGGCATTGGCCGGACCTTCCACGATTCCCCGACGATCCTCCACTATGTGGAGCCGGCCTATAACGTGGAACTGAAGCCCGGCATGTTCTTCACCATCGAGCCCATGATCAATCTGGGCCGTCCGCAGGTGAAGGTGCTCTCCGATGGCTGGACCGCCGTGACCCGCGACCGGTCGCTCTCGGCTCAGTTCGAGCACATGGTGGGCGTGACGGAGACGGGCGTCGAGGTGTTCACCTACTCGCCCAAAGGTCTGGATAAGCCGCCCTACAATCCGGGCTGACCCGAAAGCAACTTTGTATCTCGCGACGGCTGAGCTAAAGATTCTTCGTTCCATCGTTCGAGAGCGAAGATTCCAGCACGCATGAGCGACGACGAGACACCTCATTATCACGGCCATCGTGATCGTTTGCGCGCCCGCTTCATGGAGGTGGGCGGCGACGTGCTGCCGGATTACGAGCTTCTGGAACTGGTGCTCTTCCGCTCGATCCCGCGCCGGGACGTAAAGCCAATGGCGAAGGAGCTGATCAAGCGCTTCGGCACCTTCGCCGAGGTGCTGGCGGCTTCCCCTGCCCGGCTTATGGAGGTGGACGGCGTCAGCGAGAGAGTGGTCACCGATCTGAAGATCGTGGAGGCATCCGCCCGCCGTCTCGCCAAAGGTGAAGTGGCGAAGCGGCCGGTCCTGTCCTCCTGGACCTCGGTGATCGATTACTGCCGCACGGCAATGGCCTTCATGGACAAGGAGCAGCTCCGCCTGCTCTTCCTCGACAAGCGCAACGCGCTGATCGCCGACGAGGTGCAGCAATCCGGCACCGTTGATCACACCCCGGTCTACCCGCGAGAGGTGGTGAAGCGGGCGCTCGAACTCTCGGCCTCGGCCCTGATCCTCGTGCACAACCATCCATCGGGGGACCCCACGCCCTCCTCCGCCGACATCAAGATGACCCGCGAGATCATCGATGTGGCAAAGCCCTTAGGCATTATCGTCCACGACCACATCATCGTCGGCCGCGAGGGCCATGCGAGCCTGAAAGGCCTGCGCCTGATCTGAGCTTGGCGTCAGAACCAAGCCCCTCCCGTCGCGTTACACCCTTGCTGAATACGTGATTGGAGGAGAAACTGATGAAGACGTTACTCATGGCTGGCCTGCTCGGTTCGACCTTGCTCGCGACCGGCGCTCTCGCCCAGTCCTCGACCCAAGCCGCCAATCAGGCCGCCCCAGCTTCGAATTCTTCGGAATTCATGACCCGGCTGAGCCCGGGCTCCATGCTGCTGTCGGACCTGATGGATCAGGATGTGGTCGGCCCGGACAACAAGGACATCGGCGACGTCGAGGATGTGGTGCTCGACCGCAATGGCCAAGTGGCCGCTGTGGTGATCGAAGTTGAGGAAGGTCTGGGCGACCGGACTGTCGCTCTGCCCATGAGTGCGTTCCGGATGACCGCCGACGCGGAGACGACAGGCTCCGTCCAGGGCTCGAACCAGAATGCCGGCTCGTCCAATGCCAACAGGGCCGATGAGATGCGGCTCATGCTGACCATTCCCGTGGACCAGCTGAAGTCGGCTCCGGAATTCGAGGAGGATGACGACTAATTCTATCTCCGATGATCTGCCCCCATCCTGAGGAGCCGCGAAGCGGCGTCTCGAAGGGGATCCAGTGTGCGCTGGAGACGCCCTCGCCCTTCGAGACGCTACGCTCCTCAGGTGAGGGCTATGCAAAAGTACGCTCAGGCCCGGCCTCGCGCCTGGCATTTGCTTTTGAGCGTTAGAAGAAAGTGTCGAGACCGGTGACGATCGCGTAGACGAAGCCAAGGCTGAGCACCATGCCGACGGACCCGATGACCAGCCCGCCGATGATCACGAGCCCGTCCCGCTCCACGAGCCCGAGGCCGACGAGGCACACGGCGAGGCCTAGAGGAATCTGCCCCACGAAGGGCGGCGCGAAGAGGAGCCCGAGCGCCATCACCAGGATGATTGCGCCCATGAGGCGCATGGCGACAGGGGTATCGAGGAAAGTCATCCGCGGACGCGAGAAGCGCTCCAGCCTGCGGAAAGCGGGCATCGCCCGCCCAACGGCCCGCTCCACATCGGTGCGGGCGAGCGAGCGGTTCATGAGTTGACCGGGCAGCCAGGGAGCCTCGCGACCAAAAACGATCTGGATGGCGACCAGCCCCAGAAGCAGGCCGCAGACCAGAGGAATCGGCGGCGGCATGGGCAGGCAGTTCGGCAGCCCCAGCAGCACGATGAGGAGCGCGAAGGCTCTATCCTGCAGCACGGCCATGATGTCGCGCACGGTCAGGCGCTCGCCTGGCTGCGAGGCAAGGGCGAGCAGGATCTGCGATGTGCGAGCGTTGGAAAACAAGGAGCCCTGGCCAGTTCGAGGCGACGAGCCTCTCTATAGCATCGGACCCAAAAGTGGAATGCACTTTTGGGACCCACCCGACGCCTATTTCCTAGGAGAGCGCTTCGTCGGATGCGACCCGAAGGGCCGCGCTAGCGAATAACCGGATTCCCTTTTCGCTGACGCGGCCCTTCGGGTCGCTGACACGGACCTCTGGTTCCGCACGATGCTCCCGCCGAGTTGAGCCTCCGGGCCAAGGCTCATCCAAAATTCATCACTCTCAATGGATGTTGATTTCCCCCGAGACGGCCCGGAACTCGGCAGGGCGGATCAACTGCGCATGAGTGATGGTGACTGAATGAAGCGGCCCCGCCAATTCCCGTTTCCAGAATTCGAGAAAATCGATGAGCACCGGGAAGCGGGGTGCAAGATCGTAGTCTTGCCAGATATAGGTCTGCAGGAGCGTAGGATGATCCGGCATCCGATAGAGTATCTGGGCGGTCGTCAGCCCGTAGCCTTCCATCTGGCGGATGAAATCCTTGGATGCCATGAGAACTCCCTCTCTAGTCTCGAGATCCAGAGGCAGGCACCCACCCGATCATGAGGGCGATGTCCTGCCCTATGCTCAAGTCTAAATCTTGATCGCACTTCCCGGTTCCCGCAAGACGCCGGAAGGCGTGAACTGCAAAGTTCAAGCAGGCGTGATCTGCTTGTGGAAATAAGTCGTCGGGCACAGTCCGCCCTGCGGCCACAGGGCATAGTTCGGGATAACGCCCACGCGCTCCCAGCCGAGACGGGTGTAGAGGCGCTCCGCATCGCTTCCGGTCACCGTATCGAGCACGAGCACGCTCTTCCCGGCTTTGCGTGCAGCATCTTCGGCCGCGAGCATGAGAGCGGCGCCGACGCCGCGCTTTCGCGCTCTGCGATGCACCAGCATCTTGGATATATCCGCGCGGTGGGGCTGGTTTTCGGGCTGCTTGAGAACGACCTGCACAGTACCGACAATCTCACCGTCCTCGTCCGCCACGAGAAGGATGCGCTCGCCTGCGGCAACGCCATCGGCGACGCCCCTCCAGAACGTATCCGCCTTGTCCCGCGTCATTGGCAGCATGAAGCTCACGGAGGCTCCGCCCTCGACGCAATCGATCAGAATCTTGGACAGGGCGCCGATCTGCTCGGCAGCCTCTCTCGGCGACAGGGTGCGGATGGTGACGGTCTCGCTCATGCGAACCTCCTCAACGATTTGAAGGCTTGGCCTCGGTGGTCAGAGCCACCAGGTAGCGGGCGGATTGGCCGGACAGGTTGCGGAAGATCGTCGGTCGCTCGATGTCCATGCACAGGCAGTCGCCGGCGGAGAGTTGGTAGGTCTCGTCGCCGAGTCCCAGTTCGATCTCACCATCGATGATCCAGATCTGCTGGTTCACGCCCACGGAGCGGCGACCCGTGTCGTAGGCGACCCGGGCGCCCGCCGGCAGGATCACCTCGACGAGTTCGATGGGAGACGGAAAGCCCGGAGGCGACAGGTTGCGGCGCACATATCCGCTATCCGGATCACGCCAGACGCGCTGCTCGGCCCGGCGCGCCAAGGGCGAGGCCCCGGCGTTTTCCTTCTCGGCGAACAAGGAAGCGAGCGTGACACCCAGGCCCGCCGCCAACTTGTCGAGCACCACTGCCGTGGGGCTGCTCTCACCTCGCTCAATGAGGGAAATCATCGAGCGGCTCACACCGGTGCGCTCAGCCAATCCATCGAGGGTCAAACCGCGCTCCGCACGCAATCCGCGCAGACGCTCAGCGAGATGTGCATTAATATTGGAGATCTCTTCCATGAAGGTAGAATGCAATTCCAATATAATGGAGTCAATGGCCGCGCTGTTCCTGTTTCATCGAAGCGGTGTAAAAACCTGGCTTCCATGGAGACGCGGTCTTGCCTCGATAAGCGTTTAGCCGGCGACGAGGAGAAAACCTGAGAATGCGCTTCGCCTTTGCCGGAATCGATTTTCTCGGAGACGTGTTCGAGACCCTAATCGCCGAGGGCTGGCAACCGGTGAAGCTTTTCAGCCGTCCCTGCGACAGCATCTATGATTTCAATGACATCACGGTCTCCCGCGCCCGCAGCCTGCGGATCCCGGTTCAGATGTCACGTATCACTCCGGCCGATCTTGCGGCGCTGAAAGCGTCAGGCTGCCAGGTGCTGGTGGTGGCGGGCTATCCCTGGCTCATCAGAGGTTGGGAGCAGCATGTTCCCTATGCCCTCAACTTCCACCCCTCGCCCCTTCCGAGCGGGCGCGGCCCCTACCCTCTGTTCAAGGCGATTCTCGATGACGTCCCGGAATGGGGCGTTACGGCCCACACCCTGGAGCCCGCCTTCGATACTGGTCCCATCCTCACCCAGAGGCACTTCCCCTTAGCCCCTCAGGAAACTCACGATACGCTGCTCGCCAAATGTCAGATGGCGGCCAAGGAGATCGCGGGCCAGCTGGTCGATGATCTCCCCCGGCTTTGGGAAGAGGCCAAGCCGCAAGGGCCCGGCACCTACTGGCCTCGGATCACGCAGACCGAAAGGACGATCAACTGGACAGGAAGCATCGAGGACGTCCTTCGCACGATCCGCGCCTTCGGCTCCATCGAGGCCTTCGCGCAGGTCGATTCCCGCTACGTCTATGTGTGGGAGGCCTCCGGCTGGCGGGAGGAGCACGGCTTCAGGCCGGGATCCCTCGTCCACAAGCACCGCAAGCACATGGTCGTCGCGGCAAAGGACGGTTTCATCCAGATCACCGGTTGGAGCCCTTACGCGCCGGGACCGGCCAGGGCAACGTGAAACTCAGCGCCGACGCTTCAGCAACTTCCAGGCTTGCCGGAGAAGAACGATATTTCTGATGAGCTTGAGCATGGACGCACCTCCAGGAGCATGTGCCTTTAAGGGAGGTCGGGATCGAAGGTTCCAAGGGTTCACCGCCCTCGAAGCCTCACAACTCGTGATAGAGCCGCCCCTGATAGACCAGCGCCGGCTTTGGTTCGCCGAGGCGGATGTTCACGATCTCGCCGATGATCACGTGGTGGGTGGCGACGACGCGGGCATCGCTCAGGCGGCAATCGAAGGAGACGAGGCTCGTGGTGAGCGCAGGTGCGCCGGTGACGAGCTTGTCCCACTCCCCTTTCGAGAAGCGATCCGGTCCGTGAAGCTCGGTTCGGCCGGCAAAGACATTCGCCAGGGCCTGATCGTCTGCAGCCAAGGTATTCACGCAGAATACCCTGTTGGACAGGAGCGCCTGCGCCGAGCGGGCGGCCGTGTTGACGCAGACCAGGAGCGAGGCCGGCTCGTCGGTCACGGGGGTGACGGCGGTGGCCGTGAAACCGGCGATTCCGGCCGGCCCATCCGTGGTGACCACGTGAACAGCTGCGGCAACGCGGCTCATGCCCTCACGGAAGAGGGCAGAGTCGAGACCAGGGGCACCGGTTGCGGCGGACGAGGGAGGAGCGGGAGTCTTCAACATGTTCTTCCAGGAAGCCTCTCCCACTCTTTCGAGCGGAGCACAAGGCCGTTGCCGTCCATATGGGTCCTCCGTGCAGGCTTTGGAAGCGGCCCTTCGGGGCTTGCTTCCAATTGGATCAAACCATGCCGAATATTCCATCAAGAAGACCGATAGGAATCATAACAGTACGTTGTCGAACGAAAAACCGTTTGCTAGAGACCCGCTTAGCTGACGTATCGGCTTGGCCTTGCACCCACATCGTGCTTTGTTGAGCCTTTCCCAAAGCAAGACCCGCTTCCAGAGGGCTAAGGGTAGGACATGGAAATCTTTGTGCAGCAGCTCATCAACGGGCTGACGCTGGGGTCGATCTACGGCCTCATCGCCATCGGTTACACGATGGTCTTCGGTATCATCGGCATGGTGAACTTCGCCCACGGCGACGTCTTCATGCTTTCCGCGTTTGTCGCGCTCATCTTCTTCCTGATCCTGACGACATGGCTCGGGATCTCATCCATCGCGCTGGCACTTCTCATCGTGCTCATCGTCGCGATGGTGCTCACCTCCCTATGGGGCTGGGCCATCGAGCGCATCGCCTATCGGCCCCTGCGCGGCTCGTTCCGCCTGGCGCCGCTGATCTCGGCCATCGGCGTCTCGATCTTCCTGGCGAACTTCGTGCAGGTGGCGCAAGGAGCGCGCAACAAGCCGATCCCGCCCATGGTGCAGGACGTGGTCGTGCTGTTCCAGGGCGAGAGCGGCTACAATGTGGCGATCTCCTACAAGCAGATCATCATCATGGCCGTGACTGCGGTGCTGCTGACGATCTTCTGGTATCTTGTCCAGAAGACTTCGCTCGGCCGCGCCCAGCGCGCCTGCGAGCAGGACCGCAAGATGGCATCGCTTTTGGGCATCAACGTGGACCGCACGATCTCGCTAACCTTCGTGATCGGCGCGGCGCTCGCCTCGGTCGCAGGCACCATGTATCTGCTCTATTACGGTGTCGTGAGCTTCAACGACGGCTTCGTGCCGGGCGTGAAGGCCTTCACGGCTGCGGTTCTGGGCGGCATCGGCTCGCTCCCGGGCGCGGTTCTCGGCGGCCTGATCATCGGCCTCATCGAGACCTTCTGGTCCGCTTATTTCTCCATCGAGTACAAGGACGTTGCCGCGTTCTCGATCCTCGCCATCGTTCTGATCTTCATGCCCTCCGGTATTCTCGGACGGCCTGAGGTCGAGAAGGTTTAAGGAGCAACGAGCATGAACGCTCCTTCCATTACGACAACGGCGCAGACGAATGCGGTCACCCGCCGCTTCGATCTCGCCGCTGCTCTGAAAGACTCCGCCAAGTCGGCCCTGATCACCTTGGGTCTCTCGATCCCGATCCTCTCCTACAAGACGGAGCAGAGCGGCGCAGACCTGTTCCTCAGCCAGCGCTGGGGCCTGGTCGCCATCATGTGCGCCCTGGTCTTCGGCCTGCGTCTCTTCCTTCACGCCTTCACGGCGACGAAGGCCTATCGCCAGGCCACGCCCAGCGCCCATCAGGCGACCGAACCGGTTCATGCGGAGCCGAGCGCGTTCCAGCATGTGTCCAAGTTCGCTCTTCCGTTCTTCCTGGGGAGTGCGCTCGCCTTCCCGTTCCTGATCGTTCTGATTCAGGGCGGCCTCAGCGAGTCCCGTTACTGGATCGATCTTGGCGTTCTGATCCTCACCTACGTGATGCTCGGATGGGGCCTCAACATCGTGGTGGGCCTCGCGGGCCTGCTCGATCTCGGCTACGTCGCGTTCTACGCGGTCGGCGCCTATTCCTACGCCCTGCTCTCGACCACGTTCGGCCTGTCGTTCTGGATCTGCCTGCCGCTGGCCGGCATCCTGGCCGCCATGTGGGGGATCATCCTGGGCTTCCCGGTGCTGCGCCTGCGCGGCGACTATCTCGCGATCGTGACCCTCGCCTTCGGCGAGATCATCCGCCTCGTTCTCATCAACTGGGTGGACTTGACGGGCGGCGGCGCCGGCATCTCCTCGATCCCACGCGCGACCTTCTTCGGCATTCCGTTCACGAATAGCGAAGACGGATTCGCGAGCACCTTCGGGCTTGAGTTCAACACCATGCACCGGGGTGTCTTCCTCTACTACCTCATCCTGGCACTGGCTCTGCTCACCAACTTCGTCACCATGCGCCTTCGCAAGCTGCCGGTCGGCCGTGCCTGGGAAGCGCTGCGCGAGGACGAAATCGCCTGCCGTTCGCTCGGCATCAACACCACGAACACCAAGCTCACGGCCTTCGCGCTCGGCGCCATGTTCGGCGGCTTTGCCGGCTCGTTCTTCGCGGTCCGCCAGGGCTTCGTCTCTCCGGAAAGCTTCAACTTCCTGGAATCGGCCATCATCCTGGCCATCGTGGTGCTCGGCGGCATGGGCTCCCAGATCGGCGTGGCGATTGCCGCCATCGTGCTGGTCGGCGGCCCCGAGATCCTGCGTAACCTGACCTTCCTCCAGGCCGTGTTCGGCTCGGGCTTCGACCCGAACGAATACCGCCTGCTGCTCTTCGGCATCGGCATGGTGGCGATGATGGTCTGGCGTCCGCGTGGACTGATCTCGGAACGTGAACCCTCGGTGATCTTGAAAGAGCGCAAGGCCATTTCCGGCTCGCTCGTGAAGGAAGGACACGGCTAATGCGTTGGCTGCAGGATCCCATCCTCGACGTACAGCATCTCACGATGCGCTTCGGCGGCCTCGTTGCCGTCAACGACCTCTCCTTCCAGGCCGGGCGCGGCGACATCACCGCGCTCATCGGCCCGAACGGCGCGGGCAAGACTACGGTCTTCAACTGCATCACCGGCTTCTACAAGCCGACTGAAGGCATGATCGCTCTGCGTAAGCCGGACGGATCGCACCTGCTGCTGGAGAGGCTCCCGGGCTTCGACATCAACTGGAAGGCCAAGGTCGCCCGCACCTTCCAGAACATCCGCCTGTTCTCCGGCATGACCGTGCTCGAGAACCTGCTGGTGGCCCAGCACAACCCGCTCATGATCGCCTCGGGCTTCACCTTCCTCGGCGTCCTCGGGCTCGGCGGCTACCGCAAGGCCGAGAAGGAGGCCATCGAGAAGGCCAAGTTCTGGCTCGCGAAGACCCGCCTCATCGACCGCGCCGACGACCCGGCCGGCGACCTTCCCTACGGCGACCAGCGCCGTCTGGAGATCGCCCGCGCCATGTGCACGGATCCGCTCCTGCTCTGCCTCGACGAGCCGGCGGCGGGCCTCAACCCGCGCGAGTCGCTGGAGCTGAACCAGCTGCTGCTCTCGATCCGCAAGGATCACGGCACCTCGATCCTCCTGATCGAACACGACATGTCCGTGGTCATGGAGATCTCGGATCACGTGGTGGTGCTCGATTACGGCACGAAGATCTCGGACGGCACGCCCTCCGAGGTGCGCAATGATCCCAAGGTCATCGCCGCCTATCTCGGCGTGGCGGATGAAGAAGAGGTGCAGCAAGTCGTAGCGGAGATCGGCGCATGACCGCTGGAGCAAGCATTCAACAAACCGCAGCCCATGCGGGCCGTCAGCCGCTCCTGAGCGTGCGCGGCGTGAAGACCTATTACGGCAACATCATCGCTCTCAAGGGCGTGGACATGGATGTCCATGAAGGCGAGATCGTCACCCTGATCGGCGCCAACGGCGCCGGCAAGTCGACGCTGATGATGACGATCTTCGGCAACCCGCGCGCCCGTGAAGGCACCATCACCTATGCGGGCCGGGACATCACCAAGATGCCGACCCACGAGATCGCGCAACTGTCCATTGCGCAATCGCCCGAAGGCCGCCGCATCTTCCCGCGTATGACCGTGTTCGAGAACCTGCAGATGGGCGCCGCCATCAACGGCATGGCCCATTTCAACCAGGATCTGGAGCGGGTTTGCACCCTCTTCCCGCGCCTGAAGGAGCGCCTTCAGCAGCGCGGCGGCACGCTCTCGGGCGGCGAGCAGCAGATGCTGGCGATCGCCCGCGCGCTCATGAGCCGTCCGCGCCTGCTCCTCCTCGATGAGCCGTCGCTGGGTCTTGCTCCGCTGATCGTCAAGCAGATCTTCGCCATCGTCAAAGAGCTGAACGAGAAGGACGGCATGACGGTCTTCCTCGTGGAGCAGAACGCCTACCATGCCCTCAGGCTCGCCCATCGCGGCTACGTGATGGTGACCGGCAACATCACCATGAGCGGCACCGGCAAGGAACTCTTGGAAAACCCGCAGGTCCGCGCGGCCTATCTCGAAGGAGGGCACCACTAATGCAGGGTATCCTTTACGAAGAGCCCTCGATCTGGCTCTTCCTCCTCATCACCGTGATCATGGGCGGCTGGGGGGCCTGGATGACCGGCCGGGCCATCGCCATCACCTGGCGCCCGTACTGGAATCTGATCCTGTATCTCTTCATCCTCGGCGCAGCCGTCCGGTTCATTCACTTCGCGCTGTTCGGGGGCACCCTGCTCTCGGTTCACTACTACGCAGTGGACACGATCGTGATGCTGATCATCGGCTCCCTCGGGTTCCAGTACACCCGGGCCCGGCAGATGACCACGCAGTACCGCTGGCTCTACGAGCGGAGCGGCCCGTTTTCCTGGCGGGAAAAGGCTTCTGCTACAAAGGGCTAAGTCCAATAAATTCCCAGGTGACATCCGCTTAAAAACCAGCATGATGTTACCTTGGATGACGGGTTCCCCGTCAAACCGGCCCCACGAGGAAGAGGGGCCCATAAAACCACCCAGAGGAGTGACCTCATGAAAAAAATGCTGTTGACCGGCGTGGCGCTTGGTCTTGGCCTCGCCTTCTCCAGCGCAGCCAGCGCGCAGATCAAGATCGGCGTTGCAGGCCCCATCACCGGCCCGAACGCGGCTTTCGGCGCTCAGCTGAAGAACGGCGTCGAGCAGGCTGTCGAGGACATCAATGCCGCTGGCGGCATCAATGGCCAGAAGCTCCAGGTCGTGATCGGCGACGACGTGTCCGATCCGAAGCAGGGCGTGTCCGTTGCCAACAAGTTCGCCGCTGAAGGTGTGAAGATGGTCGTCGGCCACTTCAACTCCGGTGTCTCGATCCCGGCCTCGGAAGTCTATCAGGAAGCCGGCATCGTCCAGATCACCCCCGCCTCCACGAACCCGAAGTTCACTGAGCGCGGCATGTGGAACACCTTCCGTACCTGCGGTCGCGACGACCAGCAGGGCGCCGTTGCCGGCGGCTATCTCGCCGACAAGTTCAAGGGCAAGAAGGTCGCTATCGTCCACGACAAGACCCCCTACGGTAAGGGCCTTGCCGACGAGACCCAGAAGGCCATGAACGGCAAGGGCCTCAAGGAAGTCGTCTACGAAGGCATCAACCCGGGCGAGAAGGACTATTCCGCTCTCGTGTCGAAGCTGAAGCAGGCCGGCGTTGACGTCGTCTATTTCGGCGGTCTCCACACGGAAGCCGGCCTCATCATCCGCCAGATGCGCGACCAGGGCCTCAACGCCCCGATGATGTCGGGTGACGGCATCGTGTCGGCCGAGTTCACCTCGATCGCCGGCCCGGGCGCCGAAGGCACCCTGATGACCTTCTCGCCGGATCCGCGCAAGAACCCGAACGCGAAGGACGCAGTGGCCAAGTTCAAGGCCAAGAACTTCGAGCCTGAAGCCTATACCCTCTACAGCTACGCCGCGGCCCAGATCCTGGTCGAGGCCGCCAAGCAGGCGGGTAGCACGGACGGCAAGAAGATGGCTGACATCATGAAGGCCGGTAAGCCGTTCAAGACCGTCATCGGCGATATCTCCTACGACAAGAAGGGCGACATCACCCGTCCGGACTACATCATGTACGTCTGGAAGAAGGGTGCCGACGGCAAGATCGACTATTCCGGCAACGAGCTTGGCATGTAATCGATCGGCCTAAAGCCGAACGAACAGACCCGCCCTGGCAACAGGGCGGGTTTTTTCATGAAATCCCTTGAGCGAAGCCGATTGCCGCTATGCCCGCGCTCTTCGCCGCCGCAGGCCATCAGGTGATAGCCTGATCTCAGGCGCGCTCGATGCGGGCGGCAAAGCAGCCCCGGCGTGCGAAATGCGCATCCACGTGAGCCACCTGCGGATCGGCCAGGAAGCGCCCGATCACCTCGACCACAGTCTCACCCTCAGCCACCTCAGCATCGACGATCAGGGCCGCAGCATCATAGGCGCGGAGGGACAAGAGCCGGTTCTTCAGGATGGGCGCAAGCTCGCCGAGATAATGGCCCGTCGTGGCCGAGCGGCTGACGAAGATCGGCCCGCTGGCGCGATAAGGCGACGAGGGCGCAGGCTGGTGAACATGGTTGACGAGCAGCAGCTCCTTGCCCACCGGGACACGGGTCAGCGAGACCCGGCAGGGATAGGCATCGGCCTCGTCCGCATAGACCCGCTGGGCACCAATGGACTCAAGGTCCTTGTCGCTGAGCCGGAAAAGAGGGGCAAAGGCTTCTGCCTCAAGGCCGCGAATTTGAAACGTCATGGATGGTCTCCCTGTCGAGACCATCACTCTGCAACCTCAGAAGCGGGAGAACGACCCGATTCCTGTGCTGCCCTACCCTAGCTTGCCGAGAACCGGGAATGTCTCAAGCAGCCAGAAGGACATGTTGGTGATCCACCCTGTGAGAAAGGCGATGCCGGTGAGGATCAGCAGAACGCCCATGGTCTTCTCGACCAGGCCAAAGCGGGAGCGCATGCGCTTCATGAGGGCGACGAAGGGCTTCATGGCGAAGGCCGCAAGCAGGAAGGGAATGCCGAGGCCTGCCGAATAGGCTGCGAGCAGCATGGCGCCGTAGGAGACGCTGTCCTCCGATCCCGCCACCGCCAGAATCGCCGCGAGCACCGGGCCGATGCAGGGTGTCCAGCCGAAGGCGAAGGCAAGGCCCATCACATAGGCGCCCCACAGGCCGATGGGTTTCTCCACATGGAAGCGCGCCTCCCGGTGGAGGAAATGGAGCCTGAAGACGCCTAAGAAATGCACGCCCATGATGATGATGGCGATGCCCGCAATCGTACTCAGGACATCAAGGTACTGCCGGATTACCTGGCCCAGGGCCGAAGCGGTCGCGCCCAGCAGCACGAACACGGTCGCAAAGCCTGCCACGAAGAGCAAAGCTGCCAGCATCGCAC
This sequence comes from Microvirga sp. KLBC 81, assembly GCF_003075415.1. Classification (GTDB taxonomy): domain Bacteria; phylum Pseudomonadota; class Alphaproteobacteria; order Rhizobiales; family Beijerinckiaceae; genus Microvirga. The sequence goes on from NZ_QDAH01000045.1 coordinate 30,755, forward strand.
GACGGCGCACGGCCCGATCATCCCCGGCGTGCAGCTGGTCGAAGGTCGTGCCTGCGAGAAACGACAGGTATGGCGGGACCAACGGCAGGACACAGGGGCTCAAGAAGCTGATGAGGCCGCCGAGAGCCGCGGCAGGAAAGGAAACGCTGAGCATGAGGCCTTCTAGCCTTTTCCGGCTTCTTGAGAAAGCTGGTGGATGCAAGGCTCGCCTGCTTGTGAAGCCGGCGCTTTTGCGGTTGCCTTAAGGGATGACAGCTTTGCGCAATCTCATCACCGATGTGGCAGGCCTTCGGGTCGGCAATGCCCACGACCCGGAACTCGGCTCCGGGGTCACGGCCGTTCTGTTCGACGAGCCTGCGGTCGCTTCCTATGCCGTGAATGGCGGAGCTCCCGGAACGCGCGACACGGACCTGCTGGAGCCGGACAAGGTCGTGCCGGGCGTCAATGCCATCGTCCTCTCAGGCGGCTCGGCCTATGGTCTCGATGCAGCAGGCGGCGTGCAGGCCTTCCTGCGGGAAAAGGGCATCGGTTTTGCCGTGGGTCCTGCCCTCGTTCCCCTGGTGCCTCAAGCCATCACCTTCGATCTCCTCAACGGCGGCAACAAGGAATGGGGTCGCTATCCGCCCTATCGCGAGCTGGGCTACGAGGCCGCCAAGGCCGCCGGTCTCGACTTCGCGCTCGGCACGGCGGGCGGCGGCTATGGGGCGACAACGGTCGATCTGAAGGGAGGCCTCGGCTCGGCGAGCGCGGTGACGAGCGCAGGCCACACGGTCGGCGCGCTGGTCATCGTCAACGCACTGGCCTCCACCCTGGTCGGAGACGGGCCGCATTTCTGGGCAGGAGCCTATGAGGAGGCCCAAGAGTTCGGAGGCTTAGGGCTGCCGAGTCGGATCACGCCCGAGATGCGCAAGCTCAACTGGAAAGGCCGCGCTCAGGAGGCCGCGCCGCCCATCTCCACAACCATCGCGCTCGTCGCCACGGACGCCGTGCTGACCAAGGCGCAAGCCAAGCGGCTGGCTGTCATTTCCCATGACGGCCACGCGAAGGGCCTGCGCTTCGCCCACGCCCTTTACGACGGAGATACGGTCTTTGCCGCCGCGACAGGCAAGAAGCCCCTGAAGGATGAGGCGGCGGACTTCATCGAGATCGGCGCTCTCGCGGGCGATTGCCTGGCCCGTGCCATCGCACGCGGCGTCTACGAGGCCACCGCCCTGCCCTTCCCTGGCGCGCAAGCAGCGTGGAAGGACAGGTTCGGCGGGCTGGTCAAAGGCTAGGACGCCTTCGCGCACTAAAGTGCTGAAACCATCCTCCATGTCATCACCGGCCCTGTGCCGGTGATCTCGATGAAAAGGGCACAGTGCTTCTCAAAATCGAGATGGCCGGGACGAGCCCGGCCATGACGAGAAAATCCAGGATTGGAAGGCTCAGAAGCGTTCAACCCGATACGGCTTCGGATCGACCATCGGCGTCTCGCCCGTGATCATCTCGGCGAGCAGGCGGCCCGTGACGGGACCAAGGGTCAGGCCATGGTGGGCGTGGCCGAAGCCGAACCACAGGTTCTTGTGGCGAGGAGCCTTGCCGATGATCGGCATCATGTCCGGCGTGCAGGGGCGCATGCCCATCCACGGTTCGGGATCGACGCGCTCGCCGAGCGGGAAGAATTCCCGGGCGATGGGCTCGGCCCGGTCGAGCTGGACCGGCGTCTTGGGCGCGTCGCGCACGGCGAATTCCGCGCCCGTGGTGAGGCGGATCCCCTTCTGCATCGGAGCCAGAAAGTAGCCACGGTCGAAGTCGAGGGTCGGCCGGTTCAACACCGCATTGCCCTCGGGCTTGTAGTGCATGTGATAACCACGCTTGACGGCGAGCGGCAGGTTATAGCCGAGCCGCTTGGTGACCACGTCGGCCCAGGCGCCGAGCGCCACGACCACGGCGCCAGCCTCCACCGCCCCCTTCTCGGTCTGGACGCGCCATCCGGTCGAGGTTTCCTCAAGGGTCCGGGCATCGCCGGCAGCCAGCTCGCCTCCAAGGCGCTCGAACAGGCCGACATAGCCCATGGTCAGCAGATGGGGATCGGAGACGGAGGCAGGGTCCGTCCAATGGATGCCGCCCTTGGTCTCGACCTTCAGGTGAGGCTCGCGCTCGGCCACCCCCTCTGTGTTGAGGGCGTCGAAGTTCACGCCGAAATCGCGCTTCACGTTCTCGGCGTCGCGAAACTGCTCGTCCCTGCTCTTCTCATCACGGAACACCTTCAGCCAACCGGTTGGGCGGATGAGGTGCGTGGAACCGGATTCCTCGGCCAATGCCATGTGCTCGGTGACGCTGCGCTCGATGAGCGGCGCGTACATTCGCGCGATCGCCTTGTGCTGGGCCGGGCGGGAATGCATCCAGTACTGGAGCAGGAAGGGCGCGATCTTGGGAATCGCGCTCCAATGATAATGGGCATCGATGTTGTTGTTCAGCGCATAGCGCAGCAACGCGCCGAAATCGTGCGGGAAGCCGTAAGGATAGACGCCTTCCCGCTGGATCAGGCCCGCATTGCCGAAGGAGGTCTCCTCACCGGGCTTGCGCTTATCGACCAGGAGAACGGAACGGCCGCGTTTCTGCAAATGCACGGCAATCGACACACCGACGATGCCGGCGCCAAGAACAACCACATCCTTACGCATGAAGCCCTGCCTGTCCTGTTGTGCTCTCATCGGGAGAGCCAGGGTTTTTGCCCTTTTCAGAACGACTTCTACTCCCGATCCGGGAGGGCCGTCCACGTCTTTCCAGAGGCAAAAACGCCTCTCCCCAGCCAAGTGGTCTTAGAATGGTTTGGGCGCGGCGCGAATGCCCGTTGCCGTTGGAGAAAGCGCGTGCTACCGCCGCTTTCATGACACGCCCTCTGCTCATCGCCCCGTCCATTCTCGCCTCCGACTTCTCGAAGCTCGGCGAGGAAATCCGCGCTGTCGACGCCGCCGGCGCCGACTGGATCCACATCGACGTCATGGACGGCCATTTCGTGCCGAACATCACGATGGGTCCGGACATCGTGAAGGCGATCCGCCCGCACACGTCGAAAGTCTTCGACGTTCACCTCATGATCGCCCCGGTCGATCCGTATCTCGAAGCCTTCGCCAAGGCGGGCGCGGACATCATCAGCATTCATGCGGAGGCCGGCCCTCATCTCCACCGGTCGCTTCAGACCATCCGCAAGCTGGGCAAGAAGGCAGGCATCGTCCTCAATCCGGGCACCCACGAAGCCTCCATCGAGCCCGTGCTCGACGACCTGGACCTGATCCTCCTGATGACCGTCAATCCCGGCTTCGGCGGGCAGGCCTTCATCCCCTCCGTCTGCCCGAAGCTGCGGCGCGTCCGGGAAATGGTCGGCAACCGGAACATCGATATCGAAATCGATGGCGGCGTCACCCCCGAAACCGCGCCTCTGGTGGCGGAAGCCGGAGCCAACGTCCTGGTGGCGGGCTCCGCTATCTTCAAGGGCGGCCCCTCGGCCTACGCTCCCAACATCGCGGCCATTCGCGAGGCAGCCGCGAAGGCACGATAAGAACAAAGCTATGCGGCGGACAGGATGAACGAAAGCTCTGCCGCTTGGGACGGAGCTCGATCATTCATAGAAATGATTGAGCGTTGAGGGGGTGTTGAACGCATGGGTTTAACACCCCTGTTGGAGCATCAATAGACGTAGAAGTCGTAGGATGTCAGCGCCTTGTTGGCCCCCACAAGGGCGAACTTCACTTGAGCTGCGAGACCGGTTCCGTCGGGATCGTAGTAAAGCGCTCCCGTAGCCTTGTCATAGATGATCCGGTCGCTGGAATCGTGCGCCATAGTCCCGATATGAAAAGCTGATGCGCTGAGCCCACCGAGCTTGAGCTTCGTGAACGCGGCATTATCAAGCCAGATCGTGTCATCGCGAGCGCTGAAGTCAGTGATCTTGTCGATGTTGGCGGCAGACGCCTTGGTGTCGAACACGAACCCATCCCGGCCGCTGCCGCCGACCAATGTGTCCTTGCCTGTACCGCCATAAAGCCAATCGTTACCCGTTCCTGCCGTGAGGCTATCGTTACCGACGCCCCCGTCAACCACGTCGGCCCCGCCTCGGCCATCGAGCCGATCATTGCCAGAACCTCCGCTCAGGGTGTTCGCTAGGCCGCTTCCATAGAGAGTATCCGCAAAGGCTGTGCCGAAGACTTTTTCGATGCTGATAAGGATATCACTCGACCCAAAGCCGTCACGCGCTGTTCCCGCGGCAAGATCCACCGACACGCCCGACAATCCCCCGCGGGTCTTATCGGCCGAGTAGGAAGCAGTATCGTCCCCTTCTCCTCCATCAATGGTGTCGCTGCCACCCATGCCCTGGAAGTTTTCATCCGCATCGCTGCCCAGGAACTTGTCACCATTGCCTGTTCCGCGAACGGCTTCGATGTCGGAAACATTGTCCGTGGTGCCCCATGCCTCCCTAATCGTGCCCGCCACAAGATCGACATCGATAGAGCCGGCTCCGGCATAATCGGCGTAGGAAACCGTATCGAATCCCCCGCCGCCCTCGACCGTGTCGACACCCTGTCCGCTTACGAAGAAGTCGTTGCCACCGAGACCGATGAGATGGTCGTTGCCTTCAAGACCGTAGAGCGAGTTGTCTCTGTCATTACCAGTCAAGGTGTCTGCATAGGCCGTGCCCTCGACGCCCTCGATGGAAACGAGCTGATCGGTGCCGCCCCAGGGATCCACGACGCTGGTCAGTTGCAGGTCGATGACCGCGCCAGGGGTGGTGTCGTTACCGCCGACCACCTCATAGTTCCAGTAGGTCAGGAAGTCGTAACCCGCGCCGCCATTGACAGTATCGTTGCCTGCACCCGGTGCGATATCGTCATCGCCCGCACCGGCAATCACAGTGTCATTTCCGTCGTAAGCGAAGAGTGACTCGCCGTAGCCGCTGCCGAACAGATAGTCGGAACCGCTGAAGAGATAGCTCACCAAGCCGCCTACGCTGTAAATGGATGTGCCGAACCTCGGACCGAGATCGCTCAATTCGATGCTCAGGCCGCTAATCACGGCAATCCTCTTTTCATAGGCACGATCCCAGAGCGTGATGCTCGTGACGATGCCGCCCGCCCACGCATTCTCCTGCGTCAGGTCATATTGGAGCCGGGTTCCGTTGAGCACGACCCGGTTCAGATCGGGCGTTCCGAGGACGATCACCGACTCGGAGCTGTAGCGAACGGATCCCTGCCCCACCCCGTAGAAAAATGCATTGATGCGGAAAAAGTCTTCGGACGAACGCGGGGTAACGGTCAGGACGGCCATGGTTCTCTTCTCGTGAGGAAAATAATCCATATACCGTTACAATTCCCGAGATGGGTCGTCCAGGGGGCTCCTTTATCAAAAGCTGTCCCTAGATCGTGAGATGTCACTCGCAAGGCCTTCCATCCCTTGCCTTCTCCTCGGTCATCACATAGCCATCACCCAGCATTCCGTCCGCAGGAGAAGTCCCGTGATCCCCCGCTATAGCCGTCCCGAGATGGTGGCCATCTGGTCGCCCGAAACGAAGTTCCGCATCTGGTTCGAGATCGAGGCTCACGCCACCACGGCGCTCGCCAATCTCGGCATCGTGCCGAAGGAGGCGGCGGAGAAGGTTTGGGAGAAGGGCTCGAACGCCACCTTCGACGTGGAGCGCATCGACGCCATCGAGCGTGAGGTGAAGCACGACGTCATCGCCTTCCTCACGCATCTGGCCGAGATCGTCGGTCCCGAGGCCCGCTTCGTCCACCAGGGCATGACCTCGTCCGACGTGCTCGACACCACCTTCAACGTGCAGCTCGCCCGCGCCACCGACATCCTGCTGCGCGACATGGACGAGCTGCTCGCCGCCATCAAGCGCCGCGCCTTCGAGCACAAGATGACGCCGACCATCGGCCGCTCGCACGGCATCCATGCCGAGCCCACCACCTTCGGCCTCAAGCTCGCCCAGGCCTATGCGGAATTCGAGCGCTGCAAGCTGCGCCTCATCGAGGCCCAGCGCGAGATTTCCACCTGCGCCATTTCGGGCGCGGTCGGCACCTTCGCCAATATCGACCCGAGCGTGGAAGAATACGTGGCCGAGCAGATGGGTCTCCAGGTCGAGCCCGTCTCGACCCAGGTGATCCCGCGCGACCGTCACGCCATGTATTTCGCGACGCTCGGCGTGATCGCCTCCTCCATCGAGCGCCTGGCGACGGAAGTACGCCATCTGCAGCGCAGCGAGGTTCTGGAGGCGGAAGAGTATTTCTCGGCGGGCCAGAAGGGCTCCTCCGCCATGCCGCACAAGCGCAACCCGGTGCTGACGGAAAACCTCACCGGCCTCGCCCGCATGGTGCGCGCCTATGCGCTGCCCGCCATGGAGAACGTGGCGCTCTGGCACGAGCGGGATATCTCCCACTCCTCCGTCGAGCGCATGATCGGCCCCGACGCGACCGTGACCCTGGACTTCGCGCTGGCGCGCCTCACGGGAGTCATCGACAAGCTCGTGGTCTATCCGGAGAACATGCAGAAGAACCTGGACCGCCTTGGCGGCCTCGTTCACTCGCAACGCGTTCTGCTGGCGCTGACCCAGAAAGGCGCCTCCCGCGAGGATGCCTATCGCCTCGTACAGCGCAATGCCATGCCGGTCTGGCGTGGCGAAGGCGAGTTCCTGACGCTTCTCAAGAATGACGCGGACGTGACGAAGTACCTGACGCCGGAGGAGATCGAAGCCTGCTTCGACCTAGGCTACCATTTCAAGCATGTGGATACGATCTTCACGCGGGTCTTCGGTTCCGCTGGGGCATAACTCCAGGCCTGGACATTTTTGCCTAACGCGCGACAATCCCCGTGCAGGAGATCAACGGCACGGGGATTGAGACCATGCTGTCAGAGAAGATCCTCGCCACCGCCTTCACGCGTGCCGTGAAGCGGGGCACCCTCACGATGACCACCGCCAAGGGCCAGACCTTCACCTTCGGCGATGGCGGATTTCCGGAAGTCGCCATCCGGTTCACGGATACCGCGGCCCAGACGGCTCTCTGCCTCCACCCTGAACTGAAGCTCGGCGAGCTGTTCATGGACGGCAGGCTCATCATCGAGCAGGGCGGTATCTTGGACCTGCTCCAGCTCCTTCTTCAGGACACGCATGGCGAGTTCAACGAGCTGCCCTTCCACCGCTTACGGAAGATCCGCGCCTGGCTGACGATGCGCGGCGAAAACGACGCTCGGCGTTCGAAGCGGAATGTCGCTCATCACTACGATCTCGACGGGCGGCTCTACGCCCTATTCCTCGATAGCGACCGGCAGTATTCCTGCGCCTATTTCGACCACCCGGATGCAAGCCTCGAAGAGGCTCAGGCCGCCAAGAAACGACACATCGCGGCGAAGCTCCTGGTGGAGCGCGGCCACAGCGTGCTCGATATCGGCTCCGGCTGGGGCGGCATGGGGCTTTATCTGGCTCAGGTGGCTGGCGCGGGTTCGGTGAAGGGCGTCACCCTGTCGGAGGAGCAGCTGGAAGTCTCGCGCAAGCGCGCCGCCACCGCCGGCCTCGCGGAGCGGGTGAAGTTCGAGCTTCAGGATTACCGTGCCACGACCGGCAGCTTCGACCGCATCGTGTCGGTCGGCATGTTCGAGCATGTGGGCCCGGCGTCGTATGACGATTATTTCGAGACCTGCCGCAAGCTGCTGAAGGATGATGGGGTGATGCTCCTTCACACCATCGGAAGGTCCGGCACGCCCTACCCGGTCAATGCCTGGATCGCCCGCTACATCTTCCCCGGCGGCCACCTGCCGGTGCTCTCGGAGATGATGCCCGCCATCGAGCGCGCGGGACTGGTGGTGACGGATATCGAGATCCTGCGCCTGCACTACGCCTATACGCTCCAGGCTTGGCGCGAGCGTTTCCTGGCTCAGAGGGACGAGGCGCTGAAGCTCTACGACGAGCGCTTCTGCCGGATGTGGGAATGCTACCTTGCCATGTCGGAATCCGCCTTCCGCTGGCAGGATGCGGTGGTGTTCCAGATTCAGCTGGCCAAGCGCAACGATGCGGTGCCCCTGACCCGCGACTACATCGCCGAGAGACAAGCCGCACTCAAGCGCGCCGAAACGGTGGAGTTCAAGCGCAGCGCTTGAACCGGTAAGGGTGCGCCTTTATCTCGGGGACATGAAAACCTCCGATTGCGACATCCTCATCGTCCCCGGTTATGAAAACTCCGGCGTCGACCATTGGCAGAGCCGATGGGAGCGTCAGCTCTCGACCGCATGGCGGGTCGAGCAGGAGAACTGGGATGCCCCCGACAAGGAGAAATGGGTGGAGCGCATCGCCGAAGACGTGAAGCGCGCCGAAAGGCCCGTGGTTCTGGTCGGTCACAGCCTCGGCGTTCTGGCCATCGTCCATGCGGCTCCACTTCTCCCCCGAAACAAGGTGCAGGGCGCCTTTCTGGTCAGCATGCCGGATGTGGAGAGACCTGATTTCATCCCTGCCATCGACCGCGCCTTCGCACCGATCCCACGCGATCCCCTGCCCTTCCCTTCGGTGCTCGTGGCAAGCCGTACGGACCCGCATTGCGACTACGAGAAGGCGGAGGACATCGCCTATGCCTGGGGTTCGGCCATCGTCGACGCTGGCGACGCCGGACACCTCAATACGGACAGCGGCCACGGCCCCTGGCCCGAAGGCCTGATGCGCTTCGCGGGTTTCCTGAAGCGCCTGGGCTGATCCTTCCAACATGACGAAAATTTCATGCGGGAGTCATCCGGCCGTGAGCAGGATGGGAGCAATCTCATCCTCATCGGTGTTCAAGGAGGATACCCGTATGAAGACAATCGCCACCCTCGCGACCGCTGCCGCCATGCTCGCCGGCGTCGGCACCTATGCCTTCGCCCAGGCGCAGGCCCCCGCCGAGCCTCCGGCGGCACAGGCTCAGGAGGAGGCTCAGCCCCGCATGTCGCAGGATGACTTCAACCGCTTCGTCGATGCCCGCATCGCGTCCATCAAGGCTGGCTTGAAGCTCACTGCCGATCAGGAAAGGATCTGGAGCCCGGTGGAGATCGCCATCCGCAACGCCGCCAACCAGCGCTATACGCGAATGACGCAGTTCCGCGAGAACCGCGAGCAGCGCCGTTCGGCAGACTTCATGCAGCGCTTCGAGCAACGCAGCACCATGATGACCGAGCGCGCCCAGACCTCGTCGGCCATCGCCACGGCTCTGCGCCCCCTCTGGGATACGTTCAGCGAAGACCAGAAGCGCGTCGCTCCGCGCCTCATGCGTGAGGCCGTGGAGGACGGCTTGGGCTGGCGCCAGCGCCACGGTCGCGGTGGCCGCGACGGTCACCACGGTCGCCGGGCGGAGATGAGGCACCACGATCCGATGGGCTCCGGCCCGCGCGGCGCCGCCCCCCAGCAGTAAGCCTCACCCGAAAACAAAAAGGCCGCCCAATCGGGCGGCCTTTTCAGTTTGAGATCGACTTCGCAAGAATTAGCGCGAATAGAACTCGATCACGAGGTTCGGTTCCATCTGCACCGGATACGGCACCTCGGAGAGGGTCGGGATGCGGGTGAAACGAGCCGTCATCTTGGAGTGATCGACTTCGATGTAGTCCGGAACGTCACGCTCGGCGAGCTGCGACGCAACGACCACGACCTCGAGCTGCTTGGACTTGTCCTTCACCTCGATCACGTCGCCAGCCTTCACGAGATAGCTCGGGATGTTCACGCGGCGGCCGTTGACCTTCACGTGACCGTGGTTGACGAACTGACGGGCGGCGAAGGGGGTCGCAACGAACTTCGCGCGATAGACGATCGCGTCGAGACGGCGCTCGAGCAGACCGATCAGGTTCTCACCGGAGTCGCCCTTCTGGCGGATAGCCTCCGCATAGTAGCGGCGGAACTGCTTCTCGGTGATGTTGGCGTAGTAGCCCTTCAGCTTCTGCTTGGCGCGCAGCTGCGTGCCGAAGTCGGAGAGCTTGCCCTTGCGGCGCTGGCCGTGCTGGCCGGGGCCGTATTCGCGGCGGTTCACGGGGCTCTTCGGGCGGCCCCAGATGTTCTGACCCATGCGGCGGTCAAGCTTGTGCTTGGCCTGAATGCGCTTCGACATCGCTGTTCCTCTTCTGTGTCGAATTTGCGAGGAACGCGCCCTCCTCTTCCCCTCATCCCGAGGAGGCCCAAAGGGCCGTCTCGAGGGACGGGACGACAGGCCGACTGAAAGCCGGGCCACGGGAGCGTAAAAAGTTACGCGGCCCGTGAGGACCGCGTGAACGGGAGGGATGTAAGAGAAAACGGGGCATAAGTCAATCAAGGCGGGCCCGCAGCCGCCTCACCCTTGGAGGAGCGGCATATCCTCGATCATCACGACCGGCAGGCCTTTGGCACGCAAGGCCTCGCGGAAGGCTGCCGTGATGCCCGCCCCACCTGTGAAGACCGCCAGAGCCTCGTTCTCATCGGCTTCATGCCCCGGAATAGGTGAGCCGATGAGCTGGGTTACACGGCGGGCGATGGCCGGAGCCGGGTCGATCCAGGTCACGGGCCAGGGCGCGAGCTTCTGGAGGCGCGGCAGGAGCAGCGGATAATGGGTGCAGCCGAGCGACACCACATCCGTCCGGCCGCCCTCGTCCTCGATGAAGCAAGGTTGAAGCTCTTCGATCAGCTCTTCATCGGAAACTGGGTTTCCCGCCAGCTCCGCCTCTGCGAAGCCCGCTAGGAGGCGTGAGCCTACGAGATTGACCTTGCAATCGGCTGCGTAGGTCTGGACGAGATCGCGGGTGTATTCGCGCGTCACGGTGGCCGATGTCGCCAGCATCGTGATGTATCCCGTCTGGGTCGCCTGGGCCGCCGGCTTGATGGCCGGGACGGTGCCGACGAAAGGCACGGAAAAACGCTCACGCAGATGCGGCAGCACGATGGTCGAGGCCGTGTTGCAGGCGACCACCACGAGCTGCGGATCATAAAGGCCGATCAGCCTCTCCATGACTGCCAGAACCCGGACGATGATCGTCTGCTCACTCAACCGTCCATAAGGAAAAGCGGCATCGTCGCCCGCATAGACGAAGCGGGCATCGGGACGAGCTTTCAGGACCTCGGAGAACACTGTGAGGCCGCCGAGGCCGGAATCGAAGACGAGGATGGTGGGAACGGGAGAAGGCATGACAGCCGAGTTATAGGACGCCCCGGCCAGAAGATCGATACGCATCGGCAAACCTTACGAACGAACCTGCTTCAGAAAATCGTTCAGTCCCTGCTTGTTCTCGGTGGGAGACATGTTGAGCTTGCGGCGCGGCCCCCGCTCCGGCTTCTCCTCCTGCCCCTCCGCTTTCGGCATCTGCCCCGAGAGGCGGCGCACGGGCCAGCCGTCGCTCCAGTTGCCCATGTCCACGAATTTCGGATCACGCGCGAGAGCGGCGGCATCCTTGCCAACGAAGGCAGCCTCGGCCGCCATCTCGAAGGTTTTCCAGAAGGCGAGATAATCGAGGGTGTCGATGCCGTTGTTCCCGAGCTGCTGGGTCAGGATGGTCTGGGGGCCGGAGAGCGCCATGTCGGCGCTCCACTTCCAGGTATTCTTCTGCTTCGGGTCGCGGGGCGGATCGGGCGGGAGCTTGATCGCAGCGGCATCATATTCGGGCTTGGGTGAACCGGGCGAGGCCAGGGTCGCGGTGAGCGCCGGATAGCCGTGATCGTCCGAGCTTGCGCGCATGAAGAGCTTGCGGGTGGCCGGGATCGCGCTCGTCGCCTCGAAGATCCGGCGGGACGCGCGGTCGCTCGGCAGGTGCTCCCTATCGCCGCTCATGGTGATCAGCAGGGTCCGGTCATCAACGGTCGAGAGGTCGCGTAGCATGATGCCGCGCTCCTTCTCGTTCGAGGCGATGCCGCCCGGCACGAGGCCGAAGATCAGCCTGGGCGCAGGGAGCTTGGTCTCCTCGACAGCCGCCGCCACGTTGAGCGCAATCGGCACGCCGGCGGAATGGCCGATGAAGGCAACGCGGTTCAGATCGGGGCGTGCCTGGGCATCATTGGCCATAGCCGCCAATGCATCATGGATCAGAGCCTCCGCCCGCGCCGTCGCATCGGCAGGGCGGGAGCGGTTCACTTCCTGGAAGCGCGGGAAGATGGCGAGATAGCCCTTGCGGGCCAGATGATCGATGAAGCCGCCATAGAGGGCCGGATTCACTGCCCCCCAGGAATGGAAGAACACCACGACCGGACGCGGCGCTGCGGGCGTATCATTGCCATGGAAGACGTAAGCCCCCGAGCTGACGGTGCCGGTCCCGCGTTTGACCACCTCCGCGATCTTGTAGTCCGACCCACCCGGCCCCTTCTCCGGCTGCTGCGGCGGCGAGGCTGCGATGGCCGCCGGAGCGGCGAGGCACGAACCGAGGACAACGAGGGCAGTCAGCGAGCGGCGCATGGCGATCTCAGATCAGAATGTGCGGAGCAAGAAGGGCTCCTGGCAACATTAGAGCAGAAGATCTTTAAGACTTTCTCAACCGGCGCCCTTCCGCAAGAGCGCGAATCGCCCCGCGCAGGGTGCGCACGTCCTGCTCCGTCATCTCGAGCCGGTGGAAGATATCTCGCATGTTGCGGGTCATGGTCGGCTTCTTGTCCTCGGGGTAGAAGTTCACTGCATCGAGCTCGGCTTCGAGATAGTCGAAGAACGAGGTCACCATCTCGCGCGGTGCGGGCGGCGAGAGCCTCTCGCCGGAGAACGGCAGCGCCCCGCCAGTGGCGAGCTTGTACCATTCGTAAGAGACGAGCAGCACGGCCTGGGCCAAGTTCAGGGACGAGAATTGCGGGTCGACCGGAAAGGTGATGATGGCATCCGCCAGCGAGACCTCGTCGTTCTCCAGGCCTGTGCGCTCGCGCCCGAACATGATGCCGATGTGCTGCCCTTCCGCGCCCCGCCGGTGGGTCTCGACCATCGCCTCGTCAGGTCCGAAGACCCGTTTCATCTGCCCCCGCTCCCGCGCCGTGGTGGCAAAGACGAAGTTCAGATCGGCGATGGCCTCGCGCACGGTGTCGTAGAGCTTCGCCCCCTCCAGAACATGCACCGCGCCTGATGCCGCCGAATGCGCCCCCTTCCTAGGCCAACCGTCGCGCGGCGCGACGATACGCAGTTCCGAGAGGCTGAAATTGGCCATGGCGCGCGCCACCATGCCGATATTCTCGGCAAGCTGCGGTTCCACGAGGACGATGATGGGGCGGATCATGATGCGTCTTTGAATTTAGATCTGGCCCGAGGGGCAGACAGGATGCCCCCTTCCATAACGCCAAACGAAGCGCCGCGCCTAGCGCCCCGTGCGGAACCGGAGATCCGCGTCAGCGACCCGAAGGGCCGCGTCAGCGAAAAGGGGACCCGGCTTTCCGCAAGAACGATGCTCCAGGGCCATGTCCATCGCCGGGGCTTTCGCCTCAGCGAATGAACCGCTCTAATATCGATTCGAACGATATCACCGCGCCTCTTCAGATGGCGTGTAAAGGGAGGACAGCATGGACGTAAGGCTACTCATCGGCGACCAGGACGCGACAGCCCAGAGCGGCGCGACCTTCGAGCGGCGCGATCCCGTGACGGGCGAGGTCGCCACGCGCGCGCCCGCCGGCGGTGTCGAGGATGCCAACAGGGCGATCGAAGCGGCGGCGGCTGCCTTTCCGCAATGGTCGGAAACGGGACCGGGCGAACGGCGCGCTCTCCTGTTGAAAGCCGCCGATCTGATGCAGACGAATGCCGGGCGGTTCACCGAGCTGATGGTGAAGGAAACCGGTGCCACCGCGCCCTGGGCCGGGTTCAACGTGATGCTCGCGTCGAACATGCTGCGCGAGGCCGCCGCGATGACGACGCAGATCACGGGCGAAGTCATCCCCTCCGACAAGCCGGGCACGACCGCGCTCGCCATTCGCCAGCCGGCTGGCGTCTGCGTCGGCATGGCTCCCTGGAATGCTCCTGTGATCCTCGGCACCCGTGCGGTCGCCATGCCGCTCGCCTGCGGCAATACGCTGGTGCTCAAGGCCTCCGAGCTCTGCCCCGGCACGCATCGCCTCATCGGCGAAGTTCTGTCCCAAGCCGGTTTTCCGGCAGGCGTGATCAATGTCGTGACACACGCGGCAGCCGATGCGCCGAAGGTCGTCGAAGCCCTCATCGTCCATCCGGCCGTTCGCCGAGTGAATTTCACCGGCTCGACGCGCGTCGGCAAAATCATTGCCGAGATCGCGGCGCGGCATCTGAAGCCCGTTCTGCTGGAACTCGGCGGCAAGGCGCCTCTCATCGTGCTCGACGACGCCGATGTCGATGCCGCCGTGAATGCCGCAGCCTTCGGGGCCTTCCTCAACCAAGGCCAGATCTGCATGTCCACGGAGCGCATCATCGTGGACGAGAAGGTGGCCGACGAGTTCGTCGCGAAACTCGCCGCCAAGGCCAAGGCCCTGCCCGCCGGCAATCCCCGCGAGCATGTGGTGCTCGGCTCCATCGTCAGCGCCGAGGAGGCGGAACGCGTCGAGCGGCTGGTGAAGGACGCGGTCGCGAAAGGCGGTTCGCTCGCGACAGGCGGCAGTCGCAACGGCACGATCATGGAAGCGACGCTCGTCGACAACGTGGTTCCGGGCATGCGCATCTATGAGGAGGAATCCTTCGGCCCCGCCAAGAGCATCATCCGCGTGAAAGGAGTGGAGGAAGCGATCCGCGTCGCCAACGACACGGAATACGGCCTCTCCTCCGCCGTGTTCGGACGTGACATCCAGCGCGCCCTGCAGGTCGCCAAGCGTATCCAGTCCGGTATCTGCCACATCAACGGCCCCACCGTCGGCGACGAGGCGCAAATGCCCTTCGGCGGCGTGAAAGGCTCCGGCTATGGCCGCTTCGGCGGCAAGGCAGCCATCGACGAGTTCACGGACCTGCGCTGGATCACCATCGAGGATCCGAACCAGCATTATCCGTTCTAAGCGATCATCGGCTCACCCAAGACAAAGCCTCCCTGGGTTCCCCGGGAGGCTTCTCTTTTGCAGGGCTGCGAACGCCGCCGTTACCAGCAACCACCCCAGCCGCAATAGTAATGCGGACGGGCCACAGCTGCTCCGATCACCGCACCGCCGACGACGCCGGCAGCGGCACCGGCAGCCGCCTGATTGGCCGCCGTGTTCGACTGGGCCACGTTGTTGCGGTAGCTGGCGTTGACGCAGCGCGTGTAGGTCTTGGTCCCCGGCTTCAGACCCGTCTCCTGGCAGACAGCCTCGGCATTTGACATGGATTGTTCCGCCGTTTGGCAGCCGGCGAGCACAAGAGCCGTCGCCCCGAGAAGAATGGCAAGACGCATTTCAGTTCCTCTTTGACATCGAAGTAAAATTTCCGATTGCTCAAGGTGAGCAGCGTTTCACAGCCCCAGACACGTCGAACCAGCCCTGTGAAAAGCCATCGGAATAAGAGGATCTCACTTCGGCCACGCTTGCTTTTCCGTGCGTAAGCACACATTGAAGGCAGTTATTCTTACTGTTGGGACAGAAACCCACACAGAACTTTTCTTCAGTCTGCTACGTCATGCACCCACCTTCTTCCTTGGAGAGCCAAACTGTCCTGGCCGCGTTCCACTCTTCCTATTGCCGGTCTGGCGATTCTCTCCTCAGGCCTGACGATGGCCGCCTCCTCCACGGCCAGGATCGCGCACCCCGTTCCCACCCTCTTCCACGGCAATTGGCGTGGTCTCGGGATATCAAGCGGGGCGTGCCGGAGGACGCCTTCGATGCAGCCTGCCGGGCGCACAACCTCTGTTATGAACGAATGGGTCGGGGAGCCTGCAGCTGCGACCGGGCATTCTTAGGGCGACGGCAGCCCTGGCTCAGCGCCGGAGAACGGACAAAACCGTGAGGACCAAGGCCACCATGGACAACACGCTTTTCGCCCTCACGCCCTGCATCGAGGTAAGGAAAAGTCCGCATAGCGTGAGAAAGCGCTGAATTCCGGGCCTCCCCCCACCTTCCCCACCGGCCACAACCGCGCTATAGCCCCCGGTAACCGCCTGCCGCCGGCAGGCCTGTTCCAGTTCCTCAAGAAGCGCAAGGTGAGATCATGGCGAAGATCAAGGTTGCCAATCCGGTCGTCGAACTCGACGGCGACGAGATGACCCGCATCATTTGGCAGTTCATC
>NZ_QDAH01000046.1 GCF_003075415.1 Microvirga sp. KLBC 81
CGCGGTGGGCCATGACCGAACCTCCGGCGCTTAGAAGACGTGATGCAGTAAACCGACCACCATCAGAGCATACCACAGCCTGTGCGGAGCAGCATCTGTAGGCCGCACGCGGTGCCCATAAGCGCCCAGCGCCGATCCTCTGAGCTTGGCGGCTACAGGACAACCTGCGACTATCGTCGAACGGAAATCCCGTCAGCATTTCCTGGAGGTGCAAACAGGATTAGAGTTAAAGGTCCCTGACCTCAGGGCCTCTGTGAATGCCAAGCTCGGTTAGGTGTCAGGTCAGCCTCGCTTTGAAGACAAGAGGGGGAGTTGCCAAGAATGATCGCGCGCATCTGGCATGGCTGGACCACAACTCAAAATGCAGATGCCTATGAAACGCTGCTCCGGGCCGAGGTCTTTCCTGGCATCCTTGCCAAGCAGATTGTGGGCTTCGAGCGGATCGAGCTATTTCGCCGTCCGTTCGAGCCTGCCGGGGAGGTCGAGTTCATGACAATCATGTGGTTCGCCACGCTTGATGCGGTGAAGAGCTTTGCGGGCGAGGATTACGAGGCTGCGTATGTCCCCGATGCCGCTCGCGCTCTCCTGACCCGCTACGATCATCGCTCGCGCCACTACGAGGTGCGAGAGGGGCAGAGCGCCTGATCGGGCGACCCAGTTAGCCTTTGGACTTCTTCCGCGCCTTAGATGATGCCTTCTTCGCGGACGGGGATTTACGAGTCGGGCGCGCTGCCGGTCGGGTCATCTCGTTCACCATCGCTTTCTGCTGACGGTGCAGCTCCGCCGCCCAGAAGCCACGGGCCGCACCGGCCCAGGTGTTTGCAGCGCTGAGCCAGAGGCTCAACCAGGGGTTCTTCGCCATGTCGAACTCAGCCTCCCAATCTTGCCTATGCAGCCGTGTGGGACTTGCGGAACGGTCTTGAAGGACAGTCGCCTGGCTTGCGCCGGTCAAGTCTCATCTTCTTCAGGCAGGGACTCCACACCGCCCATGTCCCAGACCCGGCGATCAGCACGTCTTTCCAGGGCTTCTACTTGCCGGAGAAGCTGTGTGGCGAGCATCGCCTCGCGCCGAAATCCCTCATCGCCGGGTTCGCTTCCCAAGCGCATGTGCATGTCGCGCGCTCTCGCCTCAAGAGCACGTCTCAGGACCCTTAATTGCTCTTTGGTTAGTTCGAGCAACATCGCGACACCGGGCAGGAGCGCGCCGGTTTTCAAGCTCATATGCTCCCCGCGCTCTGGCCGTCGCTGGGATTGATTCTGCTGCTCATGCCGTCTTGGAGAGCCTTCTCGCAGCGCTCCATGTGGCTCATAGCTCGCTGGCGCATCTCCTGCATGTCATGGCAGGGGTCCTTCACGTCCTGATGGCAGTATTGGCAGATCATCAACTCTGTCCTCGAAGGAGGGGGTGTCAGGCCAACAAAGGTGTAGGATAGGAGTTCCCTCTACTCCTTCACAGCTTTCTACCTCTGATGATCCTGAGCTTCCACATCATCGGCGGGAGATCTGGGGGAGGGCGGCTGAGTTAACACAAGTTATCGCCAAGCTTGCCCGTTCAGGCTAGATTCAAACCGGATCGGCGAAGACTTATTGGATGACCAAGCAGGCCAGCAGCAGACCGCTTGTCCTCGTCTCGGAGGACGAAGCCCTGATCGCGCTCAACCTCCAGGACGAGTTGCAGGATGCGGGCTATGACGTGGCTGGTCCCTTCACGACCTGTGCCGCTGCCCTGGAATGGCTCCGGACCGCAACGCCCGACACGGCCGTTCTGGATGCGGCTCTGAAGGACGGTCCCTGCCGCGAGATCGCTCTGGAGCTTAGCCGCCGTGAGGTGCCGTTCCTGATCTATTCAGGCCACCACGAGGATCGGCAGCTTCTCTCTGAATTTCAGCACATCACCTGGATCGAGAAGCCAGTCCCGCCTGCGGTACTGGTCGAAGCGTGCCAGCAGCTTCTGCCAGGCTGCCCCTGAATTGCTTTGGGACAAGGCCGCTTTAGGTTGAACCCGAGCACAACCTGCACGTTCACACGTGTGGTTCCTGTGATAACGGGCTCGTGTTGAACGATCAACGGCTCCCTTCCTGGACAGAGCATGACCGGCTCGCAGCCCTGCGCAGCTACCGGGTTCTCGACACGCCCCCCGAGCCTGCGTTCGATGATCTGGTGCAGCTTGCCGCCCGTGCTTGTCAAACGCCCGTTGCTCTCATCAGCCTCATCGACGAGCACAGACAATGGTTCAAGGCCGAGGTGGGGCTCGGGGTGCGCGAGACGCCGCTCGACCGCTCGATCTGCCTCAGCGCCATGCTTCAGCCTGGGCTGACCGTGGTTCCGGACCTGACCGGGGATTCGCGCTTTGACCATAACCCGTTGGTGGCCGGGGAGCCGCGCCTGCGCTTCTATGCCGGGGCGGTGCTGCGAACGCCCGATGGGATGCCCTTGGGTGCTTTGTGTGTGCTCGATCATGTGCCCCGTGACCTCACAGAGGAGCAGGCTTCCAGTCTGACGATGCTCGCGCGACAGGTGATGTCGCAACTGGAGCTGCGTCGGGAGATTGCCGAGCGGGATGAGCGGCTGCAGGCCGCTCGGCAGATCGAGCAACGGCAGGCCCTGCTCGTGCGTGAGCTTCACCACCGGGTCAAGAACACGCTGGCCATGGTCCAGGGGCTCGTCGGTTCCACAGGCCGGTCCACCGACAGCTTCGAGCAATTCTACCGCTCGGTCTCAAACCGCATCGCCGCTTTGGCAAAGACCCACAACCTGCTGACGGAGGACTATTGGCAGACTGCGTCTCTGCGGGAGATCGCTCTTAACGAACTCAAGCCATTTGCCGAAAGTCGAGTGCCTCGCTTCATGCTGATCGGTCCACCGGTCGAGTTGGCGGCTGATCTGGCGGTGCCGGTCGGCATGGCACTCCACGAACTGACCACGAATGCAGTCCGGTACGGCGCTCTCTCGGTTCCGACAGGCTATGTCCAGCTCCGGTGGAGCGTGAACAAGGTTGAGGGAGGCAGGGAACTCCATCTGGAGTGGCGAGAGCAAGGCGGGCCTCCGGTGACCGAACCGCAGCATCAGGGCTTTGGCTCGATGCTCCTCCAGCGGGTTCTGCCGATGCAGTGCAATGCCACAGTCGAAGTCCACCATGACAGGGCGGGCCTGCGCTTTTGTATGAATGCGCCTCTGATCGAACAGCGGCTGGTCCCGGCTTATTAGCTGGCCCAGCTGCCATGATGGCGTTGTCATGTCTGGATGGCGCCCCGCAATCTTCAGCCGCCATTTGCGGAGCAATTCGACTTGCTCGCCGCATGAACGCCTGCCAGATTTCGTTCCACCTTTGCGGCTCTAGGCCAGATTTGCGATACAGTCCGTAATTCTCACAGTCATTTTGCCCAATGCGAGTCGAAACTGAGACTGCCACTCCACTGTGAGTGTGATTAGAAGCTTCATAGACGCAAGAGGGTCGCAATCCATGCCGCAGCAACGTGCACCAAGGCTTTTCAACCCGGGCATCCACCTCAGCTCAGCGGCAGCACGGCAGGCGAACGAGAAGCGGGGTTAGTTTCGAACTGCACTCGCAAACTGTTGTAGATTGGTATCATGTGTCCTGTGACCTAATCCGCCAATAGTCCGCAAAATGAACATCATCTTGAGGCTTGGAGTGAGGCGTAAGTGCCTCGATTGGGTTTCGAGAGCCTTAGTTAGAATGCTTGATAGCATGCATTCAGCGCAGCCCTTTCATGAGGCATGTTGCATTGCAAATAAGTCGAATGCAGCCAATATGGGCATTGGCTGATTTCAACGCGGCACCGCTTTTCTTCCTCCCGGCGCTGCCGTGTCGGCCGTTCCCTCTGGAAGGTTTTGACTTCTATTTGTCGGACCTCACTTCATGCCGGGCCTTTGGCCCGGCTTTTTTTCTGAACCCTGTCAAACGAGCGTACGATCGGACGCGTCAGCACGTGGCGGGAGAGGAATGCAACTCGACTCATAGTGCCGCTCTTTCCATCTCCGATGATACGGCCCAGGTGAAGTTGCAATCGTCAGGGGAAGCGACGGAAGCTCTCAAAGATGACGTCGTAGAATCCTTCAGCATCGATATCGCGAACCACGTAGGCGTTCTTTCGCCGGTCGGTGACGCCCCACCAATCAATTATGGTCATCCCGGTTGTCAGGGGCGAGACTGTCTCGATTTCGACATTCACCTGGCGGCCTGAGAACAGCTCAGGTCGCAGGAGCCAGACAACCGTCGTGGGATCGTGCATCGGGGCTCGGTCAGCTCCGTACTTCTCCCAATCGAACTGCTTCGCGTAAGTGAGGAGTTCTGCAAAGATAGGACCGACCTTGTTTCCGATGCTGCGAAAGCGTTGGATCCGATCAGCCGTCACATGAGCTTTGTGGGTGACATCCAGCGGCATCATCACGACTGGGGCGCCAGAACTCAACACGCGGGCGGCGGCCTCCGGGTCAACGTAGCAGTTGAACTCGGCCGCAGGCATGACATTACCGCCTTCCGACAAAGCGCCGCCCATCCAGACAATCTGCTCGATCCGTCCGGCAATGCGCTCATCCCGTTCGAGGGCAAGAGCCATGTTCGTCAGTGGTCCCAGGGCACAGATCGTCACCGTCCTTGGCGGACGGCTCATGACCTCCTCAACGATGAAGTCTGCCGCGTGCTGAGGCTGGACCGGCATCGTCGGCTCCGGGAGATCATATCCGTCAAACCCGGTTTTGCCGTGGACATACTCAGCCGTGAAGAGGGGGCGGGTCAGGGGAGCCTCGGCCCCGGCGAAGGCTCTGACCTCCTGACGCTCTGCAAGCTCCAGGATCTTGCAAACGTTCCGGATGGTGTAGGGGAGGGGGACATTGCCGGCGACTGCACAGATCCCGAGCACCTCGATCAGGGGAGAGCCCAGAGCAGTCAGGATTGCCACCCCGTCATCCGGGCCTGGATCTGTGTCGATAATGATCTGCTTCTTCATTGATCCACGTTTGGGTTACGCTGTGCGAGGCTTGCGTCATTGCACAAGCGTGTGCGGAATACCGCGTTGGCGATAAACCAGTATCAGCGTCAGGGAAATGCGTCTTCTCACGCGATCTTGGAAGGCAGCAGTCTAGAATTTCCGATGGCCGGTGCGGTCATGAATGCGCTGTTCCGGCCCGAAAAGTCGAAGATCCTGGAAACTGTCTAGACGTTGATCGATGGTAGCCGCTGTCAAGCAACCGATTTGCTTAGAGAAACGGCAGGGTCATTCGTTCTTCTCTGCTTGGGTTGCCGAAGATACTTTCTTCAGCAACCTGCACTGGCTCATCGGCCGGAAGGTTTAGTTGTGAGGGGCGTGATCCATGCCTCGCCGCATCATAGCACGGGGGCCCCGCCGCTCGACCACGACCTGTCGTCCAGAGGCTGGACGAGGTGAGGTCGACAGCCGGCTTGGGGTACAGGCTGCTGGTGCGGCAGCTTTCAGAACTGCGGCCTTGACCTCGGTTTCCGGCAGGCCCATCAACATGGCGGCGATTTCCGTTTGCCCTTCAACATCATTGGCCAAGCCCTGCGCGGCGAAGATCGCCTCATCGAGCGTCGGCGGTTCAAAGCGGAGGCTGGAACGGGAGCGCGATGGTTTCTTCTTGACTGGTGGCATTGCTGGCTTCCCGAGAAGACGCTGAGGTGTTCATCCAATATCGGCAGGGTGAGGCTCGACAAGCGAACGCCCGCCCTATGGCGGGCGCGTCTTGGAGCGAGAACCGTGGCGGCTTACGCGAAAGCAGCCTGACGGGCGACACGGGCGATATCGAAACGGGCGATGCCCAGATCGGCCAGCTCACGGTCGGAGAGCTGCGCCAGCTCCCGCACGGTTTCACGGTAGAGCTTGTAGGCGCGCATCTTGGACAGGAGGTAAGTGACGAACATGGAAAGCCCCAGCAGTTGGCTGGTCACCCTGACCAGCGATCGTTGCTCTTGTTGCGATGCGGCATATAAGGACGCACGGGCGCCCTGAGGAGCGGGGATTCCTGAGGGCAGTTATGCTTCAGTGGCATGCCTACTTGCCAGATTGTGTGCCGTTATCTTGTGATCTGGTCCCTTGACGAGTGGTAGATGCTCTTGTGCTGGCCTGCTCACCTGATGGAAAAGGCGCAAGACGGCTTCCAATCACAGGAGCGTATCAGACGTGCAGGACTATATCCGAAAGATCCTGGCGGCCCGGGTCTATGACGTGGCCATCGAAAGCCCGCTCGATCCCATGCCGCGTCTGTCGCAGCGGCTCGGCAGCCCAGTCCGCCTCAAGCGCGAGGATCTGCAACCGGTGTTCTCGTTCAAGCTGCGCGGCGCCTACAACAAGATGGCAGGTCTGCCGCAGGATGCTCTTGAACGAGGCGTGATCTGTGCCTCGGCCGGCAATCACGCCCAGGGTGTCGCCCTGGCGGCCCAGAGGCTGGGCGCCAAGGCGACTATCGTGATGCCGCGCACCACGCCGACCATCAAGGTCCAGGCGGTCAGAGGGCAGGGCGGCCGGGTGGTGCTCCATGGCGAGAGCTTCGACGAGGCCTACACCCATGCCCGGCAGCTCGAGGCCGAAAAGGGCCTGACCTTCATTCACCCTTATGATGATCCTGACGTCATCGCCGGCCAGGGCACGGTCGGCATGGAGATCCTGCGCCAGCATCCCGATCCGCTCGAGGCGGTGTTCGTACCGATCGGCGGCGGCGGGCTTGCCGCAGGAGTTGTGGTCTATACCAAGTTCCTGCGGCCGGACGTGAAGGTGATCGGGGTCGAACCGGAGGACGCCGCCAGCATGGCGGCGGCTCTTGCGGCAGGGGACAGGGTCATCCTGAACCAGGTCGGCCTCTTCGCCGATGGGGTCGCGGTGAGGCAGGCGGGCGAGGAGACCTTCCGTCTCTGCCGCGAGCTGCTTGATGAGGTGATCACCGTCAGCACGGACGAGATCTGCGCGGCGGTCAAGGACATCTTCGAGGACACGCGGGCGATTGCCGAGCCCTCCGGAGCCGTCAGTCTTGCAGGATTGAAGAAGTATGTGGAACGGGAAGGGGTGCGGCTACATGGGCTGATTGCCATCAACAGTGGCGCCAACATGAACTTCGACCGGCTCCGCCATATTGCCGAACGGGCGGAGATCGGCGAGCATCGGGAGGTCTTGCTGGCCGTCACCATCCCGGAGCAGCCGGGCAGCTATCGTCGGTTCATCCAGCTTTTGGGCAAGCGCTCGATCACTGAATTCAACTATCGCTACTCGGATCCTCGGGCGGCGCAGATCTTCGTCGGCGTCCAACTCTCCGAAGGTGATCAGGAAAAACATCAGATCATCGCGATGCTGCGGGAGCACGGCTATCCCGTGCTCGACATGAGCGACAATGAAATGGCCAAGCTGCACGTGCGCTACATGGTGGGCGGACCGTCCCCTGGGCTTGAGGACGAGCTGATCTTCCGGTTCCAGTTTCCGGAGCGACCCGGTGCCCTGCTGAAATTCCTCAATGGGCTGTCCGGCAACTGGAACATCTCACTATTCCATTACCGCAACCATGGTGCCGATTACGGGCGGGTGCTCGCCGGCATCCAGGTTCCGGTTGAAGAGCAGCCGCAGCTGAAGCGCAGCTTGGATGAGCTCGGTTATCCCTATTGGGACGAGACCGACAATCCGGCCTATCGGCGCTTCCTGAGCACTGGTGCGGTGGAAAACAACGGCCAATCCTCAAGGATCTCCTCGTGACAGACTTCCTGTATCACTCCATTCTGATCGGTATCGGAGCAACCGCCCTTCTCGACCTATGGACGCTGCTGCTGAACCGGATCTTTGGGTTTCCCATGGCCAATTGGGCGCTCGTGGGACGCTGGTTCTGCCACCTCGCAGGCGGCAAGATATTTCATGAGGACATCGCCAAGGCCCGCGCTCTCCCGTTCGAGTTGGCCGCCGGGGGTGGATCGGGCACTACGTCGTCGGCATCGTTTTCGCCGGCATTCTCCTTGCCGTCGCGCCATCCGGCTGGGACGCGCAGCCGACGTTGACGCCTGCCCTGTTCGTGGGGCTCGTCACCGTCGGCGCAGGCTGGTTTTTGCTACAACCCGGGCTGGGAGCCGGCATCGCAGCCGCCAAGCGATCGAATGCCAGCCAAGTTAGGGCGCTGAACATCCTCGGTCACATTGTCTTCGGCCTTGGTCTCTACGGAAGCGCCTTCCTCATCCGATAGAATGAGAAATACCGTGACATATCCGTGAAGGCAGGATGCCAATCAAGGTCGAATACATCAACGGCTGCCCAGCACGGCGAGGTTCGGCGGCCCTTGGACAAGCGCTGACATTAAGCAATTGCGGCATTCTGTCTTGCTTGTGCGTTCGCTTCGTTTGTACGAAAGCCGGAGCAGGCTCCCGTGCTCCCTCGATCGCCATCATCCTATGACAACGACCCGCCGCTTTCTGCTTGCCCCGTCCTTTGCCCGTCTCATCCTGAGGGAGCGCGGCGGCACGAGGCGGATCGAAGGCTATTTCCCGGAACGGGATGGCCGGATCTCCTACGTGCTCCTGGATGACCGCAAGAGCGTTCTCATCCTCAGATATCGCCACCAGAACGGCTTTTCCGAAGAACGCACTGAGGTGCCCCAATCGCACGCGGAGGCTTTGCTCGACGTGACAGCCGGCGAGATCGACTACGTCCGCACCAGGCTTTCCGTCGGCAGCAGGGACGTTTTTGTCGACCAGTTCATCAGGCCCAACCCTTTGCATCTGGTGACGACCGAGTTTGAGAGCGAGGCCGAGGCGCGGGATTTTTACCCGCTGCCGTGGTTCGGCCCTGAGGTCACTTCCGATCGCCGCTACAGCTACCCGGCATTGGCCGTGAATGGGATGCCTGGCACAAGGGTGGCTGAGCCCTCCGACGCAGCTTTGGGCAACCTGCTCGACTCTTTGGAGAACAGGTTCGCTGACGTGCGGCCTCCGCAACGCGCCCCGATTAGCCAGCCCGCTCCCAGACAGGCTGGCCTTGCGGCGCCCCAGCCGTTATCGGGCGGTTTGCGTCCTGATGGGAGCCGCCAGCTGCATCAGGCCAATCTCGATGACGTTCAGGCAGCCATGATGCGGGAGATGGAACGGGCTCTGCTGAACTAGCGGCCCTACTAGATCCTCGGACGCTTACACGGACGCATATCCTGCGGCCTTGAGGTCGTTCCAGCATTCCTGCGGCTGGAACAGGTTGCAGATGTCGCCGAGGGTGCGCCAGAGCGCGTCAAAGGTGCGGGCTTGCGCGGCTTTCTCGCTCTTATGGACCGCCAGGTTGTCGAGGATCACCACGTCGCCTTGGCCCAGGGTGGGCGCCAGCTGCGTCTCGATGTAGGGGGCAAAGGCCGAGCGGGTGATCGGGCCATCGATCGTCCAGGGCGCGCTCATGCGGAGCCGCTGGCCTTTGCGAGAGCGCCCGCGCAGGCGCGTCATCTTGGTGTTGACGTACGTCTCCTCGAGGAAGATCAGCCGGTGCGGCTGCTCGCGCATGCGGGCCTGACGCCGGCCTCTCCAGACCCGGCGCTCATCCCGCACGTCGGCGCGTACGCATTCCGCGGCCATCTGGTGTTTTTTTATACGTGAAGCCGTGTCGGCACAGCAGACGTGAGAGAGCCGCCGGGGCGGCGATGCTCCCCTGCTCCTCGAGCAGCCGCACCGCGAGTTCGGGCATGGTGATGGCGGGCTGGGCCTCCCCGCATGTAGCAGAAATGCCTCATAGGAGGCCAGCTTCCTGCCTCCAGGCGGGCGGCCCTGGCGGACCGGAGCCGGCGAACCGGACTGGCGCTGCAGCAGTTTGATGGCCCAGCTGTCGCTGGCCCCAAAATGGCGTGCCGCCGCCCGGCAGGAGTGGCCGGCTTCCACAACCGCCACCACGCGCACCCGCAGATCGAGAGAGTAGCTCTGGGTCATGATCCACCTCCTGGCCTCAGAAGGGCATCACACCTCCGGCCCGGAGGGAAGCCTTTGAATCCGCGTTTCCATCCGAGGCTCTAGGCACAGACAAACCGGCTCACAATTCACTCTGGATCTGTTGCGGCGATCCAAGTGCTGTCCTGTTAACGTGCGGTTAACCATGCTGGAAGATCCTCATCATGGGACCGATGATCGGTCTATGGCTTGGTCCTCCCACTGACGAGCGCTTATGACATCCGTAATCTCCGCCGCAGAAATGAACGATAAACTCAGCACGATTGAGCGTGTCTTGTCCGGTATCGAGAGGGGGGGTGGAGCAATTCACCTGCGTGATTTGACAGCGCTTCTCGTCGAGACGATCAGCATGCTCGAACGCGATCCAGGACTTGAGGTCGCCGCTGACGATCTTTATGCCGCTGCCGAAAGGTTCGTGCGCGACAGTCACGTGGGCTCCCAGCCTCCTGCCAGGAAGCAGCGCCTCCTCACCGAGGCCCACATGCGATTTCACCGCCGGCTGAAGGGTAATGTGGAACGATGCGAATTGGACGACCAGCGGGGATGTCGTGAATCCATTACTCTGCGTGCCGCTTGACGGCTATCTGTTCGTTCTTCCCATCGCGGCACGGTAAGCCAGGCCTGCTCGGCCATGTGTCTACCCAGGCCTGAAGACGGCATGTCGCGGAGCAACGCTTGGCTCCGTTTCTCCAACTTTAGCCACGATTTGCGACAGAGCCCAAATGGCGCCTGGATGAGGTCCTGATCAGCATTGCGGGCAAGAGACACTGGCTCTGGCGGGCCGTCGGTCAGGAAGTCTACGTGCTCGACGAAATCATATTGCCGGCTTCAGTGAAGACCAATTCGTTGCCCGCTCATAAGCGGCCGCCACTCTCAGTAACAATGCCTCATCAAAGGCACGCCCAATCAACTGCATCGATAAAGGTAAAGAGCTTTTCGAGAGGCCAGACATAACGGAAATCGCCGGGTGTCCCGTCACGTTAAAAGGCGTCCGCGCCTGCCGTACATTGGCCGGAGCCTCTTGGGGCTGGGTTGGGAATGCTGCAGCAGGATCCAGCGCATTTGCTGCCAGCAGTACGTCGACGTCTCGAAATACATCATCGACCGCGGATATGAGCTGGTTTCGGCGACGCTGAGCAGCGACATAGTGACCTGCAGAGATGAAGGCGCCCACCATGAGTCTTCGGCGGGCGGCCTGTCCATAATCGCCTGGTCGCTCTTTCAGCCACTTGGAATGAATAGACCATGCCTCACTGTGAAGAATAACCCTGTTTACGGCTGCGAACTCCTTGAGGCTCGGCAATTGTACGTCGCGAACGTCAGCGCCTAGATTTCGCAATACCCCGGCAGCGTCATCAAGGGCAGCGGTCACTTCAGGGTCGGCCTCCAGATCTGTCTCATGAAAATTCCGCACGAAGCCTACTCGGACTCCGTTGATGCCACGTTCGAGATCGTTGTCGAAGCACGTTCTGGGCGCGGCAACACTGGAGGGATCGGCTGGATCGTGGCCAACTATGGCCCCGAGCAGCATTGCGACGTCAGCAACGTTGCGCGCCATTGGTCCGACGCTGTCGAGCGTGAACGACAGGGGGAAAACCCCTTGTCGAGACACCAAGCCGTACGTTGGCTTTAGTCCGACAACGCCGCATGCTGCCGATGGATGACGGACTGAACCACCGGTATCAGTGCCGAGCGCCAGAGGAAACAGCCCCGCCGCAAGCCCTGCCCCCGATCCGGATGAGGAGCCGCCGGGCTGATGATCTAGGTTCCAGGGACTGCGAGCTGGCGGAAAGGGCAGATCGAAAGACGGTCCCCCAAATGCGAATTCCCAGGTCGCCAGCTTGCCTAAGATCACCATCCCACACTGCCTCAACCTTTTTACGACGTAAGCATCAGCAGCTGGAGTGTTCTCAAGCAGGATTTTGGAATGGCAAGTCGTTGGCAGTCCAGCCACATCGATAATGTCCTTAATCGCAATCGGCAGGCCGTGCAGCGGGCCGCGCGACCGGCCATGGCTCATTTCCTGCTCGGCGAAACGAGCCTGAGCCATGGCCATTTCCACATCAAGACATGTGAACGCATTGATCTTGGAGTCGACAGCTTCGATACGCTGAAGCAGCGATTGCAGCAGTTCGACCGGCGAAAGACGGCGCGCACGAAAGGCGTCGGATATCTCGGTGGCAGAAAGCCAGTAGGGCTGTTTCATCGGCTGTCTCGCACTCGCATCGGGGGCCACGGTTCCACGTCAGGATTCATCATTAGATCCGTAAACTGCGCCACGAGGTGTGCGGCATCTTGAACCGCGAGCGCCACGTCAGCAGGAAATTCTTCCAGCGCTTTCTGCAGGCCGGCCAGCTGCGCCATCACCTTGACGGTTTCGTCTGAAGACAAATCTTGGTTCATGATAGAACTACAGGTTCTTGTTGCTAACGATAGTTGTTAAGAGCCCGGCAACGGCAAGGCTCCAGTCAGGTGCGATCGCCGGAGTTGCAAGGATATCTGTGCGACGCGGGATGCCGATCATCGCGTCAGCGCCGGATTAGAGAATCGAAATCGGGGGAGCTGAGAATGCCCCAGACAGTAGCGGCCGCGGCGAGTATTTTGCCGTCATTGTAGCGTGGGCCGACGAGTTGAAGACCCATGGGCAACCCTGACACCTCCAGGAGCGGCAGTGTGATACAAGGGACATGCAGCAACGTCCACATGCCATTGAAGATCGGATCTCCGGCGAAAGACAGGCCCTCGGGAGCGATGCCCGTCGCGGCCGGGGTAATTACCGCATCGAACGGCGCTGCGGCCCTGTCGAACTCCATTCGCAGCAATGCGGCACGGTCTAGTGCAGAGAGCAGCAACCTGTCCTGAGTCCGTTCCATACGGGCGCGAATACCGGGTGAGAGCAGATGTGGCACGGTGCGCTGGAGATTCAAAAATGCGACGCGCCCCTCCGCACGCATGATCCACTCCTTGAGATCGTTCACATCCGCAAAGGCTTCCCCAAGATCGAGTTCGGTCAGAGCGGCGCCAGCGGATTGCAATGCCGCTACGGCCGCCTCAAAGGCGGCCTGCATCCCGGCTGTGGCGCGACCCCAATATGGAGTCCGGCACCACGCGAGTTTGACGGAATGGAGTGGTGGCGGCGGTGGAAGGGATTCATCTGAAACCTCGAATACTTCGGTGATCAGAGCGAGGTCTTCCAAGGAGCGTGCGTACCAACCAATGGTGTCAAGGCTGGAAGAGAAACGCTTAGCCCCCTCGGTGCTCACGGTTCCGAACGTCGGCTTCATCCCAAAGATTCCGCAGAACGACGCCGGGCGAATGAGAGAGCCTCCTGTCTGGGTCCCGAGAGCCAATGGGATCATCTGGTCCGCAACGGCGGCCGCCGAACCGCTGGAGGACCCGCCGGGTGTCCGCGATAGGTCACGGGGATTGCGGGTCACAGCATTGCGCCCGTGCGCCGCGAACTCAATCGTCTCTGTCTTTCCGAGCACAATGGCGCCCGCTGCCCTCAATATTGCAACACAGGCGGCGTCCTGTCCCGGTCTGAATCCTTTATAGATAATAGAATTATGCTCCGTCGGGAGATCCGCGGTGTCAATCACGTCCTTAACGCCGATCGGTATGCCATGCAGCGGCCCGAGCGGTCCGTCACCCAGCAGCAGCGCCTTGTCCGCATTCCGCGCCTCGGCCAGCGCTCCCTCGGCGTTCACGGATGCGAACGCACGGACGGCCGGTTCACGCTCGGCTATGCGGGCAAGACACGCACGAACAAGGTCCTCGCTTGTGAGCGATCCTTCCGCAATAGCGGCTCTTGCCTCGGTGAGCGTCAGACGATTGGGTTGCATAACTGGTCCAATTGTGCAGAAGGTGAAAAGGATTTGATGGACTGGGAGGTCTCTGGTGCTCCTTGGTGGGCATGCCTATGCAGAGCATATGCGCTGTGCTGAGGTTCTGCTTGCTAGCTGGATTGGCTCGGCGTTCCAGTCAGGTCTCACGTGTTGCCAGGAAGCGGAATGTCTACGTCCAATAATGGGGCATGCTGTTGGGCACCATAGATGTCGGTATCGCCAACATCGCCTGATGGAATGCGTCGGGGTATCGTCGCCTTGAAGGCATTGCCGGCAGGGTAGGGTGTGAACAGCACCTCACCTTCGGAAATGCCGTAAAGCTTGGCAAAGAGCTTGGCATTCAACACGCCTGTGGCAGCGACTTTCTCGAATAGTTCCCGCGACCCAAAAACGATGTCGATGGTGAGCTCGAACGGCCCGGCATTCTTGCTTTTGCAGACCGTTGCAATGTCGGCGATGCGAGCCATCAGATAACCTCATACTCGATTGGAAACAGTTCGCACGGGTCTTTCGGACTGACTGTGTGGAAGATGCTGAATCTATAGAGCGGCTCCATTTCAATGTCCGAGGGCGAGAAGGGAAATGCCATATTGCCTTCTCGGCAAAGTCGGCCCGGAAAGTCCGTGTGTAGCAAGGAGACTCGTGCGAATGCGAGCACAGCGTTGGCGATCTCCTGGGTGTCGGCGAGCGCCTCGACGAGAATCCCCAATTCATGGCTATTGATGGACTTCACAGGCTCCATCTCGCCCATAACGCCCGACTTTCCGTATACGCGGAATACCAGCCGGTATCTGTCCGGAGTAAGACCGAAGCCGCTGACTTTCTCATCAACTGCCTTTCGAACCGAGTCAAGAAACTCGTCAAATCTTCCGATCAGCATCGGATCACGGGTGCCGCAGATTGTCATCGCGCGGAAGCCGACCAGTTCAGTGCCCTCAAGTTTCACAGTGTAAGGCATTGAGCGCCAACGCATGCCGGAGATCTTGACGGCACGATCGCTGACAGCCTCAAACACGCAATCGGTCGTGTCCAGAATACCTCCTGGTTCGACATGCACGCAGGGGCTCGAATTCTCATGGAGGCTGTGGTTCGCGACTGAGAGCGGTGTGCAGCGGCGGATCGGGTTTAGGGGCTCTGCCTCAACGGAGTCATCCCTCACTGTGACGATAAGGCAGTCGTGACCCTTCGGCAGCGAAGGAGTGGCACCGCATTCCAGCATTTTGCCCGCGTACCAGGATGGGGCAGGGGGAAGACCCGCGCGGATAGCCGCTCCTGCCCAAGGCGCTGGGTCGCTCGTGCGACCGCCCAAGATGACCTGAGCGCCGTTGTCGAGCGCACGCATGTAAGGTTCCGGCCCCATCATTCCAACAATGCGCGTCGCCCGGGATATGGACTCGGCCGTGATGTTCGGTGCGTTTCGAAGCGGGCGCATGTTGCCGTCTTCGAAGAAGCGCAACACGGTATCTTTCCGTAGTTCAGACTGAATAACCGCCATTTTAAAGTGGTGGCCTTCCTCCCGCGCGAGTTCCCGCACGATCTCCACCACCGTCGCCAGGTGAGGAGCCCCACCCGCGCCACCACAACTGCCGATGACAAGGGGGATCCGGTGAGCGAGCGCGCCGCGAAGCATGAGCGCAATGTCTCGCTTCATTGCGAAGCGCGAGTTCAGTGTCTTACCAGAGCCGAGATAATAGGGCCCTGGATCCGTGCTCCCACCGTCGACACCGATGAGGTGCGGATCGCGCTGAAGACCGGCCTTTAGGGACGCCTCGGGAAACCCGTAGCCCAGAAGGCCGCTGGTTGATATCATTCTAAACTCAGTCAAGGAGCGCATCTCCCATTCTTCGATTTTCGTGCGTCCTGCAATTGTCGCTCGGCGTGCTTCGCGACCTCAGCGGCATTCGCGAACCAAACGTCTCGGGTCTGTGCGATCCTTTCCATCGCCTCCACTACGTAAGCGACACGATGCGGCATTCCGGATAACCAAGGATGCAGATGGAGGCCGAAGAACCTGCCCGATCCGGATTTTGCAGCATCGTCGGAAAGGGTTTCGACGACGTCGTCGATAATCTTCGGAAACCGTGGTGACAGGACGCGGCGATGCCACATCAACTGGATGTCATCCCACTCTGCCTGGTTTGGAATGGACACGATCTCGGGCCCGACGCTACCAGGACCGGCGTTCATCAGGTACGGCTGATCGTCATTGGGCCAATCAGCCAGATAGGTCAGGCCTGCTTCGGCAAGCAGCGCCGGGGTGCGGGTGGACTCTGAGTAGTCCTGACCAATCCACCCTTCAGGCTTGGTACCAGTGACACTGGTAATAGCGTCGATCGACGTTTGAATGAACGAGCGCTCCTCATCCTCGTTGAGCTGGCTTGTCAGCATTCGCGTCGCGTCATGCCCGTGCGCAGCGAATTCATAGCCTCGGCCCAGCAACTGCTCAACAAGGTACGGATACCGATCAAGAGCAGAGACATTGGCAGCCACTGTGACTTTCAACGGCAGCCTGTCCAATGCTTCGAGTAGCCGGAAGATACCAATTCTGTTGCCGTACTCCCGTAACGTATACGTGCGATAGTCTGGCCGAAAGTCTCCGTAATGATCGCGGAACCGGGGATCACGCATGGTGCCCGGTTCGGGCAGAAGGTCCCAGTGCTCCAGATACAGAAATACGGTTGCGGCCAAGCGCGCATTGCCTGGCCAAATCAGCGGCGGGCGATTGATGATCGGTGAGAACGGATAGAGCTGATGATCCATTCCCGGTTTGGGTTCGGTCATGGGACGTCCGCCGATAAATGAGCTTCGATGGAAGGAAGGGCATTGGCGATATACCAATCGGCGATCTCCTCACCTGTCGCTACCCAGACCTTCTCATGCGAGAGAATATGGTTGAGCGCGCGGTCAAGGTATTTGATCCTGTGCGGCTGGCCCATCAGATAAGGGTGAAGTGCGATGCACATGACCAACGGGCGAGCCTCTGCTTCGCGATAAAGGCAATCGAAGTGGTCCGTGGCCATTCGAGCAAAATCCTCCGCCTCGATATGGTGGCGCCATGTCATCGCATCATTGATGTCCATCTGGTATGGTATCGTAATTAGCTTGCCCGAGCGCACTTTGATCGGGAACGGCTGATCATCGTGAAACCAGTCGCAGTAGTACTTGATGCCTGCCTCTGCGACGAGGTCAGGCGTGTTCATCGTGAACGTTGCCGCCGGGGAGAACCAGCCTGCCAGTTGTCTGCCGGTGTGCCGGCGATAGGCTGCAACGCAGGCTTCGATCTCTCGTCGCTCAGCAGCCTCCTCAAGATCCCAGTGGTATCTTGTATTGTACATTCCATGGGCGAGCACGTCCCATCGCCGCTTCTCACACGCTTCAAGAATCTCAGGGTAATGGTCAAACACGGCCAGGCTGAGGGATGCCGTACAACGGATCCCGTATCGATCCATGACGTCGAACATTCGCCACAGCCCAATGCGATTTCCGTAATCCCGCAGGCCATAACCGAGCACGTCCGGATGCGGAGTGCGAGGCCACGGATCTCGGACACCTTTATCCGGAAGATATTCATAATGCTCGATGTTGGGCACTACCCAAAGTGCTATTCGAGCGTTTCCAGGCCACTCAAAATGTGGGCGCGCGATGATTGGCGAGTAGATCACGCGATCGCCGCCCGTTGGGGCAGGGGACGGGTTCCGGACCATGTTCATGGCTTTACCACACGCAGGGCAAAGAGACGGCACATCCGACGGGCGAGGCGCCCTTCATAAACCGCCGCGTCGGCCTCCGCCCGCAACGAGATACCGATCTCGCGCTCGATTCCGAACCGACTGGCGACCATTGCGCGGACCCTTCCGGCAGCAATCGGAACAAACGGGCCTTGATTGGGAACGCATGCCTTGGACTCGGTGCGCAAGTAGCTCCAGCCGTAGAGAGAAAGAAGGTTACGGACGGAAATCAGCGCTGTCCCTCCTGGCTTGAGGATACGGTGGACCTCATCCAGGAGCTTTTCAGGCTCGGGTGCGTGCTCAAGCACCTGGAACATGGTGACAACGTCGATGCTGCCCGGCGCCAGCGGGATGTGACCATCCTTTATGATCACCTCGCCGACCGGACGGGAGATCCCCTCCTGTCGCAGGCGCTCTTGAATGAAGCTCAGGTTTGCCTGCGCCAATTCGGCGACATCCACTTCCACCTCTGGACCAAGCTTGCGGATCAGTTCAGTCGTGTGGGTTCCGCCCCATGGCATGACGTCCAGCACGCGCGCGCCGGGCGGGACATCACTCAAGAGCCCAACCTCGACAGAAGTCGCGTCTCCCTGCCGGCGGGATCGATAGACTCCCGCGATTGGCGACTTTGCCCAGACTGAGTACCCGCGGAAATCGGCCACGCGGTCCCAGCCCCAGACGCGAGGTCGCCATTCAGCAAATGGATTCTTGCTGTTGGTGATCCGAAAGAACGGATATTCCTGAGCTGGTCTCGCCGGGTAGATCGCGTGGTGCGGTCTTTGAAATTTGTTCCAGGACCAAACTTCGCCTCTCGGGCGGCGCGGAGCCTTAACAGCGGGAGCGGTTGGCTTGGGACTCCCGATACAAAGGGCGCCCTGGATTTCGAATGTTGGCGGTATTCCCAACATCTTGGCTATAGCTTTCGTGTCGCCGATACCAGCGTTCCAGATGCTGGCGTAGCCCCGCAAATGGGCGCTGATCATCATTTGATAACAAGCGGCAGCAACACTCTGTACGACGGAGAATTTGTCGTGAGTCCAGCCCTTCTGGAAACAGAGGTAAATGAGAACCGAGCAGAATTCGAAGTGGTGGTTGCCGCCGGAAATCTCCCTTGCGCGCTTCTTCAAAGCGGAGTCGCTGACCGCCACGAAATGCCAATTCTGCTGATTGCAGGATGAAGGTGCCTGAAGGCCACTCTCGATTATGGCATCGACGATCTCCGGATCGATGGTCGAGCCGTCGAACTCTCGGCAGGAATAGCGCTTTGCGATCCATGACAGGACCGCCTCGGCATCAGAGGTGGCGCTCTGCGGAGTGGGGGAGGCGATGGGCACAATCATAGCGTTCATCGTGAACTCTCGCTGTCCGGCGGAGTATAGCCCCTCAGCTGCCTTACTGTCGACAGTTGACGCTAGCTTTTTTTTGAGTTTCTATCTTGACTTGTAGTTCTGTCGAAGACGCGAGAGGCCTGCCCAAGGTTGGCAGTATTCTCTTAGAAAACAACAGAAGAGGGTTAACATGATCACGATCTCGAGGCGAAACGCCTTAGCTGGAATAGCTGCCGCCGCCGCGGTCGCGACTGTTGCCAGCACTGCTCTCGCGGCTGAAACGCTCAAGATCGGAGCGATCGGAAGCTTGTCCGGTGGGGGAACTGCGTGGGGTCTCGCCATCAAACGGGGCGCCGAGCTCGCAATCGACGAGGTGAATCAGGCTGGCGGATTGAGCGTCGGAGGCAAGAAATATAACCTTGAGCTCCTGATGTATGACGATCAATACACCGGCCAAGGGGGAAAAACTGCAGCTGAGCGGCTCGTATTCCAAGATAAGGTTAAGTATATCGTCGGCCCGATAGGCTCCAACCCTGTGCTCAGTGCCATGGAGGTCACAACCCCTCAAAAAGTTTTGCTGATGTCAAACGGCTATACGCCGAAAATTCTCGATAACGAGCACAAGGCCTCCTATAACTTCCGGTTTACTCTTACGAACCTGGAATATGCGCCCAGCATGATGAAATGGGTAAAGGAGAACCTGAAAGTCACCAAAGTCGGTATTCTCGTGCCGAACGACGCGATCGGACAGTCCGTCGCTCCGCCATTGGTGAAGCTCTACCAAGACAACGGCATTCAAACCGTGGTGGATTACTATGAGCGCGGTTCGAAGGAGTTTTCTCCTCTCATCACGCGCCTCATGGCTGCTGGGATCGACGGATTCGATATCAATTTCAACGCCCCTGGAGAAGCTGGGCTGATGGTCAAGCAGGCGCGCCAGATTGGATATGACAAGCTAATCTACCAAATGGGGGGGCCGTCCGTTCCAGAAATCATTGAGGTGGCCGGCCAGCATTCTGAAGGGTTCATCTCCTACGAAATGTTCGATTTCGATGCACCGTCGGCACAGCCCTTCGTGAAAGCATACGCGGCCAAGTATGGAAAGGGTATTATCAACTCCCAGACGCCGGCGTTTTACAACGCAACCAAGATTCTCCTTGAAGCAATGCGTCGCGCGGACACTGTCGATGATACCACCAAGATTCGCGATGCGGTTGAAAAGTTGGCGGGATATGATGCCGGGGTCTACGGTCCCGTACGCTGGACCGGCAAGGCAACCTACGGAGTCGATCACCAGCTCGCTCTGCCGTTCTACGTTGTCGAGGTGAAGAACGGGAAGCCGGTGACCCGGGCCGTTCTCTCCGTCGACTGATCATTGCCCGTCGAGGCGGCACAGCGCGAGAAAGCGCTGTGCCAGCTGCGTCCTTGCATTTGGAGACGAGCCCTTGCTGTCGATGCTGACCAATCCGACCATCCTGGGACAGATTGTCGTAAACGGGATGAGTTTGAGCTCCGTCTACATCCTTGTGGCCCTTGGGTTCACCCTGCTTTTCGGGATCATGCGCGTTGTAAACTTCGCCCACGGCGAATTCGCGATGCTGGGTGGCTTTGCGATGTATTATTTATACGCGGTGTTCAGTCTTCCATGGGTGGCCGCCATTCTGCTTGCCCCGCTGGCCGTAGCAATTCCAGCTCTCTTCCTGGAGTGGCTCGTTTTCCGCTGGTTTTACCAGAAGATGTTTCAGAGCATGATCGGTCTGCTCGGGCTGAGCATCGTGATGATCTACTCGGCCCTGCTGACCTGGGATGCGTTTGAACGCAATATCCCTGCCGCATTCGACGGGATTCTGAGGTTTGCCGGCGTGATTCTTCCGATCGACCGGCTGGTGACTATCGGTGTCTCGGCGCTCGCGCTGGGGGCTTTCTATTTCCTCATGGTTCATACCCGTATCGGCTTGGCTATGCGGGCGGCTGCACAAGACGTGGAGATCGCAGGCACACAGGGGATCGATACCCGGAAGATCTACCGGGCTGCCTTTTTTGTGGCGATCCTGCTCGCCGCGCTTGCAGGAGCACTCTACGGGCAAATCTACGCCGTGTCGCCATTCATGGGAGAGCGCCCACTCTTCGTCGCATTCATCGTGGTCATTCTGGGCGGGATGGGCAGCATCCCGGGTGCGGCGCTCGGAGGGCTGATACTGGGCTTTACAGAGAGCTTCCTGGGTACGTTCTATGGCGGGTCCGTTGCGTCATACGCGTCTTTCGGAGCCGTCATTCTGCTTCTGATCTTTCGGCCGTGGGGATTGCTGGGCAAGCCAGAATAGCATTGTTCTCCTAACCATTCGCAGGATCCGACATGAATTCGACCGCCGAAACAGCCCCGGTAATCTCGAAAGTTCGCCTGAGGCGCTCTACGACTACCGCCCTTGTGGGGGGCGGGGTAGCCGTCGCCGCAGCTCTTGCAATCATGCCCTATTTGTTCGACGAGCGATTTTTCTACCATATCGCGATCATGGTGTGTTTTGCAGCAATCGGCGCGAGCAGCCTGCATCTCATCATCCGAACTGGCCATGTCTCATTGTGCCATGCAGCCTTCATCGGTGTCGGAGCTTACGTGTCCGCAAACGTGGTGATGAAGCTGGGGTTGCCGTTTGTGGGCGGTCTCGTCGCAGGCACGCTCGCGGCGGCGGGCCTAGGTCTTATGATCGGTCCGGTCATATTGAGGCTCACGGGCAAATACTTCGTGCTAATCACCTTTCTGTTCGGGGAAATCCTGCGAATGGTCTTTGTCGACTGGCAGAGCATCACCGGCGGAGCCAATGGACTGTCGGGAATCCCCGCGCCCGCTCCGGTTTTTGCCGAGCCCAAGTACTTCTATGCCCTTGCTCTTCTTGCCGCGACCGCTTGCGTCGCCATTTGCGGCCGCATCCTCAGCTCAGAAACCGGTCGTTTTGTGAATGCCATTCGCGAGTCCGAGCAACTCACCGAGTGCGTCGGCGTCCCGGTTATCCGCACTAAGGTGATGATTTTCGTCATAGCGTGCGGCTTTGCTGGCTTCGCCGGTGCATTGATTGCCCATTACGCGCGCTATATCAGCCCGCCGAATTTCGGGCCCTTGGAGTCTTTGAATCTCGTGATCATGAACGTCATCGGTGGCATGCAAACCTTAGTCGGGCCCTTGCTCGGTGCCATCTTCCTTGTGCTCGTACCGGAGTTCCTACGCGGTTACGTCCAACTCCAGCACATTATGTTTGGCGTGATCCTGATCCTCGTCATGGCATTTTTACCGGCGGGTGTCGTGGGCGTGAAGGATCTGGTCGCCAGGCGCATGATTCCACACGATAGTAGGGGGGAGCAGTGAGCCCGCTTCTTGAGGTGCATAAGCTGTCCCGCTTCTTCGGCGGGCTGAGGGCCGTCAACGATCTTAGTTTCACGGTTTCTTCCGGAGAGATTTTCGGCATCATTGGGCCGAACGGAGCCGGCAAGAGCACCGCCGTAAACCTGGTCAGCGGGGTTACGAAACCTACGAGTGGCAAGGTCCGCTTCCAGGGGGCCGATGTGACAGGTCAGCCTCCGCACAAGCTGGTGCAGTATGGCCTCGCCCGTACCTTCCAATCAACAACGGTCTTCGGTAACTGCACCGTGGAGGAGAACTGCCGCCGCGGGAGTTACCTCGCACGATATCCAGGATTCTTTCACTCGTTCTTCTCGACCGCAAAGGCTGGCGAGATGCGGCAGGCCTCGGACTCACGTGTGGCTGAAGTTCTGGAGTGGCTAGATCTCAATCGGGTGCGGAATGTACGTGCTGCAGATTTGCCCTATGGTGCGCAGAAGACGCTCGGGATGGCGATCTCGCTCATGGCATGGCCGAAGCTGTTGATGCTGGACGAGCCGGTGGCGGGATTGAGCGCGGCGGAGGCTGACAATGTCCGCGACACGATCAGAAAGATCAGAGCGGAGGGCATCTCCGTGGTCGTCATAGACCAC
This sequence comes from Microvirga sp. KLBC 81, assembly GCF_003075415.1. GTDB lineage: Bacteria > Pseudomonadota > Alphaproteobacteria > Rhizobiales > Beijerinckiaceae > Microvirga. The sequence goes on from NZ_QDAH01000046.1 coordinate 22,814, forward strand.
AACATGCGGTTCATGGCCGGTCTGTGTGATCGGATTCTCGTGCTTCACCATGGTCAGGAGCTTGCTCACGGGTTGCCGCAGGACGTCCTCAGCAATCAGAGTGTTATCGAGGCTTACTTGGGGCGCCGGCATGTCAAAACTTGAGTTGCGCAACGTCGGCGTCCGATACGGAAATATCGTAGGAACCCAGGATTTGTCTCTTCGCCTCGAGAACGGGCAGACCGTTGCGCTCGTGGGCTCAAATGGCGCTGGCAAGAGTAGCACATTGAAAGCGATTATGGGGCTGGCGAAGTATCCCGTTGGAGACATCCTGCTTGGCGGAAAAAGCATAAAGCAAATGCCTGCTTTCGAGATCGTGCGCGCCGGGATCGGCTATTCGCCGGAAGGACGCCGCGTCTTTTCTGGGATGTCCGTTTTGGAGAATCTCAAGGTTGGCGCCTACAGTCGAAAGGGTGAAGAGTTCGAGGCAGATCTCCAGCGGGTCTTTGGCTATTTTCCCCGGCTCAAGGAGCGAGCATCTCAAAGAGCTGGAAGCCTCTCCGGCGGCGAACAGCAAATGCTTGCCATCGGTCGGGCTTTGATGTCGCGTCCATCAGTCTTCCTGTTGGACGAGCCATCTCTTGGCCTTGCGCCCGTTATCGTGGAGCGCATTGGAGATGTCCTGCAGGAGATCCAAAAGGCTGAGCAACTATCGATCATACTTGCGGAGCAAAATGCCGCTTGGGCGCTCTCCATTGCCGATCAAGCAGTGATCGTGGAACTCGGTCGTGTGACGATGACGGGCCCAGCAGCAGAAATCGCCGAGGATCCCCGGGTGCAGAAAGCTTATCTTGGAATTTGACCGGTCACCTGGCCGTTGCGGAACGGACCGGGAGAGCCGCAAAGTCGGCTCGCGGGCCCTCAGTCGGGCCGGGGAAGCACGTCGGGTGGAAGCTGAGCTGCGAATTTGGCGATCTCGCCTGGGGTTGTGATCCAGATCTGATCGCGGTGCTTCAGGATGTGGTCCATCGCCCAACGAAAAGCGCGCATCCGGAATGGTTGGCCAATGATGAACGGATGAACCGAGACACCGAAGACCAATGGATGGCGCCTGGAGCGTTCCAGCATCTCATCGAATTGATCGATCACCATATCGGAGAATTCACGTCCGCTGTGCTGTCGAAATACTAAGGCCGGGGAGTCATTGATCTCGAGCGGGTACGGCACGGACAGGATCGGACCCGACCGTGTCTTCATCCAGAAAGGCTGGTCATCGGCAGGCCAGTCCAACTGGTAGGAATAGCCTGCCTCCTTCAACAGATCGAGGGTTCGGTCCGACTGTGCCAGATAGGGGCCCATCCAGCCTTCCGGCTTTCGTCCGGTAATACGCGTGATGGACTGCGTGCACTCGGCGATCATTCGCTCTTCGTCTGCCTCCCACAGCACGTCCTGTCGCTCGGCATTGGTCCGGCCGTGGGCAATGTACTCGTCACTGGCACGGGCATTGATCCGTTCCACAATGTCCGGACTCAGCTCAAGCGCGAGCGAGTTCACATTATGCGAGCCCGGCACCCCATAATCGTCGAGCAGATCCAGATAGTACCACAAGCCAACTCGATTGCCGTATTCCCGCCAGGCGAAGTTGCGCTGGTTCTGCGGAGCAGTTCCTGCGGCACTATCGGAACCGAGCCCAGTGCGGTAGGCGAAAACCTCGATGTTGTTGCAGAACGTCACTGCCAGCCGTGTGCCGTTCGGCCACTCGTATACCGGGCGCTTGTGGATGGGAGAGAACGGGTAGCGATTGTGGTGGGGCAGACGCAAGGCGAACCTCCGAGTATGAGAGCCCAGATGGACGTTGGCATGCAGCTATAGCATGGTCAACTGTCGACACAAAACGTGAGGATGGAATTGCTCGATCAGGCGGATGATCTCGATCTTCTCGCAAGCCGGGAACCTCGTGCGCAGTCCTCCCCATCCTCGCGCATGCTTTTAGGGCAGGCGGTTCTCCGGTGGCAGATCAGCCACGCCTTCCTTCAGGACGGCTTCCCGGCGCAGCCTCTTGAACTCGTCTGAGATGGCGTCCCGAGTGGTGTCACCCGCCAGGTGCCACTTGTCGGCTCCCAGGAAACTTCTTGGGTCAGCGGTTGCACACATTAGGTGGATAGTCTCGCGCCAGCAGAGTGCGGCGATGCTGTCCTCACCGTGCAGGCGGTCCAGCACGACCCGGGTCTTCTCGTCGGCGAAGTAGTGCTTGTGCGTGGCGCGGCAGGCCTCTTCACGACCGTCTTGCCGAGCTTCTTGGCTGGCCCTGGCTCTGTCTCATCTTCACTTCCTCAGAGACTACGATGAACCATGACCTCTTCCGTCTTCAACTCAGCCGATCTGTCTCCTGAGCGCTCACGGCGGACACTGGAGACCATCCAACGGCGGCTCAGGCGAGGTGCTACAGACTGTTGACAGTTTACATGAACTCGATAAGGTGAATTCAGGTCGGCAGCCGTCGGTCGCCGGCAGTCGCTATTCGTTCTGCTAGAGGCGGGATGGTTTATGCATTCGATACAAAAGCTGAAAAGCATTCTGGACCGGCGTGCTGCCGTCACGGTCCCTGGCGCTGCCAATGCAATGTTCGCCCGGGTTATTGAGGATCTCGGATTTGAGGCCGTCTATGTGACAGGTGCAGGCGTCGCAAACATGCACCTTGGCGCTCCCGACATCGGTTTGACCACAATGACAGAAGTGGCAGAGGTTGTCGCAACGATTGCGGACGCTGTGTCCCTGCCGCTCATCGTCGATGCCGATACTGGTTTCGGAAACGCTGTCAACATGGTGCGTACCGTCCGGACATTCGAGCGGGCAGGGGCGGCCGGCATTCAGATCGAGGATCAGGTCTTCCCGAAGAAATGCGGACATTTCAGCGGCAAGGAAGTCATCCCGGTCGGCGACATGGTTCAGAAAATCAAAGCTGCCGTCGACAGCCGGCGGAACCAGGATCTTCAGATCATCGCCCGCACCGACGCCAGGGCCATCGAAGGCTTCGATCGGGCTATGGACCGCGCCAGGGCCTATATCGCGGCCGGGGCGGATGTCACCTTTGTCGAGGCACCCACAAGCCTCGACGAACTGGCTCGCATTCCCCGCGAGCTGTCGATGCCGCAGGTGGCCAACATCGTTTATGGCGGAAAGACGCCGGATCCTGGGCGCGAGCGGCTGACCGAGATGGGCTTCTCGATTGTGCTCTATGCCAATGCAGCACTGCAGGCAGCGCTCAAGGCCTCGTATGAAGTGCTCGGCGCCTTGAAGAACGAAGGCTCGCTCGGCACAGTCGGGCACCTTCTCGCCTCTTTTGAGGAGCGCCAGCGCGCAGTCGCCAAGGACCAATGGGATGCGTATGAGGCGCGCTATCGCGCAGACACTTGAGGAGCCGGTCATGACCAAGCCCTGGGACGGAATCATCTCGGAAGAAGAACAGCGCGCCTACAACGCGGCCGGGTTCGGGCGTGCGACGGGCATCGGCAAGCGCCCGGCGTTGCTCATCATCGATGTCCAGTATCGCACGGTCGGCACGACTCCAAAGCCGTTCTGGGAAGCGATAGAGGAGTTCCCTACCTCGTGCGGCGAAGTGGCATGGAAAGCCGTCGGCAACATCAGGCGCGTGCTCGATGTGTTTCGCGAGCGCCAGTGGCCCGTCCTCTATCCGCACGTCGCACCCAAAGAGTCCTTCGATTACGGCCGCCTGTCCGACAAGGTGCCGGCGATCATGAATGTTGCTTCCAAAGGATACGAGTTCGTCGCCGAAATCGCGCCTTCGGATAAGGATATTCTCCTCCCGAAGAAGCATCCGAGCGCATTCTTCGGAACACCGCTCGTGAGCTATCTCATCAATCTCGGTTCCGACAGCCTCATCGTGACCGGATGTTCGACGAGCGGTTGTGTTCGCAGCAGCGTTGTCGATGCGTTCGCGTACAATTTCCGTGTCTTGGTCCCGGAGGATGCTGTCTATGACCGGTCAGCGACATCGCATGCCGTCAATCTCTTCGACATAGCGTCGAAATATGCGGACGTGATGCCGACGGAGGAGGCCCTTGCAACCCTGCGCGCCATCGAATGACAGTTCGACACGTGCGGTATTTCGGCGGAGCGTAGGGGGCGGCCAGAAGATCTGATCGTTGAGGATGGTTGTGATGAAGGCCCATATCGATCAAGTCGATCAACCCGAACGGGAGCGCTCGGCTGTTGCCTTTTCCACTCTGGTCGCATGGGCTGCCGAGGCCGTCAGGACGCCCGTGCCGGAGCCAGTCCGCCGCCGCGCGGCGCTTATCCTCGCGGACGATCTCGGCGCCATGGTCGCCGGAGCGGCCGAGCCACAGGTCGCCGCCGCCCGGACCGTATTGGCCCGGACGTCGAGAGTCCCGGAGGCGACGGTGTATGCGAAGGACGCTCCGCGGCTCGACCGCTATTCGGCGGCCGCGGCAAACGGGATGGCCGCGACGTGGTGCGAGTTGGATGAGGGATTCCGAGGCGTGCCCTGCCATGCCGGCGCTTACGCGCTGCCCGCGATCCTGGCAGAAGCCGAAGCCTGCAGCGCACCGGTGGAGAGCGTTCTGGCTTCCCTTGCCGTTGCCTATGAGGTCACGACCCGCATCGCGCGGGCCTTTCCTTTCGCCACGCTCACCGTTCACCCGCACGCAGCCTTCGCCGCGATTGGTGCCGCCGCAGGCGGGGCTTTGATCCGCAAGACCGATGCTGAAACCCTGCTTGCGGCCGTAAGCGGCGCCGCGAGCATGTCCTTCGCCGGGCCCTACAATCATGCAATCGAAGGCGCGCTCGTGCGCAATGCATGGACGTCAGCCGGAAGCTGGATCGGCTTGCGCTCTGTCGATTGGGCTGAGGCAGGCATCGGAGGGATGGCGGAGACCCCTTACGACGTCTTTGTCGGCGCCTTCGGCACAGGCTGGGCGCCTGATGCCTTGACGGAAAGGCTCGGCGAGCATTGGGCGGTTGCGGGCGGCTACCATAAGATCTTCGCCTGCTGCCAATACGCCCATTCCGCGATTGAGGCGACGCTCGACCTTCATGCCCGACTCGCTGCATCCGGGCGCAGGAGCGCGGACATTCTTGAGATTGTCGTCGAAACTCATCCGCACGGCTTGACCCTCGCGACCGTCGAGCCACGGACGACGCTCGCTGCGAAGTTCTCGATGCCGCACGCGGTCGCAGCATCGGCAGTTCTTGGAACCGGAGGACAGAAAGCGTTCTCTGACGCAACCCTCTCGGATCCCGAAATTGCCGCCTTGCGCCGGCGTGTCAGGCTTGTGCCTCATCCCGAGATCGGGGCTTGGCCCAAGGATCGTCCGGCGAGAATCTCTTGGCGTTTCTCCGACGGCGAGACCTGGGCGGCAGCCTGCGATAGCGCGCGAGGCGGAGCCGATCAACCCTTCGATCAGGCGACGCTGTTCGAAAAGCTGTCCGAGACGACTGGCGATACGTTTCCCAGAATGGCCGAAACGCTCGCGGCGATCGTCGCCTGCGAGCCCGATGCGCTGCGCCGTCCGTGGCGTGCCTTGGTGGCAGAGATGCTTCAAGGAGATGCTTCATGAACGAGGATGTCGATGTCCTGATCATCGGCGCCGGCGCGTGTGGTCTTGCAGCCGCGATCGCTGCTCACGACGCCGGGGCCTCGGCAGCCATCATCGAGAAGCTCGATCGGCCGGGAGGGAACTCCTCCCTGTCCACCGGCTCTGTGCCGGCGGCGAACAGTCGCTTCCAGCGGGAAGCCGGCATTGTCGATGATCCTGAAACCTACGTTCGCGATCTGATGGCCATCGCGAAAGAAACTGATGACCTTGATCTGGTAAGGCGGCTCGCCTCCGTTTCGGCCGAGACCGTTGAATGGCTCGTCGATACCGCGGGCGCGCGGATTGCGTTGGTGACGGCCTACAAACATATCGGCCATTCCGTGCCGCGCCTGCATGCGCCCGTCTCCCGTCGCGGCCAAGACCTCGTCGACGATCTCGTCTCGGCGGTCGAGCGGCGTGGCGTACCGATTGCGGTCGGGAACAGCGCCCGCGAGCTCATTGTCGAGGACGGCGTCGTCAAGGGCGCGGTCATCGACACTGGCGACGGGGTGAGCGAGATCCGTGCGAAGAAGACAATTCTCGCCCTGAACGGTTTTGCCGCGAATGCGGATCTCGTGAAGCGCTTCTGCCCGGAAATCGCGGGCGCGCAGTATTTCGGCGCACTTGGTTCGACAGGCGAGGCGGTGATCTGGGGCGAGAAGCTCGGAGCCGACTTGGCGAACATGGCTGCCTACCAGGGCTATGCGGCGGTTGCTCACCCTCATGGTAGCCTCCTGTCCTGGACGACAATCGAGAAGGGCGGCTTCCTTGTCGGCGCGGATGCCCGCCGCTTCGGGGACGAGAGCCTCGGCTATTCCGGCTTTGCCCGCGTCGTGCTCGAGCAGGGCGAATACGCCTACGCGATATTCGACCAGAAGATCTTCGACATCGCAGCGGGCGAAGAGGAATTTCTCGAGCTTGCGAAGTATGGCGGACTGAAGAAAGCCGATACGCCCGAGGAGATCGCACAGGCTTACGGCCTTGATCCAAGCGCATTGGCATCGGAACTGGAAGCCTACAACACCGCGGCGTCGGGCGCGACGGCGGATCGGTTCGGCCGTAAGGATTTCGGCACCGGTCCCTTGCGCGCGCCGCTCTATGCCTGCCGTGTTGTGCCGGGATTGTTTCACACGCAGGGAGGCCTACGGATCGATGCCGATGGGCGAGTGCTCAGGCCGGACGGATCGGCGATTGGCAATCTGTTCGCCGGCGGTGGCGCGGCGGCTGGGATCAGCGGACGGGAAGGAGCGCTCGGATACGCATCTGGCAATGGTCTCCTCTCCGCTCTGGCGCTTGGGCGCTTGGCAGGGCTCGCTGCCGCGAACGAGATCCGCGAAGGTCGGTGACAGGGAGACACCATGATGGAATATGATCTGACCATCCGCAACGGCGAGGCGATTTTGCCTGGCCGGGGCCGGACCGCCTGCGACATCGCCATCCGTGACGGCCGCATCGCGGCAATACTCTCGCCTGGCGAGAGCGCTCCCGCGCGCGAGACCATCTCTGCACGGGGACTTGTGGTCATGCCCGGTGCAATCGACGTGCATCTCCATCTTGGCCACGGCAAGGACATTTCGCGGCCGCGCGAGCTCGGCGACGCGGATCGCGAAACGGCGGCTGCCGCCAAGGGTGGCGTGACCTGCTTTATCCCGTATCTGATGGCGACCGAACCTTTCGAGGCAATCTTCGACGAGGTGGTTGCTGTCACGGAACAGGGCGCACGGATCGATTTCGGCTATCACTTCATCATCTCGACCGAGGAGCAATTGGCTGGCGTGCCGCGCTATGTCGGCGAATACGGGGCGCCGAGCTTCAAGATCTTCATGAACAACCGGGGTGGGGAGGGCGCGCGCCTTGGCTTGCCGGATATTGACGACGGGTTTCTCTTCCGGCTCTGTGAGGCAGCCGCCGCGCATGGCGGCATAGTTTGCCCTCACCCGGAGACGATCGAGATCGCCTGGGTGCTACGGGATCGGGTGAAGAAGCAGGATCCGGACGGCCGCAACGGCCTTGCCACCTGGAACGCCACCCGTCCGCCTTTTGTCGAGGCGGATGCCGTCCAGCGCTCCGCCTACATCGCCTCCCAGACGGGCGCGCCACTCTATGTGGTGCATACCTCCTCGGCGGAAGCACTCGAAGCCGCCTTGCGTCACCGCCGGGCCGGTGCGCAGGTTTTCGTCGAAACCTGCCCCCATTATCTGACCCACGATATCGGTTGGGCAGGCGGAGATATTGGTAAGATCAATCCGCCGCTCCGCGAGGCGTCCGACCGGGAGAGATTGTGGCGGGCACTGATTGACGGAGAAGTCGATACTGTCGGAACCGATCATGTCCATCGTGACATCTCCTCGAAGGAGGGCGGCGTCTGGGTGGCGTCGCCGGGCTGCCCCGGCCTTGAGACGCTTCTGCCGGTCCTGCTGAGCGAAGGACATCACCGCCGCGGGCTTTCGCTTGAGCGCATCGCCGAGGTCGCGGCCACGAACCCTGCGCGTATCATGGGGATGGGACACGCCAAGGGAGCCATCGTTCCCGGCCTCGATGCTGACCTCACGCTGGTCGACCTCGACGCGACGTGGACGCTTGAACGTTCGGACATCGTGTCGAGCGCCGGTTATTCCATCTATGAAGGCGAGACCTTCCGGGGGCGGATCAACGATACCTTCGTCCGCGGACGTCCCGTCCTGCGAGAGGGCGCATTGGTCGATGGAGCGAGCGGGACGGGCCGTTACGTGCGCAGGCGTCTCGATCTGCCAAGGAGCGCGGCCAGGTAGACTCGGCGGGAAGGTTATCCCGGTGAGCAGCGTGCAGGGGTGGCGGACCTGTCCCGTCCGCCACCCTTGCTGCTTTAATGCGTGTCGAAAAGGGCCTGCACCTCGTCGGGATTGCTCGTCTGCGTGAGCGCAAGCGCCAGGAGGATTCGCGCTTTCTGCGGGGTTAGGTTGTCCGCTCCGATCATGGCCTTGTCTTTCAGATAGGAGCGCCGGGCGACGCGGCCGGTTCCGGCACGGCTCGACTGCACGATCAGGACGCCCGCGTGCGCGGCCTTTTCGAACGACTCGCGCTCAATCGGCGTTGTCAGTCCCGGCGGCAGGCCAGCGGAGACGAGGCCGCGCGTGCCCGCAGCGACGAAAGCATCCACCGCGCAGCCATCGGAGCCGGCGTAGGAATAGACGATATCCACGCGCGGGAATTCGGTGATCCTGGCAATGTCGAAAGCGGATTCCAACGTGTGTCGCCGCAGCGGTGCGCGGTAGAAATATACTCCATCGCCGTCGACGTGACCGAGTAGGCCGAAGTCTCGGCTCTTGAAGGTCTGCAGCCGGTAAGTGGACGTTTTCGAAGCGTCGCGTGCGCTGTGGATCTCGTCATTGAGCACGATCAGCACGCCCTTGCCCAGGGCCTGCGGGTCGATCGCCGTTCGCACCGCCGACACGAGGTTCATGCCTACGTCAGAACTGAGGGCGCTGGCTGGGCGCTGAGCGCCGACGAGAACCACGGGCTTGTCAGTCTTGAGCACAAGGCTCAGGAAATAGGCGGTTTCCTCCAGTGTGGCCGTGCCGTGCAGAACGACGAAACCGCTGATGTCGGCCTGCTCGCGGGCCGTCCTCGTGATCAGCTGGGCCAGTTCCATCCAGTCTGCCGGCGCGATCTTGGTGCTCCCAACGGCGCGGAAAGGCAGGGGAAGCAGCTCTGCGAATTGCGCGGCTTCGGGCACCCGCTCGATTGCCTCCGCCGGCTCCATCTTGCGGCCGGTTTCGGGATAGTCGAGCACCTCAAGGGAGTGGGTGCTAATGGACGAAATGGTTCCCCCTGTGCCAATGACGGCAATCTTGGGCTTGCTCATGATTTGTCCTCCTAGGCGAGCATTGTGGGTTCTGTCGGTCCTGTCATGCTGGCGACCTCTGCTTCAAGCGCGTCCAACAGAAGGCGAGGCCACCGTTCCGGAAGTTCGTGGCCGATCAGTATGATCCGGGTCCGGCGCTCCGCTGACGCACTGCCCGACCCAGGTCTTGTCGCGCGTCTCGATGGTGTCACGGATCGTGGTGCCGTGTGTCCAGCGGGCGAAATCGATGATTGTCGTGGTGCCGCCGTGGATAGCGGCCTTGCTCACGATAGGAGGGGGATCCGAGAGGCCCGCTGTGCCGTCCAGGTTCGGAACATGCCAAGCGCAATGGACATGGGGATCGATCCCGCCCGGGATCACGATCCTGCCCGTGGCGTCGATCAAACGGAAGTCAGGGGCGGCTTCGAATGTGCCGGCTTCAGCGACTGCGGCAATCTTGCCGCCGGAGATGGCAATGTCATAGGCCCCGACACCATGGGAGGTCACCACCTTGTCTGAGCGGATTACGAGGTCGATCAACATCAGACTCCATCGAATGGCGTACTAAGGCTAAGCCAGCCGCATGCCGGAGAGGGCTGCAGGAGCGCCCACCCCGATAGGACTACGACGGCTGCACTATGATCTGTCGGCGGGGTCCAGCCATATGCAAGCACAGCCGGGCCTCAGGATACGTTCTAAGTCTACTGTTGACAATATGCAGCGGCTCAGTGTTCAAATCTGGTAACAGACAGTCAGGCACGCGAGTACGGCAACCGAGTCGAGCAGAGCATTGTGCTCTTCATTCCCAGCGTGATGGAGTAGGTGATGGCTGGATCATCCAAAGCCGACGATCGAACAGCATCGGCTGCCGAACAGAATAGGCGCGGACGAACGATGGAAGATCTGGCTCGCGCCAGTCTCGATCTGCAGGGCGTTCCCAGGACAGACACGCGTGTAACCGAGATCGCGGTCGAGGCCGGGAGGCTTGCTGGCAACCTCTCAGCCCATGTCGGCCTCCTGTCCTACTATGACGAGCCGTCGCATTTCGCCGTGCTGCTCATGGATGAGAAGGCCGATGAATAATTTGCACCTGCTCGACCTGTGGCAAGCGTCCGCTGCAATCGCCGAAGGGCGGGTGACCAGCGTAGCGCTGACCGAAAGCGCGCTGCGTCGGATCGAGGAACTGAACGGAACGCTGAACTGCTTCATCCGCGTCGATGCGACAGAAGCCTTGGAGACAGCGCATGAGCGCGACCGGGAACTCGCGGCTGGCCACAGCCGGGGCCCCCTGCATGGCATCCCGCTGGCGCATAAGGATATGTTTGATCGCGCGGGCCATGTCTCGACCGGCGGAACCAAGATCCTGCGGGATCGTGTGGCAGACGAGACATCGACGGTCCTGGAACGGCTCGACGCCGCGGGAGCGGTGGATCTGGGCGGATTGCACATGTCGGAGTTCGCGGCCGGACCAACGGGACATAATGTCCATTACGGCGCTTGCCGGAATGCCTATGACCAGGATCGGGTTTCAGGCGGGTCGTCGAGCGGCTCGGGGACGGCGGTTGGCGCCCGCCTCGTCTATGGGGCGCTCGGCTCCGACACCGGCGGATCGATCCGGCTGCCAGCGGCGGCCAACGGCCTCGTCGGCCTGAAGGCGACATACGGGCGGGTCAGCCGTCATGGCGCGGTGGCGCGCTCCTGGAGCCTCGACCATATCGGGCCTCTCGCCCGCACCGTGCGCGACGCTGCCCTGATCTTCCAGGCCATCGCAGGTCCTGATCCGCGCGATCCGACCACGGCTCATCAGCCGCCTTTCACACTCCCAGAGTTTCGGGCCGACCAGGACCTGAAGGGCCTTCGGGTTGGCGTGCCCGGTGACGAGGCACTGGCGAGCGTCCACCCGGAGGTCCGCGCCGCGCTGGAAGAGAGCCTGAGGGTGCTGGAGCGCCTGGGCGCCACGATTAAGCGCACACGGCTTCCAGACTTGAAGCCGCTCTACAGCGCCGCCGAAACGATCATCAAGTCGGAAGCCGCCGCCATGCACAGGCAGTGGCTCGCAAGCCGCCCACAGGACTACGCCTCCAACGTGCGGGTGCGGATCGAGGCGGGTCTTGCGATTACCGCCGCGCAGTACATCGATGCCCTGCGGCTGCGTACACATTTCACGCGCGATTTCCTCCATAACACGATGGATGGGATCGACGTCCTGCATCTGCCGACCATTCCTTTCCCGGTCCCGCGGATCGAGGATACCGATGTCGAGGCCGCCACCGGCGAGCGGGTGTTGGAAGTCGTCAGCGGCATGACGCAGTTCACGCGTCCGATCTCGCTGTTGGGTCTCCCCTCGCTCAATCTCCCCTGCGGCTTCTCGAGCGACGGCCTGCCCATGGGATTTCAGCTGATCGGGCGTCCCTTCGCGGAGGCGCGCCTCTTCGTCGTTGGGCATGCCTATCAAACGGCGACGGATTTTCATCGGCAAGCGCCTCCGGTGGCGGAGCGGACGAGCCGCGCCACTGCGGAGTGACGTCGCTGGGGCATGACGTCCTAGAGCCTCGGACCCAAAAGTGGGTTCCACTTTTAGGATTCATCCGATGCTCCCTTCATAGAGCAGCGCATCGTTCGGCGCGAACCGGAGGTCCGCACGATGCGCTAGACATCAGCACAATTGGGAGAGCCGGGTATGCTCGAAGATCACAGACGCTACGCTTACTCCAACATCGATTCACGGCCGGTCTACGACTGGCCGGGCGGCACGCGGCTTGCCGTGTACATCGCCATGAACATCGAGGTATTCCGCTATGGCAAGGGCAAGGGCGCTGCCATCGCGCCACCAGACCAGGCCAACAGCCACAGCGTCTATTCGTTCCGCGACTATGGAAACCGCGTCGGCTTCTGGCGGCTCATGGATCTCTTTGACAAGCTAGATCTCCCGGTCGAGCATCAGCTCAACACCGCCATCTATGAGCACTGCCCCGAAATCATGGAGCGGATCCGCGCGCGCAAGGACGAGATTCTCGGACACGGGATCACCAACTCGGACGAGCAGGGAGGCCTCTCGGAAGAGGAGGAACGCAAGCTGATCGAGCACTGTACCTCCGTCATCGAAAAGCACGAGGGGGTCAAGCCGACCGGCTGGATGAGCCCTTGGCTCTCCAATTCCAATAACACCTTGGATCTACTTCAGGAGGCCGGCTACCGCTACACCATGGACTGGACGATGGATGACCAGCCAGTCTGGGCGAAGACGCGCTCCGGGCGGATTCTCCTAATGCCCTATCCCATCGAGAACAACGACAACCGGGCTCTTGTCTGGTACCGCTACAGCTCGGCCGAATTCGCTGACATGATCATTGGCACCTTCGACGAAATGCTGGAGCAGTCGAAGGACCGGCCGCTGGTGTTCCCGATTTCGCTGCATCCGTTCCTCGTCGGCCGGCCCTACCGGCTCAGGGAGCTGCGCCGCGCGCTGGAACACATTGCAAGCCACCGCGACAAGGTCTGGCTGACCCGTCCGGGCGACATCAGCCGCCACATCGAGGGCCTGCCCAAAGGCACTGTGCCCGGTGACGACTATTAACCGCAGGCATCGCGCACGCCAGGACCAGCTCTGGAGTGCGCACTCCCGGTTTCCGGCACGCCGGCAACATTACAGGCCGGCGGAGGGATGCACATGAAAATCGATATTCGCAGTCTCGGGGCGAACGACCAGTACAAGGTGATGTCGTCGGTCGTAGTGCCGCGGCCGATCGCGCTGGTCTCAAGCCGCTCTCCGGCTGGCATTGACAATGTCGCGCCTTACAGCCTCTTCAACATGTTCGGCGAGGATCCGCCTGTCGTCATTCTGGGCCTTCAGGACCACCATGACCGGAGGATCAAGGACACGACGCTCAATATCGTGGAGACCGGCGAATACGCGATCAACCTGGTGGACGAGGGCATCGCCAAGGCGATGAACATCTGCGCAACCGAGTTCCCAGAGGAGATCAATGAGGCCGACATGGCAGGCCTGACGCTCGCTCCCTGCGATCTGGTGAAGGCGTCGCGGGTCGTGGAAGCGCCGGTGACCTTGGAATGCAAGCGCATCGCGGTGGTCCAGGTCGCGCCCCAGCGCAAGATCGCCATCGGAGAGGTCGTGATGATGCACATGCGCGATGGCCTGATGGACCCGGATACGCTGCGCATCGACATCGAGGCCTACAAGCCCGTCGGCCGCCTGTTTGCTTCCCTTTACACGCGCACGCGTGACCGGTTCGAGATGAAGCGTTTGAGCTACGACGATTGGCTTAAAGAGAACCGCGCCTCAAATCAGGAGTGATGCAGCGCCTCTGTCTTAGTGCTGTCTTACCCCAGAAGGTGAGACAGTCCTTCATATGTCAGTCTGAGGGAAAGGAGGAGAAGTCCAGTCTGGACAACAACGAAGAACTCGCGTTCCGGAATGATACGAACCAGCCGCACACCGACAAGTGTCGCCAGGATTCCGGCTGGAACGAGAAGAGCTGAAGATCGCAGGCTCGCCGGCGAGAGCTGGCCGAGAGCCCAGTAGGGCACGAGCTTCGTCGCGTTGATGACTGCGAACAGAATGGTCGTCGTGCCCGCATAGATCACTTTGTCCAGTTTCTGGGGGAGCACATAGAATTGATATGGCGGTCCTCCGGCATGAGAAACAAAGCTCGTAAATCCTGATAGGGCCCCCCAGAAGACGCCTCTCCCCACATCTGCCGGCTGAGGCTTGATGGGCGCGTGCCGTCTCAGCCAGTTGTTGAGGCAAAATGCAATGCCGACGCTTCCGACGAGCACGGCCACGGACGCTTCGGTGACAAACGACGCGGTCGCCCACCCAATGCCGACCCCGGCAATGGCTGCCGGGGTAAGAATCTTCAGGTTCCGGGGATCGTAGTCGCGGCGATAAAACCACAGCCCGAACATATCCGTGATGACGTAGATGGGGAGGAGCAGGCCGGCGGCTTCGAGTGGAGACGTGACGAGCGCCAGAAGCGGTACGCTGACCATCCCAACGACCGGCAGGCCCCCTTTCGCCAATCCCACCAGCATCGCGGCTGGAATGGCAACCCCGTAGAATGTGAGCGATATATCCAACATTGATCGTATCTTGGTTACACCACGTCGAAACAGGGATCCGGACGTGCATTCGTTGCTGGCCCTGCATAATCGGCGCAGTTGAAACCGTGAATGCAATCAACATCATATCCCGGCCAACGAAGTAGCCGCGCTGCTACAAAATCCAGAGACATTCCAGCCGGATTTCGCAGCATGATACTTACTACAGTAGACTGTTGACAGCTACTCCTGAGGTTTTACAATTCAGTCATGTCAACAGCCGACACCCGGATTGGTGCTGGCGAAAAAGGGGACCGGGAATTCAAGTATAGGCTTGGCCGCGGGCAGGGGAGGAACACGACTTGGACAATGCTCCTCTGCCTCTCACGCATGGCTCTAAGGATCGGGAGGTTTCGATGAGTTCTCATGATACGGATCCGGCGCGAGCGCAGAAGAGGCCGGACCCAGCTCGCGTGCAGATCGAGGCAGCGAACCTTGAGACGGTTTTCGTTGCTTTTCCCGACGACGTGCTGGTGGCGATAGAGCAGGCAGCCCGATACAACAAGGCCATTTCAGAGCAGAAGATCCCGGAGCGGCTTCTCGGGGAGATTTTCGTGCCGGAGCCGAACCCATGAACGAGATCGCATGGCTTTCGGCAGCGGAGCTGGCTTCGGCATACCGGACACGCGAACTGTCGCCTGTGACGGTCGTCGAGCATCTGCTGGAACGGATTTCGGGTCTCGACGCGAGGGTCAACGTCTTCGTGCATCTCGATGTGGAGGGCGCCCTCCGGCAGGCACGAGAGGCGGAGACCAGCATCCTCGCCGGACGGGATCATGGTCCGCTTCACGGCATTCCGGTCGGCATAAAAGACATCATCGATGTTGCGGGTCTGCCGACGACCTGCCATTCCCGCATGCTGACCGACAATATTGCCAAGGAGGATGCAGAATGCGTAGCGCGCCTGCGAGATGCCGGAGCGATCATTCTCGGCAAGGTCGCGACACATGAGTTTGCGATAGGTGGGCCTTCCTTCGATCTTCCTTATCCCCCTGCACGCAATCCCTGGAACCTGGACCATCACCCCGGTGGATCGTCATCTGGATCCGGAGCTGGTCTTGCGGCTGGCTTCTTCCCGCTGGCCCTCGGGACCGACACCGGAGGTTCCGTGCGTAACCCGGCGGGTGCGTGCGGAGTCATCGGGCTGAAGCCAACCTATGAGCGGGTCTCGCGCAAGGGTGTCTTTCCGCTCTCCTGGACTCTGGATAATGTCGGTCCGATGGGCAGGCGTGTCGAGGATGTCTCCCTCTTTTTGGATGCGCTTACAGGTAAGGCGCATTCCACATCTCGGCTGGCCCGGGATATTGCCGGCATGCGTATCGGTTTCGTGCGAAAATTTCATGAGCAGGATTATGTTGCCGGGCCAGATACCGCCGCGGCGCTCGAGACAGCAGCGAATGTGCTTGCCGAACTCGGTGCCATCGTCACGGATATCGAGTTGCCTCCGCTTCAGGATTTCGCCGCCGTCAGCCGGACGATCCTCACGTCCGAGGGTTGGTCTATCCATGGCGAGGCAATGCGTGCACACCCGCAAAAGTACGGAATGCTGAGTCGACAGCGACTGCTGGTCGGAGCCTTCATCACGGCGGAAAACTACATTCGGGCGAGAATGCTGGCCGCGAAGCTGCGGCAGGATGTGGATGATGCGTTCCGCGGAGTCGATGTTCTCCTCGCCGCCAACGCAATGAATCCCGCCTGCAGGATCGACGATGAGAAAGCTATCGTCACCAACTATCTCCAGCATGCACGCGCGCCTTTCAACGTGACCGGACATCCGGCACTGTCGATGATGTGCGGGCTCTCGCAACAAGGCATGCCCATTGCCATGCAGCTCATTGGACCCCGGCAACGGGAAGATGTCGTCTTCCGGGTGGCGGCCGCATATGAGCGCGCCACCGATTGGATAGTAATGAGGCCGCCAGGCTTCGTGGGTTCGACATGTTGATGCTCAAGGTCATGAAACGAACCTGCAAAAAAGGGCGATACTCGCATGCCGACAGCTCCTCCGCTCGGAGAGAGCTTGTGAAAAGGGAGGAAGAAATATGAGACATGTCGCAAGACAAATTGTTCAAGGCTTGGTGGTGGCGCTGGTGCTGAGCGCGGCTCCATCGGCCCAGGCACAGGATTATCCAAGCAGGGACATCACGTTCATCGTCCCGTTCAATCCGGGCGGCTCTTCCGATCCGCTCTCGCGCGCCTTCGCAACTCAACTGGAGAAAGCCCTGGCCCGCAACGTCAACGTCGAAAACAAGCCCGGCGGATCCGCAACGATCGGCACTAATCTCGTCGTGCGCGCCAATCCGGACGGCTACACCATTGGCCTCGGCGACAGCGCAGCGCTAATGTATCAACCGCTGGTCAACAAGGACTTGGTCTACAAAACAACCGACGATTACGAGATCATCACGAAGCTCGCAGACGTGCCGGGCATGCTGGTCGTGCGTCCGGATGCCCCATGGAATACGTTCGAAGAGTTCCTGGCCGACGTGAAGAAGAACCCGGGCAAGATCCGGGTCGGCGTGTCGGGTGTGCGGTCGATCTCCGACATGGTTGTCCAGCAGTTCAACCGCGCTGCCGATGTGAAGATCACAACGGTTCCATTCACCGGCGGTGGCGGCGAGGCCTTGCTGGCGGTAATGGGCGGCCGGATCGAGGGTGCTGTCGGTTACGGTGGAAACACGATCGCTCAGATCGAAGCCGGCAAGCTGAAGGTGCTGGGAGTGTTTGCGAAAGGAAAGTATGAGCCTGTTCCGAACGCAACGTCGATCCCCGATGCGGGTTATAATGCCACCATACCATCCAGCTATACCGTGATTGCACCGAAGAGTTTGCCGAAGGATGTCCGGGATAAGCTGGTTGCGGCCTCGCAGGAAGCGGTGCAGAGCCCGGAGTTCAAGGAGTTCACTAAGAAAAACGGTTTCGTGCTCGATTTGAAAAGCCCCCATGAGGCCGCTGCCGAGCTGGGTGAACTCAGAAAGGAGTTCGTTGGCTTGATCGAGTGGCTCGATAAGAAGAGTGCCGCCAAATGATGTCTGCTTCTCTCCAGAAGCGTAAGGGATATCTCACTATCGGCGGCATCGGTACATTCCTTGCCACCGGGTATCTCGGCATGGCGCTCCAGTTGCCTCTCGGCCAACTGGAGCAGCCAGGAGCGGCGGTTTTCCCACTGATTGCTGGTGCTCTTTTCCTGCTCGGCAGCCTAGCCACCCTCTGGGAGGGCTGGATGATGGATCCGGCCGAGCGGATTGCTGTCCCGGCAGGTATGAACCTTGTGCGGCTGCTGAGCCTGGTCGGTCTGCTGCTGGGCTATTTTATCGTATTGCCGTGGGCAGGCCAGCTGATCAGCAGCGCAGTGTTCTGCGCATTGCTGATGCGCGTCCTGTCTAACCTCCCGTGGCCACGCATTGCCGTGTATTCGGTGATGATAACGGGGGCACTGTACGTGGTGTTTATCTACCTGCTCAAAGTGCCGCTGCCACGCGGTATGCTGTTCAGCTAACGCGGATCGATCGTTATGAGTGCCATAGATGGTTTGCTGTACGGTCTCAGTGTCGTTCTGACCTATCAGAATCTGCTGGCGGCATTCCTGGGCGCGTTGGCCGGCACGGCGATCGGCGTGCTGCCCGGGCTCGGGCCTGTGGCTGGGATTGCCATGCTGCTGCCGGTGACATATTCGCTCAGCCCGAGCGCCGGCCTCATCATGATGGCGGGTATGTATTACGGCGCGCAGTATGGTGGATCCACCACTGCCATATTGATCAATATGCCGGGTGAATCGGCGTCAGTGATGACGTGCATTGACGGCTACAAGCTGACGAAGAACGGACGGGCTGGGGGCGTCTTGTCGGTTGTGGCGATAGGGTCGTTCCTTGGTGGAACGGCTTCAGTGATTGGGGTCATGCTGTTCTCGCCGGCGTTGGCTGATTTCGGCATTATGTTCGGGCCGGCGGAGTTTTTCGCGCTGACGGCGGGCGGACTTCTGATCCTCTCCCGGATGTCGGGCGGATCGCTGGCAGCCGGTGTCCTGCCGATGGCGCTCGGGCTGGTGCTCAGCACCATCGGCGAAGAGCAGGTGACGGCCCAGAACCGCTTTACGTTGGGATTCAACGATCTCAGGCAAGGCGTCGAACTGGTAGCACTCGTGGTGGGCCTTTACGGCCTGGCGGAGATCATGAGCGTCGTCGAAACGATCCAGCATCAGGTAAAGCCGATCAGGGTCAAACTGCGGGAGATGCTGCCGACCCACGATGAGATGCGGCGCGCCTGGGCTCCATATGGTCGCGGTACCATTATCGGCTTCATCTTCGGGCTGCTGCCTGGTCCATCCGCAACCATGTCGAGCTTCGCGAGCTACCGCTTGGAGAAAGCAGTCTCGAAATATCGCGACGAGATCGGCCATGGCGCGATTGAGGGAGTTGCTGGACCTGAGACGGCCAACAATGCGGCGGCAACCTCCTCAATGGGACCACTGCTTTCCCTTGGAATCCCATTTGGCTCCGTGACCGCATTGATGCTGGCAGCCTTGATGGTGCACGGCGTGCAGCCAGGACCACTCCTGCTGACCAACCATCCCGAAGTCTTCTGGGGTGTGATCGTCTCGATGTTTATCGGGAATCTGATGCTGTTGATTCTCAACATTCCGCTGATCGGCGTGTGGGTCAGCCTGTTGCGGATCCCGCACCACATCTTCCTACCCTTGATCCTCATTCTAGTCGTGATCGGCTCCTACAGCGTACGCAACAGCATGCTGGACCTTCACATGCTGTTGCTTCTGGGCTGCATAGGCTACGTGGTGCGCATGTTCGATTTCCAGCTGGCTCCGATGGTGGTGGGCTTGGTGCTTGGGCCTCTGATCGAGAAGCATTTGCGGGAAGCGCTGTTCATGAGCCTCGGAGACGTCTCCGTGTTCTACAGCAGCCCGATTGCCGTCGGGATCTGGATTGCTGTGCTGTTTATCATGACATTCGGTTTACAGCGCGCGCTGTTCGAGAAGCTGTCGGGCATCAGGTTCAAGAGGACAGCATTGGGCAATGTCGAATGATGGCGGTTAACGGTTCTGTCGCAAATCCTGACCACAGACAGAATGTATGCGAGATGGGCTTGTAAACGTTCATGCGGCGAGCCTCTCAAACTGATCGGCGAGTGAGAGCTGCGCCTCGCAGACATAATTCGCCTGCCCTTTGCGGATCATATGCACCATTTCGATGCCGCCCAGAACCGCGCGAGCGCTGTCCACGGACTTGAAGCCGAGCATCGGTTGAACCCTCCGTCTGACCGCACGATGGCCCCGCTCGATCCGATTGTTGAGATATTGACTCGGGCGAATCCGAATTGGTTTGAGGTCCCTTCTTGACCTATCCTTCAGCCGCTCTGTCGTGCCGCAGGACAGAATAGTCTCGCGATTAGCGCATCGTGCGGAACCGCAGGTCCGCGTCAGCGATTCGAACGGCCAGGCCCGTGAAACGTGGATCCGGTTATTCGCTGGCGCGGCCCTTCGGGTCGCCTGAACGATGCTCTAGGATGGCTGCCATCGATGACAATCCGCTCGGGTCGAGCATGCCGCTTCAGAGCGCGAAAGGAAGCGCTTGGCGGCAGCCAGATTACGGCGCTCGCTGAACCAGAAGCCCACCGTGTCGCCGTTGCTATCGACCGCACGATACAGATACCGCCACTGGCTACGGACCTTGATATACGTTTCATCCCCGTGCCGTTTCCGGCTGACGGGTCGTTTGCGCTGATTGAAGCGGTCGAGAAGATCGGGGGAGTAGCGAACGCCTCAGCGATGGACTGTGGCTTGGTCGACTGAAACGCCCCGTTCGGCCATCATCTCTTCCAAATTCCCGAGACTGAGACTGTAGGCCAAGTACCGCCGAACGCAGAGCAAGATTAACGACTTATCAATAATGCCTGACCTTGAACACTGCGTCCCCCGCCATTGAGACTGCAGGCACAGTCGTTGAAACTCTGAAACAATGTGTTTGCGACACAGCCGCGGATCCTGTTCGCAAAGTTCTGGCCGAATTTCATCGCCCTTTGCCGGACTGTCTCGTGGCTGACCAGGATACCTCGGGCGGCCAGCAACTCCTCGACCATGCGCAGGCCGAGGGGAAATCGGAAATACAACCAGACAGCATGGCTGATCACTTCAGCCGGGAAGTGGTGACGGGCATAGAAAGGATGACGGGTCGGTTTCATCCCTCACGTGTGCCAGCATCCCGTGACCCGCGGGTTCAGCTGACGGTGCCCCGCATAGCGTTGCTTAGCTTTCACAGGCTGCGCATGCAAAACGAGCGATCCAACGTCAATCTGCATATGCATCTGAGTGCCGTAGACTTTTATCTCGTTGAGTTTGAGATCGGCCAGCGCCACCCGGAGCGTATTGTTGACGCTCCTAATAGCAAAGTACACATCGTGATGCAGATTAGATTAAAGAAGTACTGGACCGGACATGCTTCCAAGTCGCATACTGACGCTTAAGCCAGTGAAAGAGCAGAATGCTGATTGGTTATCGCGCAGAAAGGCAACGGTCCAGCCTGGAGGCTTTGGCAGCCTGTATGCGAGGCGATCCGCCGTGCGCCCCGAACTGGGACAATATCATCCGCGAGGCCAATAAGCATCTCGTTGGACCGGCTCTCCATGTGGCCTTGGCCAAGAGCAGGAGACCTGTCTCGGTTCCAGATGATGCCAAAGCCTATCTGCGGCTGCAGCACGATCTTAATTGCGAGCGGAACGCCCGACTTAGGACGCAATGCCTCGAAGCTGTTGCTGCCTTGAATAAGGCGGGGATCGAGCCGATCCTCCTTAAAGGGACCGCGATCCTGTGGACGGCCACGGAGGATGCTTTGGGGCTGCGCATGATCTCCGATCTCGACCTCCTTGTCCCTCCGGAGCAACTGTCCCAGGCGATGGAGGCTCTTCTCAGCCAAGGCTACAAGGCTAACTTCAAAGCTGGCGACCATGCCCATGCCAAGCTCTACCGCACTCGCGACGCGGGAACCGTCGATCTGCATCATCGCCCTCCCGGACCGGCTCACCTCTATCAGGGGCATCCTAATTCCGCCGCTGAGATCGTGGACGTTGCGGGCCATCGAGCAAGGATCCCGCCCGTCACGGATCGTATGATTCACCTTATTGCCCATGACATGATCAATGACCGGCATTTCCTGCGCGGTTCGATCGATCTAAGGCATCTCCTTGACCTCCGGGACTTGATCAAAACCGGGGCCGTCGACTGGAGCGCGCTTCATTCGAGGTTTCGGCTCCGAGTGCTGCCTTGGGCCTTCAAGCTGTGCCTCATCAATCTACGTGAGCTCCTCCGTGTCGATATCCAGGACGCCGCTGCGAGCGGGTTCCTTCCGCGCGTGCTCTATGGCCGTCAGATCTTCTTGGAACGCAATCCCTGGTTCAGGCGAATAGAGCCAGTCTGGACAATCTTTCGCCTGTACCGACGCCTTCAAGGAAAGATCAGCGCTTGATCCCAGCCTACCTCGTTCGAGCTAAGACGCCTTTGTTCAGCTTTCGGCTGTTGCATGTGTTATAACTTTCTAGTCGGCGCTTCATTGCCGTCGCCCCAAACCGACTCACGAGTAGTATTATGGCGGAAGGTTCAGATCGCTCACTCAACACAAGTTTACCAGTTGAGGATGAATCAAGGCGTAGTTTCTTGAAGAAGGCGGGCCGCTTCGCCGCGCTTACTCCTCCCACCGTGACCTTGCTGCTTTCAACCAGCATGGACTCGGAAGCGATTGCCGGTTCCGGTGGCAAACTGTTCCCGGGCGGCGGCGCAACCGGCGGAGTCTTCCCCGGTGGCGGCCAGGGCGGAAAGCGGTTTGAGTAAGTGGGTCTGCGGCCTCATCGGGGTATCGTCCTTACCGTCCTTGACAATCGTGGTGTGCTCTTCTCGGAGCTGGACCAGCAGCTGTATCTCCTTGATGCGCTAGCTGCAGCCGTTTGGCATGATCTTTGGGTCGAGGGAGTATCATGCGATGCTGTTATCATGCGGCTCTCCGCGAGTACCGGCTGTTCGCGCGAGCAGATTGAGGGCTATATCGCCTCCTGCCTCGAGCAGTGGGAGGCCGCAGGTTTCATCAGACCGCCGGAGCCTCCGGAGCTCCGAGCTTGGACACAGAGCCCAGCTGCACCGGCTTTTGAAGCGAACGCCAACGCGACGGAGTCTTTCCGTCTCGCTGGCGTTCGGATTTTCGTGTCCTTCCCCGATGAGACCATAGCCGGCGCGATTCGGGACGTGTTCGGGCATCTGCGCGCCTTCGATGAAGCGCCCGCGGATTTCACCTTCATGATTTCTCGTGCTTCGGGAGGATACCGGCTTCTTGGGCCCAATGGGGCAGACCGCCTGCTGCCAGACCCTGCGGCAGTCATCGTCTGGCTTAAGATCGAACTCTTGGAGAGTCTCCTGATCCAGCAGCCGGATAGTTTTGCAATCCATGCGGCAGGCCTGCGGAGCCCTGCGGGTGTCGTGTTGCTAACTGGATCCTCCGGTAGCGGCAAGAGCACCCTCGCGGCGATCCTCAATGCCCGTGGATGGCCATTGGTTGCCGATGATGTCGTGCTGATCCGAAACGGGTGCTCAGCAGTCTCTGGACTCCCTCTCGCCTACGCGGCCAAGCCTGGGAGCTGGCCCATTCTCCAAAAGTTTTTTCCGGGCATGGAAGAGCTTCAGGTTCATCTCAGGCCCGACGGGCGAACGGTGAAGTACATACCTCCTCGAGCGGTGGTTCATCCAGAGAAGATTCCGGTCACGGCCATCGTGTTTCCACGTTACGAGCCATCCATGTCTTTCGAGGTCCGTCCCTTCGATCGAGTCGAGGCCTTGGTCCGCCTCCTGGAAGAAGCCCGCAATGCGCGCCACCACCTCTCCATCGAGGGATTTCTCACGCTGAGCGCTATGGTCGGCAGGTCCTCCGTTCTCGAACTCAGCTATGACAATGCTTCCGAGGCTGCAAATATGTTGATCGACAGCCCTGCAACGCTCCAACTTATTGAGAGCGAGCTCACCTCGGGCCAAGATTAAATGAGTTTCTAAAGCATCGGCCCCAAAAGTGGAGCCCACTTTTGGGGCCGATGCTCTCTTCCTTGATGAGCACTGCCTGTATGCCCTCCCGCCCACCATTCCGCACCTGACGCGCTCATCGCTGCATCGCTGCCTGCAGCGGCATGGGATTGGGCG
>NZ_QDAH01000047.1 GCF_003075415.1 Microvirga sp. KLBC 81
GAGAGCCAAGATGAGTGAATCACGAAGCCGCCACACCGCATAGCCCCAACGATTCCGTCAGAACTGCCGTTGCTCTAAATTACTCCAAGAGTTTGTATGGGTTCCCTACCAGGAAGGGCCTAGGCCATCCGTCTTAATAGATGCACCAAATCAGATCCGCTAAAACTTGCCAGATCTAAAGGGTTGTACCCGCTCTCCGGGCCGAATTACGAATGAATACCTGTGTCTATTTCGAACAGACGGAGGGCAAACCGTCTCACATTGCCTGAAAGGAGTTCCTGAACCGAATAAGTAAATAGGACGGGCTGGCGAGGCACGCCAGCTCCAAAAAACAGATATTTCAATCACCAATAAAAACCAAAGCGGTGGGGCAAAACCAATGGTTATCTCTTCTCAGTTTGTATCCCTTCTTGCGCCCAAGATCTCAGTCGGCGCGGTGAACGCCCAGGGCGGCGTCTACAGCAAATATGAATCTGATTTCACTCAATACGCTGCCCAGCACTGGAGCCAGGAAGGCTCGTCTTGGGAAAACGCGAATTATTATGATCGGGCTGAAATCTTCTACAACTGGTACAACCGGACCGACGACAGTTCTTATCTCACAAAGGCGAACGCGCTCGCGCTCGACTATCGCAAGAAGTACCTTGAGGCGAACAACTACAGCATGTCTGCGCACTGGTCGCAGATCGCGGGCGTGGCCCTACACTATCTGGCCACCGGCGACGAGGCGAGCCACATTGCGGTCGGCAAGGTCGCCGATCAGTTCGCCAATCCGTGGTACACCGACAATCTCGGCAATCTGAATGCCGAGATGGACAACCGCATCCAGGCGAGAACGCTGGAAGCCTTCCTGTATGCCAAGAAGATCAACGCGCCCAGCGTCGGAGTGCCCAATATCCAGCCGAATGGCGAGGACTGGGGCGTGCCGGGCGGCAACAACTGGGATGCGCTGCTCCAGTCCTCGCTCGACAAGATCCTGTCGTCGCAAGGCGCCGATGGCGGCTACCACTTCGCCCAAGGTGGCGTCGTGCCGTTCATGACCGGCCTCCTGAACGACACCTTGATCGACTACTACACCAACTATAAGGCCGACTCGCGCATCCTGACCGCGGTGAAGAAGTCGCTGGACTATCTCTGGACCCATACGTGGGACGAGGCATCGCAGTCGTTCATGTATGTCGAGAAGCCCAACTCCTTTGGCGAGGTGCCCGAGCCAGCGCCTGACCTCAACAACATGATCTCGTCCGGCTTCGGCTGGGTCTACAAGATGACCGGTGACACTACGTACAAGGAGCGCGGCGACAAGGTGTTCGCGGGCGGCGTCAATGGAGCGTGGCTCGAAGGCTCGAAGCAGTTCAACGAACAGTACACGAGCTCGCTGAAGTATCTCGCCTATACCCTGGGCGACGGGACCGTCAGTACGCCGACGCCGACTCCCGAGCCGACCCCGCTCCCGGAGAAATCCCCCTACGTGACCACCGGCGTCAGTTACACTCTCGCCGCAGACGAGGTGAACCTCACCGGCAGCGGCTCGGCCTCGATCTCCCTGACGGGCAACTCGCTCGCCAACGTGATCAAGGGCAACACAGGCGCCAACAGGCTGTATGGCAATGCGGGCAACGACAAGCTGTATGGAGGTGCGGGCAACGACGTGCTGATTGGCGGGGCTGGGTGGGACTATCTCGACGGCGGCGCTGGCACGGACACGGTCAGCTACGCGAACGCCACCGGGCTTCTTGCCGATCTGGGGTCTGTGTCTAGGAATAACAAGGATGCTTCCGGTGATACCTATGCGGGCGTCGAAAACCTGGCCGGCAGCGCCTATGCCGATTCCCTGCGCGGGAACGATGCGGCCAATGTGATCTGGGGAGGGTCGGGCAATGACACCCTCCATGGCCGCGGCGGCAACGATACCCTGAGCGGAGATACAGGCGCCGATGTGCTGTTCGGGGGCGCTGGCACGGATCGCTTCTATTTCCACTCGATCACACAATCCCCTGTGGGTATAGGAGACACAATCAGGGATTTCGTACGTGGGGTGGATCGGATTGATCTGCGCGCTATCGACGCCAATAGCAAGCTGTCAGGGGATCAGGCGTTCTCGTTTATCGGCAGCAAGGCGTTTAGCGGCCAGGCAGGTCAGCTGAAGTTCAGCAGCGGTGTCCTGTCGGGCGACCTCAACGGCGACAGGGTTGCTGATTTCCAGATCAAGGTCTCAGGTATAT
Organism: Microvirga sp. KLBC 81; assembly: GCF_003075415.1. GTDB lineage: Bacteria > Pseudomonadota > Alphaproteobacteria > Rhizobiales > Beijerinckiaceae > Microvirga. The sequence continues at coordinate 2,226 of NZ_QDAH01000047.1, forward strand.
CGGCCCTCGCCAGCGACAATCTCTATCTCTAATGTGGTGATGAGACTACCCGTTGAGTGGCTGGATCGATTTTGACCGGTGGCCGAACTGCGCTTGGATGGAGCGGCCGGGCTTTGTGTTTGAGTGCAGAATGCGTGCAGGGCAGAGCCTGCTCACGCCCTGCACGCACACCTTGGGACTGGAAATCCGCCCCGGTACAGTTTCGGCTTATAAAAGAATCCACGCCGCGCCATTCCGCATCGATCCCAAAGCCCCAGTCGCAACCTTGAGCCAGATCAAGATGGCTGAATCCCATCCCTCGGAGAGGTTTTGCCTCTAAAAAGGATTAGCGGGAGCAGGTGATCGGTGCTCGCATCGTGGCGCGATTCAAGAGTCCGTGGTGGCACCAACGATCACGACGGATGGAGTGCGCTCGCGCAGGCGCCGAGCGAGCTCGGCGTTCTCGGTATGGCTCTGCCACTGCCGGGTGTTGCCGCTCGCTCCAAGCCGCGGATCGCCAGCAGGCCCTGAAGGGCGCCGCCCGCGCTATGAGCTCCGGCGGCGCCTCTCTCACCCGAGGGTTGGAGTGTGGCGGTGCTCAAACCTGATCAAGTCCTTGTTGACCGCTTGAAGAGCGGGCGCTAACCGCAAATCCGTGCAGGCTCGGCGCCATTGCACCAGGTAAGCACATCGCTGAAGGAGTGCTCTCCTGAGACTGCAATTAGGCTACGGCTGCGCCAACTACGCCATGATAGTGGGCATAGGCTGTTTTGATATCGCCGTCAAATATCAGCTTGCCGCTCTGAAAAACCAGACCTCGCGTGCAGAGCTTCTCGATCATCCCTTGGTTATGTGAGGCAATCACCACGATAGGCGAACGTTCGATCAGGTTGTGAAGACGCGTATCCGCCTTGGCCATAAAGTTTGAATCCCCAGCCCCCAAACCCTCATCCATCAGGAGAATGTCGGCCTCGACAGAGGTGGAGATTGCAAAAGCCAACCGAGCGGCCATGCCTGCCGAGTAAGTTCGAATGGGCATATTGATGAACTCGCCCAGCTCGGTGAATTCTACGATTTCATTAATCCGGCGTTCGATCTCCAGGCGGGGAAGACCAAGGTACCTTCCGCGGACGATGATGTTTTCGTAACCTGTTGCATCAAGGTCCATTCCAAAAGAGGCGTCGAACAGGGCGGCAACGCGTCCCTTTCGGTAGAGAGTGCCTTCTGTCGGGTGATAGATACCGGCCAGGACACGCAGGAGCGTGCTCTTGCCGCTCCCGTTGTGGCCAATGAGAGCGACACGTTCGCCCAATTCAAAGGTAAAATTGACCTGAGATAGAGCTTGGACCTCGACAAGGCCTGAGGCCGTTCCGGCAATCCGGCCGCCTGTCGTGCGTGATAGAATTTTGTTTTTCAAAGAGCGTGCCGAGGCACTCAGCACGGGGTATCGAATGCCGAGGCCTTGTGCTTCTACATACGCCATGAAGATTATCCTAAAAGACGCTGCTGTATCTAGACCCAAAACGCAATTTTCTTGCGCGAGCGTCCATAAACAATGACAGTGATCAAGCCTCCTCCGAGCGCCATGGCAATGCTGACGAACCATATTGCGAGGGAGGGGGAGTTGCCAAGCAGAGGTTCTCTAACGATTTCAACTAGATATGTAAACGGATTCAGATATGCAACCCACTGCCTATCAGGCGGAAGGAAGCTCGGCTGCCAAACGATAGGCGTGATCATAAAAATCGCCGACATGAACGACTGGACGATCAGCGGGACATCTCGGAAGCGGGCTCCTGTTGCTCCGAGCAACAAGCTTATCCATGTAAGGTTCGCGATAAGGATAGCCAAAGCTGGAAGAACAAGAAGGGTTGCTGGGGTCACGGAAACGTCCGCAATCACCAGAGCAAGGACAATCGCAATAAGGTTATGCAAAAAATAAATGATCTGAGTCCAGATGAGTCGGAATACGTGTACTGTCAAAGGTGCTGGGATTTGCCGGATTGTTGCACTCGCCGAGATGAAAATATTGACGCCTTCCGTAAGGCAACCTGCAATAAGGCTCCAAATAACCAGTCCGGAAGCAACAAGCGGCAGGAACTTCTTGATCTCCTGCCGGAACAAGCCACCATAGACCAGTGTCATTCCGCCAACCATGATCAATGTGGCAAACGTGATCCAGAACGGCCCTAGTGTTGAACGCCGATAGCGCTTTTTGATGTCATTCCACGCAAGGAATGCCCATAAGTCGCTGCGCTTTAAGCCTTCTAGTATATCAAGTAGGGCATACTTCATGATGTTATCGGATTTCGTCGCTAAATCTGGGATCAGCAGTTGAGCCTAGCGAGCCGGTCTGGTGGAGAGGTCTTTTTGAGAGATGTCTCGCATCGCCTCTGACTAGGAGCCGGCAAATACCGACGCCTAGTTTCTGATAGAGCCCTAATCACGACGGCCACGCAGGTCAACAGCCTCTATTAGCCAAGGAAGAGTGCTTATCACGGACTTATTAATGTTGCAATGTATCAGTATCGAAATTGTGATTTGTAGGGCTGCAGCCGGATTGGGCTGACGGGATCGTTAAATCTGGTTTCATAAAATATAGATTTTGCCGTTTTGTCTTTGTCGATGAAACGGGCGCATCGACCAATGTGGTTCAGCGCTATGGGCACTGCCCTTGTGCGAGCGCCTGGTGGATGCCACACCCTGGGGTCATTGGAAGATCACCACCTTTGTGGCGGGCCTGTGCGCTGGCAGCCTGATTGCCTCGATGGTGCTGGACGGTCCAATGATGGGTGAGGTGTTCCGGCTTATGTCGAGCAGGTGCTGGTGCCGGAACTCTCGCCTGATGGCGCACGATAATTGGCACCGCACAAAGTGGCGAGCGTCCGGGAGACGGACCCGCGCCGCTGGAGCTAGTGTGCAGTACCTGCCGCCGACGCATTCACGTGCTGTTGCGGCGCGAGGGATAGGCCGTGAACCATAAGCGCGTTTACCGGCTGTATGCCGAAGAAGGCTTGCAGATCCGGAACAAACGGCCGAAGCGCAAGGTGGCCGCGAAGGTGCGCTCGGCTCCGAATGAGGTATGGGCAATGGACTTCCTGTCGGATCAGCTCTTCGATGGCCGCAAGATTCGGATCCTGACCATCGTGGATATCTTCTCGAAGCTCTCGCCGGCGAGTGATGTGCGCTTCCGCTACACCGGCGCGGATGTGGTTGCGACTCTGGAGCGGGTGGCAAGCCAGTATGGGGTTCCGCGCACGATTCGTATGGACAACGACCCTGAGTTTATCTCGCGCGCTCTCGATCTCTGGGCGTATCGGAACGGGGTTGTTCTGGACTTCTCGCGGCCCGGCAAGCCCATCGACAACAGCTTCGTAGAAGCCTTTAATGGCAAGGTGCGGGCCGAATGCATTGACCAGAACTGGTTCTTGTCCTTGGCCGACGCCAGGCTAAAATGTGAGGCGTTTCGCCATGAGTATAATGGCGACAGACCACACAGCTCGATCGGGCATAAGACCCCACTCGAGTTCATGAAACCCATCGGCATCCCCGGCCGGCCGATGGGGCCATGAGGCCGGAGTTCGTGTCCGGCCGTGGTCCAGCATTCGGGGCAGGTCCACCAGGACCGGAAAGTTGCATAGGCCGTGGATCACATCTGGGGCAGGACCAACAGAGCGATCATTGAACGAGACGCCGGGTCAGCTTTCTGAGAATGCGCGTGACGCCACGCGGCAAATAGACGTATGCAAGGTGGGCAATGAAAAACAGTACTGGATACCTGCGCCAATGATTGGCCAGTGGCATGACGAAAGGATTGTCTGTTGTCTGGGCACGTTCTTCCACGAGATGCTTAATGTCAGAGCTAGAAAGATGTTTTTTTCTCACTAGCTCCGCCAGGAGTGGCTTCACAGCCTCCATGCCTAAGGCTATCAGCCCACGAGAATCCACCACAAGCGCAAAGAGCCGTTCGGCTGCATGGGCAGCAGTGCCATCCAACTGGCCGCGTTCGGTCGCAAATTGCTGCTCAAGCTCCTTTTTCAAGAACGGAGTGAGTGCCGACCGCCGGAACCAGAACATTGAACCAGCTGGAAATCTGTAGGTTTCCAAATCAGTGGGTAAGCTACCAAGGACGACATGCGCCATTTTTCTCATCGGCCGACGATTGAGAGTGAGCCGCCCTTGAAGGGAGAGAAAGTGGCCCGCAGGCGCAATAAGACCAATTCTACTCTCATGTTCCAACAGCTGTAGCGCAATTAGGCCTTGTTCGTCCGATGTCAGTAGGGAGCTGGACATACTGGCACGCCAATCGGCGCCGTCGCTTCTATGGGGCGAGCGTTTCGTGTGGATCTTGAGTGCCAGATCTATGTCAGGAAGATCGGCACTCAGTGCCTTGAGGAAGGGTAGTACGTCCCTTCCCCTGTTTTCCACCAAGATCGTCTGGAAATGGGAAAGATAAGGCGTATCCGGCTTCGCGATAAAGCTGTGTGCCTGGCAATGTGTAACCACCAAGGCGAAAGGCACCTTAATGGACGATGCCAGCTCGCTGGCCATAGCCTCCCAAATTTCGGGATAGTGCACGTGCGCGAACACAAGAAATCTGATTTGTGAGCTAAGAGACATTCTATCCACTTCACGATCGGCGCCATCCGAGTTTCCGTAGGGCCGAATTCGTAATCCGCGTGATGGTCATGCTGGTCCCGCTTGAGGCTCAACGAGATTGCACTGGACTAACGCGAGCACCGAAATTTGCAGTTTTCGTAAGCCTGAAGCTGGATGCCCGTCAATGGTCGGAAGCCACTGAGCATATGCGCATGTATCGTCCCTAGCCCGGTACGCGGGGTCTGCCCATTGAGACCCAACGTTCGTGGGAAATGGCTCCTATGAGAGCGTCATTTGCAAACTCCAAGTCGACCTGCTGAAGGGCAAGGTCTTCTCCTCGATAGAGGCACAGCTCCTCAATGAAAGTGGGCCCTGGCACGATACCACAAGACGTCACCCGCAGGCACGGCACTCCCGCAGTGCAGGTCTTAATACCAGCAGCCTCTCAAACCCGAGCGCGTCATCCCGAACCTGAGTTCCAGGGAGGGATGGCTCTCCAAAGTGATCAGCGCCGCACAATCTGCCCCGACAGCTTGCGCTTCCACCGGCTGGTCCGGCCAAAGGGCAGGGGCCTCTGAGAGCCCTCGGCCCCGATGTGCCGGATCTTCTGCCGTTTGGCTTTGGCGGTCCGGCGGTGATCCTCTCCGGTTTTGTCCAAGGCGCAAGCCTCATGCGCTGGCCCGATGTTCTCCATGACATCCAGCCCACCGAGCTCCAGCGCCCGGATGTGTTCGGCAATCCAGCGCTCCCGCCCCGCATCAATGGCTCGCCCACACAGCACGCAGTGCCCGCCCGTCTTCTCCCACACCTGCAGCCTGCGGTGCGGCGTCAGCTTGCGGCGCAGTGTCGTACCCACATCCTCGCGCTCCACGAACGGCATGCACGCCTCATGCGCGGGGTTCATCCGGACGGGGATCCTCGGGGGACGGCGCCCCTCGGATCTCGTCCTCAAGCGTGGCCATCAGGCGCTCGAACACGTGCTCCCATTCGACCCGCAGGGATTCGCAGGCGACGATCAGATCCTGCAGCCGGCGCACGCGCTCGGGATCCTGCCGTACCAGCCGAACAGGCACCCCGGTTGAGGCCACGGTCTCGAGCTGTGAGCTTTGGCGCGGACCTTGGCCCAAACCGGATGCCCGATCGGCATCAGAGGGGCGTCTCATCGCGAGTCTCCGGGTTGTCTCTTCAGTCCGCCCGAGGCAGCGCCCCCACCCGCTTGGTGATGACGACGAGCCCGGCAGACCATCCATTGGTAATTTTATAATGACGTTATATCATCTATAGAGCGCGAGTCAACGAGAATGTCTTGGATCACGAGGGTGGCAACCCTGCTTGCTCCTCCGCCGTTAAGGGACCACACTGGCGCTCTCGGATCGATTGAGAGGCCTGGGTCGTGCTCATATTCCTGTCCGCCGCTGGTCTGACGGCCGCGATCTCCTCCACCGGCGCCGAACTTGTCACCCTACAGGATGAGGCTGGCCGCGACCTGTTGTGGAACGGTGATCCCGCGGTCTGGGCCGGTCGCGCGCCGCTGCTGTTTCCGATCATTGGCGGCCTGGTCCATGACCACATCATCGTGAACGGCACGGCCTACGCGCTCAAGCGGCACGGCTTTGCCCGCACCTCCGAGTTCGAGGTGGTGGACGCCACACCTTCTTCCTGTGAGCTACATCTGCGCTCCAGCGCGGCCACACAACCGCAATATCCGTTCACTTTCGAATTGGCAGTCACTTATCAGGTCGAGGGGGCGCGCCTGCTGATGATGGCGACGGTGACCAATCCGGGTCCTGATGTGCTCCCCGCATCCTTTGGTTTTCATCCGGCGTTCTGCTGGCCTTTGCCATATGGCGGTGTCCGTGAGGCGCATGAGATCCGCTTCGAACAGTCCGAGCCCGCGCCGATCCGTCGGCTCAGGGGCGGGCTCATCGCCCGCGAGCTGTGTCCCAGCCCGGTTGTGAGCGACCGTCTGGTCTTGCGGGATGAGCTCTTTGCCACCGACGCTCTGATCTTTGACCGGTTGGGGAGCCAGTCTGTCACCTATGGGGTCCCCGGCCAGCGTGGCCTCGCGCTGCGATTTCGAAACCTGCCCCATCTCGGAATCTGGACCAAGCCAGGGGCGGGCTTCGTCTGTATCGAGCCCTGGCATGGCTATGCCAGTCCCGAGGACTTCATAGGCGATCTGGCCGAGAAGCCGGGGATCGTTCTGATCCCTGTAGGTCACTCCGAGACCTTCGCCATGGCGATTTCTGTGACGCCCCCGCGTAGCAGCGGCTGACGCGAAGCGCCGCTGCGGCGGAGGTGCGGGGCGTTGTTCGCCTGTTGTGAGGCGAGTTGCCCAGCAACCCGGCCGGGCAGGAGGCTGCTCGAACACGGCCATGGGCCGACTCTATCCAGAACAGGATCCGACAACCTTATGGAAAGGTCAGCTGGGTATTGTGCCCGTGGGCGTGAGCCGGACCCTCCCTTCCTCTGGCGCGGCGCCCGTAGGCACCTGATCCCGTGGCCAGGGTCCTGACCTTTGCGCACGAGGCAAACCTGAAGGCACGGTGGATGTCACACACCTCTCCAGTCCGGTCGCCAAAGACGGCCCGGTCACCCCGACGGCCACGCCGTCCTAGAAACGAGGATTTCCAAGTTCATCCCACGGACCTCGGCTCCCTCTTCGCCAAGCGCCCCCTCGTCTGGGGCGAGGACGAGGGGGATTATGATACGCTACTCTCGAAGGTCACCGCCGCCATCAGGCCCACCGATGTCATTGAGGCCATGTGGGTCAAGGACATCACGGATTTGACTTGGGAAGCTCAACGTCTGCGCCGGATCAAGGCAGGGTTGCTGCAGGCGTCGGGTCAGTGTGCTCTGGAAATGTTCCTGGAAGGCCTCCCGCAGCCTGGCCTGATTGATGGAGTCCAGTATGACGTGCATCGCCTCGCAAGCGGCTACATGTCTGGCCTCAAACTGGCCGTGACGCTTGTCGAACGTGTCTTGGCCGAGCATGGATCGGATGCCGATGGGATGATGGCGTTGGGGCTGGCGAACCGACTGAGTGATTTCGACATGATCGAGCGCATGATCGCGGGAGCTGAGGCCCGGCGTAACCGGGCGCTCTCAGAACTTGATCGCCGCCGCGAGGCCGCCGCACGCCACTCCCGGCTGCGCGCCACCGATGTCGACGATGTGAGCTAATCGGCCGGTGGCCGTCAGGGGAGTCTCCAATGTCTTCAACGCGGAAAGTGGCAGCCAACCGAGCGAACGCTCAACGGAGCACCGGTCCCCGCTCCGCAACAGGCAAGCAGCGCTCGCGTCTCAACGCTTTCAAGCATGGCCTTGCCACGCCCATATCGGCCGATCCAGTACTCTCGCGCGAGGTAACGCACCTGACACAGGCTCTCGCCGGTACGGACGAGCGCGATCCTCGGATCATGCAGGCCGCCGCTGATGTGGCTGACGGGGCCATCGCCGTGATAAGGGCACGTCGTGCCAAAGAGGGACTCTTTGACATCCTGGTTCGCCATCCTGAGGCGCTGATGGTCATCGGCGATTCCCTGCTGAAGGGTCTGGACCAGTTGGCTCGGTACGAACGCCGGGCCCTGTCGCAGCGGAACACGGCCCTGCGAGCCTTCGATGAGGTGCGCAGGGCTCAACATGAAGCTCTCGCCGCACGTGACATCGGTTATATAGATTGAATTGGACCCGTTGAGGAAGGCTTGTAGCAAAAATCACAAACGATTACTTAGCCGAATAATTATTGGGGTCCTAGCGCTGGATCTGGAGTTTTACTCGCTTGACAATGAGATGGATTTGGCAGAACGAACCCAAATACGGGCTCTGGGATGCCTCGCCGCGCAATGAGGCCGGCAATGCGCTTCGCGGCAATGTCGAAGTCGTTGAGGCTCGCAACAGCCTCATTCACAGTGACGACATCCTCACCACTGTTGTCGGCCTCGATGATGTCGTCGTCGTCGCCAAGCCCGATGCGGTCTTGGTAACCTCACGCAGCCGTTCCGAGATGGTGAAGGATCTCGTGGTCTCCATGCGCGCCAAGCAGCGCCCCGAGGCCAGCGAACACATCCGCATGTACCATCCGTGGGGCTGGTATCAGCGCATCGACCACGGCTCCCGCTTCCAGGTGAAACGCATCATGGTGAAGCCGGGAGGACGCCTCTCGTTGCAGAAGCATCATCACCGCGCAGAGCACTGGGTGGTTGTGAAGGGCACGGCCGAAGTGACCGTGAACGAGAATGTGTCTCTCGTGCACGAAAACGAGTCCATCTACATCCCGATCGGTTCCATGCACCGCCTCGTCAATCCGGGCCGCATTCCGCTTGAGGTGATCGAAGTTCAGGTAGGCAGCTATACAGGCGAGGATGACATCATTCGCGTCGAGGATATCTACGGCCGCTAAGACGGCCCCTCACCAAGGCTTCATCAGCGGCTCCGGTCTCGATTGAGACCGGAGCCTTTTTGTTTGAGCGATCCCGCGCTTCCGGCGCGTCGTGGTTAAAAAGTCGCTCCGGCTATTCGCTAGAGCATCGTGCGGAACCGAAGGTCCGCGTCAGCGAAAAGTGGATCCGGTTTTCCGCTCTCAACGATGCTCTCATTGTAGGAGAAAGCATCGGATCGGTCCCAAAAGTGCAAATCCACTTTTGGGTCCGATGCTGTAGTGCGGACCTCCGGTTCGCGCAAACGATGCGCTCATGAAAGGAAGTGAACATCGGATCAATCCCAAAAGTGGGAGCCACTTTTCACATCCGATGCTCTAGGCAGCGCTGGGCGGATCGACTTCGATCTCCATCGAAAAGTCGCGGCTTTCACCGGCAGGGATCATCACGATGCCGGGTTTGTCCTTGAGTTCGCCTTCGAACCCGACAGGATCGGCATAGCCCTGCCAGGGCTCGATGCAGACATATCCCGCGCCGGGCTTCGTCCAGATGCCGAGATGCGGCATGTCAGGGAAGGATATTGTGATGGCGCGATGGCCTGGAACACCATAGCGAACCTGACGGCTCGCAAGCTCGCTCCACACGAGCGCACCGTCTTGAAACAGATCGTCGTGGAGTTGCAGGCGGTCACCATGCACCGGTGTCGGGCGCAAGGCTGCCCCGATCAATCCATCGGACAGCGTATGCAACGAGGCCGGCTCCGCAGCCTCGAAGCGGATCTCATGGGCATTGCGCTCGCCGCCATAGGGCAGCGGCCAGCGCAGGGCCGGATGGAAGCCGAATGAGACGGGGATGGAGCGACTCTCCGGATTCAGGATCGATGCGACGAGGGTCAGTCGTCCTCCATCGAGCCGATAGGCCATGTCAAATCTGAAATCGAAGGGAAATTGCTCGCGCGTGGCGTCGCTCGCGTTCAGGCGAAACCGGCAGAATTCTGGGGCCGCATCGACAATCTCGAAAGCCAAGGTGCGGGCAAACCCGTGCTGCTTCATGGAGTAGGCGCGCCCCTCGATGCGCGCTTGGTCATTCCGCAAGCGGCCGACGATCGGGAAGAGGAGAGGGGAACGTCCCGTCCAGAACGCCGGATCGCCATCCCACAGCAGATCCCGGCCCTGATCGTCGCATAGGCGGACCAGTTCCGCGCCATGTGAGGAAATCTGGGCCTTGAGATGATCGTTAGACAGCGTGACCGTCATCGCGTGCTCCTGAGATGCTGCTGGCTTTCGGCCGTGAGTGTAGCGCAAGGTTCGAGAAGCGGGAGCCTTAAAGCCAAAAGCCCTGCCGTTCACGGTGATCTTTTGTCGTTCTCGGGAGTTGTGCCCCCTCTGGGTTCAACAGGAGGGAACAAGGCGGGATGGGATCCAACGGAGACATTCTCGACTGCCTGATCGTCGGCGGCGGGCCGGCCGGGCTCACGACGGGGCTTTATCTGGCGCGATTCAAGCGCCGCTTCCTCATCGTCGACAGCGGGACCCCGCGGGCTGCCTGGATCCCGACCAGCCACAACATCCCGATGTTCGCGGATGGAATCTCAGGCCAGGATCTTCTCGCCCGCGCGCGCACCAATCTCGAGCAATATGGCAAGTGCATCCGAGGCGGGCGGGTGACGGGCCTGCGCAAGCAGCCTGATCGCTTCATCGCGCTTGTCGAGCACGATGATGGCGGCACGAGCCAGATCGCGGCGAAGCGCGTGGTGCTCGCCACGGGCGCGGTCGACATCGAGCCCGATCTGCCAGACGTGCCCAATGCCGTGCAGCGCGGTCTCGTGCGCTATTGCCCTATCTGCGACGGCTATGAGTCGCGCGACCAGAAGATCGCCGTCATCGCCTATGGCGCTCATGGTCTGGGAGAGGCAGTGTTCATTGCGCGCACCTATTCCCGCGACGTGACCTTGCTCACCCTCGGTCAGCATCTGGAGCTGAATGAAGATCAGCGGGCTAGGCTCGACGAGCATGGCATCAAGGTGGTCGAGGCTCCCGTCGAGTCCCTCGATATGGAAAATGATCGCATCACCGCGCTTCACGTGGGCGGCAAGGAGCATCGCTTCGACGTGCTCTATTCGGCGCTGGGCCTCCAATACCGCTCCGATCTCGCCCTGTCGCTCGGGGCCGAACACGATCGGTCAGGCAGTCTGATCGTCGACGAGCACTGCCAGACGAGCGTGAAGGGGCTCTACGCCGCAGGCGATATCGTGCGCGGCATCGACCAGATCGTGGTCGGCATGGCTCACGCTGCCCAAGCCGCCACGCATATCCATAATCATTGCGATCTGCCGACCGAAGACGAGCCGGGCGGGGCGTGAGGCTGTCAGACGAGAGCTCTCGCGAGCAGGGGCAGGCTCACATCCATGCGGTAATCGATCGACGAATGATTGTCGGGAAATTCCTCATAGGTGTGAGTGATGCCGGCGGCCTCGAGCTTACGATGCAACTGCCGCGAACCGTAGACCATGTTGTACTGATCCACGTCTCCGCAATCGATGTAGAAGGCCTTCAGCTTCTTCAGGTTGGCCTGCATCTTGGAGTCGTCGGCCATGCGCAGCGGATCCCAGCGCAGCCAGTTGGACCAGCGCTCCTCGATGACCTCGCAGGTGTGGAGATCGACGGGCAGCCGGATGCCGCAGAAGTGGTTCGGGTCCGGGTCGAAACTCGCGGCTTGGGCGAGGATCATCAGCACATGCCAATCCTGGTCCTTAGCCTTTGGTCCCTGCTCGAACTTGCTTAAGAAAGTGTCGATGGACATGCCATGGCCCGCAAGATGCCTGAGCGCGCTTGCGAACTCGCCGAGGTGGTAGAGGTATTCGAAGCCCACATCGCCGGAATGGGAGGCTGCCGCCGACCAGACCGAGCCGCCATGGCGAAGGGCATGGACGAGGGCGCCGTAGCCGCCCGAGCTCTTGCCGAACACGCCCCGGCGTCCGTCTCCGCCACAGCCGAAGCGCTCCTCCACGAAGGGCAGCATCTCGCGGATGAGGAAGGTCTCCCAGGCGCCCATCGCAGCGCTGTCGACATATTGGTTGCCGCCAAGGCGCGTGAAGCAATCGGGGAAGGCCACCACGACCGGAGGCATCGCGCCTGTCCCGATCAGACGGTCGAGACGCTCCGGGACGTTCTCGCCATAGTTCTTCCAGTTGGTATGAGCGGGCCCGCCTGCCGTATAGCCCACGAGGTCGACAAGGAGCGGGAGGCCCCGTCCGTCATGGCCGGCTGGCACATAGACGTCGATCCGCCGCCGTGTGGGATCACCGAGAAGGTTCCCTTTGAGGCACTCGCTGTCGATCCGGAGGCTGTGCACCACGCCTTCCGGCACGTTCTGGTCCTTGCGCATCGCTGATCCTCATGGCTCGTGAACGGGAAATGATGTGACGGCCGAATGGATCCTTGTCCAGAATCGGGCGCTTTGCAGCAGTTAATAAGTCATTTCAGGCGCTAGCCATTTGTCCATGCCTGGCACTAGGGTGCCGCCTCAAGCGTCATGTCTGGGGGAGTTAGTTATGACCGACAGTTTCTTGCCACGATGGACCTTGAAGACTGAAGGCACCATCATGCCCGACGAAAGGCTGCCGACGGGCCAGATGGTCGTCGTGGGCCTGCAGCATGTGGTCGCCATGTTCGGAGCCACGGTGCTGGCGCCCATCCTGATGGGCTTCGATCCGAATGTTTCCATCCTGTTTTCCGGCCTCGCGACCCTGATCTTCTTCTTCGTGGTGGGCGGCCAGGTACCGAGTTATCTGGGCTCGAGCTTCGCCTTCATCGGCCCCGTTCTGGTCGCGACCGGCGCAGCCGTCGGCAGCCCGAACCCGAACCTTCCCGTGGCGCTTGGCGGCATCATCGCGGCCGGCGCGCTCTATTTCCTCATCGGCCTCGTCGTTCAGATGGCGGGTCACCGCTGGATCGAGCGGCTCATGCCGCCGGTCGTGACCGGCGCCATCGTCGCCGCCATCGGCCTCGTGCTGGCTCCCGTCGCCATCAACAGCGCTTCAGGCATCACGCCAGACAACGCGAACGGCTCCGATTTCGCCCGCTGGATTGCGCTTGCGACGGCTCTGTCCGTTGGCATTGTCGCAGTCTATGCGCCGGGCATGGCGCGCCGTCTTCCGGTCCTGCTCGGCGGCGCGCTCGGCTACCTGATCTACTACATCTTCGCGAACCTCATGGGCTATGGAACGCCCATCGACTTCTCGAAGATCGGGCAGGCGGCCTGGTTCGGCTTGCCGTCCTTCCAGAGCCCCGTCTTCGACATGAAGGCGGTGAGCCTGATCGCGCCCGTGGCGATCATCCTGGTGGCCGAGAACCTCGGGCACATCAAGGCTATCGGCGCCATGACGGGCCGCAACCTCGATCCCTATCTCGGCCGCGCCTTCATGGGCGACGGTCTGGCCACGATGCTATCGGGTGCCGCTGGCGGCACGGGCATGACCACTTACGCCGAGAACATGGGCGTGATGGCCGTGACCCGCATCTACTCCACACTGGTCTTCGTGATCGCCGCGGCGTTTGCGCTGCTGCTCGGCCTCTCGCCGAAGTTCGGCGCCTTCATCGGCACCATTCCGGGGCCGGTGCTCGGCGGCCTGTCCATCGTGGTGTTCGGCCTCATTGCCGCAACGGCTGGCCGCATCTGGGTCGAGAACAAGGTGGACTTCTCGAATCCGCGCAACCTCATCACCGTCGCGGTCGCCCTGATCCTCGGAGCCGGCAACTTCAAGCTGAACATTGCAGGCTTCACCCTCGACGGCATCGGCACGGCCACCTTCGGTGCGATCATTCTCTATCACGTCCTGAATATGGTGACGGCTCGCGCCGCTGAACCCCGGCACGTTTGAAAGCGCGCAGGAACACGCTTTCGGAGCCTGCGTTGAGCCTCAACGCGGGCTTCTCCTTTTTCCGAAGGATCAGACAAGAGCCCGCATCACTCTCTCCAAAATGGGATGATGCCATGAGCTCCGAACAGAAGCAGACGCTTCCTCCGCAGGTGCAGGATCAGCAACCCGGTCACGAGACCGAGATGAACCCAAGGCCCGATTACGAACCGCGCTATCCGGGCAGCAATCGCCTTCAGGGCAAGACGGCTCTCATCACCGGCGGCGACAGCGGCATCGGGCGCGCGGTGGCCGTTCTCTTCGCGCGGGAAGGCGCGGATGTCGCCATTCTTTATCTCAACGAAACCGAGGATGCGCAGGAGACCAAGCGTCTGGTAGAGAGGGAAGGGCGCACGTGCCTGACCATCGCGGGCGATGTCGGCGATCCTGCTTTCTGCCGTTCCGCCGTGGATCAGGTGATCCAGCGCTTCAGCAGGCTCGACATCCTCATCAACAACGCGGCGGAGCAGCATCCGAAGGGCGAGATTGCCGAGATCACGCCGGAGCAGATCGACCGCACCTTCCGGACCAACATCTTCGGCTATTTCTACATGGTGCAGGCGGCGATGCCGCATCTGAAGAAGGGTGCCACCATCATCAACACCACCTCGGTCACGGCCTATCGCGGCAGCTCGGAGCTGCTGGATTACAGCGCGACCAAGGGAGCCATCGTCGCCTTCACCCGCTCGCTGGCGCAGAAGCTCGCGGAGCAGGGAATACGCGTGAATGGCGTTGCGCCGGGTCCGATCTGGACGCCGCTGATCCCGGCGACATTCTCGGCGGACAAGGTGAAGAGCTTCGGCGCAAATACACCGCTCAAGCGCCCCGGTCAGCCGAACGAGGTCGCGCCGTCCTTTCTGTTCCTTGCATGCGAGGACGCGTCCTACATCACCGGTTCGATCCTGCATCCCAATGGCGGTGATCCAACGGAATCCTGACAACGGAAAAGGCGGCTCATCGAGCCGCCTTTCCTACGTGATATCAGGAGTGATCAGCGACGGCGACGCACGCGCACCGGGACCGGAGCGGGAGCCTGCACCGTGAGTGCAAAGAACAGCAGCACGGCGGAAAGCGAAGCGCCGATCAGAAACACGACTTCCGCAATTTCAGCCTGGGACGCCATGCCCGTGACGCCTGCGAGCATAGTAAGAATAGTAAAAAGGCAAAACGCACGAAGGGCAACGGAACGGGTCATCGATATTTCTCCCAAGTGTTTTGAAAAACGTCAGTGGGAGAGCTGGGTTCCATTCTGGTAAGACACCCGATAATTACTTACGCCAGAGCTTCCGGAATCTCCACGCTCAAGTTTTTTGGGCGGAACCTCACAGTCGCGCTTGGCGTTGATTGAACGTCATCGGCTGCAAGCTGATTTTATATTTGCGAGGTAACACCATGCTCGGTTGGGCTGTCACTTTTCTCATCATCGCGCTGGTCGCGGCTCTGTTCGGTTTTGGCGGTATCGCTGGTACCGCTGTCGAGATTGCGAAGCTGATCTTCTTCGTCGCGATCGTGCTCTTCGCCATTTCGGCCGTGATCGGCCTTCTGCGCGGACGAAGCCCCATGTAATGGGCACGTCCCTTAAATTCGAAAGCGCCGCCTTCAGGCGGCGTTTTTCTTGGAGATCAGCCCTGAAGGGCCGCGCGGGTCATGCTATCGGGACCTAGATCATCCACATCGTCCACATTCAGAAGCGCGGCCAGGCGGATGCGGGCGCGGTTTACGCGGCTCTTGATAGTGCCGACCGCACAGTCGCAGATGCTGGCGGCTTCCTCGTAGGAAAAGCCGGACGCGCCGACCAGAAGCAGGGCCTCGCGCTGCTCGGACGGAAGTTGGAAAAGGGCGGTGCGAAAATCCTCGAAATCGAGGTGCGGTCCCTGCTCGGGCTGAACCTTCAAGCGTCCGGCATAGGAGCCGTCCGGATCTTCGACCTCGCGCCGGCGCTTGCGGTATTCGGAATGGAAAAGATTGCGCAGGATCGTAAAAAGCCAGGCATCCAGATTGGTGCCGCGCTCGAAACGGTGAAGGTTGGAGAGAGCCCGGAGGAGAGTATCCTGGACAAGGTCGTCTGCCTTGTCGACCTGACCTGATAGCGAGATGGCAAAGGCGCGTAGACTGGGTACGGCAGCAAGCAGAGCCTCTCGCAGGTCAGGCTCAGGGGTCATTGCGACCCCTCCTTCTTTCGATCGAGCTGATCCAGTAATTCCCTGAAGCGGTCAGGAACGGGTTGTTGCATTAATTCGTCGTACATGGCGCGTAGCTGGTCGCCGATGCGCTTCTGGCTGCCACTGTCGAGTTTTGCCTTGGTCCCAAGCTTGTCATCCGGTGATGTTCTCGGGAGCGCCCGAGCCAGCTTGTTCCCCTTGTCACCTGTCATCTGATTCCCCTTGCTACCCCGTATATTATTAAGGGATAGCCAACCTTGGCAGTAGCTCTATACTCATTTTCGAGCAATAACGCTTGTTCTTAGTTACAGTTCCAGAATGGAACTTTTGCAGCTTTGCAGCGTTGAATGGACCATCGGTACAACGAGTCATAAGCACAATAAGGGGAAGCGAATGTCGACAGCTCAGCTTGTCGTCCAGCACTTACCGTATCTTCGCCGCTACGCACGCGCTCTCACAGGTAGCCAGATGGCTGGTGATGCCTATGTGGCCGCGACCCTTGAAACCCTGGTGAGCGAGCCTGAGACCATCGGCCCCTCGGGTAACGTCAAGGTCGAACTCTTCCAGGTCTTCACGCGCATCTGGAATTCGCTTTCCGTGAATGGACGCAGCGAGCAGATCCAGCGTGATCTTCCGGCGGAAGTTCGCCTGGGCCAGATCACCCCGCTTCCCCGTCAGGCTTTCCTTCTTTCCTGCCTCGAAGGCTTCGGAGAGGAGGAGGTGGGCCAGATCCTCGACGTCGACACCAAGACGGTGCGCGAACTCGTCGACGAGGCAGGCCGTGAGCTCGCCGCCGACATGGCCACTGATATTCTGATCATCGAGGACGAGCCGCTGATCGCCATGGATCTCGAGGCGCTGGTGGAAGGCCTTGGCCATAACGTGACGGGCGTTGCCCGGACGCGAACCGAGGCCGTGAAGCTCGCCTCCACCAAGCAACCGGGCCTGATCCTCGCCGATATCCAGCTTGCCGACGGCAGCTCGGGTCTCGACGCGGTCAACGACCTCCTGAAGTCCTTCGAGGTGCCGGTGATCTTCATCACCGCCTATCCCGAGCGCTTCCTGACCGGTGAGCGGCCCGAGCCGGCCTTCCTTATCGCCAAGCCGTTCCAGCCGGCTAATGTCTCTGCTGTCATCAGCCAAGCCCTGTTCTTCCAGCAGAGTGCCAAGCGCCGTGAGCCTCGCGCCGCAACGGCCTGATCATTCGAGCAATTATGGCCAAGTAATCGCCCGGCTTTTCAGCCGGGCTTTTCTTTTGCCAAGGCGTAATCGGCACAAAAAAAGACGGGCTCTCAAAGCCCGTCTAAAGGTGCCGGCCAATGCACAAGGGGAATGCGGGGAGGACCAGGAGGCCGGTACTTTTAGAACGCTGCTTGGAAAATAAAGGTTCCCACCTTTTTTCTTGGATTATCCTCAGGTGGAGGTCCAGGAACATCAAACATAAGGCCGCGTTGTTTTCTCGAATGGTTGAGCTGAGAAAGCAGGGGACAGAAATGCTCCGCACATCCACGATAATGTGCACTCTCACTGGGGCCGCCCTGCTGGCTGCCGGCATCGCCTTTGCCGATGCCGGCATCGCGCCCCTGGCGCAGTCGCAGGAGTTTCTCAAGACAGCTCTCCTCGATCATCCGGTGGCGGCAAAGGGTGACCGGCTGATGCCTGCCCGAGCTGCGGAGAAGGCAGTGAGCATCTCCATCGTCGAGATCGTCGGGCTCACCCATGCCACCATCATTCTGCGTGGCAGCAACGGCGAGGTTCTGTACAGGTCCGATCCGCGCTCCGGCATCACGACGATGGCGAAGAACACCGACCTTCCCATCCTGACGATGAAGGAGGATCTGCAAAGGCCTGCCGTGCAGCATCCGCCTGCAACTCAGCGTGAGGGCAGCGATGAAGGGGCTCGCAAGCCCAAGCGCCAGACCCCCGTCGGATGCATGGGGGATGTGAGCCCTCTGGCAAGCGCAAGCGCGAACAGAATGCCGAGCCTGTGCCTTGCTTCTCTGGAGCGGCCTTTATTCTGAGATAGTCGAGGGGGTGTGTTTTCTCGCGGGATTCAGAAGCTGTTTAGATGAAGATGCCATCTGAACAAGTATTCATCTTGTTTTTTTAGAAGATTTTTAATAGCAAAGATTTGAATACAGGGAAATTTGGAACGTATGCATAGGGCGCAGCGTTTCTCCCTCGCGCACTTTGGCGCATATCGCGATTCAATGGACATCAGGAGAAAAATCCAATGCTGAAGAAGCATATGGCAGCTTGCCTTGTCGTGACGGCTTTCGCGGCTGCGCCCGCCTTCGCTCAGACCTCGCCGGCGCCTTCCGCTCCGACCGATCGCCCGACTGCAACGGGCTCCGGCTCAACGACTTCGGGTTCCCCGGCCATGCAGCCCGGCGCACCCGGCTCCTCGTCCATGGGCTCCTCCTCCACGGGCTCGTCGGCGATGAACCAGAGCGGCGGCATGCAGGGTCAGTTCATGACCCAGATGCAGCAGGGCCAGATGATGGCCTCCGATCTCATCGGCACCCGGGTCGTAAGCGCCAATAACGAGTCCATCGGCGACATCAACGACGTGATCGTGGATCGTAACGGTCAGGTCATGGCTGCGGTGGTCGGCGTCGGCGGCTTCCTGGGCATCGGTGAAAAGGATGTGGCCGTTCCGTTCAAGTCCCTGGAATTCGCCACCAGCCAGCAGGCGAATGCCATGGACAACAATGCCGGCGGCAGCAACGTGACGACGACCGGCTCGACCGCCACGGGCACCACATCGGGACAGGGCTCGGCCGGCAGCTCCACCAGCACGGCCTCGTCGAGCGAGCCGGAGCGCGTGATTCTTCGCATGACGAAGGCCGAACTTCAGGCGGCTCCGGCCTTCAGGCCGGATGGCGATAACAACGCGACCGGCAACACGACGACGGCGCCGAAGCAGTAATCGTCATAGCATCTGCCGATCCGCGGCGCCTCGGTCCTCCGAGGCGCCTTTTCTTTTGGGCTCGAGATCCAGGCAAAACAAAAGGCGCAGCCAAGAAAGGCTGCGCCTTGAAAGGTGCCGGCCCGAGGGGGCATTCGAACCGGTTGCTGACACAACGCCTAAAAAGAGGAGGGGGTTCCAAACTTTTCTCAAAAGAATCCGGGGCGCAGATTCCGGGCCGAGAACAAGAGGGATGAACTTGCTGCCGCATAAGGAACCGGGCCGTTTCGGGCACGTTGCTGAAGCACAAGAAAGATGCGGAGATGACAATGACTGCCACCAATGAACTGGATGCGGCTCTTTGCCAGGAGGAATTGCCCGACGAGTTCTCCCGGCTTGCCTCGAGCTCCTCGCCCCATGAGAAGCCGAATGTGGCCGCCATGCTGAGCGGGATCGTGTCGGCCAGCCAGCAGGACGAGGTGACCTGTCCTCTCATGCTGAGGCGGCATCTGGTGGTGCAGGCCTGGTCCAGAGGCATGACCCCCGGCATTCAGCGCAATCTCTAGGGTTCGAAAAGCGTTCCAGGCTTATTTGTTTGATGACCGAAGCATTCTTGAATTCGATTGGGCACGATTCCGTTGCCGTTCTCTTCCATCCCAGCGCAGTGCCGGTGATGGATGTCTTTCGGTCGGTCGGCAGCCTGGATGAGCAGTACGATCTGACGCTCCTCGACGGTCCTGAGGAGATGTTGTCCGCTTATCTCCAGCCGGGCTCTGCCAAGGGCATCGTCTCGGATGCCTTGCTTCTCGCCTTCGCCCTGACCCGACAACGGGGGAGTGCTTTCCATCATCGGCCGCTCAGATCGCGCCATGGGAGCATAGAGGAGTATTGCCTCATGGTCGTGATCGGGGCGGCGCGTCAGCCCGGTTCGGAGGTTGCTCGGGAGGCTGCCGCCATCGTTGGAGTGTCGCCGCTGCCGCTGGATCTCGTGTCCGCCCTCGGAGGGGAGCTCGCCCGGCAGATCGATCTTGGAGCCATTGTCTTTCCAGTCCCGAGCCTGCATGAGTTCAGGGCCGTGATTGGAATTGAAGATGCGCAGATTGAGGCGATCGTCGAGGCATTCGACAAGCCCGGACGGCATTTCAGCCTTTGACCATTTTGCCTTTCGTCTTTCATAAAAAGTAAAGGGGCCGTCGAGCGGCCCCTTTTGATGAACAAGGGTTACTATCGCTATTCCTGATTCCCACGGGTGTTGCCCGATGCCTGGCCGCCCTTTCGGCCTGCTTCCGAGGCAAGCTCTCGATCTTGCGAGAAAGACCGCTTCTCTGCAGGAACGCTCTTGCCGCCTTTGCTTGCAATTTCGCGCTGGCGATCGGAATCCATGGACGCGAAACCGCGCTTCGAAGTTGAACTACTTGGCGCCATCTTATGCCTCCTTGACCAATGGTGTTCGTGGATGAACAACCACTCGCAAATTCGATGGTTCCGAGGGGGGAGGGGTAACCTTTGCAAAAAAATTTGCATGAAAAAAAGCAATGTAGATGAAGAACGTTTTCCACTTTGATTGCCACGCTTAAATAATTGTGACGCTCTGTTGTTTGTACCTTTAGCCGCTGGGGATGATACGGGCTCGAAAAGCACAGAAAAAGGGAAATTATATTTAAGAAGTTAACGCGATTACGACACAAGTATTTGACCTCACCTGAGTCTAGAAAGCAGGCTCGCAAGATTCTCGAATGTCGATCCGCTTGCCAAAACAGGCGTGATTCAACCGCAATATTCGGTAGCGTGCTGTGCGTGACTATCCGGCCGTTCCGGTTTGACTCTGCGACTTCGCTGCCAGCCCATCGATTGACTGACACCCGAGATTGTGACCCGGATGCTCCCTTCCTGTGATATCCAGCACCCTGGAAGCCCTGCAGGCCGTATCATGGGAGTGATTGGCAGGACGGCTCGGTGTATGAGTTTCAGGAGCCATGAATGATGAGAGGGCAGGATGACCTACGACGACAACAACGTGTTCGCGAAGATCCTGAGAGGCGAGCTGCCGTGCCACAAGGTCTATGAGACCGAGCATGTGTTGGCCTTCATGGACATCATGCCCCGCGGCGACGGGCATGTGCTGGTCGTCCCCAAGGCAAAATCCCGCAATATCCTCGATGCGAAGCCCGATGATCTCGCGGAGCTTTTCAAGGCTGTCCAGATCGTCGGCCGCGCGACCAAGGAAGCCTTCTCGGCCGCTGGCCTGACGATCCAGCAGTTCAATGAGAGTGCGGGCGGGCAGGTGGTGTTTCACCTGCACGTACATGTCATTCCGCGCTTCGAAGGCGTGCCTTTGAAACCGCATACGGGCCAAATGGAGGCCAACGGTGTGCTGGCCGGTTTCGCCGAGAAGATCCGAGCGGCCCTCCACCGTTGATGCAAGAAGCAGGAGGCGGCGTTCGGGCCGCTCTCCCGCAAAATGTGCTGACTTCATGCATCCTGAGGGGAGGGGCAGAACCGGTGATGCCCCGCTCACTTCCTACTGGGCCGCGATGGATGCCGCTTTCTGCCTGGCGATATAGGCATCGATGCTGGCCGGGGCGCCGGCCGGCACATGCAGGCCGAGCTTCGAGCGGCGCCAGAGGATGTCCTCGGCCGTGCGCGCCCATTCACGCCGCATGAGGTAATCGACCTCCGCCGCCGTGAGCCCCGCGCCGAAATCCTCCCCGAGATCGGTCATCGACTTGGCCTGACCGAGCAGCTCAAGAATGCGTGTGCCATAGGCGCGCGACAGGCGGTATGCCACCTGCTCCGGCAGGAAGGGCCAGCGCTGGCGCACGGTGGCGAGGAACTTGTCGAAGTCGGCGTCGATGATGTCGCCGCCCGGCATCTTGGCGTTCTCGGTCCAGGATGGCTTCATGTCGGGGAAGAAGGCCTTCAACTCTTCGAGCGCATGCTCCGAAAGCTTCCGGAAGGTGGTGATCTTGCCGCCGAAGATCGACAGAACCGGTGCCTGGCCCTGCGGCGCGTCCATGTCGAACACGTAGTCGCGGGTCACGGCGGAGGCGTTGGACGAGCCGTCGTCGAAGAGCGGACGCACGCCGGAATAGCTCCACACGACCTCGGTGGGGGTGACCTGCTTCTTGAAGAAATGGTTCACGACATTGCAGAGGTACTGCACTTCGTCCGGGCTGATCTCGACCTTCTTGTCCGGCACGGACTCGACCGGGATGTCGGTGGTGCCGATGAGAGTGAACTTCTCCTGGTAGGGGATGGCGAACACGATGCGCTTGTCCGTGTTCTGCAGGATGAAGGCCTGCTCGGTATCGAAGAGTTTGGGCACCACGATGTGGCTGCCCTTCACGAGGCGCACGTTCTTCGTGGTGTTGAGGCCGAGCTTGGCATTGAGCACGTCGGCCACGAAGGGGCCACCCGCATTGACGATGACCTTGGCGCGGACTGCCTGCGTCTCGCCGGTCTCCACGTTCTGCAAGGTCGCCACCCAGATCTGACCGTCGCGGCGGGCGGAGGTGAGCTTGGTCCGCACGCGGATATCGGCACCCTTCTCGAAGGCGTCGAGGGCATTGAGTGCCACCATGCGGCTGTCCTCGACCCAGCAGTCGGAATAGACGAAGGCGGTGTCGAAGCCGGGCTTCAGGGCTTGGCCTGCCGGATGCCTGGTGAGGTGGATCGTTTCCGTACCCGGGAGGTTCTTGCGCGGGGCAAGATGGTCGTAGAGGAAGAGTCCCAGGCGCACGAACCAGGCCGGGCGGATACCCCTCTCATGGGGCAGGATGAAGCGCAGCGGCCAGATGATGTGGGGCGCGGAATTCAAAAGGCGCTCACGCTCGAACAGGGCCTCGCGGACCAGACGGAACTCGTAATATTCGAGATAGCGCAGGCCGCCATGGATCAGCTTCGTCGAGGCAGAGGAGGTGTAGCCCGCCAGATCGCCCTGCTCGCAGAGCACCACGGAAAGGCCTCGGCCCACCGCATCGCGCGCGATGCCCGCGCCATTGATGCCGCCGCCAACAATGAGAAGATCGGTTACTGCCGTCACGAACGAGTCTTTCTTCACAAGCCAAGCAATTCAGTTCGTGAGCACATGAGTTCTTTAGCCGTCTAACGCAAGTGAATTTTCGGGGTTTTCACGACGCTTTTGCAACAACAGGACAACAAGGAAGAACCCGAGCGAACAGAAGGACATACCTAAGCACAGGACCATGACGGCGGCATAACTGCCCCACCACGCCCAGAGCGCTCCGAACAGAAAGGGGGCGGCGGCGGTGGTCAGGCGCACCGGCATGGCGATCATGCCTTGGACCGTGCCGTAGCTCTCGCGCCCGAACATTTCCGGGGGAAGAAGGGCGCGGACGATGGTCATCATCCCGTTCGAGGCGCCGAAGAGCGCCGCAAAGGCCGCGACCAGCCAGGAGCCTGGTGAAAGCAGGGGCAGGAGCCCGAAGGCGAGAACGCCCAGGCCCAAGGTGACGACGCCGATGCCTTTCATGCCGAAGGCGCGTTCGCCCATGGCCATGGTCATCCGCCCGGCCACCTGAGCCGGGCCGATGATGGAAAAAGCGATCACGGCCATTTCCAGGCTGTAGCCGTTCTCCGTGAGGAGCGGGATCAGGTGGATCGGCAGGCCCGCTGCGATGAGGCCCTGGAGAACGGAGGAGGCTACGAAGCACCAGAAGGACGCCTTGAGCAGCACATGGCGGGCACTGGGCGTGAGAGGGCGCGGCTGTCCGCTCGCATGCTGAGAGGCCTTCAGCGCCGGCGGGATGGCAATCGCATGCACCACGGCACAGATGGCCAGATTGAAGGCGGCCAAGACGAGGAGGGCGTTGCGCCAGCCTAGATGCTCAATGAGCAGGTGGGTGAGGGGAATGAAGACCGTGCTGGCAAAGCCTGCCACCAGGGTCATGAAGGTGATGCCCCGCCGGGCGAGGAAGCCGAGCCTCCGGGCCAGAACCGCAAAGCCGGGCTCGTAGAACACGCTGCTCATGGAAAGGCCCAACCCCGCCCAGATGAGGACGAAGGCCGGGTAGCTCTCGACCTGCGACCAGAGCGCCAGAAGCACGGCCGCCAGAACCGAGCCGCCCGTCATCACCGTGCGGCCATAGCCCAGATCGATGAGACGCCCGACCGGCACGGCGAAGAGGGCGGAGGTTCCGAGCGCCAGGGAATAGGCCGCCGTCAGCTCGGACTTGCCCCAGCCCAGCTCCCGGCCCATCGGATCGACGAAGAGGGCAAAGGCATAAAAGATCGTGCCGTAGGAGATCAGCACGGTCAGCGACAGGGAGGAGACGAAGGCCCAGGGCATGCGGGCAGGGGAGGACATGATCTCTTTCTGATGGTGTTGCAGCCCTTTATGTCAGTCCCCGAGGTTGACGGATAGGGCTTTAACCCTCATATGAACAGCACGGCGTCAGCGCTCGACCACGAGCCGCTTGAGCGGGACTGCGTGACGGAAATTCGTTAAAAGCGAAAGCCCGGTCCCCTTCTTCAATCGCTTGACCCATACGATCGCCCCATCACGCGGGTTGTCGCCTTGAGAGCCCTGAAGCGCCTTAGCTTAAGAAAAGCCGAACCTGCTTTGCGGCTCACCGCATCCGTTCGAAAGACGATATCACTTTGACACTCTTCACTGATTTCGGATTGGCACAGCCGATCCTGAAGGCCCTGGCCGCTGAAGGCTACGAGAAGCCCACACCCATCCAGGCCCAGACCATTCCCTATGCCATGGAAGGCCGCGACGTCTGCGGCATCGCCCAGACCGGAACCGGCAAGACGGCCGCCTTCGCGCTGCCGATTCTCCACTGCCTGTCGCAGGACCCGAAGCCGCGTCAGCGCAAGAGCGCCCGCGTGCTCGTGCTCAGCCCCACTCGCGAGCTCTCCGGTCAGATCGCCGACAGCTTCCGCGCCTATGGCCGCAACCTGAAGCTCACCACCACCGTGGTGTTCGGTGGCGTCACCATCTCCCGCCAGGAGAAGGAACTCGCGGGCGGCGTCGACGTGCTCGTCGCCACGCCCGGCCGACTGCTCGATCTCGTGGATCGCAAGTCGCTGACGTTGCGTGACATCGAGATTCTCGTCCTCGACGAGGCAGACCAGATGCTCGATCTCGGCTTCATCCATGCGCTCAAGCGCATCGTGACCCTGCTGCCGAAGGAGCGCCAGAGCCTGTTCTTCTCGGCTACCATGCCGAAGACGATCTCGACGCTTGCCGACTCCTTCCTGCGCGATCCCGCTCATGTGGCGGTAACGCCTGTCGCCACCACCGCCGAGCGTGTGGAGCAGAGCGTCATCTTCGTGCCGACGAACCGCAAGCAGGTTCTGCTCGAAACGCTCCTGCGCGATCCGTCCATCGACCGCGTGCTCGTCTTCACCCGCACCAAGCACGGCGCGGACAAGGTGGTGCGTGGTCTCGATAAGGCCGGAATCGTAGGTGCGGCCATTCACGGCAACAAGTCCCAGCCGCAGCGTGAACGCGCGCTCGCTGGATTCCGTGACGGCTCGTGCCGAGTGCTCGTGGCAACCGACATCGCCGCGCGCGGCATCGACGTGGAAGGCGTGACGCACGTCATCAACTACGACCTGCCGAACGTGCCGGAATCTTACGTCCACCGCATCGGCCGTACCGCGCGCGCTGGCGCAACGGGCCTTGCGATCTCGTTCTGCAACGACGAGGAAAAGGCGTACCTGAAGGACATCGAGAAGCTGACGCGCCTGAAAGTGCCGGTCATGCCGCTGCCGGAAGGGCTTCCTGCAGCTCCGGCTCCATCCGAGCACCGCGGTGAGCCGCAGCGCGGTCGTCCGGCACCTCATGCCCGTGGGCATCAGGGCCACGGCCAGCCGCGCAGTGCAGATCCGAATGCCGAAAAAGGCCCCAAGCGCCGTCGCCGCCGTGGCGGCAAGCCGGGAGGCGGTCAGCCGCAAGGTGGACATCCGGCCGCCAACCAGCCGCGTCCAGCGCATGGCCAGAAATCCGCTCAGGGTCAGCGTCCTCAACAGGGACAACGGCCCGCTCAAGCGAAGTCTGCTCCCAGCCGGTCGGATGGACGCCGTGGAGACGGCGCACAGGTTGCGTGGCTCGAAAAGAGCCCGCGCCGTCGCTAAAACGAATAGCGCAAACGAGAAGGGCGCCTCAGGGCGCCCTTTTTCACGAGTTCATGATTGGTTTCAATGCTGCGCCGCCTCGCGATCGGTGGTGCCCGGGGGAGATCCTGAGATCAGGCCCTTTCTCAACGGCGAGTTTGCACTGAATAGCGAGGGCGCGAGCAGATGCGCCACACGTCCTGCCACGAACAGAACATTGAACTGCTTGTCGCCATACTCCCGGTCCCGCGCTACCGGCACGAAGCCTGCCCTCAAGAGCGTGTCGGCGACGCCGCCCGCGCTGCCGCCTTCCTGCCAGAAGGGAAAGGTCTCGCATTCGATGAAGACCGCAAGCGTCTTTTCCAGCATGCGGGGAGCGCCCGCCAGAACACGTTCGGCAGCGCCCTCGACATCGATCCAGAGGAAGAAGCTCTGGTCCCTGGCATTCAGACGATCTCCGAAGAGGCTGTCGAGAGTATGCGCCTCGACCTCGTAATCCTCATAGGCAATCTCTTCGTTGCGCAGCAGCAGCGATGTCTTACCCTCGTGCTGACCGCGCGGCGCATGGATCGTGATGCGACCATCAGAGTCTGAGATGGCGAGGTTGCGATAGTCGATGCCACGGGCTGAGAGCGCCTCTCGATGACGGGCATGGGTCTTGGGATTGGCCTCGAAGGCGATGACCTCGCAGTTCGGAGCCTTGTCGCGCACTGCCAGTGAAAGAGAGCCATCGAACGCGCCGATATCGCAGATGACATCAGGCTTCAGAATGTCGATGAGATGCAGGAACGTGGCTCGCAAAGCCGCATGACCCTCTGCACCTTTCGGAGCAGAAGACAGCACGTTCACGTCCCGCATCAGCACAAAAGACACGGCGTGGTTCAGGCGCGTGATGCCGAGCCAGTCGGCAAGCCGCTTTTTCAGGCGCTCCAGCACATCACGTCCAATCAGTGATACGGATCGGCCGCATCGCGCAGTCCGTCGCCCATGAAGTTGAAGGCGAGTACGACGACGATCACGGGCACCATGGGGAAGAGCAGCCACGGATGGAGCTGCACCGCGGCGAGATTCTGCGCCTCGTTGAGCAGCACGCCCCAGCTCGTGACCGGCGGGCGAAGGCCGAGGCCCAGGAAGGAGAGGGCGGTCTCGCCGAGGATCATGGAAGGGATCGAGAGCGTCGCGGAGGCGATCAGGTGACTCATGAAGTTCGGGATGAGATGGCGAGCGATGATGCGCCTCTTGGAAGCGCCCATCAGTTCTGCCGCCTTCACGAAATCCTCCTCGCGCAAGGCGAGCAGCTTCGAGCGCACGGCACGCGCCAGGCCTGGCCAGTCGAGGAGGCCCAGGATGATCGTGATGCCGAAGAAGACGAGGATCGGGCTCCAGTTCGGCGGCAGCGCTGCGGAGAGTGCGAGCCACAGGGGCAGTTCTGGCAGGGAGCGCAGGATCTCGATCATGCGCTGGATCACGTGGTCGACCCAGCCGCCGATATAGCCCGCGAGACCTCCGAAGAAGAGGCCGAGCGCGAAGGACACTGCAATGCCGATGATGCCGATGGTGAGCGAGATGCGCGCGCCATAGATGATGCGCGAGAACATGTCCCGTCCCAGCCGATCCGTGCCGAGAAGGAACATCGTGCCGTTCTCAGGCGGGCAGATGAGATGCACATTCGTGTTCCAGACACCCCAGAACGCGTAAGGATCGCCCCGGCAGAAGAAGCGGATCGGCTGCGGCTGGGATGTGTCGACCGTGTAGACGCGCCGGAACGTCTCGAGATCGAAGGTGAACTTGTACGGATATACGAAAGGCCCAACGAAGCGACCCTCATGCATGAGGTGGATCGGCTGCGGAGGCGCATAGAGAAAATCGCCGTGCCGCTTCGTCTGGTTGTAGGGCGCGATGACCTCTACGAAGGGCACGATGAGATAGAAGACGAGCAGTACGAAGGCGGCAGCCAGGGCGATCTTGTGGCGGCGGAACTTCCACCACATGAGCTGCCAGGATGA
Source organism: Microvirga sp. KLBC 81 (assembly GCF_003075415.1). Taxonomy (GTDB): domain Bacteria; phylum Pseudomonadota; class Alphaproteobacteria; order Rhizobiales; family Beijerinckiaceae; genus Microvirga. Next base: position 30,260 of record NZ_QDAH01000047.1, read on the forward strand.
GGCGCGATAGAAGCTCTCGTTCTCGGTCCCGATAGGCTCGGTCGCTCCTGGATCGAAGGGCGTCGGATCTACGTAATGGCGCTTGGAGGAAGGACTCGTGGATGGAAGGGCCGTGCTCATCGCCCGCCTCCCATGCGGATGCGCGGATCGATCCAAGCCAGCAGAAGATCGGAGATCAGCATGCCGACGACGGTCAGAACCGCGACGAACATCAGGATGAAACCGGCGAGGAACTGGTCCTGGTTCTTCAACGCGCTGAGCAGAATGGGGCCCACTGTCGGCAGGCTCAACACCAGTGAGACCAGCACCGAGCCCGAGACCAGATGCGGCAGAAGGTTGCCGATATCCGCGATGAAGGGATTGAGCGACATGCGGAAGGGATATTTCAAGAGCGCCTTCGTGGGCCCGAGGCCCTTCGCTTTCGCTGTCACGTAATATTGCTTGCCGAGTTCATCGAGCAGGTTCGCGCGCATCCGCCGGATCATGGACGCCGTTCCGGCAAGCCCGATCACGATGGTCGGCACGATGAGGTGCGCGAGGAAGGATTGGATCTTGGGCCAGTTCCAGGGCTCGCCTGCATATTTCGCATCGTAGAGGCCGCCGATGGAAATTCCGAACCAGCGGTTCAGATAATAGAGCAGGATGAGGGCGAGCAGGAAACTCGGTGTCGCAAGCCCGATATACCCGATGAAGGTGGCCAGATAATCGCCGATCGAATATTGCCGCGTGGCCGAGTAGATCGCGATCGGGATCGCGACGATGTGAATGAAGATCACCGCCGCGAGGTTTACAAGAAGCGTCAGCCAAAGGGCATCGCCGACAACGTCGGCAACCGGCTTGTCATATTCGAACGACCATCCCCAATCGCCCTGCAGCAGGCCGGAGAAGCCGTTGGGGCCGGGCATCACGCCGATCCAGATCAGGTACTGCTCCCAGGCCGGCCGGTCGAGAGCGTATTGCTTCATCAGGAATTCGGCCTTGGTGATGGAGGCGTTGTCGTTCTGCGCGCGCAGCTCGTAGATCAGGTTGGAGAGAAAGTCTCCTGGCGGTAGCTTGATGATGAAGAACACCAGCGCCGAGATGATGACGAGCGTGACGGCCATGGTGACGAGGCGACGCAACAGAAAGCGGATCATCGGCGGGCCTCTTTGCTGGCGGCCTTGTTCCAGTAGATTTCGTCGACCCGGTAGAGGCCGAGCATGGCCGTGGGTTCCCAGCTGTAGAGCGCCTTCGCCGGCAGTCCCTGCAGGCCGTTGCGGACCACGATGGGCTGCAGAGCTCCAGCCACCGTGCCGATCACCCATTGGTTCTCCGCATGGTTGCGCAGCATCTCCCGCCATACCTTGTCCTGCACGGCCTCATCGCCGGTCGCCATCCAAGTGTCGTAGAGCTCTGAGAGGCGCTTGGCTTCGGGCATATCGATTGCCTCGCCGTTCATGCCCTTCGTCTCGACATACTGTCCCCATTTCGACCAAGCGTAATTGTCCTGACGCATGGGGGCGAATTCCGTCGGCGGCATGATGGGGGTGGGGATGGCGTTGTCGATACCGGGGGCTGCCACCATCACAGTGAGACCCGCGAAAGCGCGGTTGCGCAAGACCGTGCGGTCCTGCGGCTTTACGAAAAGCCTCACGCCGATCTCGCGCCAGAACTCGCTGATGAGGGTGAGCCCATCCACCACGAGGCTGCTCTCGCCATCCGTTTCGACGATGATCTCGAGCTCGCGCCCGTCCGGCAGCAGGCGAAAGCCCGCGCCGTTGCGCTCCGTCAGGCCAATCTCGTCGAGAAGCCGCGAGGCTTGAGCCGGATCGTATTGCGCATTCAGCGTGCGCAGTTCTTCTGAAAACAGAGGGCTTTCAGGCACCACTGTGTTGTTGCCCTCGGTTCCGAGGCCGAAGAGCAGGGCGTTGTTCAAGGTCTTACGGTCGATGCCGAGCGACAGGGCGCGGCGGAAGCGGACATCGCGATTGAGCTGGCGCCAGACAGGATCAACCGCATTGAGATTGGGATAAAGTGCCAGCTCCGTTCCCCGCGCATAGGGCCAGATCAGGGTCTTGTAACCCTGTACTCTCTCGCCTTCTTTCAACACCGGAATGTCGCCCATGGAGAGGCCGCGGAACAGAAGGTCCGTTTCGCCGGCATTCGCCTTGGCGGCGAAGAGGCCGCCGGCGGACACGTCCATGATGATGCGGTCGACATAGGGCAACTGGTGCCCCTGCCTGTCGATGCGGTGGTAATAGGGATTGCGCTCGAAGACGAAGCGGTTCGCAGGTGCTGCGGTTGTCACCCGCCATGGCATGAGGGTCGGCAGATCCGGGTTCGTCTGCTCCTTCATGTCGTCCATGCGGTTATGAAGAGCTGCCCAGGATTTCAGCTTCTGCTGTTTCGCCTTTTCCTCCAAGGCAGCCTTGTCGGCATATTTTGCGTGGAACTGCTTGAGATATTTCGAGGCTCTGTAAATGGCGGGATCGAGCGCACCTGCGAGCTGCGGCAGGAAACGCGGATTGGGCTTATCCCAGCTGTAACGGATTGTCCGCTCATCGATGATCTCGAAGCGTGGAGACTTTCCATCCACCAGCATGAATTCGGGAGGGCCTGCGGGCGATAGATCCTTGTTGTGCGCGATGTCTTCCCAGTAGTAGCGGAAATCTTCCGCCGTGAAGGGTGTACCGTCGGACCAGCGATGACCTGCACGCAGGATAAATGTGAAGACCTTGTCGTCCTGATTATCGAATGTTTCGAGCAAATCGGGCTGGAGCTGCAGGTTTTTGTCGTAGCCGACGAGGCGAGTGTAGGAATAGGTTGAGATATAGCGGATGTCGCGGGCTCGGGGCACGAGCGTCACGATATCTCCGCCTTGCTGGCCGCTCGCCTCGACCACGAGCGGCGTCGATGGAACACGCTCGGCGATGGGCGGGAGGTTCTTCGCGTGGTCCTTGAAGAAGGGTGTTTCCTGCAGGTCCTGTGCCGCAGCCGGCAGCGCGAGAAGACAGCATACAAGGGCCAGAGCAAAGGGTTTCATCTGCAGCCGGATCATCACGCAGCCTCCTGCGCCGTCACGCGCCCCAGACGGATTTTGTGGCCGGGTTCGATCTCCTTCATCACGCCGAACTCGTCATCCGGAATGCGGAAGGGCTCGGGCCATTCGGCCGGATTGGAGAACCGATCCGCCCGCAGTTTCGCAAAATCGAGGGGACGGTCGAGATCTGGATCCGGCACTGCGGCGAGAAGTGCCTGCGTGTAGGGATGCACCGGATTGCGGAAGAGGGAGGATTTAGGCGCTTCCTCGACGATATAGCCCCGGCACATCACCGCGATGGTGTCCGCAATATAATCCACCACCGCGAGATTGTGGGACACGAAGAGGTAGGACAGCCCAAGTGCCGATTGCAGATCTTTCAGCAGGTTCAGAACCTGCGCCTGCACGGATACATCGAGGGCGGAGACCGGCTCGTCGCACAACAGCACGCGCGGCTCGAGGGCGAGCGCCCGCGCGATGCCGAGGCGCTGGCGCTGACCACCGGAGAATGAATGCGGATAGCGCCGTAGCGAGCGCTGATCGAGCCCCACCATGTCGAGCAGCTGCTTGACGCGCTCATAGCGTTCGTCCGGGGTGCCGATGTTGTGGATGCGCAAGGGCTCGGTGAGGAGCTCGTAGACCGTCATGCGCGGGTTGAGCGACGAGAACGGATCCTGAAAAATGAATTGCACGGAGCGACGATAGTCCGTCAGATCCTCGCCTTCGAGGCGGTGCACGTCTCTCGGTCCTGTGCCGTCATCGAACAGCACGCGCCCTGCATCGGGTTCGAGCGCACGCATGATCATCTTGGAGACAGTGGTCTTGCCGCATCCTGACTCACCCACCAGACCCAGCGTCTTGCCGGTGGGGAGTTCGAGATCGACCCCGTTCACGGCATGGATAATCCGCGGCTTGCCGAAGATCCGGCTGGAGCGGAGCGTAAAGTACTTCGTCAAACCCTCGGCCTTGAGAATCGGGCCTCGGGGTTGCGGCCGCTCAGGCGCATGGACTCTTGCGAGCGTTGCGCTCTTCACTTCGCGGATCGGGGTCAGACGCTCGTTTTCCGCCATCGCAAAGCGCGGTACGGCACGCATGAGCGCCTGCAGATAGGGATGCTGCGCATGGCGGAAGATCTCCTCGCGGGAGCCCGCCTCCATGATCCGACCGCGATACATGACCACCACGTCGTCGGCCACGTTCGCGACCACGCCGAGATCGTGCGTGATCAGCAGCACCGACATGCCAGTCTCGGCCTGAAGCTCCTTGATGAGATCGAGGATCTGGGCCTGCGTCGTCACGTCGAGAGCGGTGGTCGGCTCGTCCGCGATCAGAAGGGATGGACGCGTAATCAGCGCCATGGCGATCATGGCGCGCTGGCGAAGGCCTCCGGAGAGTTCGAACGGATAGGTGCGAAGCGCCCGCTTGGGGTCGGGAAAACCGACGCGCGCCAGCACCTCCATGGTGCGCTGCAGCGCCTCGGCCTTGCTCACATCCGCATGGATCAGGAGCGCTTCCGAAATCTGGTCGCCGATGGTGTGGAGCGGCGAGAGAGAGGTCATCGGCTCCTGAAAGATCATGGCGATGCGCCCGCCGCGAAGCAGGTGCATGGCCTCGCCCTCGGGCTTGAGGGCGGCGATGTCGATGGGGGTTTCGAGCGCGGGATCGTTGAAGATGATCGAGCCGCCGGTGATCCGAGCCTTCTTCGACAGAATCTGGAGAATGGCTTGAGCGGTCACCGACTTGCCGGAGCCGGATTCACCTACGAGCGCCACGGTCCTGCCCTTCGGGATGTCGAAGGTCAGGCCGTCCACCGCCCGGAAGTCTCCGGTATCGGTATGAAAGTCGACCGTCAGCTGACGGATCGACAGGAGCGGCGCTTCCATGGGTGTCTCCAACGGGTCTCCATCATAACGCATCAAGCCAAGGCTGTGATCCTGTTCTACCTGAAAAGGCTTGGTCAGGGCGCATAAGGGGAACCTCCCAATGGCCGAGCTGGATCATCAACTCCTCGCAAAACGACCAGATGACATTGTCATGAATCAAGTGGTGGGTCAGGAGACCAATGGGCTCCTCCCGGTCCGACTTGCCCGTCACGCGGCGGTCGATGGCGGCGGCCAGGCTCGCAATGATGAAAGCCGGATCGGCCAGGCTTCGCGTGCCGTGCCAGTCGATCGGATCGAGATGCGCGTTAACCTGCAGCAGGCCTTCGACCGGGAAGGCCGCTTTGCGATCGTTGAAGGTCGAGAGAGCCGAAATGCCCGAAGAGGGTAGATGCCGGACCAGTTCGGGCGAGATCCGGTTCCACGGCGGCACGAAAACCGGCAGAAGAGTGCCACCGAGTTTTTCCCGCGCCCTCCGCAAGGCTTGTTCAGCTTCTGCTGCCATGGTGGCGACGGGCCGGTGAGTTCCGAACTCGGCCTTCTTGTGTCCTTCAGGAGCGTGGTTCGCGTGAGACCAGCCGTGAACCAGGGCGAAGGCGGTATCCTCGCTCTGCAGGCGCTTGCCCAACGAGGCTTCGAGCCGATGAGGAATGACCGCGAGCGCGACACTGGCTTCGGCGCGACGGCTCAAGGAGAGAAGCCGATCGAGCTGGGGCGTATCGGCCGCCGCATCGTCGTCCCGCCACCAGACGCGGATGGGGCAGCCGTGATCCCTGGCGCGTGCGAGTGCCTGTTCCACCGGGGACCAGTCGTTGGGGCGATGGAGGGCAGGACGGGCCAAGGCGAGGCTTTCCGCAATGGCAACGCTCTGGCGTGCCCCATCGAGGTTGATGTGCGGGGGCAGCAGTGGCGAGCGCGACAGGGTGAGCCGCACGGCCTCGGTAAGATGCCGAGGGGATAGGTCCGTTTCAGGGACGATCTCGGCAAGGCCAAGCGCCTTCAGGCGTTCGGCCCGCAGGCGCTGTTCGGTTTCGTGACCTGCCTCGAAGGGAACGAGAATCGATCTGACCCCGCTGCGCAGAAGGTCCACCACCGTGTTGTAGCCCGCCTGGCTGATGGACAGTTCGGCTTGCGCCAGCAACGTACGGAAATCCGGCCTTGCGCGCTCCACCGTCACATGGGCTGGCGCGCTGTCGTGAAGAGCCGCGAAATCGGAATCCGCAACGCCGCGTCCGATCAGGATTCGCCAGGGCTTGTCAGTGATCTCTTTCGCGGCTGCGATGGCGGCGCGGTAGAGCGGGAGGCTTGCGGCGCTCGATCCGCCGGAAACGAGAATGCCATGGCGTGCTCCCGATGGCAGCGGCTCTGGGCTCTCGTCCACATAGCCGGTGTAGCGAATGAGCGGGCGGATGCTCTCGTCCACAGGCCACGTGGCCTCCAGAGGCACGATCCGCGGGTCGCCATGAACGAGGACGGCGTCATAGCTTTCAAGAACACGTGCGTGCGTTTCCTCGATGCGACCCGGCTTCGAAGGTGAGGCGAGGATGTCGCGGATGGAGCAGAGAATGAGCGGACGTGGGCTCAAGCGCCGTGCTTCGTTGATGAGCGTCATGAACTCATCCGCCAGCACGCGGCGGCCAAAGGGAAAGAGTTCGGTGATGATGACGTCCGGGCGGGCTGCCCTCAATGTCTGAAGAAGAAGGATGCGGCGCTCCGCCAGCCGGAAGTTGTGAACGGGCGCGCCGTCCTCATCGAGCAGCGCCTTGAAGTCCGTGCCGATGGTTCGCACCGGCGGCAGCTGAACAAACGTAATGCGGTCAAGACCCGTAGGACGGGACGGGCTTCCGCCTGAAACGAGCGTGGTCTCATGGCCTTCCCGCGCGAAGGCACGCGCAAGAGCGGCCGCTCGCGTGAGATGACCCGCTCCCAAGAGATGGGTGACGACGATCAGGACGCGCAAGCTCGTGCTCCTCTTGTCGACGTGAGGGAGGACAAAGCCTCGCGTAGCCGCGTGGCCGCGCCATCGAGGGTGCGCTCCTTCATCACGAAGCGGCGCGCCTCATCGCCAAGGTGCCGAAGCCGTTCAGGATGTTCAAGCAAGTCTCTCATCGCATCCGCGAAAGCTGTAGCATCGCCGGGCAAGGTCAACAGTCCTGTCCTTCCATGCTCCACCACGCTTGAGACACCACCGAAATTGCCGGCAATCACGGCACAGCCGAAGAGCTGCGCCTCCAGCAGCACCATGCCGTAGGCCTCGTTGACGGCGGGCCAGACGAAAAGATCGGCCGCCTCATAAAGGGCCGCGAGATCGCTCCTGCTTTCGATCCGCCCATGAAAGCGCACACGGCCCAGGAAAGGCGCGAACAGATGTTCGACCTCTGCGCGTGCCTCGCCATCGCCAACGATGTCGAGCGACCAGGAGAGATGCGTGACCTTCTCGAGCGCGCTCGCAAGAATGCGATAGGAGGCGCACTTGTCACCTTCGCGCATCATGGCCACCGTGAGAAGGCGTGGTGCGCCTGCATTGCGAGGAGAGGAGGGGGGCAGCCATTCCGAGGCGTCCAGGAATGGCGGTAAATCGATCAGGATCTGATGAGCCGGACGCGCCTGTTCCAGCGCGATCCGGTCCCTGGCCGTCATCACGAAGATTGCATTGGCCTGATCGAGCGCTTCTTCCGCACCTTCATGGGCCAGAGACCAGAGCCCTTGCGCACGTTTTGCGGCGCGTGAGCCTTCGACGATCACATAAGGGATGTCGAGAGCCTCGCTCACCAGTGGGCCGATCCAATCGGGCGCCTTGTAATAGACGTGATAGGTGAACCATAGGCAAGGGCGCTGCGGTTCCGGCAGGCTCTCGTAATGGACAATGAGGCGTGAGGCTTCCGCCAGCGATTGCTGTTTCAGGTTCTCCTGAACCTGTCTGTCGCCGGCCTTGTCGAGGGTTCGCAATTCGCTGGCGAGCTGCGGGACAAACCCTGCGGCGTCGAGCGCCTTCATCAGAAGGCGCGCCATGGTGCGGTCGCCCGAAGGGAGTGGGTGGTTCGGGCTCTTCAGCGGGGCATAGAACGCGACAGGCTTCTTGGCGCTCACACCGGCTCCGGTTCTTTCAGGTTGCCGACAAGAGCGCGAAAGCGCTCCTCGAGCCGATCGATGCCGCCTTCCATGGAGAAGTCCTGGCGAAGGCGGCGATAGGCTGCATCACCCAAAATTTTTCGCCGCTCGGGTTCGCGGGCAAGAAGATTGAGTGCGTTCGACAACGCCTCCCAATCGCCGGGCGGTACGAGCTGCCCCTCCGCGCCGTCGCGGACGAATTCAGGGATTCCGGCAAAGTTCGTGGCGACAATTGCGAGCCCCTGACTCGCGGCTTCCATGATCACATTCGGCAATCCGTCCTGATCGCCGGAGGCCGCTTGCTTGGACGGCAGCACGAAGAGATCGGCCTCGCGCAACAGCGAAACGATGTCGGGCTGCGCTTTCGATCCCAGGAAGGCGACCTTGTCGGCAATGCCCGCCTGTTGCGCCTGTTTTTTCAGGCTGCTCAGCAGTTCTCCGCCGCCGATATGCGCGAAGCGCCAGTGCAGATCACCCGGCAGGGCGGCGAGCGCCTGGATCAGATCGCGATAGCCTTTCTTCGCCACGGCGCGCCCAACGGATACGATCCGCACCGGGTCCATCGGATTGGTGCCGTCGCGCGCCGGGCGGTTCTCGGGCTGAGTGGGAAAGCGGGAAAGGTCGAGCCCATGATAAACGAGCGAGACGCGATCGGGTGAAGACAGCGCCTGCAGGTTCTCCGCGCCATGTGCAGTGCAGGTCACGCCCCAGAGCGCTTCCTGCATCTTCTCGCGCTTTTCCCAATCGGGTGTCGTCCAGATGTCCTTGGCGTGAGCCGAGAAGGTCCAGGTACGCCCGGTGAGAAGCGCTGCATAGCGCACGACGGAAGCGGGTGTGTGGAGATAGTGGACATGCAGGTGCCTCACGTCGGCGGGCAGTTCCCGCGCCATGACGAAGGCCTGTCCCAATCGGCGCACGCGGTTGGCGGTGAGGTCCCGCTTCAGGTCGCGCCAGAACGCTCTCATTGCAGGGCCAAAGCCTTTCTGCCCCAGGCACCAGAACGCACCTTTGAGAACGCGCAGCGGCTCCTCGTAGAGATATTCCGGCAGATAGGTCACCCGCGCCTCGATCTTCTTGTGCATGGGGTGCACGGCCCGCTCCGTCGGATGACGGAGAGACCAGATCTCGAGATCAAGCCCACGATCCTGAAGCGCCAGAATTTCCTGCGCGATGAAGGTTTCCGAAAGGCGCGGATAACCTTTGACGACAATGGCGATTCGCCGGGCTGTAGGTGACGGGAGCATCAGAAGTTTTACTCGGCCGCCTGATGATAGGCTGGCTTGGACGGGGTTGCAGGCTCGGCGAGAGCCTTAAGCCGCTCCTTCACCCGGTCAAGCCCATCGAGAAGGCCGGGAATGGTAACCTCCGACGGACGCGGCTGCGAGGAGAGGCCACGCAGGGCCTGCGCCATACGCTCCGGCGTGCGCGGTCTCTTGTAATCGCTCAGCATGCGAACGAGACCGAGACGTTCGGCCTCGACGGCGCGAATATATTGCTCGAGCCGCGGCCTCGTGCGTGGCACGATCAGGGTGCGCTTGTCGAAGGAGAGCGCCTCGCAGAACGTGTTGTAGCCGCCCATGGCCACGATGGCGTCCGCCTTCTTCATCAGCCGTTCGATCTTGGTGTCGAAGGATATGGCGTCGAGCTTCGGCTGCTGGGCGATGCGTTCCATGAAGGCGCGGCGCTGATCGCGGTCGATGAAGGGACCAAAGACGATCAGCGCGGGCTGCTCCAGCGTCGGGTCGGCCTCATAGGCCGAGATCACCCAGTCGATGAGATCGTCACCGTCCCCGCCACCACCGGTGGTGACAAGGATGAAAGGCTGCTTCGTGATCTTCGGGTATTTGGTCAGCGATGGGGTGGGTGGCTCCTCCCGGCGCAGATAGCCGGTATAGGTGATGCGCCTGCTCACCTCTTCCGGCAGGTCCAGGGCCTCGAGCGGCTGATACACGTCCTTCAGGCCGTAGACCCAGATATCGTCATAGTAGCGGACGAGCGCTTCCTTGGCGCCCTTCCGGTCCCATTCGGGCACGAGAAGGGTCGGCTCGTCCATCACGTCGCGGATGCCGAGCACGAGGCGGCAGCCGCTTGCCTGCAGATAGTCGAGGGCAGGCACCACCTCGCCGCGAAAGCCGGTGGGCTCCTTGTCGACGATGAACACATCCGGCTGAAACGCCTTCGCGGTCTGGAGGATGAGCGCCTGACGCAGGCCGACGGCCTCGTCGATGCTCACATTGAGGTTGAGGCTGCGATAATCCCCATCCGGGAGTTTGGTCACGCCGGGGATGCGGATGTAGTCGACGCCGCTGCCGAACTCGAAATTGCCGATCACGGGTGAGCCCGAGATGATCAGCACCGAGGCGTCCGACTGGTCGCTGACGATGGCGTTGGCGATAGCGCGCGAACGGCGCAGATGCCCAAGCCCGAAGGTGTCGTGGCTGTAGATCAGAACCCGAGAGCCTCTGGCCATGCCGAGCAGGGCCAAGTGCGGATCAGGATCCTTGTTCACGCTGGTCGCCAAATCCGCCATGCGGGTGCCCCTTGGCAGGAGGTGCATCGGTTGACGACGCAGCCTCCGTCTCTACCTCTTCTAAAGCCCCACCCGATCAGATAAGACAGCGATCACGATCGGGAAGAGGTTCATTCCAGAGTTTAAGTGGTATAACTTTACGTCAATGGAAAAGAGCCTCTTTCGATATATATGGACTCACTCAAAGCGCGACCAGCTATTCATTTGCTTTGTCGTGCTTCTGTCCCAGCCTTTTTATTTCATTTCACTGGACCTTCCTCGCCAGATCGTGAACCAGGTCATCCAAGGTGAGGCCTTCAAGGATGGAAACGTTACGGCAACCTTCCTGGAACTAGGCTTCGATTGGCCGCAATGGCTGGGCGGCGGGTCCGTACAAATCTTCGAAGGGTTCCAGGTGGGCCGCATCGGCCTCCTGGTCGGGCTCTCGTGCCTCTTCCTGTTCTTCGTCGTCGTGAACAACGGCTTCAAATATTGGGTCAACGTCTCCAAGGGCGTGCTTGGAGAGCGGATGCTCAGGCGCATGCGCTTCGATCTGTTCGCGATGCTGCTGCGCTTCACGCCGGAGGCGCTGCGCACCGTCAAATCGTCCGAGACCGCCACCATCATCAAGGACGAGGTCGAGCCTATTGGGGGCTTCATCGGGGATGCCTTCATCACACCCGTTCTGCTGGGGCTTCAGGCTTCGACGGCGCTTTTCTTCATCATGGTGCAGAACGTCTGGCTCGGCCTCATGGCGCTGGGCGTTATTGCCCTGCAATTCACCATCATTCCCCGGTTGCGGCGCGAGCTTCTGCGTCTCGGCAAGCAGCGTCAGCTTGCTTCCCGTGAACTCGCGGGGCGCATCGGAGAGGTGCTCGACGGCATCGAGGTCGTTCACGTGCACAACGCCTATGCCTGGGAGAGAGCGGAAATTGGCAATCGCCTCTTCCGGCTCTTCAACATCCGGCTGAAGATTTACAATCGCAAATTCGCGGTTAAATTCCTCAACAACTTCCTGTCGCAGGTCACGCCGTTCCTGTTCTACGCAGTGGGTGGTTATTTCGCCCTGCGAGGCACGCTCGATATTGGTCAGCTGGTCGCCGTAATCAGCGCCTATCGCGAATTGCCGCCGCCCCTGAAGGAGCTGATCGACTGGGACCAGCAGCGTCTCGACGTGCAGGTGAAATACGATCAGGTCACCCAACACTTCGCGGAAGAGCGGCTGGGCCCGATGATCGAGGCCAAAGAGGTGGAAGAGGACGCGCCGCTCGTCGGTTCGCTCATGGCCGAAAATCTCTGCCTCAGCGGACCTCATGGAGACATGATCATCGACAACGCCTCCTTCTCGCTGGACTTGCCAGCGAAGGTCGCTCTCATCTCCAATGGCAGCCCTGCCGCAAGCATGATGGCTCGCGTCCTGGCCCGCCGTATTTCAAACTTCGGTGGCCGCATTTGCATCGGCGATCGGGATCTCGCGCAGCTTCCCGCTTCCGTGGCCGGTCGCAGGATCGCCTATGCGGGTGTGGACCCCATCCTTTTTCCCGGCAGCATTCGCGACAATCTGATCTATGGTCTGCGCCTCAGGCCCGTAGGTCAGTCCGAAGAGGACAGGCGAGAGGCGGTCCGCCGCCTGGCCGAGGCCGCGAGAACCGGGAACCCTTTCGAGAGCGTCGCCGATCAGTGGATCGATTACCAACGGGTTGGCGTAAGGGACGAGCAGGAACTCGACCGGGTGCTGGTGAGCCTTCTGGAAAGGGTCGAGATGGGCGAGGCGATCTACTTGTTCGGTCTTGTGGGCCGGATCGATCCGGAGCGTCATACCGACCTTGCAGAGCGCCTTGTCGAGGCACGGGGCCGTCTGAGGGAGAATTTCCGGTTGAACGGCATGGCCGATCTCGTCGAGCCCTTCGATATCGATCGCTACAACGATCAAGCGACCGTCGCCGAGAACCTCTTGTTCGGCGTTCCGGTCTCAGAAGAATTCATGGGGCGCAATCTGGTCCTGAACCCGCAATTCCGCAGCGCCATCGATAAGGCGGAGCTGACCGACGATCTCACGACCATGGGTCTCCAGATTGCCGAGACAATGACGGAAATCTTCCAGGGACTGCCTCCGGGGCACTCCCTGTTCGCACAGTTTTCCTTCATCGGCGCGGATGAATTGCCAGATTTCCAGGCCATTCTGCGGCGGCGTGCAAGAGGCGCAACCAATCTGAAGCAGGAGGAGCGCACGCGAATCCTCGCGCTGCCCCTGGCCTATATCGAGGCCCGCCATCGTCTGGGACTTCTGGACGACGACCTTAAGGGACGGATCGTCGAGACGCGTAACCTTGTTCGGGAAACCCTCGAAGAGGGATTTGCAACCGGCGTCGAATTCTACGATCCCGAGAAGATCTGCTCGGCGGCGCCTTTGCGGGACAACCTTCTGTTCGGCCGGGTCAACTACCAGGTGGCCGATGCTCGGCACCGGGTGGCCGAGGCGATCGCGGCCGTGATCCGGGAGTTCGACCTCCTGGAGGATGTGCAGCGTATCGGCCTCGACCATGAAGTCGGTACGGCGGGCAGACTCCTGTCGCCGCAGGAGCGCACCAGCGTCAATCTCGTGCGCTGTCTGGTCAAACGCCCCGACATCATGATCATCGATGGGGCGCTCGCTCCCTTTGACGAGGAACGTGCCGGGAGAATTCTTCAGGCGCTCCTCGACTTTCTCGAACAACAAAGCCTGTTCATGGTGCTGCCCAATGATCGACAGGCGGCCGCTTTCGATGTTCAGATGCGGCTGAGCGACAGACGTATTGTCATGGAGAAGACGGCTGGTCCGCAGGGAAGGGCTTCCAAGCCCGAAGCGGAGGCCGCCCAGAGCGTAGCAGGAGAGGTGGCATGACCCTTGAGACCGAGGTTCAGTCCCTGAGACAGGTGCCCATGTTCCGGGATATCGATCCGGCAAGGCTCAAGCTTCTCGCCTTCACCAGCGAGCGGGTGCAATTCGCCACTGGCCAGCGATTCTTCTCGCAGGGAGATCCGTCCGATGCCGCCTATGTGCTCCTCGACGGGCGTGCGAGCGTGCTCCTCAATACCCCGAATGGAGAAATCCAGGTCGCTGAGCTTTCAAGCAATGCCCTTGTCGGCGAGATGGGCATTTTGTCCGACACGCCCCGTTCCGCAACGATCATGGCCGCCGAGCCGACCACGGCCCTTCGCATCGACAAGCGCGTTTTCCTGGAGCTTTTGGCCCAGTTCCCCCAGATGTCGCTGGCCGTCATGCGCGAATTGGCGCAGCGCCTCGAGCGCACGAATGCGCAGCTCGTGGCCCAGTCTTCCTCATGAAAACTCTCGGATTTAGGGACTTTTTCCCGGGGAAAGGTGCTCTTTAAGCCCGTGAGATTGCCGTCTTACGGTCAAGCTGTCCGATTCTCGACACATCTACCCGTCAACTCTTGTCCCAGAATGACACAAGGGGTGGTTCGGACCCAACCCGAACCTTGCGGGAACAAGTGTGATGCCGAGTAATGCAAGAACGCTGCTGTGCGCTGTGCCGCAACCTGTTGCGGATCCGCGCCAAGGCGGCCGCGGCCGCCGAACTCTTCGTGTGGCCCTTGCTCTGGGCCTGATGGTTGGATTCCAGGGGGTGACGGCGGGTCCTGCCGCCGTCGCCACCCTGCCAACCGCAATGGCGGATTACAATCACTCGTCTCCGGTGAAGCCGCTGGTGGCCGATCCCGTGGCGGTTTCGATGGCCTTTACGCCGGAACTCGGCAAGCAGCCGGGGCTCTTCAAAGCCATCATCGATGGTGCGTTCTCGCTCAAGAAGCGCAAGACGAAGCCGGAACGGGAGGAGCCTCTCCCGGAGGCCTCCGGCAATCCGGATGAGATCATTCCCTTCAACGGGCGCAACATCCCGCGCTGGCTGGTTCACTCCATCCTCAAGGCGGCACACGTGACGGGCGTGGACCCGGTCTACATGATGACGCTGGCCGACGTGGAATCGAGCCTCTCGCCCGAGGCCAAGGCTCCGACCTCGTCCGCCGAGGGCCTGTTCCAGTTCATCGACCGCACCTGGCTCGAGATCGTTGCCATGCACGCCGCAGATTACGGCTTCACCGCCGCAGCCGAGGCCATCCGCATGATCAGTGGCGAGCCGACCGTAAGCGACAAGGATCGGGAGTGGATCATGAATTTGCGCACCGATCCCTATTTCTCGGCGCTGATGGCGGGCGAACTGATCAAGGACGTGGAGCGCGCCCTAATCGCTCAAGGCGAGCGCGAACTCGCCGAAGCCGAGCTCTACCTTGCTCACTTCCTGGGCGCGAAGAGCGCCGTGCGTTTCCTCGAGGTTCTGGACCGGGACCCGAACATGAAGGCTTCCAAGCTCTTCCCGAAAGCCGCCAAGGCCAATACGGGCCTGTTCATGGAAGGCAAGGGCCGCAAGCGCCGCCCGGTCACAGTCGCCGAACTCTACAACAAGATCGACTCGAAGATTGTCCGTCGTCTCGACCGCTACGAAGGCATCGGCCCCTATCTCGCCGAGGTCACGCGTCCGACCGTTGATGTGACGGAGACCAGCGCCGTCACGCAGTGATCAGAACGCCTTGAACGTAATGATCGTGTGCGTGTCGGCAATCTCGGGGATGGATTGCACGTTCTCGGCAATGAAATGGCCGATATCGACCCCGTCATCCACGTGGAACTTGGCGAGGATGTCGTAATTGCCGGCCGTCGAGTAGATCTCGGACGCGATCTCCCGGTCGGCGAGGGCGTTGGCAACCGCGTAGGTCTTGCCGAGCTTGCATTTGATCTCGACGAAGAAGGTCTGCATGGGGCGCTCCAAAAGGCGTCGGCTTCAAGCAATGATGAAGTAAGGGGAGGTATGGCACGGGACGGCGTCCGCGTGAACATCTCTCCGGCTCGATGTCAGACACGCCCGATGCTGGAATAGGTGAAGCCGTGCTTGTGCATCTCCTCGGGGCGGTAGACGTTGCGCAGGTCCACCACCACGGGCTTGGAGAGGGCTGCCTTCAGCCGCTTGAGGTCGAGTGCCCGGAACATATCCCATTCGGTGACGATCACCAGCGCATCGGCTCCCTGAGCGCAGCCATAGGCGT
>NZ_QDAH01000048.1 GCF_003075415.1 Microvirga sp. KLBC 81
CTGGAACCGCGACCTCCCGCAAGAATGTAAGCCATGGCATGGCGGGCAAGAGGCGCGGAAGCAACGCTCGGGCTTGGCAAGGTAAGGTCCTCATATCAAGGGCGGTGGTGTGCCCTGTTTGTAGACTCTGAACCCGGCCGGAAGTTCTCTTTGCCTGTTCCGGATCGCAGATGGAGTTCCTGCCCCCCGCAACCTTCGCATCCCTATGGGCGAAGGCAACGCTTCTTGCGTTATATCGTCGATTTTGTGGAGCGCCTCCGTTTCGGAGCAGCGACTGTCTCGCCGACAGCCTCATTGACCTCAGCAACGGTCTCTGCTGCTTCAGCAGCGGTGCTCTTCCGCCTCCGCGTCTTGGGAGCGGCAGGACTACTCAGAACCTCGTCCAGGGTCTCGCTCGTCATCCCGAGGGGAGCCGGGTTCGTTTCGACAGGAGCTTCTTCGTCGCTGCCGATGACAGGAAACGAGATACTGCCGACTTCGTCGCCTTGCTCTCCGAGGATCTCGCGTTCTGCCTCATACCAATATTCGTCAGCGCGGCCGGGCTGGCTCCCGTGCTGCATCCACAATTCGTACGCCCGTTCCCGGATTCTTTGTTCAAGTTCCTTGTCCATGATCACCCTTTTGTCCTCACGCCTGATCTCGCCTGGAAACAGTGAGCCGGATGGCGACTCATCAAGTTATAACGCCCGCAACCTGCATAAGTTATTAGGCAGCGTTCGCGAATGACAACGGCTCAGGCTGAGCAAGCTTGAGGTTTTAAGCCTCATACAGGGATTAATTTTTTAGGCGTGGTGAAAAGGGCCCAGTGCGCCCCTGGTTACAATATTCCGAAACCTGGAACCTTGGCCTCTTACCTGAGTTGCCGATGCAGTCCCATGACTATGAGCAACGTGCATTTCTTTGATGAGACAAGTGGGCTGACCGGAAGGGCCGCTGGCTTCGAGCTGGCGCGCGCGATGTCGTGCCCGATCCTCCAGCCTGGCCGTAATTGCTGGCGTGTCGTGTGTGCGAACCGCGCCTCGGTCCTCATTGACGGGGCAGAATATTTCACCCATCTCGAAGCCGCCCTGCGCAAGGCGCAACGCTCGATCATGATCGTCGGTTGGGACTTCGACGGCAGCATTCGCCTGCGTCCCGATGTCGATCCGCAGAGCTCACCCCCGCTCGGCCCTCTCCTGCGCTCGCTTGTGGAGGAGAAGCCTGAACTTGAGATTCGCATCCTCGTCTGGAGCGTTGCCGTCTTCCATGCTCCAGGCGCACCGGGTCCGCTGATCTTCGGCGCCGAATGGCAGAATCACCCTCGCCTGAAGCTGCGCCTTGACAAGCACCATCCGCTTTATGCCGCGCATCACCAGAAGATCGTCAGCATCGATGACAGTCTTGCCTTCGCGGGCGGCATGGATTTGACCGTGAGGCGCTGGGACACGAAAGACCACACCTGCGACAACCCTCACCGTCTCAGAGACGATGGCACGATTTACGATCCGGTTCATGACATCCAGATGGTCGTGACCGGGCCTGCCGCCTATTCCCTCGCAGAACTGGCCTATGCGCGCTGGAAGATTGCGACAGGTGAGGAGGTTACACCTCTGCCCCAGCCTGCACTGGATCCTTGGCCGTCAGATCTTCCACCTCATTTCACCAACACGCCTGTTGCCATCGCCCGAACCTTTCCGGCGTGGGGCGTGCATTCCGCCGTGCAGGAGACGGCAGCTCTCAACCTGGACGCTCTCTCCGCGGCAAGACAATCCATCTACATCGAAGCGCAGTACATGACGGCGCCTTATATCGGCGACGTTCTTGAGCAGCATCTTGCCAACCCTGACGGTCCGGAGATCGTCGTTATCCAGACCCATGAATCCCATGGCTGGGCCGAGAAGAAGGTGATGGGCACCAACCGCGACCGGCTCATTCGGCGACTGCGCAAGGCGGATCGGTATGATCGCCTGCGCGCCTACTACCCAGTCGTATCGGCGGAAAACGGCTTCTGCCAAGTGCTGATCCATTCGAAGCTCATCATCGTGGACGATACGTTCCTGCGCATCGGGTCGTCGAACCTGAACAACCGCTCGATCGGTCTCGACACAGAATGCGACCTCGCCATCGAGGCGACCAATGACGAGATGCGCCAGATGATCGTGAGCCTCCGAGATCGGCTGTTGGCCGAGCACCTGGGCACTGACCCGGACGTCTTCTCCAATACGGTTTCGGAAGAACGTGGCTCGCTGATTGCCGCCATCGAGCGCCTGAACGTGAACGAACGCCGTCTTCACGCCTTCGATGCGATGTTCGATGAAGGCCCTGCAGATCCTGCCATAGGCACGAGCCTTCTCGATCCGCTGGAGCCCTTCGAGCCGCTCTGGTTCCTGAAACGGCTGAAAGGCTAAGGCTCACGCCCTCGCCGGGGCCTCGCTCCTGCTCGCGTGCGCCTGGTGTCTCCGGCGATAGAGTAGTTCCGTCAGCCCGAACACAACGATGCCAATGCAGAGCGGGATGAGGAAATAGACGAACCGGAAGACCAGAAGCGGCCCGATGAGATCCTGCCCTGGCAGAAGATACATGACCACGCTTTCAATGACGCCGAGGCCACCGGGTACATGGCTGATGAGGGCTGTGGTGTTGGCAATCACATAAACGGACGCCACGCCCATATAGGCAACATCCGTGACAGCCGCGAGCGCCTGATGAAGACATGCGGCTACGCAGGCAAAGTTGACGGGACCGATGATGATTTGTCCAACGGCAAGGCGCAGGGGCGGCATCTCCAGCGCCCAGCGGCGTATCCTGAGAGGTCTCCGCACGAAGGCGGAGAGCACCAAGTAGAGCGCCGGTATGGCCAGGCAGGCAAGCCCAAGCGCGATCACGAGAGGCTTTGAAAGGCCAGTGATCTCAACCGCGAGGCTCGAGCGCAGCAGAAGCGCTGCGCCCCCTAGGACCATCAGGCCGAGCCCGACCGTGATGCCGCAGAAGAGGATGACCTTTGCTACCTGCTCGGCACTCAGGCCCCAGCGGCTGTAGAAGCGATACCGCACTGCGCCGCTGCTCAGGAAAGCGAGGCCGATATTGTGGCCGAGCGAGAGGCTCGTGAAGGAGGCCCAGGCCGCCCTGTAGTAAGGTTGAGGGCGACCGACATAGCGTAAGGCAAGATAATCGAAACCGCTCAGACACAGGTAGCTGGCCGCTGCGAACGCGCCTGCGGCCCCCAATCGCGCCACTGGGATGGCAAGGACTGCCTCCAGCAACTGGTCCATGCTGTAGCGGCTGAGCGTCCGGTAGAGCAGGAAAGCTGCAAGGCCGATGGCGACAACCGCGATCAAAGGCTTCCAGATCTTCCCCATCTATTCTCCCGGTCTTTCTGGCTGATTTCTGGACAAGCGATCCTTGAGCGGACTGGTTCCACCTCTACTCGCGAACGTGTTCCACTCCGGCCTTGTGAACCCTGACCGGCATCACCTGAAACTCGATCATCAAGGGCAGATGATCCGATGCGACACGTGCCATGGCCGAACGGATGGATTCGACCCGGACCACGTGGATCGAGTGGCTGATGAAGGCATGGTCGATCCGCAGCATGGGCAACCGGGACGGAAAAGTCGGCTTCGTACGATGGTGAGGCACTGCTTTTTGCGCATCACGCAGGCGCGAGGCCAAGCGCTGATAGGCCCGCGAACGGGGAGACGCATTGAAGTCACCGATCAGGATCACGGGCTCGCGGCAGGCCTTATGCCCCAGCCAATGTGGCCCGAGAAGGCAATCCACCTGGGCCAGCCGCTCGTTTCGCCGCAGTCCCAGGTGGGTCGTGATCACCTGCACAGTTGTTCCACCGAGATTGACCGAGGCCCAGAGCGCTCCTCGGGGTTCCGGCGCCAAAGGGCCGTTTCTACCCGGGAGGGGCCCCGCTTTGATCAATTGCGAGGGGCGATGGGTGAGAATGGCGTTGCCATATTCCTCTTCCATCACGCGCAAGCTGGCATGAAAATGCATCTGCATGCCAAGGGCCTGTGCGATGGCATGGGCCTGATCGATGCCGCCGGTGCGTGCGCGCCTCACATCGAGCTCTTGAAGGGCTACGACATCCGGCTCATAGGATGCAATGACATCGGCGATGCGCCCTGGTGAGAGCCGCCCGTCCGTTCCGAGGCAGCGGCGCACATTATAGGTCAGGATCCGTGGCACCTCGCCCCCTTTCGTGGAAATCGTTGCATGTGCAGAGGAGCCTGCGGAACGGCAGCCTCAGCAGCACTAACCCACGAACGGCACAGAATTTCCCTGCTGCCTCCAGAATCAGAAACGTTATTCCAGGAGCGAGGGTGCGGAGCGCTCAACCGCTCAGGCCGAGCAGAGCGGATTCCTCGTCGGAGAAAAGGCGGGAGCGCGTGAGAAAGCGGACATCGCGACCGTTCTCGAGAGAGAACATCCCTCCCCGGCCCGGCACCACGTCGATGATGAGCTGAGTGTGCTTCCAGTATTCGTACTGTGAGGGGCTCATGTAGAACGGCGCGCCCCCAATGGTGCCGAGGAGAACATCGGCATCGCCGACGATATAGTCTCCCTGCGGATAGCACATGGGGGATGACCCATCGCAGCATCCGCCGGATTGGTGAAACAGGACGGGTCCATATTCGGCTTGTAACGTCGCTATCAGATCGAGCGCCGCAGGTGTTGCAGTCACACGTGGAATGCCAGCTTCCATTCGTTCTCTCTCCCTTGCGATGATGAGGCCGGGGCGCAGTGCACCCCGGCCTTTGTTGGAGCCCGATCCTTTTTCAGACGACTGCCCCTTCGTCCGCGTCGAGCTCCGAAGGTATCAGAAGAAGCCGAGAGCCTTGTCGCTGTAACTGACCAGCAGGTTCTTGGTCTGCTGGTAGTGATCGAGCATCATCTTGTGCGTCTCGCGACCGATGCCCGACTGCTTGTAGCCGCCGAAGGCCGCATGAGCCGGATAGGCGTGGTAGCAGTTGGTCCATACGCGGCCCGCATGGATGGCGCGACCGAAGCGATAGGCGCGATTGCCATTGCGCGTCCACACGCCGGCGCCAAGGCCGTAGAGGGTGTCGTTGGCGATATGCAGCGCCTCATCCTCATCCTTGAAGGTGGTGACGGAGACGACCGGCCCGAAGATTTCCTCCTGGAACACGCGCATTCGGTTGTGGCCACGGAACACGGTGGGTTTCACATAGTACCCGCCGGCGAGATCGCCCGACATCACGTTGCGTTCGCCGCCGGTCAGCACCTGAGCGCCCTCTTGCTTGCCGATATCGATGTAGCTGAGGATCTTCTCGAGCTGCTCGCTGGAGGCCTGAGCGCCGATCATCGTGGTGGGATCGAGAGGGCTTCCCTGCTTGATCGCCTCGACGCGCTTGAGCGCTCGTTCCATGAACCGGTCGTAGATGGATTCCTGGACCAGCGCACGGCTCGGGCAGGTGCAGACCTCGCCCTGGTTGAGAGCGAACATCACGAAGCCTTCGATAGCCTTGTCGAAGAAGGCATCATCTTCCGCGAGCACATCGGAGAAGAAGATATTCGGCGACTTGCCCCCGAGTTCCAGCGTGACCGGAATGAGGTTTTGGCTCGCATATTGCATGATGAGCCGGCCGGTCGTCGTCTCGCCCGTAAAGGCGATTTTGGCAATCCGCGAACTCGATGCCAGCGGCTTGCCGGCTTCGAGACCAAAGCCGTTCACGATGTTGAGCACACCTGCCGGCAGCAGATCGGCAACGAGTTCT
This sequence comes from Microvirga sp. KLBC 81, assembly GCF_003075415.1. Classification (GTDB taxonomy): domain Bacteria; phylum Pseudomonadota; class Alphaproteobacteria; order Rhizobiales; family Beijerinckiaceae; genus Microvirga. The sequence continues at coordinate 5,727 of NZ_QDAH01000048.1, forward strand.
GCCCAGACCAGTATTGAAGCAGGAGTCTGCTCGGCAGGTTTGAGAACCACACAGTTACCGGCGGCAAGAGCAGGTGCGAGTTTCCAGGCTGCCATGAGGATTGGGAAGTTCCAGGGAATGATCTGTCCAACCACGCCGAGCGGCTCATGGAAGTGATAAGCTACCGTGTCGTGATCGATCTCGGCCGCTGAGCCTTCCTGCGCTCTGATACAGCTCGCAAAATAGCGGAAATGGTCGATGGCGAGCGGAATGTCGGCAGCTGTCGTCTCACGGATCGGCTTGCCGTTGTCCCAAGTCTCGGCCGATGCGAGAAGATCGAGGTTTTCCTCCATCCGGTCGGCAATCTCATTGAGAATGCGCGCACGCTCGGCAGGTGCGGCCTTGCCCCAGGCGTCCTTCGCCGCATGCGCCGCATCGAGAGCTTTTTCGATATCGTCCTTGTCAGAGCGTGCCACTTCGCAGATCACCTTGCCATTCACAGGCGAAGTATTCTCGAAGTACTTTCCGGTGACAGGCTCCCTCCACTCACCACCGATATAATTGCCGTAACGGGCCTTGAAGGGTGCTTTTGCGGTCGAGAGAAATTCTGGCTTGTTCATTTGGTTTCCTCCCTGGATGAACATCGCCAGAATAGCAATTTCCGTGCCAAATCACTGTTTTGCAAAGCAGCAATCGTCGCCGCGGCGCGGTAAGTCACTGTCTGCATTCATGAGATCGGCAATACTTGACCATGTGCACTTTTGACCGCTTCGCTTTACCGGAAGTTCAGCTATGATGCTTTGCGTCACGTAAAGAAACGCATCTGCGACAGCTGTTGCAATTTGCGACACCGGGACAGGAGGAAGCCGTGTCGTCAGATAAGATCCAGCATGCGCGTCAATCGTTCTTTTCCAAGGGCAGCGTTCCCGGCGGGTTGATCTCGCAGCCCATTCTTCGCTCCTGGACCCGTTGTGCGGCTTTGGGTCTCAAGGGGCGTGCCAATTCCCTGCCCGAGCCCCTTACCTCCCACGAATTCGCCATCTCGGCGGAAGAAGCGGAGGCGTTCAGGCGTCTCTGCCGACCCGAGATCGAGGCGCTTTATGCGGATGCGGAAGCCACAGACAGCATCGTCATTCTCACCAACGCGCACGGGCTCGTGCTCGATACCATCGGCAGCCTCGACTTCGCGCAGCGCGCAGCACGCGTCGCGCTCATGCCTGGCGTGCCATGGAGCGAACAGACGGTTGGAACGAATGCGATTGGAACTACGCTTGCGGAAGGGTGTCCCATCGAGGTTCGGGGTGCTGAACACTATCTCGAATGCAACCGGATCCTGAGTTGCTCCGCCGCTCCCATCATCGGACCTCATGGAGAGGTGCTGGGAGTCCTCGATCTCTCAGGTCCGGCTGAAGTGCATCACGCCCATGCGCTTGGTCTCGTGCGGCTTGCTGCCGAGCAGATCGAGCATCGCCTGTTCGATCGTGGTTTCGAGCATACGGATATCGTGCGTCTCCACACGGATCCAGCCATGCTGGGAACGCCTCGTGAGGGCATTCTCATTTTCGAAGATGGTCGCCTCAAAGCCGCCAACCGGCATGGCCTGAAGCTCATCGGCCGTAACTTCGATGCGCTTGGGACAGTCACATGGGCAGACCTGTTCCAGAACGGTGTCATGGCCCTTGCCGATACGGGCAGCCTGAAGCGCACTGATGGTGCCGCCCTTCGGGGACGGCTGGAACATCGCAAACCCATTGTCTCGTCAGCGCTGCGGCGGACGCAGGCGCTCCAGCCCACAAATATCGGTCCCATCTTCAATATCGAAACACAAAAGGCGCTGGACCGCGCCGTTCGATTGCTCAATGCGGATGTTCCGGTTCTGGTGTGGGGCGAGACGGGAACGGGCAAGGAAGTCTTCGCCCGCGCCGTTCACGGCAGGAGCGCGCGTGCGGGCAAGCCATTCGTGGCCGTCAACTGTGCTGCCCTTCCCGAGACGCTGATGGAAGCGGAGCTGTTCGGCTACCAGGCGGGAGCGTTCACCGGTGCGCGCCCCGGCGGATCAAAAGGCCACTTACGTGAGGCGGATGGCGGCGTATTGTTTCTCGATGAGATCGGCGACATGCCCCTCCCCCTCCAGACCAAGCTGCTGCGCGTACTCCAGGAACGGGAAGTCGTGCCTCTCGGCGGCAGCCGCGCGGTCCCGGTTGATTTCACCCTCATCTGCGCCACGAACCGAAATCTCTCGGAGCTCGTCCAGACCGGCGGGTTCCGCTCCGACCTCTACTTCCGGATCGCGCAATACACCATCGAGCTGCAGCCTCTAAGGCTACGCTCCGACCGAGTGCAACTGATCGATGCCATCTGGGACTCCCTTGGCGCAGCCTCTCGAGGGATCGTTTTGGACCAGGAATGCCGCGAGCGTCTCTCGCTCTATGAATGGCCGGGCAATTTCCGCCAGCTGGTTGGCTGCCTAAGGGCCATGCTGGCGCTGTGCGAGCCAGGCGACCGGCTGGGGACCGATGCCCTCCCCCTGGATGTGAGGAATGCATCACCGGTGCAGAGCCCTGCCCCGGCAGAGTCTGAGCCTCTCCCGACGACGCTCGATTCAATGACCATCGCGGCTATACGTGAGGCCCTTGAGGCGACCAAAGGGAATGTTTCCCTTGCCGCCCGCAGACTCGGGGTCAGCCGCAGCACTCTCTATCGGCGCCTGCAGGGCAACGCCTGAAGCAGGGGTTTTCTGCACAAAAAGAACGGGAGCCGTGCGTACCTCCGGCACTGGCTCCCGCCCTTCTGACCGGCCGCCCGAGCGACTGGATTAGCTCAAGATACGTCCAAAGCGCACCGATGGCGGTGACGCATAGGAGGTATGAAAATGCCTCCTTCGAGGGCCCACCCTCTTGCGAAAGCCCGCCAGCCTGGGGCACTGACCGTGCCTGTCAGTCAGAACTGCCTTGGGTGAGACGGCAAAAGGGATTTTCCTGGCCGATCCAACAGGCTATGGGCATGCTGCGACAGGTGAATGGAGCCGATATGAGCGAGCAGTTCTCTCTTCAGAAAGACAAGATCCGGGTGCTTCTGCTCGAAGGCGTGAACGAGAGTGCCGTCGAGCTGATCCGATCGGCGGGCTACACGAACCTGACCTACCTGAAGACAGCTCTCGATGAGAAGGAGCTGATCGAGGCTTTGCAGGGAGTCCATATTCTCGGCATCCGCTCCCGAACCCAACTGACGCCTGAGGTCTTCGCGGCGGCCAACCGCCTCATCGCTGTCGGCTGCTTCAGCGTGGGGACGAACCAGGTCGACCTCGAAGCCGCCCGCCATGCTGGCATTCCTGTCTTCAACGCCCCCTTCTCGAATACCCGCAGCGTCGCTGAACTCGTGATCGGCGAGATCGTCATGCTGTTGCGGCGTATCTTCCCGAAATCGACCGCGGCTCATGCCGGTGCCTGGGACAAATCGGCCATCGACAGCCACGAGGTTCGAGGCAAGACACTCGGCATCGTAGGCTACGGCAATATCGGCTCGCAGCTCTCGTATCTGGCCGAGTCCATGGGCATGCGCGTAATCTTCTACGATCAGACCGACAAGCTGCGCCACGGCAATACGGAGCCGGTGGAAAATCTGCACGATCTGCTCAGCCAAAGCGACGTCGTAAGTCTGCATGTTCCCGAAACGCCGGCGACGCATGGCATGATTGGGGCTGCCGAGATCGCAGCCATGAAGAAAGGCGCTTATCTCATCAATAACAGCCGCGGCACCGTGGTGGATCTGGACGCACTGGCCGAGGCGCTGAAGAGCGGACATCTGCGCGGCGCCGCCATCGACGTGTTTCCCGTCGAGCCCGCTTCCAACAAGGAGCGTTTCGTGACACCGCTCCAGGGCCTCGACAACGTGATCCTTACGCCGCATATCGGCGGCTCAACCGAAGAAGCGCAGGAGCGCATCGGTGCCGAAGTTGCCAAGAAACTGATCGACTACTCGGATGTGGGCTCGACCATCGGCGCCGTGAATTTCCCGCAGGTGCAATTGTCGTCACGCGCTACGGGCACGCGCTACATCCATGTGCATCGCAACGTGCCCGGCATGCTGGGACGTCTCAACCAGGCTTTCTCCAAGCGTGGTCTTAACATTACAGCGCAGCACCTGCAGACCGATGGCGAAATCGGTTATGTGGTGATCGAGGTTGAGGGGCAGCCTGAACAGAGCCGGGAGACACTCCGGGAGATCCGCGCGCTGGAAGGCACGATCCGGGCCCGCCTGCTCTATGCCCTCGGCTGATCGAGCATCGCACAATCCTGCATTGGCACTTTCCTAAAGCGTGAAGCCATGCTTGGATCGCCCCATGATCGGCCGAGTTCAGGAAAGAATCCGCAGCCTTCTCCAGCAAACAGCGTCACGCCTTGCTGAAGTTGCGCGTCTGCCGGTCGGCATTGAGGACACCGAAGTGACCCGCGGTGCCGATCAGCCTTCGAATCCGCAAGCACAACATCGCCCGGGCAAACCATCCTCTCCGCCCTACATCAGTTCCAAAGAGCCGGAATCTGCAACAGACATGAGCGCCTCCGTCGACACACTCGCCGAACAGATGCTGACTCTAGTGGATATTGTTTCCGCTCAGGAGAAGGATATCAAAGCTCTCAAAGAGCAGTGCCGGAAACTCGAAGAGCACAACCAGGCCATCATGGTGGCTTTCTCAGCATTCTTCCATGTGCTCTCGGTTGGGCGGGTGGCGAAAGCGACCGACATAGCCGCTTTGCTGCAGAACATTAGCAAGATCGCCGAACAGGAAGGACGCCCCAAGGAATCCGTGGCCTTTCTCCAAGATCTCGCCAGGATGGTTCCTGGACATGCGGATAGCGAAACCGGCACATAGGGAAACTTTCCTCATCCCTGCCGATAATAGGCCTTCTTTGAGCATTCGTTAACCCTGGCCATTCATTCTCGAGATTGCTGTCGGCTGACGTGGACAGCCGTCAGGCGTGAGCACCCTGAATCTTTGCTCTACTGAGATGCGACCATTGACGGCACCTTGAGGGAAGGAAGCAGTTCATGCCAGCGGAAAGGGCTCACGTCGCGGTCGAGAACCTCATTGCAGATCATGTTGCCGCTTCCTTCAGCAAGGATCAGATCAGCAAACCAATGAACACGGCGGTACAAATCCGCAGCCGCATCACGGATCGGTTTCAGCATGCGAAGAACGCTGCCCTGCGACCCTGGCTCTGTGCAAGCGGCTGATCAAAGCCTTCGCGCCTGCTCAAACCTCTCTTTCGTCTCAGATCCGTGCCGAGCGGCTCGCTCTTCTCCAGGACACTCTTAAAGAGCTTCGCAGCCAAGCAGCGAGCGCCTCAACGCAAAGCCGCGTGGAGCCTATGCATGTAGACTTGTGGCTTGAACGGCAGCAGCTTGTTCTGAAGAACGAGGTCACCGAAGGATTCGGACGCGTTGAGATATGGATTATCTCCATTGCGGCTCTGGCGCTCGTTCTGCTCAGAGCCATTGACTTCTTATGGGCCCTGCCCATTCTCGCTCTCGGCATCGGCCGGTCTTGTTATCTCGATCAGCAATGCAAGAAGCGGCTTGCCAGGATTGCGGAGATCGACGCGATGATCGAACCCGCTGCGCAGAAATCTCACATCTGGGGCGGCAGGAGCGCATCCCGCAAAGCCTGCCAGCTGTCCTTGTCCGGCGCGCTGATCAGACCGCCTCCACGATTGACGGGCTTATAGGGAGAACCGTCGAAATGTGCCGTATAACCGCCGGCCTCGCGATGGATCAGCCAGCCTGCTGCATGATCCCAAGGCATCACGCTCGACGAGAAGGCGAAGTGGAGATAGCCGCCGGCGATCTGGCGGTAGGTGTGCGCTGCACATCGTAAATCCGCCGCCATGGCGACGCGTGGAAGATTGCCGGTCACGACAGGACGGAGTTCTTGTGGCAGATAGCGCCACGACACGTTGCCCGCCATCTGTGCGAGCGGGACGGGTGAAGCCACGTTCAAGGGAGTTGTGCTGCCGTCAGGCCGCTGCAGCCATGCTCCCTCTCCGCGCACAGCCATGGCCCAATCGTCTGAAATCGGGTCGAGGATAACCCCGCAAACCACCTCTCCCTTCATGACGGCTGATGCCATGACACCGAACAGCGGAACACCTGATGCAAAGTTCAAGGTGCCATCCACAGGATCGAGGATGAAAGCAAGATCGGAATCGCCCATTCCATCGAGAAGCCTGGGATTGCGGCTGACGCCTTCTTCACCGATCACGAGCGCATTCGGAAAGGCGCTCAGCAGATCGGCTTCGATCTTGCGCTCCGCCGCCTCGTCCGCATCCGTCACAAGATCGAGCTGCGATGTCTTCGTGCGGATTGCACCGGCGGACAGGTTCTTGAAGCGAGGCAGGATTTCCGTCTGCGCGGCGTTCCTGAGGATCTCTGCAACTTTAAGGGCCTCGGTTTTGGAAAAGATCATTGTGCTCACGTTGTGCTGAAGAAAGACTATCAGATCATCTCGAGCGGACGCTTGCGCTTAGGCGGTGGAAACTCTGCATCGATGGCATTCAACTCTTCAGGGCTCAACTGGATTTCGAGAGCACGCTGATTATCCCGCACATGAGCGGGGCTCGACGCCTTGGGAATAGCGATGATGCCTGGCTTCTGCAGAAGCCAGGCCAAAGCGATCTGATAGGGACTTGCCCCATGATGTCGCCCGATGATTGGCAGGATGCCAGCTTTCGGAAGGCGCCCCTGCTCTATGGGGCTGTAGGCCATGAGTGGCATGCGGCGCTCAATCATCCAGGGGATCAGATCGTATTCAGGCCCGCGCCGCGTCACATTGTAGAGCACCTGATTGGTGGCGCAGTTTGTGCCGCCCTCGACATCGAACAGCTCTTCCATATCGTCCGTGTCGAAATTGCTGACGCCCCAATGGCGGATCTTGCCGGAGCGGCGCAGCTCCTCGAAACCTGCCACCGTCTCTTCCAACGGCACGCTGCCGCGCCAATGCAGCAAATACAGATCGAGATGATCCGCCTTGAGCCTCTTCAGGCTTCGCTCGCATGCTTCAACGACACCCCTGCGGCTAGCATTATGCGGATAGACCTTGCTGACGAGGAACAGACGGTCGCGCTCTGGACCAAGAGCCTCAGCGATGAGTTCTTCGGAAGCGCCTTCACCATACATCTCTGCGGTATCGATCAGCGTCATGCCCAACTCGACGCCCAAGCGCAGCGCTTCGATCTCCTGAGCGCGCTTACCATGCACCTCGGCCATTTGCCAGGTTCCCTGCCCCAACGCGGGAACAGCTTCGCCTGTTGGCAACGTGACGTGTCGGCTCATAAGTGCACCTTGAAAAGAAAAGAATGGCGGAGGCTGCGCCTCTCGAGGATCGGCTCGAATCTTTTGCTGCAAGCTATTGCAGGCGTGGCGTTTTCATGAAGCGTCCTCGGTCGGCGGATCGGATCGTCACGTCGAAGGTATCGCCCTCACGTTCCAGTGTCAGCGGGACATCCACGCCCGCAGGCCCCAGAGCCCAGATGGCGCGATAGAATTCGGCAAGCGATGTGACGGCCTGGCCTGCGACGGCATGAACATTGTCTCCGGGACGCAACCCGGCACGCTGTGCCGGAGCGTCGCCAGCAAGGCCGATGATCGAGATCTGATCCTCTTCCGTTTCCGAGGCATAGAAGCCGAGCCACGGCTTCGGCGGCCGGCCGACGCAGCCCAGGGTCAGCAGATCGTCGAGGATCGGCTTCAGCAGATCGATGGGCACGCTCATGTTCAAGGGCACGATGGCACCGCCCTGAGCCTGATGCTGGAGCTGAAGCGAGCCGATGCCGACGAGATCCCCGCGCGAGCCGATCAGGGCCGTGCCGCCCCAATTGGGATGGGCCGGAACCGTGAAGATGGCATTGTCGATGAGGTATTCCCAATAGCCTGCGAATTCCTGGCAGGCGACCACCTGGGCCGCGAGCGAATGGGTGCGCCCGCCGCTGCCGCCCATGACCACCTGATCCCCCGGAGAGAGGCGCCTGGAATCGCCCAGCGCCATCACCGGCACCCCGAGCGGCGCGAGAGCCTGAACCAAGCCGAAGCCGCTGTCATAATCATAGGCGATCACGTGCGCCTCGACCGTGCGGCCCTTGTTGGTGGTGAGCCAAACCTCCTCGGCTTCCGCGATCAGGTATCCAATGGTTACCACCAAGCCATCTGACCGGATGACGACGCCTTGCCCGGCCCGTTCGGTCCCGAGGGTTTCAGCCGTGAAGGCGTCCTCAGGCACCCGGGCCCCAAGCGAGACGACGGAGTTCAGGGCCTCTGGGAGATCATATGCGAGTGCATCCTGATCAGGCTGGAACTCGGGCGGGATCTGCCATTCGTCCGGTGACTGCATCGGAACACTCCTTAACCCCGCCTGTCCCGACCTGAGAAGCCAGGCCCAGAGGAAGACGATTCCATACAATCAAGATGGCGGAAAAAACCGGACCTTCAACCCATGCGCCCCGCATGCCAAGAAAGGGAGCGCACACAAGGGCTTGACCTAAATCAAGGCTGCTTGCCTCGGAACAAAGCAAAGAGCTGGCATGACACCAGAACTCATTGCCCGCTACGATCAGCGCGTCCCACGCTATACGAGCTACCCCACCGCTCCACATTTCAAGCCGGATGTGGATTCCGCAACCTATGCGAAGTGGCTCTCGGAACTCTCACCCCAGACCGCGCTCTCGCTCTATCTGCACGTCCCATTCTGCGCCGAGCTGTGTCTCTATTGCGGCTGCCACACCACAGTTGCCCGTACCTACAGCCCGGTTGCGTCTTATGTGGAGCTTTTGGAACGCGAGATAGAACTCGTGGCCCAGCATCTGCCGAGCCGTATGGGTGTCACCCATATCCATTGGGGCGGCGGCACGCCGACGATCCTGTCTGGCGACGATCTCAGGCGCATCATGGGCCTCCTGGAGCGTTCCTTCGGCATCCGCCCGACAGCCGAGATCGCAGTCGAAATCGATCCGCGTACCCTCACCCTGGAGGGTGTGGAGGCGCTCGCCGCCTCGGGTCTGAACCGGGCGAGCTTGGGCGTCCAGGACTTTGATCCCAAGGTTCAGAAGACCATCAATCGTATCCAATCCTTCGAACAGACGGCCAAGGTGGCAACTTGGCTGCGTCATGCCGGAGTGACAGGCCTGAACCTCGACCTGATGTATGGTCTGCCCTACCAGACCACCGATAGCGTGCTCCGCACCATTCAACAGGCCCTGCGGCTCGACCCGGACCGCATCGCCCTCTTCGGTTATGCCCATGTGCCGTGGATGAAGCGCCATCAGGCGCTCCTGCCGGAGGAGGCCATGCCGGACGCCATCCAACGCGTCGAGCAGAACACTGCTGCGGCTGCAGCCCTCATTGAGGCGGGTTACGTCCAGATCGGCCTCGACCACTTCGCTAAGCCATCTGATCCCATGGTCGTGCGCCAGCGCGAAGGACGTCTGCACCGGAACTTTCAGGGCTACACGACCGATGAAGCAAGCGCCCTCATCGGCTTTGGAACCTCGGCCATCGGCTCCCTGCCGCAGGGCTACATTCAGAACGCATCGAGCACCGTCGCCTATCGCGAGGCCATCACCAAGGGGCGGCTCGCCACTGCGCGTGGCGTGGCACTGACGGACGATGACCGCCTTCGCCGGAGCATCATCGAGCGCCTGATGTGCGATTTCGCAGTCGATCTCGACCGAATCGCTTCCGATCGCAGGAAACCCGACTTCACGGCCGAGCTTGCGGTCATCGACGAGCTGGCTCGCGACGGTCTTGTAAAGCGCGATGGCCTGTCCATCGAGATCCCCGAGGACAGCCGCCTCCTGGTTCGGAACATCTGCGCGGCGTTCGACCGCTATCTCGAAAGCGGCGCCGCGCGGCATTCCCGCGCCGTCTAAGCCTTTCGTGGGGCATTGGTCGGGGCGAAGGCCCCCGTTTGATTTGCATCAATGCCCCTTCCCCACCCCACCCCTAGTGAGGAAAACTGATGGCGAAGCTCAGGGCCTCGCCAAACTTTAGAACGGTCGAGACCTATGGCTCAAACGGCAACATCTCCTAAAGGAATGACCATTGGCGAAGCAGGTTCCGCTCTTGCTTTCGCAGCTCTGGCTCTCCTGAGCATTATCATCGCGGCGAAGGCCTATACGCCTGAATACGCCTTCCACGCTTATCTCTTCGCGGCCGCGAGCGTCGCGGCTGTGTTTGCGATCGTCAATCACTACTACGAGCGGCCTGCCACTCTGCCGGCGCAGACGATCAACGGCAAGCCCAACTACAACATGGGCCCCGTGAGGTTTGCGACCATCGCCTCTGTCTTCTGGGGCATCGCGGGTTTCACCATCGGTCTTTTGATCGCGACTCAGCTGGCCTTCCCGGCACTGAACTTCGACACCTCCTGGCTGTCGTTCGGGCGCATGCGGCCTTTGCACACCTCCGCGGTGATCTTCGCCTTCGGCGGCAACGTGCTGATCGCATCCTCGCTGTACGTGGTCCAGCGCACCTGCCGCGCACGGCTTGTCGGCGAAATCGCGCCCTGGTTTGTGGTTCTCGGCTACAACTTCTTCATCGTGATCGCAGGCACGGGTTACCTGCTCGGCATCACGCAGGGCAAGGAATACGCTGAGCCGGAGTGGTATGCCGACCTGTGGCTCACCGTGGTCTGGGTTGCCTACTTCCTGGTCTTCCTCGGCACGGTGATGCGCCGCAAGGAGCCCCACATCTATGTGGCGAACTGGTTCTATCTCGCCTTCATTCTGACCATCGCCGTTCTGCACCTCGGCAACAACGCGACGGTTCCCGTCTCGATCTTCTCGCCAAAGAGCTACATCGTGTGGTCGGGCGTGCAGGATGCTCTCGTTCAGTGGTGGTATGGCCACAACGCTGTGGGCTTCTTCCTGACCGCAGGCTTCCTAGCCATCATGTACTACTTCATCCCGAAGCGGGCTGAGCGGCCGGTCTATTCCTATCGCCTCTCCATCATCCACTTCTGGGCCCTGATCTTCATGTACATCTGGGCTGGCCCGCACCACCTCCACTACACCGCTCTGCCCGACTGGGCACAAACGCTGGGCATGGTCTTCTCGGTCATGCTGTGGATGCCCTCCTGGGGCGGCATGATCAACGGTCTCATGACCCTCTCGGGTGCCTGGGACAAGCTCCGCACGGATCCCGTGCTGCGCCTGATGGTCGTGTCGGTCGCCTTCTACGGCATGTCGACCTTCGAAGGCCCACTCATGTCGGTGAAGGCCGTGAACTCCCTCTCGCACTACACTGACTGGACCATTGGCCACGTTCACTCCGGCGCTCTCGGCTGGGTGGCCTACGTATCCTTCGGCGCGATCTACTGCCTCGTTCCGTGGTTGTGGAACAAGAAAGAGCTCTACTCCATGAAGGCCGTCTCCTGGCACTTCTGGATCTCCACCTTGGGCATCGTGCTGTACATCTCGTCGATGTGGGTTGCGGGCATCCTGCAGGGCCTCATGTGGCGCGCCTACACCGGCCTCGGCTTCCTTGAGTACTCGTTCATCGAGACCGTCGAAGCGATGCATCCCTTCTACATCATCCGTGCACTCGGCGGCGCTCTCTTCGTGGCCGGCAGCGTGATCATGGCGTGGAACGTCTGGAAGACGATCACCACGGCTGAAGCTGTCGAGGAAGAAGCCCTTCCGGCCCAGCCCGCGCTCGTCGCCGCGGAGTAAAGGAAAAGATCATGTCACTCTGGTCCCGTCATAAGATCTTCGAGACCAACTCGATCATCCTCATCATCGGTGTGCTGATCGTCATCTCCATCGGTGGTCTCGTGGAAATCGTGCCGCTCTTCTACCTGAAGAGCACCATCGAGAAGGTGGAGGGCATTCGGCCCTACACCCCGCTCGAACTCGCCGGCCGCAACATCTATGTGCGTGAAGGCTGCTACAACTGCCACAGCCAGATGGTGCGTCCGCTGCGCGACGAGGTGGAACGCTACGGCCACTACTCTCTCGCTGCAGAAAGCATGTACGATCGTCCCTTCCAGTGGGGCTCCAAGCGCACCGGTCCGGACCTCGCCCGCGTCGGCAACAAGTACTCCGACGACTGGCACCGCGACCACCTGAAGGATCCCCGCGCCGTCGTGCCCGGTTCGATCATGCCGAGCTATCCCTGGCTTGAGAAGAACGAGCTCGATATGGCGGCCATTGCCGAGGACATGAAAGTCCAGGCTCTGCTTGGCGTGCCCTATGACGAGGAGATGCTGAAGAAGGCCGAAAGCGACGTTCGTATCCAGGCTAATGCCGACGATCCGAATGCTGTCGATCTCGCCAAGCGCTACCCGAACGCTCAGTCGCGCAATTTCGACGGCAACCCGCAGAAAGTCACTGAAGCGGATGCCCTGATTGCCTATCTGCAGATGCTCGGCACGCAGGTCGACTTCAAGCTCTACGACAACAAGGCCAACGTGCGCTGAGGACGAACGATCATGCCAGCCGCATACAAGTTCTTCGCAGAATTCGCCCAGACCTGGGGGTTGTTATACTTCGTCGCCGTCTTCTTGGTGGTGCTGGTCTACGCCCTCGCTCCCTCGCGGAAGGATCGCTTCGACGCGGCCGCCCGCATGCCTCTCCAGGAGGATTGATCCTATGGCCCATGAAACTCACAAACAGGTCGATGCCATCACCGGCGTGACCACAACCGGGCATAGCTGGGACAACATCCAGGAGCTCAACAATCCGCTGCCGCGCTGGTGGTTGTGGACCTTCTACTTCACCATTGTGTGGGCGATTGCTTACTGCATCGCCTATCCGGCCTGGCCGATGGTCTCATCCTACACCAAGGGCATGCTCGGCTGGCAGTCCCGCGATGCTGTCGAGGTCGAGCTCGCAGCCCTCAAGGATCAGCGTTCGGGCATGACGGCGAAGCTCGCGACTGCCTCGCTCGAGGACATCAAGAAGACGCCTGAGTTGTTCGCATTCGCTCGCGCTCAGGGCAAGGCGTCATTCGGCGACAACTGCGCACCCTGCCATGGTGCAGGCGGCGGCGGCGCCAAGGGCTACCCGAACCTGAACGACGACGATTGGCTGTGGGGTGGATCGCTGGAGCAGATCCAGCAGACGATCCTGCACGGCGCTCGCTCCACCAGCGACCAGGGTCATACCGGCAGCATGCCTGCCTTCGGCCGTGACGGCCTGCTCAAGCGCGAGGAAGTCTCGCAGGTGGCGGATTATGTGCGCTCCCTGTCGGGACTGCCTGTGGAGAAGGGCGTCGACATCGCAGCCGGAGCCAAGATCTTCGCCGACAACTGCGCATCCTGCCATGGCGACAAGGGTCAAGGCATGCAGGAGATGGGTGCCCCGAACCTCACGGATAAGATCTGGCTGTTCGGCTCCGACAAGGTCACCATTATGGAAGGCCTCAACAACGGCCGCGGCGGCGTGATGCCGACTTGGCACGGCCGCCTCGATGACACGACCATCAAGGCTCTGACCCTCTACGTCCACTCTCTTGGGGGCGATCAGAACCGTTAAGCTGCTTCAATGCGCCTCAGCTCAAGCGTAACACGGTGGCCGGGGGCCTCTCCCCGGCCGCCGGCTTGACTCAAATCAAGGCGGCTTCCCGCCTCGCAGCCTATCCCAGAGCCACTCCTGATCGAGAACCCGCGACGGATTCGATGGCTGACGCTCCTGTTTCCCCTTCCCTTGCGACCGCAGCGGCCGACGACGCCCCGCTTTATGCGCCGCGCAAGCAGATCTATCCGCAGACCGTGAAAGGCCGCTTCCGCACGATCAAATGGGTCGTGCTGCTTGTCACGCTGGGCATCTATTATCTCGTTCCCTTCATCCGCTGGGACCGCGGCCCCAACGCGCCCGATCAAGCCGTTCTGGTCGATCTCGCGAATGGCCGCTTCTATTTCTTTTTTATCGAGATCTGGCCACAGGAATTCTATTACATCACAGGCCTCCTGGTTTTGGCGGCCCTGACCCTCTTCCTCATGAACGCCGTCGCTGGCCGCGTCTGGTGCGGCTATCTCTGCCCGCAGACGGTCTGGACCGACCTGTTCTATGCCGTCGAGCGCTGGATCGAAGGCGACCGCCGCGAGCGGATGCGCAAGGACAAGGAAAAGCTCGCTCTGAAAGTGGCGGCTCAGAAGGGCCTGAAGCACTTCATCTGGTTGATGATCGCTTGGTGGACCGGCGGCGCCTGGGTGCTCTACTTCGCCGATGCGCCGACTCTCGTCTATGAGCTGGCCACGTTCCAGGCCCCGATGATCGCCTATGTCTGGATCGGCATTCTCACCTTCACCACCTACACGCTCGCTGGCTTCATGCGTGAGCAGGTCTGCACCTATATGTGCCCCTGGCCTCGCATCCAAGCCGCTCTCACCGATGAATATGCACTGAACGTCACCTATCGCTACGATCGTGGTGAGCCGCGCGGCTCGATGAAGAAGAACGAGGCCCTGAAGCTTCAAGGTCTGCCGGCAGGCGACTGCATCGACTGCAACCAGTGCGTCAATGTCTGCCCCACTGGCGTCGACATTCGCAAAGGCTTGCAGCTCGACTGCATTCAGTGCGGCCTGTGCATCGATGCTTGCAATTCCGTGATGGAGAAGATCAACCGTCCGCTGAATCTGATCACCTATGATACCGACATGAACGTGAAGGCCCGCATGGAGGGCCGTCCGGAAGTGCGTCGCATCGTGCGTCCGCGCACGCTCTTCTATGCCGGCATCATCGCTGTCGTCGGCGCGACCATGATCGGCTCGCTCGCGATGCGCCAGAGCATCTATCTGAGCGTCATGCACGACCGCAACCCGCTCTTCGTGCGCCTGTCCGACGGCTCGATCCGCAACGGCTTTACCGTCCGCGTGGCCAACAAGAACCTGGATGAGCGTACCTACGCTCTCACGGTGGATGGCTTGCTGAATGCGAAGCTCGATATCATCGGCGGCGAGATCGACCAGCAGGGCCGCGCGATCGTCAAGGTCGGCCCAGACCAGACGTTGGAAACACGCGCTCTTGTCAGCTCGCAAGGTTCGGACGTTCCCTCGTCAACCGACATTCACTTCACTCTCACCGATCTCGCGACCGGCGACACAAGCCGGATGAAAGATCACTTCAAGGCGCCTTAAGAGGATACCTCTATGTCCACAACAACAGCTGGCCGCCCTCCCCGCGTCATTACCGGACGCACGGTTCTGATCTACTTCATCACGTTCTTCGGCATCGTGTTTGCCATGAACTTCGTAATGATCCGCTTCGCCGTCTCCAGCTTCAGCGGCGTTGAGACGGAAAGCTCCTACAAGGCCGGTCTCACCTTCAAGAACGACGTGGCGGCGGCTCACTCCCAGGATGCTCTCCATTGGGCGGTGGATGCGAGCATCCAGCGCGGCGACGCGAGCCGCATCCTCATCACGGCACGAGATGCGAAGGCGCAAGCCCTCTCCGGCCTCACGGCCGAGGTGCGTCTCGCGCATCCGACAGACAAGCGTCGCGATGTTGTGATCGAATTCGTGGAAACCACCGCCGGCCAGTTCCAGAGCCTCACTTCGCTTCCAGAGGGTAGCTGGGATCTGGTGATTGGCTTGAAGCGTTCCGGCGAAACCGTCTTCCGCTCCAAGAGCCGCATTTCGCTCTAAAGGAAAAGAATAAGATCATGGCGGAAATCCTCGATCTCTCAGTCTTCGTCAAGCGTCAGGATGATGGAACGGCGCATCTCGATCTTGCCATCGAGGGCATCGATTGCGCTGCCTGCATCGACGAGATTGAGGGTGGCCTGTGCCGCCTCGACGGCATCTTGGACGCGCGCCTCAACTACACTACACACCGTCTTGCGGTGCAGTGGCAGGAGGGAGCCATTGCGCCCTCCACAGTTGTCGAAGAGCTGCAGCGCCTCGGTTATCGGGCTCATCCTTATCGATCGCATCTCGTCGAGGAAGAGGAAACGCGCCGCTCCCAATGGCTCCTGAAATGCTTGGCGGTGGCGGGCTTCGCCTCCATGAACATCATGCTGCTTGCGGTCTCCGTCTGGTCGGGCAACGTGACCGACATCACTCCGGAAACCCGCGACTTCTTCCACTGGCTTGCCGCCTTCATCGCGCTTCCTGCCGTGGCCTATGCAGGCCAGCCCTTCTTCCGCAGCGCCATGGGCGCTCTGAGGGCGAAGCGCACCAACATGGACGTCCCGATCACCATCGGCATTCTGCTGGCGCTCACCATGTCGGTGGTTGAGACGATCAATCACGCCGAGCACACCTATTTTGACTCGGTCGTGATGCTGCTCTTTTTCTTGCTCTGCGGCCGCTACCTCGATCAAGCCATGCGCCGCCGCACCCGCTCGGTGGCAGGCAATCTCGCCGCCCTCAAGGCAGAGGTCGCGCACCGCCTCGACGACAAGGGCGAGACTGTTCTCGTGCCTACGGCCGCCCTCAATCCTGGCGATCGCGTCATCATACGGCCCGGTGAACGTATCGCCGTCGACGGCGTCGTTGTTGCAGGCTGTTCTGAACTCGATGAGAGCCTCGTGACTGGTGAAACCGTGCGGCGTTCCGCTATAATCGGCGACACGGTTTATGCCGGCAGCATGAACTATGACGGCGCGCTCACCCTTCGTGTTACAGCTGCAGGCAAAGGCACACTTCTCGATGAGGTGGAGCGGCTTCTCGAAACCGCTGCCGCAGCCAAGTCCCGCTATGTGCAACTGGCGGACAAAGTGGCGCGCGCCTACGCTCCGGTGGTGCATCTGACGGCAGCCCTGACAGCTATCGTTTGGATCGCCCTCGGCGCCGCCGTACATGATGCCGTCATCACTGCCGTTGCAGTGTTGATCATCACCTGCCCCTGCGCATTGGCGCTCGCTGTGCCTGTCGTGCAGGTCGTCGCCTCGGGCGCCCTGTTCCGCTCGAACGTCTTCCTCAACTCCGGCGATGCGCTGGAGCGTCTGGCCTCCGCCGATACCATCGTGTTCGACAAGACCGGCACGCTGACCCTGCCTGAGATGCGCGTTGCCAATGCCTCTTTGATCCGCCCGGATCTTCTTGAGGAGGCGGCACGACTTGCTCTCTCGAGCCATCACCCACTCGCTGCCGCTGTCGCGCAGGAGGCGAAGGAGCGCCGTCCTTACGAGGAGGCAACGGAAGAAGCTGGCCAGGGCGTGAAGGCCATTGTGCATGGCGTGGAGCTTCGACTCGGAAGCCCCGCTTTCTGCGGTGCCGCCGATCTTGTGCCCGAGGCAGTGGGTAAAGAGGCGGATGTCTCGATGATTGCCTTCGCCCGAGGCTATGAACGCGCCATCCTGCTGGTACGTCAGGCCTTGCGTCCTGATGCCGTGACGACGGTGAAGGCTCTGCGTGATCTCGGCATCGGTTGCCGCATCCTCTCCGGTGATCGCCCAGAAGCCGTGGCTCCCATTGCAGCCGCTCTCGGCATCCGTGAATGGCGCGGCGGTGCGAAGCCCGCGGAGAAGATCGCGGCCATCGAAGCACTCAAGGCTGAAGGCCGCAGAGTGCTTATGGTCGGCGATGGCCTCAACGATGCACCTGCCCTTGCCACGGCGGACGTCTCAATCTCGCCGATCACGGCTGCCGATATCACCCAGGCCCATGCAGATGCGGTCTTCCTCGGCGACAAGCTCACGCCTGTTCTGGATGCTCTCAGCATCGCTCGCCGCGCACGCACGCTGATGCGCCAGAACCTACTGATCGCGCTCGCCTATAACGTGATCGCGGTTCCGCTGGCCTTCATGGGTTATGTGACGCCACTCATTGCCGCACTCGCCATGTCCGGCTCGTCAAGCCTCGTGACCCTGAACGCTTTGCGTGCGCGAGGCGCAAAGGCCAAGGCTTTGTCCGAGGAACTCTCGCCCGACAATTCTGCACCGGCCGCTCCGGTCCTACAGGGAGCCTGATCCATGGAAGTCCTCATCTATCTCGTGCCAACGGCGCTACTATTAGGTCTTTCAGGTCTCGCCGCCTTTCTGTGGTCGCTCAAGAACGGCCAGTATGACGATGTCGAAGGCGCGGCCATTCGCGTGCTGAAGGACGACGACATCGCACCATGAGCACATCACCTGCCATGCCGCGGGCGGGGCGGCTCGACTGCCTCTGCGAACCGATCGAAGCTGCCGACGGCACGCCCGATTACGGCGGAACGGCGCTGCTTGCGGTCGCGTTCGCACTATCCGTGCTCTCGCAGGTGCTCACCCTCACCATCCTTCCGCTCGCAGGCTTGTCGCTTGCTCCGAACGCAGCCTGGGCCACCCTGCCCTATGCCGCCTTCTATGCTGGCGCGGCGTTCGCCAGCCTGCCGGCCTCCCTTCTCCTCGATGCCTTTGGTCGTCGCGCCGCTTTTTCCCTTGGTGCCGGTCTCGGTATCGCCGGAGGCTTGCTAACGGCGTGGTCCCTGTTGCAGTGGCAGTTCACGGGCTTGGCGTTAGGCGCCTTCTGGCTTGGCATCGCCAGCGGCTTCAGCCTGTTCTATCGCCATGCGGCAGCCCCGCTCGGAGCGAAGGGAACTGGCGCCATCCTCCTGGTCTTTGGAGCAGCCACCCTTGCGGGCCTCTTTGCGCCGATGGTCGCGACCTTCGCTGAAAGCCTGGCTGTTCCGCATGCTCTCGTAGGTATGGCAGGGGCTGCAGCACTCGCTCATGTTGGATCACTTCTTGCAACGGCAGCACTGCCCTACCGTCGGGTTCGCCGAATGCACGCCGAAGCCGCCCCCCTGCAGGGATGGCAACGCATTCTGTGGCCAAGCATCGTTGGCGCGCTTGGCTGGTTCGCCATGACAGCTCTGATGGCGGCCACCCCCGTCGCGATGGTGGGTTGCGGTCTCGGCGAAGCTGTGTCTGGAGCTCTCGCCTCGCACGTCATCGCCATGTATGCTCCGTCTCTGGCTCTGGCTGGACTGCCCAAGTCGGTCCGGCCTGTCCTGATCGCCCTTGTGGGTTGCATCCTGATTACCGTGGCAGCCATGGCTTTCCTGGTCTCCGGCACGACGATGGCCTTCAACGTCACAGCCGCACTTCTCGGGATTGGCTGGTCCCTCGTGACGATGGGCACCACCCTTTGGATCCATCAAGAAGGCGAGCCGTCCCGCTGGCTCCTCGGTCTCCATGATGGGGCCCTTCTCGGGTCGGCGCTGCTCGGTGCCTTGGCAGCCGGTCTCGTGAATTAGGCGCTCTGCCGCTATTCGATCGCGACATTATACGCCTGTAGGAAGCCATCTATGCCTGTGCTAGGAACGCCATAGGAACGGTGACCGTTTTCCACCGATTGACCAGGGTCAATCGGTGGAGAGCCATCCCGACTGGAGTTTTCTGTGACTGCCTCGGCTTCTGCTCCCTCTACTCTGTCGCAACAGGATATCAGCTTTCAACTGCTGGTCGACGCCGTAACCGACTATGCGATCTGCATGCTCGACACCGAGGGGCGGATCATCAGCTGGAACACGGGCGCCGAGCACATAGGAGGATGGAGCAAGGACGACATCCTGGGGCGTCACTTCTCGATTTTTCACACGCCTGATGACCTCAAGAACGGCAAGGCTAACAGAGCACTCGAAATTGCCCGCGAAACGGGTCGGTTCGAGGAACAGGGCGTGCGCATCCGTAAGGACGGCTCGAGCTTCATCGCCCATGTCAGCCTCACAACTTTGAAGAACGAGGCCGGCGAGCTTCTTGGGTTCGCCAAGGTGACCCGCGACATCACCGAGCGCGTGGCAGCCGAAGAGGCCTTGAGAACCCGTGAGGCGCATCTGCGCTCGATTCTGGAAACGGTGCCAGACGCCATGATCGTCATCGACGAACAGGCGCGCATCCAGTTCTTCAGCGCGGCCGCCGAACGCCTGTTCGGTTACAAGGACCAGGAGATCATCGGCGAGAACATCAAGATCCTCATGCCGGAGCCCTATCGCGAACAGCATGACGGCTACATGCATCGCTATCTCACCACGGGCGAGCGGCGGATCATTGGCATTGGCCGCGTCGTGGTGGGGCAGAGCAAGGACGGCTCCACCTTCCCTATCGAGCTGGCGGTCGGCGAGATGCGCTCGGGCGGCCAGCGCTATTTCACTGGCTTCATCCGCGACCTCACCGAGCGGCAGAAGACCGAAGCTCGTCTGCAGGAGCTGCAGTCGGAGCTCGTGCACATGTCGCGCTTCACCGCGCTCGGCGAAATGGCTTCGACCCTGGCGCACGAAATCAATCAGCCCCTCACGGCCATTGCAAACTATCTCAAGGGCTGCCGCCGCATCCTCCAGCGCATGGAAGGCCAGGACGTGCCGATGCTCGAGGGAGCTGTGAACCAGGCTGCCGAGCAAGCGTTGCGTGCAGGCCAAGTTATCCGCCACCTGCGTGAGTTCGTGGCGCGCGGCGAGAGCGAACGTCACCTCGAAAGCCTTCCCAAGCTGGTCCAAGAGGCCAGCGCCCTCGCCCTTGTCGGCGCCAGGGAAAAGGGCGTGCGTGTCACATACCGCTTCGACCCTGGGGCCCCCATGGTGCTGGCAGACCGCATTCAGATCCAGCAGGTGCTTTTGAACCTCATCCGCAACGCTATAGAGGCCATGGAAGATTCTCCCCGCCGGGAACTTGTGATCGCCACCCAATCCATGCCGAAGGAGGAGTTGGTCGAGGTCAGCGTTGCCGATACGGGCACCGGCATCGAGTCCGAGGTTTTGGAGCGTCTCTTCCAGCCGTTCGTGACGACGAAGAAACATGGTATGGGCGTGGGCCTGTCGATCTGCCGAACCATCGTCGAATCCCATGGCGGGAAGATCTGGATCGAATCGGAAGTTGGTCGGGGAACCACGTTCAGGTTTACGTTGCGTGCTGTCAGTCAGGAGGAGTTAGCGAATGCCGAGTGAAGCGATCGTGCATGTGGTGGACGACGATCTGGCGGTGCGCCAGTCCCTGTCCTTCCTGCTCGCCTCGGACGGTTTGCCGGTGCGCCTCCATGAATCGGCCTCCGCCTTTCTGGACAGCGTGAAAACCGCCCCCGATGGCTGCATCGTCACGGACGTGCGAATGCCCGGCATTGACGGCATCGAGTTCCTGCGCCGTCTGAAAAGCCGAGGCTTCACGCTGCCGGTTATCGTGATGACAGGCCATGCGGATGTGCCGCTTGCGGTCCAAGCCATGAAGGAAGGCGCCCTCGATTTCATTGAGAAACCCTTCGACGACGACCTCTTCCTGGCCGCCGTCCGTGCAGCGCTGAAGCACCATGAAAAGCATGCACATCACGATGCGCAGACTGCCGAAGTAAAGGCGCGGGTTCAGGCGCTGTCGGAACGGGAGAGCCAGGTTCTCGAAGGGCTCGTCGCCGGCAAGGCTAACAAGGTGATCGCGTACGATCTCGGCATCAGCCCCCGCACAGTCGAAATCTACCGGGCCAACGTGATGACGAAGATGCAGGCCTCCAGCCTCTCAGAGCTCGTACGCATGGCCCTTCTCGTCGGTATTCGTCCGGGAGGAAGCGGAGAGACCCCTTAAGGGATATTCCTGAAGTGTCAGAAGGCAGGGGCTTGACCCATATCAAGCCCTCAGTCCCTTAGTTGGATTAGGTTCCCGTGTGACCCTAGAGCCAGGGACCTATTAGGACCTCATCATGTCCATGACACCAGGGCCGGTCATCGTCGTGGATGATGATGCCGCCGTTCGACAATCATTGAAGTTCGCCCTCGAACTCGAGGGGATGAACGTGCGCGTCTACGAAAGTGGCGCCGAACTGCTTGCGGAGCCGGAGCTGCCGGCCAATGGCTGCCTGATTGTCGATTACTACATGCCGTTCATGAATGGGGTCGAGCTGATGGACAAGCTCCGCCGGCGCTCGGTGAAGCTCCCCGCCATCTTGATCACCGCCCGGGCAACGGACGATATGCGCAGGCGCGCAGCCTATTCCGGATTCCGTCAAGTTATTGAAAAGCCACTGGAAGACAGCACTTTTCTCGACAGCATTCGCGGGGCACTGAGCACTCCAGCCTGACCATTTCAGGCCACCTCCGGGATATTCCTTAGGAGAGCATCTGAATTTCACCCTCCGCTGCGTCAGGTTAACCCTGAGCTCAAGTCAGACATTTACCAACGACGAGAGCCCCGATGCAGACCGCGCACGCTTCACTCAGCACCCAGACTGCCCCGAATGTTGCGCTCCTGCGCAACACCCCGGCACCCCGCACCACTCCTGAACTCGGCACCGCGCGCACGGTGACTAAGGACGAAGAGATCTTCGTGGAGGGCGACCGGGCCGCTTACTTCTACAAGGTAGTCTCCGGCGCCGTGCGCACCTTCAAACTCCTGAGCGATGGCCGCCGCCAGATCGATGCCTTCCATCTTCCCGGCGATATCTTCGGCCTGGAACCGGGCGATGAGCATCGCTTCAGCGCCGAAGCTCTCGGCGACGCCACCATCATCGCTTATCGACGCTGCAGCCTGGACGTTCTGGCCTCACGTGATCAGGCCTTCGCCAATCAGGTGATCGCCTCCATGATGCGCTCCCTGGAGCGGGCTCAGGATCATATGCTGCTGCTCGGCCGCAAGCATGCCCTGGAAAAGATCGCCACCTTCCTGCTCGTTCTCTCCGAGCGCCTCACGGAAAACAGCCATGTCGATCTTCCCATGTCGCGCATCGACATCGCCGATCATCTGGGCCTTACCATCGAAACCGTCTCGCGCTCGCTCACGCAGCTCGAGCGCCAGGGCATTATCGAGCTGCCGGCCCACCGTCGCTCCATCGTCCTGCGCAACAAGGCCGCTCTCGAGCGCCTCGAAGCCTGATCGACCTCATATCAATTTATCAGCGAGCCTCAGGCCTTCTGCTTGAGGCTTTTCGCGCATTCTTCAGCGCGTCTTTGCACATCACGCCACACGCGTAATTCTCGCTTGGCGTCTGCGAGAGCACGGTGAGCAGGCTCACCTTCCGCTTCGTCTTTCTGACGTGCTTGTACAAGTATTTCCTTCGCAAGCCTCGCCAGCTCGCTCTCCGGCACACTCGCTTCCTGCAAGATCCGAGTGATCGCTCTCTCATGTGCGACATCGGTATCCTGCAACCGCAAGGCATGCCGTGGCAGCCCAGCGCCTCTCAGCAGCCTGCTGAGCCATTGCCCATCCCAGGAG
The DNA here is from genome assembly GCF_003075415.1 of Microvirga sp. KLBC 81. GTDB lineage: Bacteria > Pseudomonadota > Alphaproteobacteria > Rhizobiales > Beijerinckiaceae > Microvirga. Next base: position 28,803 of record NZ_QDAH01000048.1, read on the forward strand.
GGAGCCGTGGCATAAAGCGCATGGCCTGAAAGAACGTCCAGCATGCGCCTGGCCACTTGATCGTGTGGCGTTCCCTCAGTGATCAATTGCTCTCGTGTGAGATGGTGCGTCGCCTCTGATGCAGGGTCCCAATCCGTCCATGAGGGAGCTGGCTTGATCAGATGGCTCTCCTCCGCTCCGGACACGAATACCCAAGCGACTTCGATCGGGTATCCTTCCTTCCCCAGCGAGGACGCTTCAAAATCCAGGAAAACGATATCTGCGGTGTCACTCATCGCACGCCTTCTCGCGCCGATCCTTTCACAGATCCTGCACGGCTGGGGAAGGCCAAAGAACAGCAAGTCGAACTATTCACATGATCGGCTCGTAGCAAATACGCTCTCAAGCGGAAGCGGCAGCCAACATGGGGACAACATTCCTCGCTAGCGGCTTCGCCTTCTCCAGCAGAGCTTGGATCTTCTCAGCGAGATCCGTGGCGCGATAAGGTTTGTAGAGCAGCTCAACGTCCTCGATCATTTCTTCGCTATCCACATAGCCGGTCGTCAGAAGAACGTGGACGCCCGGCTTTTCGCTCTTGATAAAGCGAGCAAGGTCAATCCCGCTCAGACCGCCCGGCATGCGAACGTCAGAAAGAACAAGACGAACGTGATCATTCGTTTTCAACACCTGAGCAGCCTCATCGCCAGTTTCCGCCTCGACAACGTCGAAACCGAGCGAATGCAAGGTTGAGATTGCAACCTGACGGACCGCAGGGTTGTCCTCAACCACCAGAACGGTCTGCCCCTCGCCAAACGGCTTTGCGAAAACCGTCTGCTTCTCGTTAAGGCTCTCAGCCACTCCATCAGCTCGCGGCAGGAAGATGCGGATCGTCGTTCCCTGATTGGGCGCACTGTCGATTTCCACATGACCGTGGGATTGCTGAACAAATCCGTAAACCATGCTGAGGCCAAGACCTGTGCCTTTGCCGCTCTCCTTCGTCGTGAAGAACGGCTCGAACACTCGTTGGAGAACCTCGGGCGACATGCCGATTCCTGTGTCTCTGACCGAAATCACGACATAATCGCCAGGGTTCTCGACCTTACCATCGTCCAAGGCTTGCGTACCAACGGAGATCGATAGATCGCCCCCTTCCGGCATGGCATCGCGCGCATTGACGGCAAGGTTAAGGAGTGCTGCCTCGAGTTGCGCCCGGTCGACTTCGATCGGATATACATCGTTAGCCACATCAAGGCTGACATTGATGCGCTCGCCCAGAGTCCGACGCATCAGTTCCAACAATCCCGGCATCAAAGCGCCGACATCGATCACGGAGACCTGCAGCGGTTGACGGCGAGAGAAGGCAAGAAGCCTGTGCGTGAGATCAGCACATCGTTGAGCACCTTCCATCGCCATCCTGACGCGCGTCTCCGCCTTCGCATTGCCTTTGATGGCTTTCTGCAACAGATCGAGATTGCCGATGACGACACTCAGCATGTTGTTGAAGTCGTGCGCAATTCCACCCGTCAGGCGCCCCACGGCTTCAAGCTTGCTGGCATGGAGCAGGTTCTGCTCCATCTGTTTGCGTTCTGTGATGTCGAACCACATGCCGAAGAACTCACGCGGACGTCCTTCGTCATCACGCATGAGCATCGTCTGATCGAGGAAGAACCGCTCCGTCCCATCGGCACAGGTCCAGCGGTACTCCAGCGTGACGGCGCCTTGGTCGGTCAGTTCTTGAAGTTGCGTGAGAACTCTCTCCCGATCATCGGGATGCAGACGGGACGACCAGAAATCCGGCGATTGGAGGAACGCCTTGGGCGGGAAGCCAGTGATCCGCTCAATACTCTCGTTCGTGAAGTGGAGTTGCCGGTGATCCTCCTGCACCGATGCGGTGTAGAGCGCGATCGGCAGCGACTCCAGGACGATGGACTGATGCTCCTCACGGCGCCGTAGAGCCTGCTCGGTCTTGAGCTTCTCGCTCCGGACCCGCAGGTTCTCCATGAGAAGGCGGCGCTCCTCCTCACCCTGTCGGCGGATCTCCTCCGTCTTGCGATAAAGATCCACGAACACATCGACCTTCGACCTTAGGATCAGCGGTTCGATGGGCTTGAACACATAATCCACCGCGCCTGCCGAGTACCCGCGGAAGACATGCATGTCGTCCTTGTTGAAGGCGGTCAGGAACAGGATGGGAACACGCGACGAGCGAGACCGGTTGCGGATGAGTCCCGCAACCTCATAACCGTCGAGCCGAGGCATCTGCACGTCGAGAAGGATGACCGCAAAGTCATGCTTCAGAACATGTCGCAAGGCGGCCTCGCCACAATCCGCCGTGACGATTTCGATGCCGGGCGCCCGGAGAATTTCCTCGACAGCAACAAGATTCCGGGGGTCATCGTCGACCACCAGAATCTTTGCTGGAACCGGATTGGACGTGGCGCGCGCCAGAACCTGAGGCTTCAGGTCGAGTTCCGGCCCGCGCTGTCCGATATGTTTTATCATGTCCTCAGACCGGTCTCTGCTGCACCATTGGAGTGTGTCTTCCCCTCAGGCACATAGGTGCTTCGACTCAGTTGAACGCGCAAGACTGCGAGAAGTTGATCGATGTCCACAGGTTTCGAGACATAATCAGTGGCGCCCGCTTCCAGACACTTTTCTCTGTCGCCCTTCATGGCCTTCGCCGTGACAGCGATAAGCGGAAGATTCCGATAGCGAGGATCCTTACGGATTTCCTGCATCGTCTCGTAACCGTCCATCTCCGGCATCATGATATCGACAAGGGCAATATCCACATCCGGCGTCTCCCTCAGCTTCTCGATACCCTCAAGACCATTCTCCGCAAAGATGACGCTGAGGCCATATTGCTCGAGAGCGCTCGTCAGCGAAAAGATGTTGCGCATATCATCATCGATGATCAGCACCTTCCGGCCTTCGAGCATCGATTCTCCCTTGGGCTCTACAATAATCTGGCTCTCCTCCGGGATTGCACTAATCGAGCGATGCAGGAACAAGGCCGTATCATTGAGAAGCCGCTCGGATGAGCCCTCACCCTTGAGGATCACCGTTGCGGCGATCTGCTCCAGACGGCGCTCTTCCGCACGGCTCAGATCCTGTCCGGTATAGATGACAATCGGAAGATCCTCGCCGCCCTTGGTCTTGCGGATGCGTTCAATGAGTTCCGCACCCGGCAGATCTGGCAAGCCGAGATCCACCACCGCACAGTCGAACTTGCGTGCCTGGATGGTCTCAAGGGCCTCCTCTGCCGTAGCAACGGCAGTGACATCTACCTCCTCGCCTTTCATAAGTTCGGAGATGCTCATCCTTTGGCTATCATCGTCCTCGACGAGGATCAGCTTCTTGACCGGTCGATCAATGAAATCCTTGGTGCGGTTCAGCGCCATCATCAGGGATTCCCGGTCGACTGGCTTCTCGAGGAAGCCGAAGGCGCCTGCCTTTAGACCGCGCTTCTTTTGATCATCCACCGAAATCACGTGTATCGGCACGTGGCGCGTCCTCGGATCGTGCTTGAGAAGATCAAGCAACGCCCAGCCATCCATATCAGGCAGGCCGATGTCCAGCGTGATCGCGTGCGGCTTATATCGATGAGCTAGGGCAAGAGCCGAAGCACCATCCATAGCGATCAGTCCCTTGAAGCCCTGCTCGCGTGCAAGCTCAAGGAGCACCGATGCGAACATCGCATCGTCCTCAATGATCAGAACGACTCGGTCGCCAGATACGATGGCATGCCTGTCATCAAGGGAAGCTGAGAGCGCCATGGGTGCCGATGGCTGACGCAGGATGGCGGACGTGGTGTCTTCTGCAGTACCGGTCGCCCCGCTTCCGTTAGGACGCGGGCTCGAGGTGAACGTTTGAACGCCGTGGTTCGCAGGCGGCTCCAGCGGCAGGAACAGGGTGAACTTCGAGCCCTGTCCCGGAGCGCTCGACACCACGATCTCGCCACCAAGCAGACGTGCAATTTCGCGGCTGATCGACAGACCGAGACCCGTACCGCCGTATTTGCGGCTCGTCGTGCCATCCGCCTGCTGGAACGCCTCGAAGATGATGCGCTGCTTGTCCTCTGGAATACCGATGCCGGTATCCGTGACGGAGATCGAGATCCACTGACTGCCGGCCCGCAGAGGCGAACCTTCAGCTGAACCGATCTGCAGTTTCACGCCACCTTTTTCGGTGAACTTAAAGGCATTGGACAGAAGGTTGCGCAGGACTTGCTGCAACCGCTTCGAGTCCGTCCTGATCATAGGCGGCAGCTTCGGATCCACATCGATATGGAAGTCGAGCCTCCGCTCCTCCGCGATCTGGCGGAAGGTGCGATCCATATGATTGACGAGATCCTTGAAACCTACGTTCGTGACTTCAAGGCTCACCGTGCCAGACTCGATCTTCGACAGGTCGAGGATGTCGTTGATCAGGGCAAGCAGGTCCGAGCCCGCCGCATGGATCGTCTTGGCGAACTCCTTCTGCTTCTCACTGAGATTACCTTCAGGATTCTCAGTGAGAAGCTTCGACAGGATCAGGAGCGAGTTCAGCGGTGTACGCAGCTCATGGCTCATATTGGCTAGGAACTGGGACTTGTAGCGCGAGGTCAGCGACAGCTGCTCGGCTTTCTCTTCCAGCGCGGTCTTGGCGACGGAAACCTCACGGTTCTTGGCCTCAACCTCCTGCTTCTGCAGTTCAAGCAGGCGTGCCTTGTCCTCAAGCTCCTCATTTGACTTCTGAAGTGCTTCCTGCTGCTGGCGCAGAAGCTCCTCCGACTGACGGAGGGTCGCCGCCTGCTGCTCCAGACGGTCATTCGTGTTCTTCAACTCCTCCTGCTGGCTTTGCAGCTCAATCGTGAGAAGCTGCGATTGCTTGAGCAGGCCTTCCGTCCGCATGTTGGCGGCAATGGTGTTGAGAACGATACCGATCGACTCGGTCAACTGATCAAGGAACGACTGATGCGTCTCCGAGAAGCGGCTGAACGAAGCGAGCTCAATGACAGCCTTCACCTCCTGTTCGAACAGCACCGGCAGAACGATGATGTTGAGCGGCGGAGCCTCACCCAGTGCAGAGCTGATGGCGATGTAGTCGCCCGGCGCATTGGTGATGAGAATACGCTTCTTCTCATAGGCGACCTGCCCGACGAGGCCTTCCTTCAAGCGGAAGCGATTATTGAGATGCTTGCGCTCCGTGAAAGCATAGGAGGCAATGAGTTCGAGTATCGGCTCGCTACCATCTGTGTCGACTGTATAGAATACACCGTGCTGCGCATTCACCAGCGGAGCGATCTCTGACAGGATCATGTTGGACACGGTGGTGAGATCGCGCTCGCCTTGCAGCATGCGGGTGAACTTGGCGAGGTTGGTTTTGAGCCAATCCTGCTCCGCATTCTTGAGCGTCGTGTCGCGCAAGTTGCGGATCATCTCGTTGACGTTGTCCTTGAGCGAGGCAAGCTCGCCGGAGGCCTCCACCGAAATCGACCGGGTCAGGTCGCCCTTCGTCACGGCGGTCGCCACGTCCGCAATAGCGCGCACCTGCGTTGTGAGGTTCGCGGCGAGCTGGTTCACGTTGTCGGTGAGGTCACGCCACAATCCGGCTGCACCCGGCACTCTCGCTTGGCCGCCGAGCTTTCCTTCGACGCCCACCTCGCGGGCCACGTTCGTGACCTGGTCGGCAAATGTGGCGAGCGTGTCGATCATCTCGTTGATGGTCTCAGCGAGTGCTGCGATTTCACCCTTGGCATCCACGGTGAGCTTGCGCTTGAGATCACCCTCCGCGACCGCAGTCACGACGCTGGCGATACCGCGCACCTGACCGGTGAGGTTATTCGCCATCATGTTCACGTTGTCGGTGAGGTCCTTCCACGTGCCGGCCACACCCCGTACCTGCGCCTGTCCACCGAGCTTACCCTCGATACCCACCTCGCGCGCCACGCGGGTCACCTCGCCGGCGAAGGAGTTGAGCTGGTCGACCATGGTGTTGATGGTGTTCTTCAGCTCAAGGATCTCGCCGCGCACCTCCACAGTGATCTTCTTCGAAAGGTCACCGTTTGCAACCGCGGTGGTCACCTCAGCAATGTTACGAACCTGGCCCGTCAGGTTGGCGGCCATGAGGTTCACGTTGTCGGTGAGGTCCTTCCAGACGCCGCCGACGCCACGCACCTGCGCCTGACCGCCGAGCTTGCCCTCGGTGCCCACTTCGCGCGCCACGCGGGTCACCTCGCCTGCGAACGAATTGAGCTGGTCCACCATCGTGTTGATGGTGTTCTTCAGCTCAAGAATTTCACCTTCGACCGCTACAGTGATCTTTTTAGACAGGTCACCCATGGCGACGGCGGTGGTCACTTCAGCGATGTTACGCACCTGGCCGGTGAGGTTCGCCGCCATCATATTCACATTATCGGTGAGGTCCTTCCACGTGCCGGCAACGCCACGGACCTGGGCCTGTCCACCGAGCTTGCCTTCCGAACCCACCTCCTTCGCAACGCGCGTCACTTCCGAAGCGAAGGAGTTGAGCTGGTCCACCATCGTGTTGATGGTGTTCTTCAACTCAAGGATCTCGCCGCGCACCTCCACGGTAATCTTCTTGGAGAGATCACCCATTGCGACGGCGGTCGTCACCTCAGCGATGTTACGCACCTGGCCCGTCAGGTTCGCGGCCATGAGGTTCACGTTGTCGGTGAGGTCCTTCCACGTGCCGGCGACTCCACGGACTGGGCCTGCCCGCCGAGCTTGCCTTCCGATCCCACCTCGCGCGCCACGCGGGTCACTTCCCAGGCGAAGGAGTTGAGCTGGTCCACCATCGTGTTGATGGTGTTCTTCAGCTCGAGAATCTCGCCGCGCACCTCCACAGTGATCTTCTTCGAAAGGTCACCGTTCGCGACGGCGGTGGTGACCTCGGCAATGTTACGCACCTGACCTGTCAGATTGGCGGCCATGAGGTTCACGTTGTCGGTGAGGTCCTTCCACGTGCCGGCAACGCCACGGACCTGGGCTTGCCCACCGAGCTTGCCTTCCGAACCCACTTCGCGGGCGACGCGCGTCACTTCCGAAGCGAAGGAGTTGAGCTGGTCCACCATCGTGTTGATGGTGTTCTTCAGCTCAAGGATCTCGCCGCGCACCTCCACAGTGATCTTCTTCGAAAGGTCACCGTTCGCGACGGCGGTGGTGACCTCGGCAATGTTACGCACTTGGCCCGTCAGGTTCGCCGCCATCATGTTCACGTTCTCGGTGAGATCGCGCCAGACACCGCCGACGCCCTCCACCTGCGCCTGGCCACCGAGCTTGCCTTCCGAACCCACCTCCTTCGCAACGCGCGTCACTTCCGAAGCGAAGGAGTTGAGCTGGTCCACCATCGTGTTGATGGTGGATTTCAACGCCAGGATTTCGCCTTTCACATCGACGGTGATCTTCTTGGAGAGGTCACCTCGGGCAACTGCGGTCGTCACCTCAGCAATGTTACGCACCTGGCCCGTCAGGTTGGCGGCCATCATGTTCACGTTTTCGGTAAGGTCCTTCCAGACGCCACCGACGCCGCGCACCTGGGCTTGCCCACCGAGTTTGCCCTCGGTACCCACTTCGCGCGCCACGCGAGTCACCTCGCCGGCGAAGGAGTTGAGCTGGTCCACCATCGTGTTGATGGTGTTCTTCAGCTCAAGGATCTCGCCCTTCACATCGACGGTGATCTTTTTGGACAGATCGCCCATCGCGACGGCGGTTGTCACCTCGGCGATGTTACGCACCTGGCCGGTGAGATTTGCGGCCATGAGGTTCACGTTATCGGTGAGGTCCTTCCACGTGCCGGCAACGCCCTTCACCTTGGCCTGACCACCGAGCTTGCCTTCCGATCCCACCTCGCGGGCCACGCGGGTCACTTCGGAGGCGAAGCTGCCAAGCTGGCCCACCATGGTATTGACCACCTTGCCGATGCGCAGGAACTCGCCGCGTAGGGGGCGTCCTTCCGTTTCAAGCTCAATGGTCTGACTGAGGTCGCCCTTCGCCACGGCACCGATCACACGGGCCACTTCGATGGTCGGCTGAACGATGTCGCCGATCATGGAATTTACGGAGTTGATGCAATCGCTCCAGCAGCCGGTCGCTCCATCGAGGCGACCACGCTCGCTAATGCGGCCTTCCTTACCCACCACCTTCGCCACCCGATCAAGCTCGCTGGCGAGGCCCTGGTTCAGATCGGCAATGTCATTGAAAGCTCCCGCAATCTCGCCGTCGATTCCGGTCATGTCAGTTGGCAGCCGAACCGAAAAGTCTCCTTTCCGGAAAGCACGCAACACTTTGAGCAGCAGCCTGGGATCAAGCTGCGGTATGGCAGATTCAACTTCTGGCATGAAGCCCCCCGTAACACAATCCGGGCATAAGGCCCGGCACCCCTTGCTTTACGGCAAACCGACGGGTGCTCTCTCCACCTCTGGACGGAAGCCGACCATCCATAACGTAGGCATCTGAGAAAAGTTCCAAGGTGCCGAGGGGCTGTTGCAGACCTTCTCTCGAGGCGTAGAACAAGATTAATTCGGCAGCGCAAAGATATGAAATATCAGCGCCGTCGCTGTTTGCCGCTCAATGTCAGCCCAGCAGCTTGAGACCACGATCCCAAGGCGGGTTAGGCCCGAACCGTTGCGCCAGGAAATCCACGAAAGCTCGAACTTTGGCCGGCGGATGGCGGTTAGCCGGGTAAACCGCGAAAACCCCTGGCAATTCGAGCGGGGGGTGATCAAGGGTCAAGGACACAAGCCGACCTGCCCGCAGTTCGTCGCTGACGACGAAGGAGGGCTCATAGATAACGCCCTGTCCCGCAACAGCAGCAGCCACAAGAGCATCACCATTGTTGACGCGAAGGTTACCCTTGATCGAGATCTTTACTTTGCCCTCTACGTCAAATGCCCATTCGTCCGGTCCAAGAGTACGGGAGAGGGTGTAGCCGAGACAATTATGCTCCATGAGATCCGCGACGGTTTTCGGCGTACCCTTCTCTTTAAAGTAAGCCGGCGATCCGCAGACCACGAGCCGACAGGGGGCAATCCTGCGTGCGATCATGGTAGAATCCCGCAAGCGCCCAATCCGCACGGCCACATCCCACCCCTCCTCGATCAGATCGACGAAGCGGTCGTTCAATCCGAGATCGACCGTTACAGCGGGATGAAGACGAGAGAATTCGGCCATAAGGGGGGCGACTTCTCGAAACCCGAAGGACAGGGGAGCATTCACCCTCAGCATTCCCCTCACCTCGACCCGCTCGGCGGAAGCCGCGGCTTCCGCTTCCTCCACCTCAGCAAGGATGCGCTCGGCGCTCTCAAGATAACGCCGACCCGCTTCGGTGAGAGTGAGACGCCGGGTCGTCCGGTGAAGGAGTTTGACGCCAAGCCGGTCCTCAATGGCTCCGACATGCTTTGTCGCCATCGTCTGAGAGATACCAAGCGACCTGGCAGCAGCCGACAGGCTGCCAAGAGCGGCCACCCGCACGAAAATCTGCATTCCGGTGACTCGATCAAGCATGAATCTCACTCCCTAGGGGTGAAGTCTTATCCAGAGAGTCTGGATTATCAACTCGGAAGGTGAGGTATAGATGAGCCTGAACCACTCTCAGGAGCCCCCGTTCACAGCACGGCGGCTCTGGGCCTTCCTCGAAGGATTTTGCAATGCTCGTGAATGGAAAATGGTCGGCTGAATGGCACCCTGTTCAGGCCAAGGATGCTAAAGGCGGTTTCGTGCGGCAGACATCGAGCTTCCGCAACTGGGTCACGCCTGACGGCCACTCGGGTCCCACAGGTGAAGCCGGCTTCAAGGCCAAGGCCGGACGCTATCATCTTTATGTCGCGCTGATCTGCCCCTGGGCCTCACGCACCCTCATCGCCCGCACCCTGAAAGGTCTGGAGAACGCCATCTCCGTTTCCATTGTCGAGCCGGCGCTTACCGATCAGGGCTGGCGGTTCGGCGAAGGCCGTGGCGCAACCCGGGATGCGATCCATGGGGCAACCTACATCCACCAGACCTACACAAAGGCCGATCCTACCTTCACAGGTCGCGCGACGGTGCCGGTGCTCTGGGACAAGGAACGGCAGACCATCGTGAATAACGAATCCGCCGACATCGTCCGCATGTTCAACTCAGGCTTCGGCAGCCTCGCAAACAATACATATGATCTTTACCCGGAAGATCTGCGTGCCAGCATAGATGCGCTCAACGACATCATCTATCCAGGCCTGAACAATGGCGTTTACCGCGCAGGCTTCGCAACAACGCAGGAAGCTTACGAAGAAGCCGTCCACCAAGTCTTCACCACGCTGGACAGGCTGGAAGGCCTTCTGTCGGACCGCGCCTTTCTTTTCGGAGATCGCCTGACTGAGACGGATATCCGCCTCTTCGTCACGCTCATCCGCTTCGATGCGGCTTATCATGGCTTGTTCAAGTGCAACCTGCGCCGCATCGCGGATTATCCTCGCCTCTCCACCTATCTCGATCGCATGCTGGATGTGCCAGGCATCGCTGCCACGGTCAGCATCGACCATATCAAGAGAGGCTACTATTCCATCAACGCTCTCAACCCGAACGGCATCGTGCCTGTCGGGCCCAAGATGCCTTTTGCCGAGAAGCTTCAGATTGTCGCCGATAAAGCAGCTGCCTGATACGGTAGAAACGAGTGAAGCAATAACCTGAAGGATTGCCATGGAACTTGGTATCTACACTTTCGGCGAGAGAACACCTGACCCCAAGACAGGTCATCTCGTCAGTGCCACACAACGCTTGCGGGATTTAATTGAGGAGATCGAACTTGCTGATCAACTCGGTCTGGATGTGTTCGGTCTCGGCGAACATCACCGGGAGGACTACGTGGTGTCCGCTCCTGCCATCGTTCTGGCAGCCGCCGCCGAGCGCACGAAGAACATTCGCCTGACCAGCGCCGTGACGGTGCTGAGTTCCGATGATCCCGTGCGCATATTCCAGAGCTTCGCAACGCTCGATCTTCTGTCTGGCGGACGCGCAGAGATCATGGCGGGTCGCGGCTCGTTCATCGAGTCGTTCCCGCTCTTCGGCTATGATCTGAAAGATTACGACACTCTCTTCGCGGAAAAGTTCGATCTGCTCTTGAAGATCCGAGATCAGGAGCGCGTCACCTGGTCAGGCGAGCATCGTGCACCGCTTCACGACCAGCCTGTCTATCCGCGTCCGATCCAGAACCCTCTGCCGATCTGGATCGCAGTGGGCGGCACACCACAATCGGTGGCGCGCGCCGGTGTACTTGGGCTTCCGCTGGCGATCGCCATCATCGGCGGAGAACCGGAACGTTTTGCACCTCTCGTCTCTCTCTATCGTGAAGCGGCGCGGCGAGCCGGGCATGATCCCTCGCATCTAAAGGTCGGCATCAACACCCATGCCTATGTGGCTCCCACGTCGCAGCAGGCAGCCGATGAATTCTTCCCGCCCTATGCAGATGTCATGTCGAAGCTTGGACGAGAGCGCGGCTGGGGACCGACGACGCGAGAGCACTTCGAAGTCATGCGCTCCCCTCGTGGTGCGCTCGCCGTCGGCAGCCCACAAGAGATTATCGACAAGATCCTCTTCCAGCACGAGATCTTCGGCCATGACCGCTACCTAGCCCAGTTCAGTGTCGGCACCATGCCTCATGACCAGATCATGCGGAGCATCGAGCTGTTCGGAACGAAGGTCGCGCCTGTAATTCGGAAAGAAATTCAGGGCCGCAACAGAGCCGAATAGGTCAGAAGGGCGGATCCCGAACCCCTTCTCCAGCATTGAGAAACAACGAACAGTCCCACTTCCTGAGAATTCTCAGGGACGCCTATAGGCAGGAACATTTTTCACATCTATATAGAAACAATAATATATTCCACATAAGGATGTCGTGAAATGGCCGCGCATGGAGCCTTGGACCTGATCGGCAGGACGCCTCTCGTTGAGGTGACGCACCTGGATACCGGTCCCTGCAGGTTGTTCCTGAAGCTTGAGAGCGCTAATCCGAGCGGCTCCATCAAGGACCGCCCCGCCCGCGCCATGATCGAGGCCGCCGAAAAGAACGGCAGCCTGAAGCCCGGCGGTACGATCGTGGAGGCCACGGCCGGCAATACGGGCGTTGGACTCGCTTTGGTCGGCGCCAGCAAGGGCTATCGCACCCTCTTGGTCGTTCCGGACAAGATGTCCCGCGAGAAGGTGCTGCATGCGAAAGCCCTCGGCGCTGAGGTAGTCATCACCCGCTCGGATGTCGGCAAGGGACATCCCGATTACTATCAGGACCTCGCCCAGAAGATCACGGCCCAGACGCGTGGCGCCGTCTATATCAACCAGTTCGAGAACCCCGCGAACCCGGCAGCTCACGAAGCCAGTACCGGACCCGAGATCCTCGAAGGGATGGAAGGCGATGTCGATGCCGTCATCGTTGGCGTTGGCTCCGGCGGCACGCTGACCGGCATTGGGCGCTATCTCAGGAAGGCCTCCCCAAAGACCGCAATGGTCCTCGCCGACCCTGCCGGCTCAATTCTCGCCCCGCTCGTGGAAACGGGAGAGATGACGGAGGCAGGCTCTTGGGCCGTCGAAGGCATCGGTGAGGATTTCGTGCCCCCGAATTGCGATCTTTCTCTCGTGAAGAAAGCCTATTCCATCGGCGACAAGGAGAGCTTCTCCGCTGCTCGCGAGCTCCTTCGTAAAGAAGGTATTCTTGCCGGTTCATCGTCCGGCACCCTGCTGGCTGCTGCCTTGCGTTATTGCCGTGAGCAGAGCCACCCAAAGCGCGTGGTGACGCTCGTCTGCGACACAGGTGCCAAGTACCTATCGAAGGTGTTCAACGATGCCTTCATCGCGCAGGAAGGATGGCTCGATCGTAAGCCGACCGGCACCGCACGCGACGTGGTGATCAATCCGTTTGGCGAAGGTGCAACGATCTTCGTCTCCCCGAACGAGACTCTTCGTTCCGCCTTTGCGCGCATGCGCTCCTCCGACATCTCGCAGCTGCCGGTGATCGAGGATCGCTGCGTCGTCGGCCTCATCGACGAGAGCGATATCCTCGACGCGCTCGTCGCAAACGAGAATGCTCCGCAGAGCGTCTTCAACAAGCCTGTGCGCGAGATCATGGTGACCCGCCTGCAGACTGTTTCTGCGCAGGCGCCAGTCAAGGAGCTTCTGCCTCTCTTCGCCGCCGGTCTCGTGCCGGTCATCATGGATGGCGACAACTTCGTCGGTCTCGCCACCCGCATCGACCTCATCAACTACTTCCGGATCCAAGCCCAATGAATGCCCGCAACCAACTCTCCTTCGCCACCCGCTGCATCCACGCTGGCCAGACACCGGATCCTACGACGGGCGCGGTGATGATGCCGATCTACGCCACCTCCACGTTCGCGCAGGAGAGCCCGGGCGTTCACAAGGGCTTTGAATATGCACGCTCGCAAAATCCTACTCGCATGGCTTTCGAGCGCTGCATTGCGGATCTCGAAGGAGGCACAGCCGCTTTCGCGTTCTCATCCGGTCTTGCCGCAAGCGCGACGGTCCTCGATATGCTGGAGCAGGGCTCGCACATCGTCGCATCGGATGATCTTTACGGCGGCACGCGTCGGCTCTTCGAGAAAGTACGCAAGCAATCGGCCGGCCTCGACATCACCTATGTCGATCTCGGCAATCCGGATGCCGTGAAGGCAGCCTTGCGCCCCAACACGCGCCTTGTTTGGGTAGAGACACCGACCAATCCGCTCCTCAAGCTCGCCGACCTGGAAGCCATCGCCCAAGTCACGCGCGGCCACGGCACGTTGCTGGTCGCCGACAATACCTTCGCGAGCCCCTGGGTGCAGCGTCCGCTGGAGTTCGGCTTCGACATCGTCGTGCATTCCACGACCAAGTACCTGAACGGTCATTCCGACATGGTGGGCGGCGTCGTGATCGTAGGTCAGAACCAGGAAGTTCGCGAGAAGATCGCATTCCTTCAGAATGCCGTCGGCTCGATTTCCGGCCCCTTCGATAGTTTTTTGGCTCTCCGCGGCCTGAAAACCCTGTCGCTGCGCATGGAGCGCCACTGCACGTCGGCCCTAAAGATTGCAGAGTTTCTTGAGGCTCATCCGCAAGTGGATAGCGTGATTTATCCGGGCATTGCCTCGCATCCTCAGCATGAGCTGGCAAAGCGTCAGATGCGCGGCTTCGGCGGCATCATCACGGCTCGGATCAAAGGCGGGCTCGATGGCGCGACGCGCTTCCTGGAGCGCTGCCAGCTCTTCACCCTGGCGGAAAGCCTCGGCGGAGTGGAAAGCCTGATCGAACACCCGGCCATCATGACCCATGCCTCTGTGCCGCCGCACGTGCGAGCGGAGCTGGGAATCGACGATGGGCTCGTGCGCCTGTCGGTCGGCATCGAAGACGCCGATGACCTGATCCAGGATCTGCGTTCGGCGCTTGCGTAAAAGACCTGTTCTTGGAGGGAAGACCAATGGGACTTGAGCCTTCCCGTTCCCTCAATGCAACCTCGACGTGATCCGCTTGATTATGGCATCAAGGAGAGCCAGGACCGCATCTCTGCTGGCTACTGAGAGAGAAGCCATTCCTGTCTCTCCCCTACCCTCGCTCACGGTCTCCAGAACAGTGTAATAAGCCAGACCGTGCTTGGGACCGCGGACCTCGCTCTTGAGCGCGCTGATGGCATCGATGATGCGGGCATGCTCTCCGGCCCTACGAGATCACGAGCTCTCTTCAGGATATGTAGAACGGTTATTTGAGTGTCCATTGCGGCAAGCTTCCGTCGCAGCCCGCTTATCTTTATGTGTCGCGACCGCTCATGAAGCATGGTTGAGTTCAGACTGTCCGACAAGGGAATGCTCAGGCCATGCGACGCCGCACCACAGCCTTTGGACAGGGACGACACTCAATGAGTGATCGCTGCGGGGCCACGGACAGCGGCCCCTCTCATTCATCGCCGCTGCACAACTTAGAGGCGCGCCGCCTCTACACTCAAAGCTCGTAGGGAATGACAGTCTACAAGGAGCCAATACTCAGCAAGGCGGTGATCCGCCGGTAGCCATACCGCTCGCTGGGTCCCGCGCGGTTGGCTGACAAGGCGGCAGGCGTGCCGCTCCGAAAGGCCATACTTCTCCTGGATTCGGCTTACCGCCTGCTTGCAGGTGAATGCGATGCTCTTGCCTTGAGCGAGTTGCACCTGGATCTGGCGCAACTTCGCGATGATCTGCTCTGAACTGAACTTCTTCTTTGGCATCGAAGCTCCTTGGCTCCAGGTCGATCCTCTCAATCAACCTGGTCCACTTCCACCCAGTCAGGTTACCATCGTAAGGCGTCGAGACGGCCTAGGAAAGCGGTCCCGAACGCCAGCCTCGCGCCAGGGTGCGCCGGTGCGAAAGCGCCAGAGAATGCCATTGAGGCCCCGCCGATCGTTCACCCGCGGCACGCCGCGCGGCTTGTTGGGCAGAAAAGGCTCAATCACCTTCCACTTGAAATCAGTAGTTCATGCTTGCGCATGAGGTGCTCTCACGCCCGGAAGGTGAATCATCAACTAACCGCAAATCAAAGATTTTTGCGGATTGACGACCTAGGCTGTAGTGACGATTTAAGGCAGGGGATTCCCAAGAGGACGCAAATCAGATTCAAGGCTGACTTTTTGGAGGT
>NZ_QDAH01000049.1 GCF_003075415.1 Microvirga sp. KLBC 81
AGTTCGCCATTCTCTTCGACGGCCGCTTCAGGCCGGTTTGATGAACCCGGCCCTTACACGGAAATTCCGACAGTCCCCGCGCCGACGCCCGGCACCATCGCTGACATCAGCATGGCTCTGCCGCTGCTTCGCGCGGTGACAACGCCCAAGCGCCTGATCGGCGACAAGGCTTATGATGGGGACAGCCTGCGCCGCAGGCTCAAGGAGCGCCGCATCAAGGCGGTCATTCCCTCCTCAGCCAACCACACCATGCCATATCCGCTCGATCGCACAGCCTATCGCCGGCGCAACCTGATCGAGCGCCTGTTCTGTCGCTTGAAGAACTGGCGGCGCATTGCAACACGCTACGACCGGCTGGCCCGCAGCGACCTCGCGGACCTCGCGCTCATCGCCGTCACAACCGAGTGAAGCAAATGCGTCCTCTACCTAGGTAGGGATGATTCCATAACCTGAATCATGCTTTCGATTTGAAGGGTCTCTTAGCTATCGAGTAAAACCCTCTCACGAGAGGGTATGCCCAAGCAAGCCAGTCAGGAAGATCGACTAAGTGGTAGATCTCGAGCCCGACCGATGCTCTATCCCTAAAGATGTATCGCATGCGGTTCGAAAACTGATCGTGTATCATCCAGTTGAAGCGTTTGATTTGGAAGGATGTCTCGATGTGCTGGGGGGCAAACTTGCTCTCTGTGATTTGCGCGACCAGAGCCTGACAAGTGCGATCGGCATCTATGGCTTGGCGAACGACATCCGGGATTGAAGAATCTAACATCCGATTAGCCAAAGCGCAGCCTAGCAAAACCATCCGGAGAAGGCCGCTGCTTCGCGCACGCCCTAGAACAATATCCCAATCGAGACTTGGATGGGATCTTTCGAACTCAGAGACATCAGAGATCCAAACGAGGCGTTTCCATCTTTCCTTCGAGCGATGCAATCCAAGCAGGATAAACGCGTCCTCTGCCGAAGGAGTCTGAATGCTACGCTCCGCTAGGAGCAGGGGGGAGGACCGCTGAAAGACATCGACAGTATGGAATTCTGCAACAAAACTGCGTGGAGCGAATGTCCAGTGTGGCTCTACGGGCGTTAACTCTTCAGCGAAACAGATATCCTGACCTGTATCGCGGTAAAAAGACAGCAGACGGCGTTTTCTCAATCCGCTCGTTCTTGATCTGTGCCCGAGACTTGCGAGAACCGCCATCGTCGGCTCGATATCTTGTTCTCGAATTAGGATATCCAGGTCTCGGAACCCTCGGAGATGAACGCCTCCGTATGCTGCTTGCGCCAGCACGGGCCCTTTGAAGGGCATAGCGGCGATACCCGCATTACTCAAAGCGCCGAGGATCTGAAAAAGCTGTTGTATCGCGGAAGCATTTCTTCGCTGTTGGCTGGCGAGAAACTCCGACGCTACTGACTGCAGATCAGGAGGCAGTAGATCTCCAGCATCTTGCAAGAGGTGGTGGCATAACAATCCAGCCGTTCCATGCACCAGGGCAGATTCCACTATGTCCGCCCAATTAGCGCCATTCTGTAGGCCGCTCCGCAGACGCAGGCGCCCCGCATCAGAAAGGTGAGTACTTGCAGTTGCCAAGAGAATGCCGGCTTCAACAGAATTTAGGCCCGCCATGGTTGGAAACTTACGGTTGGTTTCATTGCCCCTCACGTAATGTGCCACTCCTGGCCAGTTAAGCTAACTCAGATCAACAGCCGCTAGCCGACATCACTTCCCTGCCGCGCGATGAGGCGGATATCGTGCACATTATCCGTATTGCAAAGCAACCAATCCAGATGTGAGCTTGGAGAGGTTCCAAACGGAATTGAAGATGGCGTCGGAGTGGAGTGGCAAATAGGAGCAAGCGTCACGCTGCATTGAAGGCTTTGAAGGTTATGAAGGCGTGTGATTTGCATATGTGGAAGCGACATCAATTATACTCGACAGCCGATACTGCTTGCCGCCAGGAGATGTTGAATGCGCCGAGGTCACGGTTAGAATGGTATTGATCTCGCCCGATGGACAGACTGCCTTCACAAGGTAGACCAGGGAGACGCTTTCCATCGTGTTCGTGGTGATCACGACGAAGACATGGGAAGTGGCCAGTCGATCAACTCTTTAATAGAGACGAGGGCGAAATTCCTGTGATATCAGGAGCCACTGGCATCGTATTGCAATAATTGATGCGAAGCCTCGATCAAGGTCTGATATTCAAGCCCGGTCGTGGTTTTCTCGTTGGCGAAACAGGCTCATAGATTATGCCTCAGCGCTCTCGTGGCGCCAGATCAAGAGATCGGCTCCACACGCCATTGGTGGCAGCTTCCTGAGATCTTCGTCCCTCTACAATCATCTGCCTCCATGCGACTTGAACAGCTGCTTCAACCTTGTTTCGATTCTGGATTTCATCGGATGTAAGCAGGCCACATCGTATAAAATATGCAATGTCTTCCCAGGAGATATTTACATGTGGCCGGTATACGATGCCGGCGTTGCGCCGTTCTCGGAATGCTCTTGTTCTTGCGGTGCTCATCTTTCGTCATCAACCTCCATGTGATTGCCGGCACTGAGGTCTCAGAGACCTCTTGAGTGCAGAATCTAGGCATACGCGTGCCGGTTCGAATGCCGGAAGTTCGACCCTAAATGTATCTTAACTGAGCATTGAGCCTTGCCCCTTTGATAGGCTTTGAGCGGATGAGACGATATCGAAAGTGGGTCTGTGCTTGCAGTCATATCCGTGCTGAACATGCGTAACACATCCGAGGATGAGTGCCGTGGAGGAAGAATTTTAGATACAAATCTCATCACAGGCTCATGTCTGCAACCTGCTCAATACGATTACTTCTTACGCTCAAGAGAACCATTGGCGAGCCAACTATGGCATAGGCAGAATGCTGGAGGTATAGCCCGATGTAGGTAAAGACAGGGACAATCCATATCGGGTCCCGCAATCGCGCCCCCTCGAATACCTAGAAAGAAGGCTATCGGCGGGATTGTCAGGCGAGGGCGCCGAGACATAAGTGATTTAGGTCTGCACTTGTCAAACCAATTCAATGGCGCGGTTCGTTCATTAGATCATGCGCAAGGACAGTGAGGCCACGCCTCACCTAGCGCATCGTGCGGCCCCGGAGATCCGCGTCAGCGAAAAGTGGATCCGGTTTTGCGCTCTACAGCATCGGATCGAACTTCAGAAGTGCAAGTCCACTTTTCACGTCCAATGCTCTAGCCGGCGTGGTTCAGCGCTGTGTGGGTTTCAGGCAGAGAGCGGCTGAGAGTGTTGCCGGCTATCAGGCGTGTGAGGAGCTTGCCTTCTTCGCTTCTGAAGTTCGTGCAGTCAGGAGAACAGCCACAAGAAGGGCTAACAGGCTTCCACCGAATGGGGCCCCGATCAGCGCGATGGCCGCACCCAGGGGCCAAAGGGCCCCAAGAGTAGCCGCTGCTCCGATCAGAGCACTCACCATGAACACCAAAACCATTTTGAAATCTCTTTGGCAGTACCTCATAGGGATTATAGCCCCATCAACGGGCCTGTGGAAAGTAAAGATTATGGTCCAAGAATGAGCCGAGGCTCCTTAAGATCATCTGTGCGGAGACAGTAAGGAGTCATCCGTCTCTATAGTATTCTAAAGCGCTGGCAGCTCATGGGCCAATGCGGCAGCCTGTATGGCCTGCATCCGATTTGTGGTCCTTCGAAGGTAGAAGCGGCCTCGATAGGGAAGGCCTGTAAACCCGCATTATCCTCCCGGTCCTGGGTCAGGGCTCCTATGGAGCGGGTCGTCCGGCGATGAAGGGCCCAGGGCAGGCCCTCCAGTGAAAGCTCTTTGGTGATGGGGTGTGGTGGTTTCACTCCCGGCCGTTCACTTCGGCAAGCGGGGTAATATCAGCAGAGGCAGGCTTCTTGGGGGTGGCTTTGTGCTTTTCGGGGTTCCTGTCGCTCTTCTGGGCCTTTTCCTTTGAAGCCTTCTTCGCATCAGCGGAGACCGAGCGCTCCATCGACTTGACGTTCTTGCGGATGGCCTTGAGGCCCCCTTGAACAGCCTTCAGGAGATCCTCCGTTGCCGAGCCGGGCTCTGACTGAGCAACAAGCTTGGTGAGGGTGCGTTCGAGCTTTTCGCCGCGCTGCACGGCTTTCGCCATAAGTGCGGACAGTTTTTGAAGTGAATCTTTATCGGTCTTCGCCATCTGGCTTCCCCATCGAATGACGGGGGAGGGATAACAGACCAATACTGTGCCGCCTAATGAAGTTTATACGACAGTTTTATGACAGCCTTATCGAGCAGCCCAGAGCATCCCACGCCTGAAAAATCGTACGCATCTCCGGCACCTCGAACTCCTTCGCCGCATGTCCGAGGGAACTGTAGAAGACACGGCCCCGACCATGGCGGCGCTTCCAGACGACCGGCATGACGACACCTTCGATCCATAGTGGGTGCTCTCCGGAGAAGGTTGTCGTTGCCAGCACCTCGTTCGAAGGATCGACGTGCATGTAGTATTGCTCGGAGTGGTAATCGAAGTCCTGTATGCCCTGCATGATTGGATCATCGGGTCGGGTCACATTGACCCGATAATCGATGATGTTGCCGGGGTGGGCGACCCATTGGCCGCCGCACATGAACTGGTACTCGACGGCTTCACGAAAGGCGTCTCCCATCCCGCCATGATAACCCGCTAGGCCCGCGCCTTCGCGCACAGCCTGGGAGAGATTGGCCACCTCATCTTTCTCGATCTTTGACATGGTGTAGATTGGGACGATGAGGCTAAGTTGCGCGAGGTTTGGATCGGCGAACGCCTTGGTGGAGGTTTCCATGCGGACCTTGAAGCCGTCCTCTTCCAGCATGCTGGCGATGATGCCGGCGCATTGCTCCGGCTCAAGCCCGCTCCAGCCACCTCAGACGATCAGTGCCTCGCGCATTCAGGCTGCTCCCTCAGGCTGCAGATGCGGTTTGAGGAAGGCCTTTCCAGAGTTCGGCCGCATCGCCCTCGTCGAGAACGGCCGGGCGCTCCAACGTAGTCGTGATTGCCTTCGGCTGGCTCGTGGCAGCGCCTTCCAGGATGGAATGCATGACCTCGAGGACGTGAAGCCCAAGGCGTCCGCTGGAGCGGTGCGGCGTGCCACGCAGGGCGGCGCTGGCGAGATCGGCCAGACCAAGGGCACGATAATTGGCACGCGTCGGTACATCGGGCGCCCAGTTCGGTGAGCGCCAGTTGGGAGCGCCGAGGGGCATGGTGCTTGAGTCCAGCGTACGCCAATCGCTACCACGCTCGGTTATCTCCACATGACCACCGAAGAAGTTCGGATCCGGCACACGAAGGGATCCCTCCGTTCCGTAAAACTCGATGGCCGGGTGCCCGTGCTTCCACACGTCCCAGCTCATGCACAAAGTAACCTGGGCTCCGGAAGCGAATTCCAGGAGCGCCATGACATTGGTGGGCGTCTCGACGGTGATGCGATCCCCCTTTCTGGGGGAGGCTTCCGTCGTCACGATGCGCTCGGGAAAACCGATGCTCGCCATGGCGAAGACGCGCTTGACAGGGCCGATCAGGTTCACGAGCGTGCTCAGATAATACGGAGCCATGTCGAAGATCGGACCGCCGCCCGGCTTGAAGAAAAATTCCGGATCGGGGTGCCAATGCTCCATGCCGTGCGACATCAGGAAGGCCGTTCCCGACAGGATCCGTCCCACGGAACCGTCATCGATGAGGTTGCGTGCGAGGCGCCCGCCTGCGCCCAGGAAGGTATCGGGTGCGCACCCAAGAAGGAGGCCGCGGGCTTCCGCCTCATCCACCAGCTTGCGGCCTTGCTCGAAATCGACGGCAAGCGGCTTTTCTGAGAACACGTGCTTGCCGGCGTTCAGCGCTGCAAGCGATACGCCGAAATGAGCACTTGGGATCGTGAGATTGACCACGAGGTTAATGTCGTCGCGGGACAGAAGCTGGTCAACGGACATCGCTTCGATGCCATGGCGGGACGCCTGGGCCTGGGCCACTTCGGGCCGCATGTCCGCGCAGGCACGCAGCGAGAGACCGCGATAGGCTGGAATATTCTGCAGGTAAATGCCGGAGATGTTGCCGCAGCCGATAATGCCGACGTTCAGGGTATCCATGATGATCAATCCTCGATGGTGCGCAGGAAGGCGAAGCTGGCGCGGGCGGTTTTTTCGGGGTCCGCAGGCTTGTCGTGCTCGACCACCATCCATTGGGCGCCTGCCTCCCGGCAGGCGCGCCACAAGTCGTGCCAATTCAGAATGCCGGAGCCGACATCGGTCCAGCCGTCCTGGTCCTCGTTCTGCCCAAGGGGTGCGATGTCCTTCACATGGGCAGCGGTGATCTTGCTGCGGTAACGGTGGATCCACTCCTTCGGATCGACATTGCCGCGTGCGAGCCATGCGACATCCACCTGCCATGCAAGAGGGCTGTCTCCTGCCGCTTCGAAGATCAGTTCGAGAGCAGTCTGGCTGCCATCCTTCGGTTTCAGCTCCCAATGGTGATTATGATAGCCGAGCCTGACGCCTTGCTCGTGAAAGCGGTGAGCCATCTCGCCTAGCTCACGCCCGAGGGAGCGCCAGCCATCTGCTTCCATGTCGCGCTGCTCCGGTGGAACAGCCGGCATGAAAAGATCCTTGAATCCCAGGGTTCGGCACGCTTCGATGACGCCCTCGGGCTTCTCGCGCAGGGCTGCCAAGCTGACATGGCTCGACGATGCCTTGAGCCCTCTCGCGTCGAGCTTCGATTTGATGCTTGCGGCATTCTCGAGATGCGAACCAACGGTCTCCACATAGCGATAGCCGGCTTCGGCCACGGCATCGAGAATGCGGTCGATGTCCTCCAGCGAGCGCAAGGTATAGAGCTGGATGGAAAGAAAGTCTGTGGCGCTCATCGGGTCCTCGAGATTTGACGGTAGGGCGAGCAGACGAGGGGTGTCGTCTCGCAGATCGGGAGATGGTTTGGATCAAAGGCGGTCGCCGGTGTCTGCGGCAAACAGAGAGATTTGTGCGGGGTCGACACCGATGGAGAGAGCTTCACCACGAGCAGCTCGTTTGCTTCCGCTCGTGCGTACCTGAATGGAGCCCTCGCCATCGCTGCACCAGATGACCGTGTCGGCGCCCATAGGCTCGACGATATCAATCTTGAAGCCCGGCCAGGTGCCCGCGCCGGCAACATCGAGATGTTCGGGCCTGACGCCGAGGACAACCTCCTGACCCGGCTGCGGCGTGTCAGTGAATTGATACCCTGCGAGCGACAAACGACGCTTGCCGGAAACGAACTCTGGGCCGGCGCCGTTGCCTTCGATGCGGCCCTTGATGAAGTTCATCTGCGGGGAACCCACGAAGCCTGCCACGAAGAGGTTCGCGGGACGGCGATAGATTTCATCCGGGCTCCCGATCTGCTGGACCTTCTGCTCCTTCAGCACCACGATCCGGTCGGCCAGGGTCATGGCCTCGATCTGATCGTGCGTCACATAAACCATCGTAGTTTTTCCGAGCCTTGCGTGGAGGCGCTTGATCTCCACGCGCAACTCGTTCCTGAGCTTGGCGTCGAGGTTGGACAGCGGCTCATCGAACAGGAACACCGCCGCATCGCGCACGAGCGCCCGACCGATGGCGACGCGCTGGCGCTGGCCACCGGAAAGCTGATCGGGCCTACGATCCAGCAGATGCGTGATCTGCAGGAGTTCCGCCGCCCGATTGACACGGCGCTCGATCTCAGGCTTCGGCGTCTTTGCCATCCTGAGGCCGAAGGACATGTTCTCGCGGACGCTCATCCGTGGATAGAGGGCGTAGGACTGGAAGACCATGGCAATGCCGCGGTCTTTGGGCTCCTCCCAGGTGACATTCTTGCCGCCGATCCAGATCTGGCCCGAGGCGACGTCGAGAAGGCCAGCGATAGCATTGAGGAGAGTCGACTTGCCACAACCGGAAGGGCCGAGAAGGACGATGAATTCGCCTTCCTCGATATCAAGCGAGAGACCATCGAAAACGCGGAAAGCCTCGAAGGCAACGGTGACATCACGAACTGAAACAGCAGACATGTCTTATCCCTTCACCGCGCCGGCAGCGATGCCGCGAACGAACCAGCGTCCTGAAACGAAGTAGACAACGAGAGGAACCAACGCTGCGAGCATGGTGGCTGCCATGTCGACGTTGTAGGCGCGCTCACCCTGAGTCGAGTGAACGATGTTATTGAGCTGTACCGTCATCGGCAGGTTTTCCCGGCCGGCGAAGGTGAGCCCGAAGATGAAATCGTTCCAGATGCCTGTGACCTGCAGGATAGTCGCGACGACCAGCATCGGCGTCGACATAGGCAGCATCACTCGGAGGAAAATGGCCCAGAAGCCACCGCCGTCGATGCGTGCCGCCTTGAACAGTTCGATCGGCAGGCCTGCATAATAGTTGCGGAACAGGAGCGTCATGGTCGGCAAGCCGAAGATCACATGCACCACCACGATGCAGAGCAGCGAGTTATAAACGCCCGTCATCGAGAAGATGCGTACCAGAGGATAGAGGAATACCTGGTAGGGGATGAAGGCACCGAGGAGCAGAACGCCGAACAGCACATTCGCTCCTTTAACACGCCAGAAAGAGAGGGCGTAGCCGTTAATGGCACCAACGATGATCGAGCAGATCACAGACGGGATCAGGATGCGCACCGAGTTCCAGAAACCCACGCTGATGCCATTGCATTCAAGGCCTGTGCAGGCGGACGACCAGGCTTTGAGCCACGCCTCGAAAGTCAGAGTCTGGGGCCAAGCCAGAATGTTGCCGAGGCGGATCTCATCCATGGGCTTGAGCGAGGTTACCACCATGATCCAGAGCGGCAGGAGGAAGAAGAGCGCCGCCGTGATCAGGAAAGCGTAGACGCCGATGCGTCCGGGAGTGAGGTGCCGCGGGCGGCGACCCTGAGGAACGACATGGCTCATGCGTGCCTCCCTTGCTGGCGGACGTACTTCGTGTAGACCCACGGTGCCAGGATGGAGACGACGGCGATCAGCATGATCGTTGCAGCTGCTGTCCCAAGTGCGATGTTGTTGCGCTCGAACAGATGGTCCATCACGAACTTTGCAGGGACCTCCGTGGCGATCCCGGGGCCGCCCAGGGTCATGGCCACGACGAGATCATAGAGCTTCACGACGCCGGTGGCGAGAAGAACGGTGGCCGTCACGATCATGGGGCGGAGCAGGGGCAGGATGATCGAAGTGTAGACACGCCACGTGGGAACGCCATCGACCCGCGCGGCTTTCCAGAGATCGTTGTCCACACCGCGAAGGCCTGCAAGGAGGATCGCCATCGTCAATCCGGAGCCATGCCAAAGGCCAGCGATGACTATAGTGTAGATCGCCATGTCCTGATTGACGATCCAGTCGAAGGTGAAGGTGGGAAAGCCCATGTCGCGCACGAGCTTTTGCAAGCCGAGGCCTGGATTGAGAAACCATTGCCAGGCAACGCCGGTCACGACGAAGGACATGGCATAGGGATAAAGAAACAACGTGCGGAATATGCCCTCACCGCGAACGTTCTGGTCGATGAAGACAGCGAGAAGAAAACCGAGGATGAGGCAGCCGGAAATGAAGAGGGCCCCGAAGATGACGATGTTTGAAGCCGATGTCAGGAAGCGGTCGTTGGCAAACAGGCGGCTATATTGCGCGAGGCCAACCCAATCGAGCTTTGGAAGAAGTGTGGAACTGGTGAAGGAAAGTCGCACCGTCCACAGCATGCAGCCGATATAGACGACAAGGACGATCAGCGCAGTCGGCAAAAGAGCAAAAGCGGCAGGAAGGCGAGTGAGAAGGCGGCGCCTTGGAGGCGAAGACGAAGCACTGATGCTAGGGGCGCGGATCGAAATGGTCGCCATCGAGAATACCCTGTCGAAAATGTTGGATCCAGCGGAGGACGGCTCGCCCCAGCCCCCGAAGGGGCGAGCCGTGACTCGTCAGCTTGCATCGCGCATGGCGCTGAGCACCTTCTCGATGAAGGCATCCGCGGTCATGTTCGGGCTGTTCCAATATTGAGTGACGGCATCCTGCATTGCGCCGGAGAAGTTCGGCGTGCTGAGCAGCTCCATCGCCTCAACCTGGTTTGCGGGATCCTTCAGAACGGCATGGGACTTCTGGGCACAAGGATCCATGGAGGACACGTCCACGTCCATGCGAACCGGAATCGAGCCCTTCTTCTTGTTGAACTCGATCTGACTGGTCGGGTCGAGGAGAACCTCGATCAGCTTGTCCTGAGTCGCGAGCACGTTCTTGTCCTTCGTGGTCGGGAAGACGAACACGTCGCCGCCGATCACGAGCTTGCCGCCACCTTCGCCGACGAGGGTGCAGTTATATTCCTTGCCGGCGGTTTGGCCTGCGGCGATGAACTCGCCCTTGGCCCAGTCACCATTGAAGTGCATGGCCGCCTTGTTCGTAATCACGAGCGCCGTGGCGTCGTTCCAGTTGCGGCCCGGGCTGCCCGGATCGACGAGACCGCGCATCTTGCCAAAGAGCTCAACTGTTTCCTTGAACTTGGGGCTCTTCACCGTTGCCTGGTCACGCGCCCCGTAGAGCTTGCGGAACATGTCCGCTCCGCCATGGCCAACGAGGACCGCACGGAACAGGTTGTGCTCCCAGTTCGGCTGACCGCCCAAGGCGAGAGGGATCACGCCTTTCGCCTTCAACTTTTCACCACTCTTTACCAGCTCAGGGAAGGTCTTCGGAGGCTCGAGGCCGGCATCGGCGAAGATCTTGGTGTTGTAGAAGAGCCAGTTTTGACCGTGAATGTTAACGGGTACTGCGTAAAACTTGCCGTTTCGAACCGTGGCGTCGACGATCGGCTTCGGCATGATCTCACGCCATTTTCCAGCCTGCGCCTGCTTCTCGACATCGCGGACGAGGTCGTTGCTGACAAGTTCGTCAAACTGTTTGCCGGTGTTGAATTGCATCATGGTCGGCGGGTTGCCGCCCACAATGCGGTTGATGCCGGCCGTGCGGGCATTTGGGCCACCTGCAATCGCATTATCGACCCAGGTGCCGCCGGCTTTCGTGAACTGATCGGCGAAGACTTTGACAGAGGCGGATTCACCCGCCGATGTCCACCAATGGAGTACCTCAGCCTTCTGCTGTGCAAGTGCTCCAGAGCTCGAGATGAAGGCAAAAGCAAGGGTATACGCAGAAACGCGTTTCTTCAGGCGCATGGCTTCCTCCCAGAAGCGTTGTATCGAATTTTGTAATCGATTACATCTTGTGTCATAAGTTGTAATCACTTTTACAATAAGTCAAGACACTACGGAAACCATAAACATGGTCTATGAAGTGAGGGATGATATCTTGTTGGAGTCTCAGGAGTATTCTCCATGAGCCGGAAAGGCTGGCGTTCCGCAAAGGGAGTGCGCATCGCCGATGTCGCTCGGCTCGCCGGTGTCTCCACCGCGACGGTTAGCCGTGTTCTGGCTGATCCGAACAAGGTCAGGCAGAAGACGCGCGACCTCGTCGCGGAGGCTGTACGACGCAGCGGCTACACCCCGAACAGCATGGCGAGAAATCTTCGCAAGCGCCGTACGATGACAGCCTTGGTTGTGGTACCCAACCTTGCCAATCCTGTCTTCGCTCAAATTCTGCGCGGGATCGATGATGAGCTCACACGATCAGGTTACGGCCTTGTCATCGGCAATCTTGACAATTGTGCCGAGCGGGAGGCGCGCTATGTCGAGCTTGCCTTGTCCCGACAGATCGATGGCGTCATTCTGATGAATGGCCGCATTCCTGAAAGCGACAAGCGAACGATGAGGGAGGCTGGACTTCCCATGGTGGCCATGTGCGCGGCTATCCAGGACGAGAAGGTCCCGAATATCGTCGTTCAGGATCGCGAGGCGTCCCGCGCTGCCGTTGAATATCTGGTTCGGCTCGGGCACAGAAGGTTGGGATACATCGCTGGACCACCTCCTAACGTCATTGCGGCTGAGCGTCTTGCAGGTTTTCTTGAAGGCATCGCCGAGGCAGGTTTGTCCGAACGGGACTTCGTGTGTTGGGAGGGGCGGTTCGTCTTTTCGGCCGGGGTTGCTGCTGCAGAAGCCTTCCTGCGCCTCAAGAACAGACCGACAGGCATATGCGCGTCTTCCGACGAGAGCGCGATTGGATTCATGAAGGTCGTTCGGGCCGCTGGCATTCGCGTTCCTGAGGATGTTTCCGTGATCGGATTTGATGGCATAGAGTTTGCCGATTATGTCGAGCCGACACTGACCACATTTCAGCAGCCGCTGCATGATCTTGGGCGAAAGGGTGCAGATGTGCTGCTTAAGATGATCCGCCAGGAAATGAACCCGGAGGATTGGAACGTACGACTGCCGTTGACACTGCTGGAACGCGACACGACAAGTCCATTCTTGCAGGATACGAAGAAGGTATCGCGACAGAGCCGGGCCCGCGCGCGGGTTCTGTCTCAATAACACTTTATATGGGAGGACAGTATGCAACCTGTACGCTGGGGGATTCTGAGTACGGCAAGGATCGGCCGGACGAAGGTCGTGCCGGGAATGATGAAGAGCTCTTTATGCGACATAGTGGCTGTCGCCTCCCGTCATGAGGCTTCCGCGCAGGAGATGGCCGACGAGCTCGGAATTCCGAAAGCCTATGGTTCCTATGAAGCCTTGCTGGCTGATCCGGAAATCGAGGCGATCTATAACCCACTTCCCAATCATCTGCATGTTCCGATGACTTTAGCGGCTGCTGCTGCCGGCAAGCATGTCCTGTGCGAGAAGCCAATCGCGATCACGTCCGCTGAGGCCGAGAAGCTGAAAGAAGCTTCATCCCAGGTGCTGATTGCCGAGGCGTTCATGGTGCGACACCATCCGCAATGGCAGCATGTCAGAGATCTGATCAGAGGCGGTGAGATCGGCGAGCTGCGAGCCCTGCAGGTGGCCTTCTCCTATTTCAATGTCGATCCCGCCAATATCCGCAACAAGGCCGATATCGGCGGTGGCGGTCTTCTGGACATCGGGTGCTATGCCGTGGTGGCGGGGCGCTACTTTTTCGATGCGGAACCGCTCCGGGTGATCGCCCTGGCCGACCGAGATCCCGCGTTCGGAACCGATCGTATGACGAGCGCGCTCATGGATTTCGGTGCGGGTCGGCAGCTGACCTTTACGGTTTCAACCCAGACAATTCCTTTCCAGCGAATTCAGGCTCTTGGCACGAGAGGGCGAATCGAAATCGAAATTCCCTTCAATGCTCCCGCGGACAAGCCGGTTCGGATCTTTTTGGATGACGGCACGCTTCATGGTGGCGGATCGGCTCAAGTCACGGAATTTCCAGTGGTGGACCAGTATCAGCTCCAGGGCGAGGCCTTCAGCCGGGCTGTTCGAGGAGCTGAGCCTTTGGCCTATGGGTTGGACGATGCAATCCAGAATCTGCGTATTCTCGATGCGCTCCGGCGCTCGGAGGCCTCTGCGGCTTGGGAGGCCATTTAGCAGGTAGGTCCAGAGACTAGGACTAAAGAGGTGAGGAGGGAGGCTGACATTTTGTCCGCCCTGAGGCCCTCGTCCCCAGGCGCGACCCATGCCATAAGGCCGCCGCAACTGCTTTAGGCCTAGGAACTATGATTCGCGTCGAGAACGTCAGCAAACAAAACAGTCACCGGATCCTCTTCATCGAAGCCTCCGCGACCCTCCAGAAGGGCGAGAAGGTCGGTCTGGTAGGCCCCAACGGCGCGGGCAAGACGACGCTCTTTCGGATGATCACCAGGGAGGAACAGCCGGACGAGGGCCAGATCTCCGTCGATCGTGGCGTGACCATTGGCTATTTCAGCCAGGATGTGGGCGAGATGGCGGGTCGCAGCGCGGTCGCGGAGGTGATGGACGGGGCTGGCCCCGTCAGTGAAGTGGCGGCCGAACTGAAGAGGCTCGAGGCCGCGATGGCGGACCCGGATCAGGCGGGAAATTTCGACGAGATCATCGCGCGCTACGGCGAGGTGCAGGCGCGCTACGAGGAACTCGATGGCTATTCGCTCGAAGGTCGCGCCCGCGAGGTGCTGGATGGCCTGGGCTTCAGCCAGGAGATGATGGACGGTGATGTGGGCGCCTTGTCCGGCGGCTGGAAGATGCGCGTGGCACTCGCCCGTATTCTTCTCATGCGTCCTGATGCCATGCTCCTCGATGAGCCGAGCAACCATCTCGATCTTGAGAGCCTCATTTGGCTTGAGGAGTTCCTCAAGGGCTATGAGGGCGCTCTGCTCATGACCTCGCACGACCGCGCCTTCATGAATCGTATCGTCAACAAGATCATCGAGATCGACGGTGGTTCGCTCACCACCTATTCTGGCGATTACGAGTTCTACGAGCAGCAGCGTGCGCTGAACGAGAAGCAGCAGCAGGCGCAGTTCGAGCGTCAGCAGGCGATGCTCGCCAAGGAAATCAAGTTCATCGAGCGCTTCAAGGCCCGCGCCTCGCACGCCGCGCAGGTGCAAAGCCGGGTGAAGAAGCTGGAGAAGATCGAACGCGTGGAGCCGCCCAAGCGGCGTCAATCCGTAGCGTTCGAGTTCCTTCCCGCGCCGCGCTCAGGCGACGATGTAATCAGCCTGAAGAACGTGCATAAGAGCTATGGCAGCCGCAGCATCTACGAGGGTCTCGACTTCGCGGTGCGCCGCAAGGAGCGCTGGTGCGTCATGGGCGTTAACGGTGCCGGAAAGTCAACGCTGCTGAAGCTCGTGGCGGGCACTGCGGAGCCCGACCAGGGCACAGTCACCATCGGCGCCAGCGTGAAGATGGGCTATTTCGCCCAGCACGCCATGGAGGTGCTCGACGGTGAGCTCACCGTGTTCGAATTCCTGGAGGAATCGTTCCCGCAGGCAGGGCAGGGCTCGCTGCGCACGCTCGCCGGATGCTTCGGCTTCTCGGGCGACGATGCAGAGAAAAAATGCCGCGTGCTCTCAGGCGGCGAGAAGGCGCGTCTCGTGATGGCCAAGATGCTATACGATCCGCCGAACCTCCTGGTGCTCGACGAACCCACGAACCACTTGGACATGGCGACCAAGGAGATGCTGATCGAGGCGCTCTCGCGCTATGAGGGTACCATGCTCTTCGTCTCGCACGATCGTCACTTCCTGGCGGCCTTGTCAAACCGGGTTCTTGAGCTCACGCCGGAAGGCATTCACCAGTATGGCGGTGGCTATACCGAATACGTAGCTCGTACCGGCCAAGAGGCGCCTGGTCTGCGGCACTAAGTTCAGCAAATGCGGGGCACTGTCGAGCGCCCCGCCTCACTTTTTGTCTACAGCATCGGACGTGAAAAGTGGATTTGCACTTTTGGGACCCATCCGATGCTTTCTCTTCCAAGCAGAGCATCGTTGAGAGCGGAACCGGAGGTCCGCGTCAGCGAAAACCGGATCCACTTTTCCGCACGATGCTCTAGTCCCAAGCCAGAGCGCCGCCGCTCTGGTAATCGATGACGCGAGTCTCGAAGAAGTTCTTTTCCTTCTTCAGGTCCATCGCCTCGGACATCCAGGGGAAGGGATTGTCGACCTCGGCGAAGACATAGCTCAAGCCAAGCTGAGCGCAGCGCCGATTGGCGATGAAGTGCATGTATTGCTCGCACAAGGTCGCATTCAGGCCAAGGAGGCCGCGAGGCATAGTGTCCCGGCCATAGGCCGCTTCAAGATCTGCTGCCTCGCGTAGCATCTGGCGAACCTCCTCCTGGAAGGGGAGCGTCCAGAGATGCGGGTTCTCGATCTTGATCTGGTTGATGACATCGATCCCGAAATTCAGGTGGATGCTCTCGTCGCGTAGAATGTATTGGTACTGCTCCGCGATCCCGACCATCTTGTTACGACGGCCCAGAGCCAGGATCTGCGCGAAGCCCGTGTAGAACCACATACCTTCGAAGACGACGTAAAAAGCGATGAGATCGCGCAGAAAAGCCTGGTCTGCTTCCGGAGTTCCCGTAACGAATGAGGGATTCTCGATTCCTTGTGTGTGCCTGAGCGCCCAGGCGGCCTTGTCGGTAATCGAAGGAACCTCGCGATACATGTTGAACAGCTCGCCCTCATCGAGGCCAAGGCTCTCGACGATGTATTGGAAAGTGTGCGTGTGGACCGCCTCCTCGAATGCTTGGCGGAGCAGATATTGGCGACATTCCGGATTGGTGAGCTGCCGATAAATTGCGAGAACAATGTTGTTGGCAACCAGACTCTCCGAGGCTGCGAAGAAGCCCAGATTACGCTTGACCATGCGCCGCTCGTCTTCCGTTAACCCGTCGCGAGACTTCCACAGTGCGATATCCGCCTGCATGGAAACTTCAGTCGGCATCCAGTGATTGTTGCAGGCCGCGAGATACTTTTCCCACGCCCATTTATATTTGAGTGGCAGCAATTGGTTCACATCGGCGCGGCAATTGATCATTGCCTTCTCATCCACACTGACACGCCCGCCGCTGCGGTCGATGGAGCCAAGGCCCGTCGTATCGGCGAGGGAGGAAGAGGGAATGAACGTGGGTTGAGCAGTGTTCCGAGGGGTATCCCAGTCGAGCATAGAAGGTTCCTTGAATGATCGAGATGGGCCGCGCATGCGAGCGCGGCCGTGCAGAGAGGATCGAGAAGGCAGAAGCCGCTTACTGGCAGGCTTCGCAGGCGGGGTCGTCGATGGAGCAGGCCTTGGCCTCAGATGTATCGCTTGCAAGAGCCGGGGTAACCTGCACGGCGTTCAGCTTGCCGTCCGTCCTCCTGAGGGTCGATTTCTCCACATGGGTCGCAGCCGTGGCGCGCAGGTAATAGGTCGTCTTGAGCCCGCGCTCCCAGGCTAGGCGATACATGCCATCGAGCTTTCGTCCATTCGGATTGGCGATGTAGAGATTGAGCGACTGCGCCTGATCAATCCATTTCTGACGGCGCGCCGCTGCTTCGATCAGCCAGGATGGTTCGATCTCGAAGGCCGTTGCATAGAGTGCCTTGAGGTCGTCTGGAACCCGGTCGATGGGAGCGAGACTTCCATCAAAGTATTTCAGGTCCGCAATCATCACCTCGTCCCACAGGCCACGCGCCTTCAGGTCATGTACAAGCGCCGGGTTCACCACAGTGAAATCGCCCGACATATTGGCCTTCACATAGAGGTTGCGGAAGGTCGGCTCGATGGATTGCGAGACCCCGCAAATATTCGAGATGGTCGCTGTCGGCGCGATGGCCATGACATTGGAGTTGCGCATGCCAATCTTCATGACACGCTCGCGCAGGGAGGACCAGTCGAGGGTCACCGAGCGGTCGAGTTCCAGTCCTCCGCGGGCTTCCGCAAGCCGCTCGAGAGAGTCGATGGGGAGAATTCCTTGCGACCACAACGAGCCTTCGAAGCTCGGATAACGACCGCGTTCTGCGGCGAGATCGCAAGACGCCGAGATGGCATGGAAACTGATGATCTCCATGCTCTCGTCAGCAAAGGCAACAGCCCCTTCGGATGTGATCGGCAGGCGAAGGGTGTGGAGTGCATCCTGATAGCCCATGAGCCCGAGGCCGACGGGGCGATGACGCAAGTTTGAGCGACGGGCCTCGGGGATGGTGTAGAAATTGATGTCGATCACGTTGTCGAGCATCCGCATGGCGGTCGCTACCGTGCGCGCTAGACGCTCGTGGTCAATTCCTTGTGACGTCACGTGATGGGCGAGATTAATGGAGCCGAGATTGCAGACGGCGACTTCATCAGGCGATGTATTGAGGGTAATTTCCGTGCAGAGATTGGACGAATGCACGATACCCACATGTCCCTGAGGCGAGCGGATGTTGCAAGGGTCCTTGAAGGTGATCCAGGGATGTCCCGTCTCGAACAGCATGGTGAGCACGCGCCGCCAAAGATCCACCGTTCGGACCTGCCGGAAGATCTTGATGGCGCCCTGTGCAGCCTTGGCCTCATAGGATTCATAGGCTTCCTTGAAAGCCGGGCCGTAGAGATCGTGCAGATCTGGCGTCTCGTCTGGCGAGAACAGGGTCCACACACCGTCCGCGGAAACGCGCTGCATGAACAGGTCCGGAATCCAGTTGGCGGTGTTCATGTCGTGGGTGCGGCGGCGGTCGTCGCCGGTGTTCTTCCTGAGGTCCAGGAATTCCTCAATGTCGATATGCCATGTCTCGAGATAGGCGCAGACAGCGCCTTTTCGCTTGCCGCCCTGGTTCACAGCAATGGCCGTGTCGTTTGCAACCTTCAGGAAAGGCACGACGCCCTGGCTTTCTCCATTGGTGCCCTTGATATGAGCGCCCAGACCGCGCACCGGGGTCCAATCATTGCCGAGGCCGCCCGAGTATTTGGCGAGCAGCGCGTTGTCTTTCACAGCCTTGAAGATGCCATCGAGGTCGTCTGGGACGGTTGTCAGGAAGCAAGAGGAGAGTTGTGGACGCGTCGTGCCGGCATTGAACAAGGTTGGCGTCGAGGCCATGAAGCCGAAGGAGGACAGGAGATCGTAGAACTCGATCGCCTTCTCCTCGCGGTTAATCTCGCGCAAAGCCAAGCCCATTGCCACGCGCATAAAGAATGCTTGGGGCAATTCAAACCGGGTGCCCGCAATGTGCAGGAAGTAGCGATCATAGAGGGTCTGCAGGCCGAGATACTGGAAGTTCAGATCTCGCTCCGGTTTCAGCGCTGCTGCCAGACGACGAAGGTCGAAGCGCCCGAGTTCAGGGTCGAGCAGTTCTGCCTCGATTCCCTTTTTCACATATTTCGGAAAATACTCGGCATAACGTTCAACCATCTCAGCCTGCGTGGCCTGCTGCCGTTCACCATAGACGGCACTCAGAGCCTCCCTGCGTAGGTTGTCGAGCAGCAGGCGGGCGCTGACAAAGGAGTAGTTCGGCTCCCGTTCAACCAGGGTGCGTGCGGCCAGAACGGGCGCGAGCGCCAGCTCCGCCTCTTGGATGCCATCGTAAAGATTGCGCCGGGTCTCGGCCAAGATGTCGTTCGCTGCGACATCTGCGAAATCCTGACAGGCTTCTGCTACGAGCACTTGCAGACGCATCATGTCCAGAGGAACTCGCGTGCCATCGGCCAGCGTCATGTGCAGCGGTGGCTCTTGAGGCGTAAGTGCCGGCGCAGCCTTGGCCCGCTCGGCGGCGCGTTGCTCGCGATAAAGAACATAGGCGCGAGCCACCTTGTGATGCCCACCACGCATGAGAGCGAGCTCGACCTGATCCTGAACCTCCTCGATATGGAAGGTGCACCCTGCTTCAGCCCGGCGGGTGAGGGCGGTAACGATCTCTGTGGTGAGAGATGAAACCGTTTCATGGACGCGACGGGAGGCGGCAGCCGTCGAACCCTCGACGCTGAGAAAAGCCTTGGTCAGTGCCAGCCCGATCTTCGCGGCATCGAAAGGCGTGACACTGCCGTTACGGCGGATGATGCGGTGGCCGGATGCAGATGAAGCAGGCGGCTCTGCGGAAGAGGCGAAAGGCACCGCAGTAGCGGTCTGTGTCGTGGAGAGAGAATTTGACATTCGGCAACCCCAAAATGTTGGGGGCATGGGCCGAGGAACGCGAGGCAGACCGTGCATATCATACGCGGTGAGCAGAGCGATCCTTCGGGGCACCCCGCCCGAGGACATGATCGTCAGTCCTGGGCAGGTCTCCTGGCTTGCGGGTCATCACCTTCTGCCGGTCTTCCCGGTGATGGCTCACCAGTGACATGTGATGGCAGGAGACTCGTCGCTCACAGTTGCGGGGGCAGCCCCGGATTTGCCCTTAAGGCTCACCGGATTCCCTCTTAGCTTCGGATGCGAATCCGAAGACCCATGACTACAATATATAGTGCATGTGAGGCGGTTTCCGTCAATATAGTGAAGGTAGGTGCGGCGGTGCGTGTCCCCAACTTCCTTGGGCGGCTCAAGGTCAGCCTTACAATGTCTCCGGCCTCAGAGAGGGAGCACCGGTTGCGGAAAGCCACCGACATGGCAGCGAGCCCCGGTCGCTATATCTCGTCCCATTTCCAGGGTCTTTGGAGGTCCTGTCCGCTGGAGTACCAGGCAATAGAGCTGTCGCCGGCTCCAATCGTATCCACGACCTCCACAGGTTTGATGCCTGTCCTTCTTATGCGGGTGTCATCGGAATCCATGCTGCCGCGAGAGCCGCATGTCACAACAGCGAGATTCGTGCCTCTTGAAAGAAGGGTATTCAGGAGCTGCTCCGCGTGATCCAAATCCTCTTCAGCAGAGGCAAAGGCAACATCGAGTCCTTCAATACCGAGATGATGAGCATCGCTGTTGGTAGAGATGTCCTGTGAGACACTGATCCCGAAGGCGCTCAATGTACGACGCAGAGCGCCTCCATCGTCGAGCCATACGATATGGACCTACCCTATCTGCAACAGAACCTGAAGAAACGCTCTTCATCGAAGCTCAGCATGTGGGTTCCTGAGCAATGTCGGAATTGGGGACGGCTTAATGACAGTCGTCTGACGCCTAGGGACTGGGAAACTACACGCTGTCAAGCCTGTTTAATGCCGGGCTTTATTATCCATTGGTCAGGTTTACGATTTTGACAGGAGGAGAGACCTGGATGCTGGACCGCCAAAGGGGGCTGCTTGAGAAACTTGCGCCCAGGCTAAAGATCGTTCCATTCTGCGTGGGCTAACAACTAGCCTCAAGAGTGAGCTGAGCCCGATATGTCCCTGATCACTCCGCTCCGAGACGAGCGAACCATAGTTTTACAACTGCGCGATGCGATTAGCGCCTTAATCGAGGAGCGGGGTCTAAAACCAGGCGATCAGCTGCCGACGGAGGCGGAACTCACCCGGAAGTTTCAGATCTCGCGGCCGGCTCTGCGAGAGGCGTTGAAGCTTCTAGAGCAGGATGGCGCCATTTATGTGAAGCATGGCAAGGGCCGCTTTGTCTCTGCCGCGGCGGCTCTCCAAGTTGAGCGGCCGATCACCTGCTTCGAGAGCGTTACGGATATGATGCACAAGTCGGGATATCGCTCGACCAACAAGGTTGTGTCGATTTCCGAGGAGGTCGCATCAGAGGAAGTGCAGGCAGCCTTGCGTCTCTCCCCCGGTGCTCGAGTCATTCGCCTGGAACGGCTACGGATGCAGAGGGAGGAGGTCTTGGTCTACTGCCTCGACTATATCCCGCGATCCGTCGCTTCCGATCGTCTCTACGACATCGACTGGAGCGGATCCTTACTCGATCTGCTGGAGCGTCATGACATGCGTCCGCGAATGTCCGCAGCGGTTGCTGCGTCCGTCATGCTGCCGCATGATGTCAGCGAGAGAAACGACCTGCATGATTTTGGTCCGGCTTTCTTGATCACGGAAACAGCTTTCACACCGACAGGAGTTCCCGTAGTCTTCGCGAAGGACTACCATCGCGGCAGTCGTTTCTCGTTCAGTTTCATCCGCAAATAAAGCCGTCTCTTAGCTTCTTGCCTGAACTCTGGATTTAGGCAGTATACCCGGGTGCGTCTCCCACTCAGGCTTGAAGCGGCTGAAACTTTCCCTTCCCTAGCGTCTGCGCTATTGACAGCAACGAAGATTAGTCGTCTGCTGTCAGACAACATAAATTGGCGAAAACGCCGTGAGGGAGAGTTCAAATGAATAAGTGGCTGATTTCGCAGCAACTCGCGTGTGCTGAAGGCTGATCGCTTTCGGCAGGTTGCGGAACATGAGCCTCGCAGGCTGCGGATTCTGGAACTGCTTAGATCAGTCCATGCGCAGCCCTTCGGTCACTGAGACGAGTGTTGCCCGGCTGCGCGGCTCCAAGTGTGGTTAGCGTAGGGCGAGCCGTCCGGTGTCTTTGTTTCGAACCGGTCCTTCTCTCAAAAGATTTTCAGAGCTTCCATCGCCTGATGGGGCGGAAGCTTGTTTTGACGCTCAGTCGCACTGGGCGTGAGCTACGGCTCCAAGAAATAGGAAAAACCTATCGCCTTGTTATCCAACCACAAGAGGAAAGATGAAGGATGCGTAAGCTCTTTCTTGGCACAATGGTGGCCCTGGGATTCGTCTCGGCCATGAATACAGCGGCTCAGGCTGGCCCGACCATGGACCGGGTTATGAAGGCCGGTGAGATGAAGGTGGCGACCAACAGCGGGTGGCCTCCGCAGAGCTACCTTGATGACAGTAACAAGCTCGTTGGTTTTGACGTGGACGTCGCCAATGAAATCGCCAAGCGCCTCGGCGTAAAGGTAAGCTTCGAGACGCCGGAATGGAACGTGATGACCGGCGGTCGCTGGCATGGCCGATTCGATGTGGCCGTTGGCTCCGTGACGCCCACCAAGGCGCGCGCCCAGGTGATCGACTTCGCAGGCATCTACTACTACAGCCCTTATGTGTTCGTGGTGCACAAAGACAGCAAGGCCGCCTCGCGCAGCGATCTGAATGGCAAGAAGATCGGTGTCGAGACCGGAACGACCTCCGAGGATTACATCAATCGCCGTCTCGAAATCGATGCCCCCGGCATTCCGCCGATCCAGTATACGCTGACACCCGGTGAGGTGAAGACCTATGCCGACTCGATGCTGCCATTCGACGATCTGCGTTTAGGCGACGGCACGCGCATCCATGCGGTGATCGCACCGGAGCAGACCGCCCAGAACGCCATCAAAAACAGGTATCCAGTGAAGATCCTGCCCGGCGACGCTGCCTTCAAGGAGCCACTCGTAGTGGTGACGGACAAGGGTGATCCGGAATGGACCGCCAAGCTCGGCAGCATCATCCAGAGCATGAAGGATGACGGCACTCTGAGCAAGCTGACCACGAAGTGGTACGGCGCAGATTACAGCAAGTAAACTTGCCTCAACCTGATTAAATCTCCCACCCGCAACACGACACAACCGATCATGTCCTACATCGAAACCTATTACCGCCGGGCACTGGGTCCGGATGCTGTCCAGAGACCGGCGCTCGAAGGGCGCGTGAAGGCTGATGTCTGTGTTGTGGGTGGGGGGCTGGCCGGCCTGACAGTCGCTCTCGAACTGGTGCGGAAAGGCCGGAAGGTCTGTTTGCTGGAAGCCAACCGCGTCGCCTGGGGCGCCTCGGGGCGCAATGGCGGTTTCGTGAGCCCCGGTTGGGCGGCCCGCTACAAGAACATCCAACGGATGGTCGGCGCGGATCATGCCAAGGAGCTGCACCGCCTTTCCATCGAAGGCATGGAGGATGTTCTGAAGAACGTCCACGCCTTCGCCATTCAAGATGCAAAGCCGACCCATGGCATCCTGGGCGCTGTACGCTACGAGGCGACGGATGATCTCAAGGCACATCGCGATTGGCTGGAAAAGGAATTCGATTACAAGATCGAATTCAAGAGCCGGAATGAATTGAAGCAGCTGCTCGTCTCGCCGCGCTACTACCAGGCTCTGTTTGATCCTAATGCCTTCCATTTTAATCCTCTCACCTATGCCCAGGCAATTGCTGCGGAAATCGAGCGGTTAGGAGGTAAGATTTACGAAGGATCGGCTGCCGTTGCGGTTGCCCTGAATGGTGCGACCAAGATCGCCAAAACGGCACATGGCTCGGTTGACGCGAATGATTTGGTGATTGCATCAGGCGGCTACACGGGAAATCTCATTCCACAGCTCAAGCATAGCTATCTGCCCATCGCGACCTATGTGATGCTGACCAAGCCTAACCGGGGGCTGATTGCGAGCGCGATTCTAACCGATGCGGCTATCGGCGATGACCGGCGTGCAGGTGACTATTATCGCGTCGTCGATGGCGGCGAACGTGTCCTCTGGGGTGGCAAGATCACGACACGTACGACGGAGCCGCGCCTTCTCGGCCATCTGCTGCACAAGACGATGGTCTCGACCTACCCGCAGCTGAGGGATCTCGATGTCGAGATCGTCTGGTCGGGCCTGATGTCCTATGCGCGCCACATGATGCCTCAGATTGGACGGTTGCAGCCTGGTGTCTGGTACTGCACGGCCTTTGGCGGACACGGAATGAACACCACCGCCATCGGCGGGCGCGTGATTGCAGAAGCGATCCTCGGTGAGACGGATCGGTACAAATTGTTTGCTCCCTTCGGTCTTGCCTGGAATGGCTGGATTGCCGGCCGCGTAGCCGCTCAGCTGACATACTGGGCCTATCAGGCGGCGGATCTCTTTCGAGAGCGGAAGTCGGCCTAAAATTGATGCTGCCATTGAAATGGGTTTGAGAGAGGATTGGCCTGATGCATTACGCCGATAACGTCGATTACCCGAGGCTGCTGTCCCGACCGTCCATCTACATTCCGGGTCTTGGGCTTCTCTTCAGCGTTCTTCTCTACACGCAGGCTGGAGCCACATCACTCGGCAAAGCGCTTGCGGGACTTTTTGGCTTGGCGGAGGGTTCACCGTTTGCGGCAAACGTCATTGTCGCCCTGGTCATCACGGCTGTCGTTGCATTGAACGTGGCCGTGGTGATGCGGCTCAGCATCAGACATCAGATGTATGCCGTATGGGTGGAACTGGCACTTCTCGTCCTGCTGTTTTTCTATTCGTTCGATCTCAGTTTCGAGTTCATCCGCCGCAAGATCGGTTTCCTGCTCACGCAGGGCTTGGTGACGACCCTGTATGTGTCGGCCATCTCGATTGTCGTCGCATCCGTCCTGGCGATGATTGGCGCTATCGCCAAGCTGTCCTCCAACGGAATCGCCTTAGGAATAGCGAATTTCTATACCTCTCTGTTCCGCGGCCTGCCGCTGCTCATGCAGATCTACATGATCTATCTTGGTCTGCCGCAGCTTGGATACGTCATCAACGCGGTTCCCGCAGGTATCCTGGCCCTGTCGCTCTGCTACGGTGCCTACATGACCGAGATCTTCCGCGCTGGCATCGAGAGCATTCCGAAGGGCCAGTGGGAGGCCTCCCGCGCTCTTGGGTTGAAGCCGAGAGACACGTTGACCCGCATCATCCTTCCCCAGGCCATGCGCATCATCATTCCGCCGACAGGAAACCAGTTCATCGCCATGCTGAAGGACAGCTCGCTGGTGTCTGTGGTTGGCGTGTGGGAGCTCATGTATCTTGCCCGCACCCAGGGACAGACCGAGTTCCGTCATGTGGAAATGATGATCACCGCCTCGCTGATCTATTGGATCCTGTCTATCATTCTGGAACTCATCCAGACGCGCATCGAGCGGCGCTTCAACAGGGCCCAAGTGCGATGACGATTGTCACGACCGGAACCAGGCATGTCTGAGAGGAGATTCATTCGTGATGCAGAAGAAAAAGCTCTCTCTCGTGGAAACGGCGCCTGAATCCATGGGAGCAATCCCTGCCGTCCAGATCAAGAACCTGTCGAAATGGTACGGCACCTTTCAAGCCCTGAAGAACGTCAGCCTCACCATTACCCGCGGTGAGAAGCTCGTCATCTGTGGCCCTTCGGGTTCGGGGAAGTCGACGCTCATCCGCACTATCAATGCGCTTGAGAGTTTTCAGGAGGGACAGATCATTGTCGATGGCATCGCGTTAACCCGAAAGCCCGAAGCCGTGGAGGCAGTGCGGAAAAGGGTCGGCATGGTCTTCCAGCAGTTCAATCTGTTTCCTCACCTGACGGTGCTGGAAAACTGCACGCTCGCGTTGCGGCTCGTGCGCGGCGTCTCGCAGAAGGAGGCAGAAGACAGGGCGCTGCATTATCTTGGCAAGGTACGCATCCCGGACCAGGCTCATAAATATGCCTCGCAACTCTCCGGCGGACAGCAGCAACGTGTAGCCATTGCACGGGCCCTGTCGATGCAGCCCGACATCCTGCTGTTCGACGAACCGACCTCTGCGCTCGATCCCGAAATGGTCAAGGAGGTGCTCGACACCATGACGCAGCTCGCCGGTGAGGGCATGACCATGGCCGTCGTCACACACGAGATGGGCTTTGCCCGACAAGTGGCCGATCGGGTCGTTTTCATGGATCGCGGCGAGATTGTCGAGCAAGGCACACCGTCCGAGTTCTTCTCGAATCCCAAGGAGCTGCGCGCTCGTACCTTCTTGAGCCAGATCCTTCACTGATCTAGGCTCAATAATTACAGATAAATCACCGGACTAGGGATAGCGAAGCGTGGCAAGCGATTGCGATATTGTCATCATCGGGGCAGGGCACAACGGTCTCGTCTGCGCCTTTTATCTCGCGTCGGCCGGATACAAGGTGAAGGTTTTCGAGCAGCGTTCCGTCGTGGGGGGCGCGGCCGTCACTGAGGAATTTTATCCCGGCTTTCGCAATTCCGTGGCCTCCTACACGGTAAGCCTGCTCAACCCCAAGATCATTCGCGATCTGGACTTGCCACGTCATGGGCTGAAAGTTGTCGAACGCCGCCTGTCCAACTTCCTGCCGCTTCCTAATGACCAGTATCTGAAGATCGGCGAGGGCGTCACCCGTGCCGAGATCGCGCGGTTCAGTGCCAAGGATGCCGAGCGCTACGATGCCTATTCCAGCGAAATTGACGCAATTGCTGACGTGCTCCGCGATCTCGTGCTTCAGCAGCCTCCGAACCTCGTAGCCGGCGGCTGGCGTGCGGCTCTGTCAGAGGGCTGGCGCGCTCTGATGACGGGTAATCGCTTGCGCGGGCTCTCCATGGCAAATCGGCGAGCGCTCCTTGATCTCTTTGCCAAATCAGCGGGCGATTATCTCGACGGCTGGTTCGAGACGGATTGCGTGAAGGCGGCCTTCGGCTTTGATGCCATTGTCGGCAATTTTGCGAGTCCCTATACGCCGAATACGGCCTATGTGCTGCTTCACCACGTCTTCGGCGAGGTGAATGGCAAGAAGGGCGCCTGGGGCCACGCCATCGGCGGAATGGGCGCTATCACGCAGGCCATGGCGAAGGCCGCCCGCGAGCGCGGCGTCGAGATCGAGACCAACGCCCCGGTTCGCGAGGTCATCGTCGAGAAGGGCAGGGCGGCTGGTGTCGTCCTGAAGGACGGGCGTACGATCCGTTCGCGCGCCGTGGCTGGCAACGTCCACCCCAAACTGCTCTTCGATAAGCTGGTCCCGGAAGATGCCCTGCCGGCGGACTTCCTGAACCGTATGCGGCGCTGGAAGTCGGGTTCGGGCACATTCCGCATGAATGTGGCGCTCTCATCCTTGCCGAGCTTCACGGCTCTTCCTGGACGAGAGGTGGCCGATCACCATACCGCTGGCATCATCATCGCACCGTCGCTCGCCTATATGGACCATGCCTATGACGACGCGAAGCATTTCGGATGGAGCCGCGAGCCGGTGGTGGAGATGCTGATCCCCTCGACCCTCGATGACAGCCTCGCACCCAAGGGCGCGCATGTGGCAAGCCTGTTCTGCCAACATGTCCAACCGACCTTCTCGGATGGCCGCTCCTGGGACGATCACCGCGA
Source organism: Microvirga sp. KLBC 81 (assembly GCF_003075415.1). GTDB lineage: Bacteria > Pseudomonadota > Alphaproteobacteria > Rhizobiales > Beijerinckiaceae > Microvirga. The sequence continues at coordinate 27,226 of NZ_QDAH01000049.1, forward strand.
GGAGGTGGCTGATCTGATGGTAGCCACTGTCGACCGTTATGCTCCCGGCTTCAAGGAGAGTGTCGTAGGACGGCAGATCACGAGCCCGCTCGATCTCGAGCGGACCTTCGGCCTGATCGGCGGCGATATCTTCCATGGCGCTCTGACCCTCGACCAGATCTTCAGTGCTCGACCAATGTTGGGTCACGCGGATTACCGCGCCCCGATCACAGGTCTTTATATGTGTGGCGCAGGTACGCATCCGGGTGGTGGCGTCACGGGCGCGCCCGGCCATAACGCAGCGCGCGCTGTCATGGCCGACATGCGGCGGTTGAGCTGACGCGCCTCGCGGCTGCCCTCAGATAGACAAGCAGGATCGATCATCTCAGAGCCGGCATCATAGTGCCGATTCTACTCTATTATGCGCCCTGAGACCGAATACGCCTGGATCGTCGGGAGCTTCGTGCCGTGCCGGAGCTCTCATTGAACTTGAACCTCACGCATTCTTTCACCGAAGAGGCGCAAGCTCCGCGTGAACCTATTTTAGGCACACATCGCCCGTCTACGGGCACGCTCAGCCGAGGATTGTATCCAACTGCCGAATCCTTGTGCTTTTCGCGTTGTTTGGTCGAACCTTTCGCAGATGCTCGGCGAACACTTGGAAGGTCGTGCCAATAAAAATCATTCTAAACAGTGTTTGACAGTATTCAAAAGTTTTGATCGGATGGTCAAACAAGAGCCTGTCCAAAAGAGGCGGGCCGAGGTGAACGGATCGACAGCCTGTAAAACGCGCCTCGAGCGCGCAGGAGGACCTATGTCTTCAGCACCCGATATTCGAGCCGGGCGGCTGCCCTCGGGCGATTACTGTAACGCGTTTTCTGATCTCCATGCTCCTCTCGATGCTCATGAGGCGCGAGTGGCGGCAGAGCGCTGCCTGTTCTGCTACGACGCTCCCTGCGTCGCGGCTTGTCCGACGAGCATCGATGTTCCGCTCTTCATTCGACAGATCGCCACCGGCAATGCGACAGGCGCCGGCAAGACCATTCTCGACTCAAACATCTTTGGCGGCATGTGCGCCCGCGTATGCCCTACGGAAACGCTCTGCGAGCAGGCCTGCGTGCGCAACGAGGCGGAAGGAAAACCCGTGATCATCGGACAGCTCCAACGTCACGCCACCGACGTGGTCATGGCCTCGGGGCGCCAGCTCTACAAGCACGGTGTGCCGAACGGTAGGCGGATCGCAGTAGTAGGAGCAGGCCCTGCAGGCCTTTCCTGCGCGCATAAGCTCGCCACGCTTGGTTACGACGTGGTGGTATTCGACAAGCGGCAGAAGGCGGGCGGTCTCAACGAGCATGGGATCGCCTCTTACAAATCGACCAACAATTTCGCGCAAGCCGAAGTCGATTGGATTCTGAGCGTCGGAGGTATCGAGCTGCGGTGCGATCAAATGCTCGGGCGCGACTACACCCTGACCGAGCTGCGGCGCGACTTCGATGCCGTCTTCCTCGGCCTCGGCCTTCAGGCGGTGAACTCACTCGGGATTGACGATGGCGGGCTGCGCGGCGTCGAGGATGCGGTGGCTTTCATTGAGGCTCTCCGCCAGTCGACTGATCTCTCCAAGCTGCCGATTGGTCGGCGCGTCGTGGTCGTCGGTGGCGGCATGACAGCTGTCGATGCTGCGGTGCAAGCGAAGAAACTCGGGGCCGAGGAAGTGACCATCGTTTACCGTCGTGGTGCAGAGCAGATGGGTGCCAGCCGCTACGAGCAGGAATTGGCGCTCACTGAAGGCGTCGTGGTGCGTCACTGGGCGCGACCTGTCGCTGTACATGGCGAGGACGGTGTGCTCCGGTCCGTTACCTTCGCGGCAACGGTGGAGCGCGATGGGCGCCTTGTCGATACGGGCGAGATTTTCGAACTGCCGGCGGATCAGCTCTTCAAAGCCATCGGCCAGCTCTTCGTGCCGCAGGTTCTCGAAGGTTCGAGCGATGTGCTCGATCTCGATGGTGGACGCATTGTGGTTGATGCTGATCGCCGCACGTCGTTGCCGGATGTCTGGGCTGGCGGCGACTGCGTGGTTGGGGGGCGCGATCTCACGGTGGTGGCTGTCGAGGATGGCAAGCAGGCAGCCCTGTCGATCGATCGCACCCTTCAAGGCTTCGTGCCGATGGCAGCGGAATAAGGGGAGAGAGTCATGGCCGATCTCAGCGTCAATTTCTGCGGCATCAAATCGCCCAACCCCTTCTGGCTTGCCTCAGCACCGCCCACTGACAAAGCATACAATGTCGAGCGCGCCTTCCGCGCCGGCTGGGGCGGCGTGGTCTGGAAGACCCTTGGTGAGGAGGGCCCCCCGGTCGTCAATGTCTCAGGTCCACGCTACGGCGTCGTGCACGGGCCCGACCGGCGTGTGTCCGCCTTCAACAATATCGAGCTCATTACAGATCGCTCGCTCGAGGTGAACCTGCAGGAAATCACCGAGATGAAACGCCGCTGGCCTGATCGGGCCATCGTCGTCTCGCTCATGGTCCCTTGCGAGGAAGAAGCCTGGAAACGCATTCTTCCCCGCGTCGAAGCGACGGGAGCCGATGGCATCGAGCTCAATTTCGGCTGTCCCCATGGCATGTCCGAACGCGGCATGGGCGCGGCTGTCGGCCAGGTGCCGGAATATGTAGAGATGGTCACGCGCTGGTGCAAGACGCATTCGCGCATGCCGGTCATCGTGAAGCTCACGCCCAACATCACGGATGTCCGCAAGCCTGCAGAGGCCGCTAAACGCGGCGGTGCCGACGCGGTGTCGCTCATCAACACGATCAATTCCATCGTCGGTGTCGATCTCGACCTCATGATTCCGCGGCCGCATACGGACGGTAAGGCAACCCACGGCGGCATGTGCGGCCCTGCGGTGAAGCCGATCGCGCTCAACATGGTAGCGGAAATCGCCCGCTCGCCCGCAACCCATGGCCTGCCGATCTCAGGCATCGGCGGTATCGAAACTTGGCGCGATGCAGCAGAGTTCATGGCCTTAGGCGCCGGCACGGTTCAGGTCTGCACCGCAGCCATGGTCTATGGCTTCAAGATCGTTCAGGAGATGATCACGGGCCTTGAGGCATTCATGGACGAGCGCGGCTACTCCAAGGTTCCCGACTTTGTCGGCGCAGCCGTCCCGAACGTGACGGACTGGCAGTACCTTAACCTCAACTACGCTGTGAAGGCGCATATTGATCAAGATCTTTGCATCAAATGCGGCCGCTGCCATGTGGCTTGCGAGGACACTTCGCATCAGGCGATCACGCATCTGAAAGATGGCGTGCGACACTTCGAGGTGATCGATGAGGAATGCGTCGGCTGCAATCTCTGCGCCAGCATCTGTCCAATCGAGAAATGCATCACGATGGTGCCGCTCGTGGACGAAGTGGATCGTCGCACAGGGCGCCTCGTGGATGGCTCATACCTCAACTGGACCCAACACCCGAACAATCCTCAAGTCGCGAAGAAACCCCTCGAGCCGCTTGAGCCTGCAGAGTGAACAGTATGACGGCGCCGGGTGACTGGCGCCGTTTCCATTTGCGTATCGATATCCTTGGATCGTCGCTATGACTGCTTCAATCCTCCAATCCTTCAGATCCACATGGCAGAACGCCGTCGAGGAGAATGCTCGTGAGCGTCTTGTGGGTAGTCTTGTAGAAATCATCGTCGGCAATGGTCTTGCCCGTGAGCGCCTCGATCTGGGCGCTGAAGTCGGCATAGTGCTGCGTGGTTGCCCAGATAGCGAAGATGAAGTGCTTAGGGTCGATGGGGCGCATCTTTCCCTCGGAAATCCAGTTTTCAATAATGCGGGACTTCGCCTCCACGATTTCAAGCAAGGTGCCAGTGAGGGCCGCCTTCAAATGTGCCGCGCCTTGCAGCACTTCCAAAGCGAACAGGCGCGAGGCCGAAGGGTGCGTGCGGGAGTATTCGAGTTTGCGGCCAATGTAGGCACTCAGCGCGACTCGCGGGTCGCTCGTTCCATCAAGCTCGCGCAGAGGCTCAAGCCACATATCGAGTGTTCGTGCGAGAACTGCGGTGTAAAGCTCTTCCTTGGTGCGGAAGTAATAGAGAAGATTCGGCTTCGACAGGCCGGCGGCTTCGGAAATCTGGTCGATACGCGCGCCCCTCAAGCCGTAGGCGGCGAAAACAGTCAGAGCCGAGTCAAGAATGCGTTGAACATTCGCTTCTCCCGCTCTGGTCTTGCGCGAGGACATTTGCGGGTCCTGGCCTATCTCGTCAGCCACCGATCGAAACCTTCTCGTTCTTCCTGGAGTGGACATTACGTTGCGGATGTGTCCTCGCGCAATATCACTCGTGAGATGCGACTGGAAAGAGTCAGGGGGCGTCGTTCACGAGATGCTCAAAGCGGCGGCGCAGTGCTTATGAACAGGGCAATCCCCTCGAATGAGGGTCGCGGAATTTCCGGCAGAATGAGAACGGCACGATTCTTGCTTAAACAAGACCAGAGCCTCTGGAGAGTGGGACAGTGCTGAAGCGCGTAACGAATGAATGGATCGGTGACAACGAGATGCCGGCTACGCTTGCTGCACAGGGCGCCATGAAAGAACCCGCATTGCCGCCTGTCGTCGAGATCAAGGGGTTGTCACTGACCTATGAGGCAGCGGACAGCCCTGTCTATGCTCTTTCCAACGTGGATCTGCAGATCGCAGAAGGGGAGTTCGTCTCGTTCATCGGCCCCTCCGGTTGCGGAAAGACGACATTGCTGCGGGTGATCGCAGATCTCGAGCAGCCGACAGGCGGTGATATTCACGTCAATGGCGTGAGCCCGGAAGAGGCGCGGTTGCGCCGTGATTATGGTTTCGTCTTCCAGGCTCCTGCACTGTATCCCTGGCGCACCATTCAGAAGAACATCGAACTGCCGCTTGAAATCTTCGGCGTCTCCAAAGCCGAGAGGCGTGAGAAGGCATCGAAGCAGCTTGAGCTTGTGAACCTGAAAGGGTTCGAGAACAAGTTTCCCTGGCAGCTCTCCGGCGGGATGCAGCAGCGTGCGTCCATTGCTCGAGCTCTTTCCTTTGACCCAAAGCTCCTGCTCATGGATGAGCCGTTCGGTGCGCTGGATGAGATCGTGCGCGATCATCTGAACGAGCAGCTGCTCAAGCTCTGGGATAAAACCGGCAAGACGGTACTGTTCGTCACCCACTCCATTCCGGAAGCGGTTTTCCTCTCCTCTAAGATCGTGGTCATGTCGCCGCGTCCGGGACGCATCATCGATATCATCGATGCAAGCCTTCTAGGACGTGATCGGACGCTCGACATTCGCGAGACTCCTGAATTCCTGAAGATTGCGCATAGGGTCCGCGAGGGTCTGAGAGCGGGGCATTCCTATGACGACTGAGGCTCTCATTTTCGCTGCGCCTCCAGCGCGCCGCAAGGTGCCGCGCCGGGAAGGGAGTACCGGTCCCGTTCTCGTGGTCGTGTTGGTAATCCTGGCGCTCTGGTACGTGGCCGCCATCTTCATGAACTGGCAGGGTGTGACCGACGCCTTCTCGCGCACGGGCGAGCAGCACACCACTGGCGAGATCCTTCTCGGGACACTGGATCAAGAGCGACCTGTTCTCCCTGCTCCGCATCAGGTTGTGGCCGAGCTGAAAAAGACGGTGTTCGACATCGCAATCACATCGCGGCGCAATCTGCTGTTCCATGCGTGGGTGACGCTGTCCTCAACGCTCCTAGGATTCGGCCTCGGCGCCTTGCTCGGCATCGTACTGGCGGTTCTCATCGTCCATGTGAAGACCCTTGAGCGCAGCCTGATGCCCTGGATCATCTCGTCCCAGACAATCCCGATCCTTGCCATCGCACCGATCATCATCGTCGTTCTGGGCTCCATCGGAATCACGGGTCTTTTGCCGAAGGCGATCATCTCCGCTTATCTGTGCTTCTTTCCCATAACGATCAGCATGGTGAAGGGCTTGAACTCGCCCGATCCCATCCAACGCGATCTGATGCGCACCTATTCTGCATCCGGGGCGCAGATCTTCTGGAAACTGCGTCTTCCAGCTTCGCTGAGCTATCTCTTTGCAGGCCTGAAGGTGGCCGCCGCTATCAGCCTTGTGGGTGCCATCGTCGGCGAGTTGCCGACCGGTGCACAGGCCGGACTCGGTGCGCGTCTTCTCGCCGGATCCTACTACGGCCAGACCATTCAAATTTGGGCCGCTCTCTTCGGTGCAGCCATCTTGGCCTCGATATTGGTTGCCATCGTAAGCTTGGCGGAGCGGATCGTGAACCGCCGCATGGGAGTGCACCGAGCATGAGTGCCAGCCGCCACGCTCTAATCCTGACCCCTTTGGCCATTCTCGGCTGCCTCTATGCTCTTTATCTGGTGCATCGACCGGATGTCGCAGGACAAGCTGGATTGGCCTTCTGGGCCTTCATCGTGGCCCTGTGGCTGCTTACGGGCTTCGCCATCAGCGGTCTGTCACATCTAAAACTGAAACAGCCGGTTGCGCGCCGTGCGACCGGGCTCGCGGTGCCGGTTCTTTTCGGCGCTTTCCTGTTCTTTCTTTGGGAGGTGATCGTGATAGGGGCAGGGGTTCCGTCAGTCCTCATGCCTGCGCCCTCCGCCATCGCCGCAAAGTTTTCTGCCTCACTGCCGCTGCTGCGAGACGACTTTGTCCAGACCTTCGTAAAGTCGGTTCTGTCCGGCTACGCGATGGGATGTCTTTCAGGCTTCCTGGTCGCCATCATCGCGGATCGCGTTCCCTTCCTGCGCAAGGGGCTTCTGCCGCTCGGCAATTTCGTCTCTGCTTTGCCGGTCATCGGCATCGCGCCCATCATGGTCATGTGGTTCGGCTTCGACTGGCCGTCCAAGGCGGCTGTCGTGGTGGTGATGACGTTCTTCCCGATGCTCGTGAACACCGTCACAGGTCTTGCTGCAGCCGGCAAGCTCGAACGGGACCTCATGCACTCCTATGCAGCGGGTTACTGGACGAGTCTCATCAAGCTCCGGCTGCCGGTGGCGCTGCCCTTCATCTTCAACGCTCTCAAGATCAACTCGACGCTCGCGCTGATCGGTGCCATCGTCGCGGAGTTTTTCGGCACGCCCATCGTCGGCATGGGCTTTCGCATCTCGATCGAAGTCGCTCGCATGTCTCTCGATATGGTGTGGGCAGAAATCGCGCTCGCAGCGATTGCGGGCTCGGCATTCTATGGGCTTGTCGCTCTCATTGAGCGCGGCGCAACCTTTTGGCATCCGTCGTACCGCACATAAGGGGAACCGTGGGCGGCGTTTAAGAGGAGAGAAGAATGATCAGGACCACACTACTGGCGGGGGCACTTGCACTCGGCTTTACCAGCGCCGCCTTCGCGCAGGCGGACAAGGTAACGATCCAGCTCAAATGGGTCACGCAGTCCCAGTTCGCTGGCTATTACGTCGCCAAGGACAAGGGGTTCTACAAGGAATCTGGCCTTGACGTGACGATCAAGCCTGGTGGCCCGGACATCGCACCGCCTCAGGTTATCGCCGGCGGTGGCGCGGACGTCATCGTGGACTGGATGCCATCGGCTCTCGCTGCCCGCGAAAAGGGTGTGCCGCTGGTCAACATCGCGCAACCGTTCAAGAAGTCCGGAATGATGCTCACCTGCCGCGCCGAGACAGGCATCAAGACACCACAGGACCTGAAGGGACGTACTCTTGGCGTGTGGTTCTCCGGAAACGAATATCCCTTCCTCGCCTGGATGGCGAAGCTCGGTCTCAAGACGGATGGATCGGCCGGCGGCGTGAAGGTTCTCAAGCAGGGCTTCAACGTCGACCCCCTCATCCAGAAACAAGCCGACTGCATCTCGACCATGACCTACAACGAGTATTGGCAGGTCATCGATGCGGGCTTCAAGCCGGAGCAGCTCGTGGTCTTCAAGTATGAGGATCAGGGCGTCGCAACACTCGAGGACGGCCTCTACGTGATGCAGGACAAGCTGAAGGATCCTGCCTTCGTCGCCAAGATGGCAAAGTTCGTGGCTGCCTCTCAGAAGGGCTGGGACTACATGCGCCAGAATCCGGAAGAGGCAGCCACCATCGTCCTCGACAACGATGCTTCCGGCGCGCAAACCGAGAAGCACCAGAAGCGGATGGCAGGCGAGATCGCCAAGCTGCTCGACACCTCCGCCAAAGGCAAGCTCGACCCGGCGGATTTCGACCGCACGGTTGCAACTCTTCTCTCCTCCGGCGGCGATGCGCCCGTGATCACCAAGAAGCCCGAGGGCGCTTGGTCGCACGCTGTCGTCGACGCCAAAATGTGAGACTCTTACATCGTACATATCAGTGAATGTTGGGGCGAGGCGTCACGCCTTGCCCCATCCACCAATCATAAAATGATCAGGGAACAGGACCATGTCTCTTCTCATCCGTGGCGGAACCGTCGTGAATGCCGATATGAGCCGTCGTGCCGACGTGCTGGTGGACGGTGAGCGGATCGTCGCCGTAGGCGAGAATCTCGAAGCACCTGCAGGCGCACAGATCGTCGACGCCGGTGGCGCCTTCGTGATGCCGGGAGGCATCGATCCCCACACGCATATGGAGTTCCTGTTCATGGGAACCGTGTCTGCGGATGATTTCGAGTGGGGCACCAAGGCGGCGATCTCCGGAGGAACCACCACTATCGTCGATTTCTGCATTCCCGGCGCAGGCCAATCCTTGATTGATGCCTATCGTGACTGGCGAAACAAGTCCGAAAAGGCTGCAGGTGACTACTCCTACCATCTTGCCATCACATCCTGGTCGGATCAGGTGGAACGCGAGATGGGTGAGATCGTGAACACCTATGGCGTCAACACCTTCAAGCACTTCATGGCCTATAAGGGCGCGCTGATGGTGGATGACGATATCCTCTTCCGCTCTTTCAAACGCTGCGCAGAATTGGGTGCCACGGCTCTCGTCCATGCCGAAAACGGCGATGTCGTTGCGCAGATGCAGAACATGTTCATTTCGCAAGGCAAGACTGGCCCCGAGTTTCATGCCTATTCCCGTCCGCCCGAGGTAGAGGGCGAGGCAGCAAACCGCGCGATCATGATCGCGGACATGGCAGGCTGCCCGCTCTATATCGTGCACACCTCCTGCAAGCCGGCGCACGATGCGATTGCCCGCGCACGGGCCGAAGGCAAGCGTGTTTTCGGCGAGCCGTTGATCCAGCACCTCGTGCTCGATGAGACGGACTATCTCAACAAGAGCTGGGATCATGCGGCCCAACGCGTGATGTCACCTCCCTTCCGGCCAAAGGTGCACCAGGACAGCCTCTGGGCGGGCTTGCAGGCCGGTTCGCTCCAGGTGGTCGCCACCGACCATTGCTCCTTCACGATGGAACAGAAGCGCATGGGCTTGGGCGACTTCCGCAATATCCCGAATGGCACGGGTGGTCTCGAAGACCGCATGCCCGTGCTCTGGAACGCAGGTGTCAATACGGGACGGCTCACGCCGAACGAGTTCGTCGCCGTCACCTCTGCGAACTCGGCTCGCATTCTGAACATGTATCCGCAGAAGGGCGTCATCATGCCCGGAGCGGATGCAGATATCGTGATCTGGGATCCGAAGGCGACCAAGACCGTTTCGGCCAAGACCCAGGTTAGCCGTATCGAGTACAACGTGTTCGAAGGTTTCGAACTCACAGGCCTTCCGGCGAAGGTCTATCTTCGTGGCAGGCTTGCAGCGGAGGATGGTCAGGTCAGGGCCGAACGCGGCCAGGGCCGCTTCGTGGCGCGTCCGCCGCTGCCGGCCTTTGCCCGAGCCCAGCGCCTCTGGAAAACGAATACTGCGCCGAAGGCCGTCGCGCGCTGATTGTGCGCTCGCCTCCTCCCGAATGCGGGAGGAGGGCTCCCGTAGCAAGACTCATTGCGTTCATCTTGAGATCACATCATGCAGAATCTTACCATCAACCCTCAGCGTCTCTGGGACAGCTTGATGGATACAGCCAAGATCGGCGGCACGGAGAAGGGTGGCATCTGCCGCCTCACGCTGACCGATCTCGACCGCCAGGTGCGCGACTGGTTCCGCAGCCAATGCGAGGCGCTTGGCTGCACGGTCGCTGTCGATCAGGTCGGCAATATGTTTGCCACGCGACCCGGCAAGCGGAGCGATCTTTCCCCCATTGCCATCGGTAGCCATCTCGATACGCAGCCGACAGGCGGCAAGTTCGACGGCGTTCTCGGTGTCCTCGGCGGCCTTGAGGTCATGCGGACGATGCACGACCTCGGCTATGAGACCAATGCGCCCCTGATGCTCGTGAACTGGACCAATGAGGAAGGCTCGCGCTTCGCACCCGCGATGCTCGGCTCCGGTGTCTATGCCGGCGTGTTCGACCGAGCGTTCGCTGACAGCCGAGAGGACCGCCAGGGCGTGAAGTTCGGCGATGCCATCGAGAGCATTGGTTACCGGGGCGATGCGGCACCCGGTTCCGTGAAGTTCGGCGCCATGTTTGAACTTCACATCGAGCAAGGGCCCATTCTCGAAGCCGAGAAAAAGATGGTGGGCGTCGTGACAGGCGTTCAGGGCATGCGCTGGTACGAGCTTGAGCTCACAGGACGTGAGGCCCATACCGGCTCGACCCCCATGAACCTGCGCACGAACGCTCTGTTGGGAGCCGCCCGTATCATTGATCGCGTGGACCAGATTGCCCTGGAGCATTCACCCTCCGCCGTCGGCACCGTTGGCTTGGTGGAGGTGAAACCCAACTCACGCAATGTGATTCCCGGACATGTCTTCTTCACGGTCGATTTCCGGCATCCGGACGATGCGGTGCTCGAAGCCATGGAGGGCAAGCTCATGAGCGCTATTCCTGCCATCGCGAAGGAAATCGGCCTGGAGTTTTCGGTGAAGAAGGTTTGGGACTCTCCTGCAGTCCGCTTCGATCCTGAATGTATTTCCGCAGTCCGCAAAGGCACGGAGAAAGCAGGATTTTTGTCTCGTGACATGGTATCTGGCGCAGGGCACGATGCGGCTTATATCGCGCGCGTAGCTCCCACGACGATGATTTTCGTGCCTTGCGAGGGAGGCTTGAGCCACAACGAGGCTGAAAGCACAACGCCCGAGGAATGCGCTGCCGGTGCTCAGGTTCTGCTGAACGCCGTTCTGGAATACGACCAGCGCTTCAGTCAGTAGCTTAAAGGATGCGAGGCCAGTCACATGCCGGCCTCTGCTCGTCTCGATGTCGCAGGCTTCCTGCACATATGGGGCATTTGTGCTACATCCTGCACCGGGAACGATGAACGGAGACCGGGATGACAGGGCGAGCCTCAACCAAATCTACCAAGCTGCTCGGTCTCGTTGGTCCGAATGCCGAGAAGACTGTTTCCCTGGCGTTGCAGGGCGGGGGCGCGCATGGGGCGTTCACCTGGGGCGTCCTGGATTACCTACTTGAGGATGGCCGGCTGGCCATTGAGGCAATTACAGGCGCGAGTGCTGGTGCGATGAACGCGGTCGTCCTCGTGGAAGGTTGGCTGGAGGGCGGCCGAGATGGCGCTCGCCAGCAACTGCGGACGTTCTGGAAGAGAGTCAGCCTTGACGGCGGGCTCTCGCCCATTCAGCGCTCTCTCTTCGACCACTTCCTGAGCTACTGGAGCGGAACTCACGGGTCGACGAATATATGGAGCGGAGCGTTCTCTCATGTCGCAAGTCCCTACGACTTGAATCCGCTGGACATCAATCCACTGAAGGATGCGCTGAACGAGTTGATCAACTTCGAACGGGTCAGGGCTTGTCAGGAGACGAAGCTCTTTGTCTCGGCAACGAATGTCTGGACCGGAAAGATCAGAGTCTTTTCGGCCTCGGAACTGACCGTCGATCACGTTCTCGCATCTGCGTGTCTGCCGACGATCTTCAAGGCTGTCGAGTTAGATGGCGAGCCTTATTGGGATGGGGGATACACCGGTAACCCGGCGCTCTTTCCGCTGTTCTATGAGGCTGAGTCAGACGACATCTTGCTCGTTCAGATCAATCCTATTGAACGCCGATCAACACCACGGACCGCTGAGGAGATCCGCAGCAGGCTGACCGAAATCACCTTCAACGCTAATCTTCTCTACGAGCTCAGGGCGATCGGATTCGTCCGGCGACTGATCGATGAGGGAAAACTCTCGACCGACGAGTACAAGCGCGTGCTGATGCACCGGATTCATGGTGGCGCGCAGCTCGACATCTATGCTGCGTCATCGCGCCTCAATGCAAGGTGGGATTTCTTCAAGAAACTGAAGAATCTGGGCCGCGCCGCGGCTCGCGACTGGCTGGCAACGAACTTTCAGGCTCTGGGGCGCGAGAGCACGCTTGATCTCACCAATGCTTAGTCTTAGCTAGTGTGGGTATATCACAACAGATCACAAGAGCCGGCGAAGGGCCTTTCTCATGGCACGAAAAGCAGGAAGTGCGGACCTGCCGCTGCACAGCGGGCACGTGCCGAAATGGCTTGCTGACCGCATGACGCGTCTTGGTGCCGTAATGAGCGAGGCTATCGTTCATCATTATGGGCGCGATGAATTGCTACGCCGCTTGACACATCCATTCTGGTTCCAGTCGTTCGGCGCTGTTATGGGGATGGACTGGCATTCGTCGGGCATCACCACCAGCGTCATCGGTGCGCTGAAACGCGGCCTGACGCCTTTGTCAAAAGAACTCGGTATCCACGTGTGCGGTGGGCGAGGGCGCCATTCGCGGCAGACACCGCAAGAGCTGGTGTCCATTGGCGAGCGCGTGGGCTTTGACGGATCGGCTCTGGCATCCTCCATTAGCCTTTGAGCCAAACCCTCAACTTGAAGCAGCCTTGGACCGCCTGTTACAGGGCATTCGGCAGAGCCGGGGCGGATGAGGGTAGGGCAGATAACAACGAGAAACGTGCCAATCCGCCTCGATATGCGCACCCTGCCCGCCATTGCACATCGGATGAAGCTGCTGCGCCTCACTACAGGGCTGTCCGTGGCCGACTTCGCTCGCGAGACCGGCGTTGCGCGGACTATGTGGCACAATATCGAAGCAGGGTTCTCCCGTATCGGGATCGATGCAGCCATGAAGCTGTGCGACAAGTATCACATCACACTCGATTGGATTTATCGTGGGCAGGACGCCATGCTTCCCCATGGGCTCGCCAAGCGCCTGCTGGAAGTGGTCGTGGCTGACAAGGAGCGCGACTGATAAAGGGTCGGGGGAGAAGTGGTTATCGATAGACCAGAGATCATCGGGGGCAGGATTCGGCTGCTCCGCGAGGCGCTGGGCTATGATCAGGCGCGGGCCTTTTGCCAGTTTGTCGGCTTCTCAGACCAAGCGCTTTACAACTACGAGACAGGCAAGCGCCGGATCTCGCTCGATGAAGCGATGAAGATCGTTGCCAAGACCGGTGCGAGCCTCGATTGGATCTACAGGGGAGTGGAGTACTCGCTTCCTGTTCACCTCGCTGAGAAGCTACGGCAGGTGGATGCCTGACGATCTCCAGTCTCCGATCAAGCACCACCTTGTGCTGTACCGGATCAACCAAGAGCAGGGCATCCGGCGCTTCTACTCGCTGATGATCGAGCGAGACCTCTTCGGGACCATCCGCCTTGTGAGGAACTGGGGCTGGATCGGCACCAAGGGACAGGAGAAGTCCGAGATCTATGCGCATTGCCTCCAATGGTGTTCGGACCATCATTGTGGAGACAGCAAACCGCTTTGCCCGTGATCTGATCGTGCAGGAAACCGGCTATGGGATACTCAAGGAGCGCGGCATCGATCTGATCGCCGCCGACAAGCCGGATGCCTTCCTCGATGATACGCCCACGGCCAAACTCATCCGGCAGGTTCTCGGGGCCGTGAGCGAGTTCGAGAAGGCCATGGTGGTCTCGAAGTTGAAAGGGGCGCGGGATCGCAAGCGCGCTACAGGCGTGAAGGTTGAGGGCCGCAAGAACTACGCCGAAATCAATCCGGAGATGGTCGCTCTGGCCAAGAAGCTGCGGCGGTACAAGGTCCAGGGCCGCAAGCGCACCCTGCGGGAGATCGCAGGCGAACTTGCCCAGGCTGAATTCGTCACGGACACTGGCAAGCCCTATGCGGCAGCCGCCATTGCCAGAATGATTGAGGCTTGAGATCGCAGGCCAAGCCTCAAGGATATCGATTGAGGTTCTGGCAGTCTAAGGGGGGCAATCTATAGCTTACCCCTCGTTAATTGGTCGCTGTGCGATGAATACCTTTGCACCGCGACCCAAGCCGTAGCGCGCGACATCCGGCTCGATCGCAACGAACGTCTCCAACTCGAAACCGGCTGCTGTAATGCGATCCCGAATATCAGATCCGAAATACCGGACGTGATCTTCTTGTCCAAAATGCAAGAGGCGGTCAGTCGTAGAGGTGATGTTCGGGTTCTCGTATGTTTGCGACCACCCTTCGATCACGGGCGTCATCAGCAGAGCAATGCCGTTCGGCCGCAATACGCGGAACATCTCGCGGAGGGCTTTCCTATCATCAACATGCTCAAGAACATGGCAACAGATGATCAAATCAAACGAATTATCATGTAAGTCCAATTCCTCAATATTGAGAGTGAGCTCTGCTAATCCGGGTTCGTAGTCAGCGCTTTTATATCGAGGAACCCTCGCTCGAAGGAGGTGTTCGACGATGGGTTCGGGCGCAAAATGCAAAGCGTCCACGCTATCGCGCAGAATTTTTGAGTTTCGGTCCAGGCAAAGTTTAAGGAGGCGATGCCGCTCAAGACTACGGCACTTAGGGCATTGCGCGTCATAGCGTGGAGGGTGGCCGAAAGCTCGAAAATATCCTGTGTAGCCGCATAAGCTACACTCACGCGGGTGGCGGCCCTGAAGCTCGGATACAACCGACGCAACATAATAGGGCCACCGCAAGTGATTTTTGAGTGCCTTCGGAACATGTTTGTACATGTGAGTCCCAAATATTGGTCATAAACTTGTCTGCGGTGAAGTCTATTTAAAACCTGATAAATCTGACTAGATGAGCAATAGGGTTAGCCATCTGCCTAGATGAGCAATAGGGCTAGCCATTTGTTATTAGGCTAAGTCATTCGTTGAAATAACATGCAAATATTTTTGAATTGATATGGGATTGGAAGCATTTATAAAGATTTTATTCTAAATTTAAGGCATTTAAGCTAATAAATGAGCAAATATATTTAATAGTAGGATCAAAAATCATGGCTCTTAGGGCCGTCCGGCAGGCTCTTTCATGCGACATCCTGGCTAATCCCAGAAGTTCGGACCTATGTGTGCCGTCCGTTGATGACTGTACAGACCTGCCAGGAAAGACCGACCTATCTCAGGTGTCCTTCGCCCTTAGGTGTTCAGTCCCGGCATGTGGTGGATTGGATTGAGCCTGAAGCGTTTTGGCTCGGCTGTCCAGATCTTGCAGAT
>NZ_QDAH01000050.1 GCF_003075415.1 Microvirga sp. KLBC 81
TCGGGCGGATAGACCTTCTGGATGCGAACCGTTCCGACGGCCCAGAGCAACCCGAGAGCCGAGAGCGCTTGGCGGAAAGGCGCGCTGATGCCGTAGCCGGCATCGGCCAGAACCGCCCCAAAGCTCACCCCCGCTTGCATGACCCGCCGCAGCTCCGCCAGAGCAATCTCGGGCTTGGCGCGTGCTGTCCACCCCCCTCGGGCACACCCGCGTGCTGCAGGCGCTGCGGATCGTTGGTCCAGGTCTCGGGCAGAAACAGACGCAAGCTGATCGGGATCGGCACCTCATCCTTGGCAAGCGCCAGCGACACCAATGCCTGACAGGTGGCCTTCTTGCCCACCGCTCCCGCCTACTGCGAGGCCACGCCCACGGAATGCGAGCCCATCTTCGGCAGCGCCGTGTCGTCGATCACCAGGATGGCGTCGGGTCCACCCACGAGCCGGTTGGCCTGGGCCAGGAGTTCGGCTTTCAGCGGCGTCTCGTTCCAGGGGCCGACCGCCAGAAGTGATGGAGTTGATCGTAATCAGCAGGCGCGACTCGAGCCGCCCTAGGCTGCAGGCTCTTGCGCTCGCCGGGCCCGATCAGACCCACCACATAGAGCGGGCCCATGCGCCGGCGCGCCGGATGATGAAGATGGGCGAGGAAGGGTTCAAGCCAGGACCGAAGTTCATGCTCCCAGGGCACTGAGGTGCTCATGGCTGGCCTCCAACTGAGATCCCTCAGCCAGAGAAGTCGCCAGAGCTCATCCAGCTCCTCAAACCTGCCAAAGTAGTGCTAGACCATTTGGATGAATGGAGCGCGCGACAAAAATGCGCGAGAAAGACCTCACTGGCACCTGCTTGCTCTCGCTAGCTCCGATGACGCGCTGCTAACGGAACTCCAAAAGATCTTTTCTTCCATCCTGAAGTAACGGCTCTCATCGCTAGGCCATTTGGCCGAACTCAGGCTCGTGGAAGCTCTAGGCCATCAGGCTGAATAGACCTGCCTACGAAAAAGTTCTTTAAATACCTTTAACACAGCCGCGAGGGCTTGTGGGGGGTCGCATCAAGCATGTGACAGACCAGTGTACTAAACCGAGGAACAAAAACTATGAAGTCTCTCGTTTCGCGCTTCCTGAAGAACGAGTCCGGCGCTACCGCTATCGAATACGGCCTCATCGCGGCCCTGATCGCAGTCGTTATCATTTTCGCAGTCACTTCGGTCGGCACTGAACTGACCACGACCTTCAATACAATCCAGAGCAAGCTCGCGGCCGCAAACAATCCGTAAGCTCAGCAAGAAGCGACGCCCATTCTTGGAGCACGGCGGAGGGGGCATCCCCTCCGTTCCTTTCTTTGGACCCTTTAAGCCTATTACGTCACAGATGTTCGAGGAGCAGCGATGACGATCTCCGCAGTAGCAGCGCTCACCGCAAGCATCTGCTTCGCTGCAGGGACGATCTGGGCGGGCCTCATGGATCTGGCCACGATGAAGATCCGTAATGAGCTGGTTCTTTTTCTTCTCGCCATCTATGCAGCCTTGGCACCGCTTGCCGGCTTCGGACCCGTGCAGATCGGGTGGAGTGCAGCGGTTGCATTAGCCGTCCTGGCCGGCATGTTTGTTTTCTTCGGCCTGGGATGGATCGGCGGCGGCGATGCCAAGCTCATCGCGGTGATGGTGCTGTGGCTCGGTGCAGAGCAGGCCCTGCCTTATGTCCTTTACATTGCCATCTTTGGCGGTGTGCTGAGCCTGCTCCTCCTGAAATTTCGTTCATTGCCGCTCCCGGCTTTCTGCACGCGCGTACCCTGGATCGTTCAGCTTCACTCGCGAGAGTCTGGCGTTCCCTATGGAATTGCTATCGCAGCAGCCGCTCTTTTCATGTTTCCGAATACGCCTTGGCTGACGGTGCTGTCATGAGACGGATCATCACCATGGCAGGCCTGAAAGCACCTTCTCACGTTCGACGGGGCCTTTGATCATGTTGCGAATTGCCATTCTCGTCATCGCTATCGCGGCCGGCAGCCTTGCCGGTTGGCTTGCATTATCGATGAGACCAGGTGTCGCCGTCACGACGGCTCCTGCACCGGCTCCCCAGGTCGCGATGATCGATGTTCTGGTTGCATCGGCAGAGCTGGGTCAGGGACAGTATCTGAACGATAAAAGCCTTCGCTGGCAGCCCTGGCCTGCCGATGCGGTCAGCCCCGGCTTCATCACCCGCTCTGCGCAGCCGGAGGCCATCAAAATTCTGACTGGCATCATGGTGCGTAGCCAGTTCGTCCCCGGGGAGCCGATCCGCGAAGAGAAGCTCTCCCGCAACGCGAGCCTGCTCGCCTCAATCCTCGCACCGGGCAAACGCGCAGTCGCCATCCGGATCTCGGTGGAGAGCACGGCCGGTGGGTTCATCCTGCCCAATGACCGTGTGGACGTGATCCAGACCGTCGCGCGTCCCGGACAGGGTCAAACCGACAATCTCAGCCGCACGATCCTCACCAATATCCGTGTGCTGGCTGTCGACCAGAAGATCGAGGAAGCCAAAGGACAGCCTGTCGCTGTCGGCAAAACGGCGACTCTTGAGCTCAGCCCATCTCAGGCCGAAGCCATCGCGGCAGCCCAGGCGTCGGGCATTCTCTCTCTTTCGCTTCGTTCGGCTGCCGACAACGACGACGAACCTTTGCTTCGTCAGGAGAGCGTGTCCGTGCGGATCCTGCGGGCGGGCCAAAGCGAAGTTGTGAAGTTCTAGCACGCGGACCTGCGACAGGATCGCTCTTTCAGATGACGGACATGACTTTCGACATGGCAGACGACCTTCCCCGCACTGCGACACGGCAGGGTCTTGACCAGACCGCACCGTCAACGGACACTTTGGAGGACATCGCTCGCACTCGCGAAGCCGTGCGTATCCCACGCGTCAACATCGATGCATTCTGCGACAGCTCGGATGTGGCTAGCGTCATCGAGAATGCAGCCCGTGATCGTTTGATGTCACGCACACGGGTCAATGTGCGCATGGGCGGCTTAGGGGCTGCCATCGAGCATTATCGCCAGACATCAACTCCTAACCTCGTCATCGTTGAGAGCCGATCGGCCCGAAATGTTTATCTTGCCGATCTCGACCGTCTTGCCGAAGTGTGCGATCCAGGAACACGCGTCATGGCGATTGGCCATGCCAACGACATCGTGTTCTACCGTGAGCTCATCAAGCGGGGCATCAGCGAATATCTCCTCGCGCCGGTGGATCCTGTCTCGCTGATTGCATCGATTTCCGGCGTCTATGGCGAGAACAGATCAAGCAAGCTCGGCCAGACCTATGCCTTCATCGGCGCCAAGGGCGGTGTCGGCTCGTCGACCCTCGCACACAATGTCGCTTGGACGATTGCCCGTCAGCTCAGCTCTGACGTGATAATCGCCGATCTGGATCTCCCCTTCGGAACTGCCAGCCTCGATTTCAATCTTGATGGCGGGCCGGGTATCTCGGAAGTGCTCCAGGACACGGGCCGCCTCGACGAGGTGCTTCTGGACCGTCTTCTGGCCAAGTGCGGTGATCATTTGAGTCTCCTTTCCGCTCCGACGGACCTTGAGAAGGCCTATGACCTCCACGAGAGCGCGCTCGAGCCTCTGATCGACGTTGCGCAATCGAGCATTCCCTTCACGGTTCTGGATATGCCGCATATGTGGACCTCCTGGGCCAGGAATGTGCTGGTCGCCGCGGATGAGATCGTCATCACGGCCGTGCCGGATCTCGCTAACCTGCGCAATGCGAAGAACATGATCACTGTTCTGCGGCAGGCGCGCCCTCATGATCCTCCGCCCAAGCTGGTTCTGAACCAAGTCGGCATGCCGAAGAGGCCCGAGATCAAGCCTAAAGAATTTGCCAAAGCCATTCAGCTTGAGCCGATTGCCTGCATAGGTTTCGAAGCACAGCTGTTTGGAACGGCCGCAAACAAGGGACAGATGATCGCCGAAGTCTCTGGCAAGGGAGCAGCGCCCAAATCCTTTGGGGAGATCGCTGATATCCTGACGGGTCGAAAGGATGCGAAGCGCTCGCAGAAGAAGGCTCTCAGCCTGGGATCTCTGTTCGGCACGATGAAGCGCGGCTCCGGCTCAGTGAGGAAGTAAGCGAGGTCACGGCCGTGCAACGGGATCTTGCGCCACTCACGATGATTGGGAGAACCCTCTCGGCACTGGGGCTTTGTCGGCCCAGGACTGCATCCACCAGGTTTCTGAGCGATCAGTCTGGCGTCTCGGCGCTTGAGTTCGCGCTTCTTGCGCCGGCCATCCTGCTCGGTTCCGTTTTTGTCGCGGACTTGGCATTTCTCGCTCATCAACGCATGGCGATCGATCAAGTCCTGAGAGCCGGCGCTCAGCAAGCCATGCTGGATAAATCCGCAAGTCCTGCCGCCGAGGAGGTCGTAAAGGTCCTCAACATCATGGCAGCTTCGGGAAACTTTGCTGTTGGCAGCACAATTCCGGTGAAAGAGAAGCCGCCCCTTATCGTCGGTGCCTCTCGCTATTGCGCATGCCCCGATGCAATCGAGGCCCCTCCCGTCGCGTGTTCGACAATATGTACAGGCTCTAAGCCGACCCTCGCCTTCTACTCGATCTGGGCCAAGAGCAGGTCCTCGAACATGCTCCTGCCGGATCTCCCATTCGAACCTCAGATCAGGGTACAGGTTCGATGAGAAGGATCGCCCGCACCTTCAGACGTCTGGGCTCCTGCGAGAATGGATCCGTGGCCGTCGAATTCGCTTTCATCGGCTTGCTCCTGATTGCGGGATCCTTGATCGCCATCGACTTTGGCCGCGCGTTCTATCTCTACAATAAGGTGTCGAACGCCATGGATAGGGCTGCCCGAAAAAGCCTGGTCTTCAACGCGAGCAATGAGCAGCTGATTGCGGAGATCATGAAAGATTTCCCGAAATTCGTGATCACAGACCCGAGTCAGTATCCGGATGAGATCCCGAAGGTCACGGTCGTTGAGGATACGGATTTCCGATCCGTAAAAGCCGATGTGATCTTCAGGCCAGTCGTGCCTGCTTTCGTGAGTGACAAAGTTACTATGTCACTAACCCGCCGCCTCCCGAAAGCATCGTGAGCAATAGGCCTAGGCTTGGATCGGGATGGTCGGGCTTCGGTTTGGAGAGGCGGATCGTCCCTTATTTTGCAGAGGCCGCTTTTCCGATCGACCGGCAGGTATCGATGCAGGAATAAGTCTGCTGCACGCCACCATGATCGACCGTGGTCATCTGTCGCAGGCTGGTGGACACGTTCACGCGCAAATTGGCGATCTCCCGTCCGCTCTCCCCCAGAACGATCATATTCGTAGCCCCCACCGCCTTACCTGTGAGCACGATGGTGGTTTCATCGCTCAAGGTGCCATCGACGATTCCTGGGTTGCCGATGATGATCGTCCGTGCGGGCTGATCGAAGGTCAGGATCTTGGCGAAATCCAGAACGATCGGAAGAGTTGTCTGATCCCGAGTGACCTTGAGGCGAGCGATAGATGAGCCCGAAGGCGCTTGGACGACCGCCTCATCTCCCCAGCCCTGTTGTGAAAAGAAAGAGATCCCCAACAGGAGAACCGCACCGATGAATTTAAGAGAACGGCGTTGCATGAGGAATGTCCGGTCGTCTGGCATCCTTCTTTCAAACCATTTCCTGCACCAGAGGAGCAATTAGGCCATTTGGCCGAGGGCCTGTCTCGGCTGGTCCTAGACCATGAGGCTGAATAGACCCTCACGGCAGCTAGGTTCTAATAAACATTAATGAATTGTGGCAATCAACCTGATGGGCAGGTCGGAGAGCCGAGATACAAAGCGGGGCTTGTAGCATGTTCGGCAGGAGAAGTTTGCAGAACGAGGGCATCAAACAGCCCCATGCCCTTCCGCCCGGATTGCAGACCGATAGGCCGATCCAGGTCATGCCCCCTGGCGCATCGAAACCGGCCCGTCCGACTGAGCCACCCTCTCGCACCTCATCCGCAACAGTTTCACCTGCCCAAAATCTGTCGGAGGGATCAGCGGCGCGTTCGCAAGGCAGCCGAAGGACTGACGAGTATTATGGCCTGAAAGCCCAGGTTTTTACGGCGCTGATCGAAGCCATCGATGTTGCCCAACTGGGCAGGATGGAGCTCGGGGAGGCACGCGAGGCGATCGGTGAGATCGTCAAGGACATCGTGACGGCCAAGAAGCTCGTGATGTCGATTGCCGAGCAGGACGAACTCCTTCAAGACATCTGCAATGACGTTCTGGGTTATGGCCCTCTCGAACCTCTTCTGGCTCGGGACGACATTGCCGACATCATGGTCAACGGCGCAGACACAGTTTACATCGAGGTAGGTGGCAAGGTTCAAAAGACGGATATCCAGTTCCGTGACAATGCACAGCTCCTGCATATCTGTCAGCGCATCGTCAGCCAGGTTGGACGCCGTGTCGATGAATCCAGCCCCATCTGTGACGCGCGCCTCCCGGATGGCTCACGCGTCAACGTGATCGCTCCACCGCTCGCCATCGATGGGCCGACCCTCACGATCCGCAAATTCAAGAAAGACAAGCTCACCCTTGATCAGCTCGTCAAATTCGGCTCGATCACCCCGGAAGGCGCGCAGATCCTCGAGATCATCGGACGTGTCCGCTGCAACGTGATCGTTTCCGGAGGTACCGGCTCCGGCAAAACGACACTGCTGAACTGCCTCACCCGCTATATCGAGCCTGGCGAGCGCATCGTGACCTGCGAGGACGCCGCCGAGCTTCAATTGCAGCAGCCCCACGTTGTGCGCCTGGAAACACGCCCGCCGAATATCGAAGGCGAGGGACAGATCACCATGCGCGATCTCGTGAAGAACTGTCTGCGCATGCGCCCGGAGCGCATCATCGTCGGCGAGGTCCGCGGCTCCGAGGCATTCGATCTTCTTCAGGCTATGAATACGGGCCACGATGGATCC
The DNA here is from genome assembly GCF_003075415.1 of Microvirga sp. KLBC 81. Taxonomy (GTDB): domain Bacteria; phylum Pseudomonadota; class Alphaproteobacteria; order Rhizobiales; family Beijerinckiaceae; genus Microvirga. The sequence continues at coordinate 6,920 of NZ_QDAH01000050.1, forward strand.
ATGGGAACCCTTCACGCCAACTCCCCTCGAGAGGCGGTGTCCCGTATCGAGTCCATGATCACGATGGGCGGATTCAGCCTGCCGTCAAAGACGATCCGTGAGATGATCGTTTCTTCTGTCGACGTCATTGTTCAGGCCGCCCGTCTGCGCGATGGCTCGCGTCGCATTACGCATATCACCGAGGTCCTCGGCCTCGAAGGCGATGTCATCATCACCCAGGATCTCTTCACTTATGAAATCCTCGGCGAAGATGCGAAAGGAAACATCATCGGACAACATCGCTCGACGGGTGTCGGTCGCCCACGCTTCTGGGATCGTGCTCGCTACTATGGAGAGGAAAAGCGCCTCGCAGCTGCCCTTGACGCCGCCGAGAAATCCAGCACATAACGAGCTGCCAGCATGCTGACGCAAGAGCTCATTCCCGTCTACATTGCCCTGCTCGTCACCTTCTGCGCGGGCGGCATCGTGATTGCCTTGTTCTATTCCTACATCGAGCGCCGCTCCGAGAGCTACAAGCGCTTCGCAGCCATTGCCGCAACAGGGCCGGTGGCCAGCCGTGTCGCAGGGAATGACGAGTCCAAGAGAAGAAAGGCTGTTGAGGCTACCCTGCGCGAACTGGAAAACAAGCAAAAGATCAAGAGGACATCCAAGCTCACCTTGACAGCCCGCATGCGTCAGGCAGGCCTGAGCTGGAGTCTCAGAACATATAATGTGATCTGCCTCATAGCTGGTGCCGTCTCTTTCCTGATGTCTCTGGCTGTCTTTGGTGTCGGCGTCATCCCTTCCATCGGTTTCGGCATAGCGGGAGGACTTCTTCTTCCCTACCTCTACGTGAGCAGTAAGAGGAGCAACCGCTTCAAGAAATTCTCTGAGGAGTTCCCGAATGCTGTCGATGTGATCGTCCGAGGCGTCAAAGCCGGATTGCCGCTGGTGGATTGCCTGAGGATCATCTCCCTGGAGGCGCAGGAGCCTGTCAGAAGCGAATTCCGTGTGATCTTAGAGGACCAGACCCTCGGCGTGCCGATGGACGAGGCCGTCCAGAAATTTGCTGAACGTATCCCTCTTCCGGAGGCGAGTTTCTTTGCCATTGTCATTGCCCTGCAAAGCAGGACGGGCGGCAGCCTCTCAGAGGCTCTTGCGAACCTCTCGAAGGTGCTGCGTGAGCGCAAGAAGATGAAAGCAAAGATCAAGGCCGTCAGTTCCGAGGCCAAGGCCTCGGCGGGCATTATCGGCAGCCTGCCCGTGGTTGTCGCCGTTCTCATCTATCTGAGTTCGCCTGAGTATATCGGCCTTCTCTTTACCACCACCACAGGGCATTTGACGCTTGCGGCATCCGGCTTCTGGATGATGATCGGCATTCTCGTCATGCGCAAGATGATCAACTTTGACTTCTGAGGCATACGATGCTCGGAGCTATCTTCACGAATACCGATCTCATCATTGCTTTCTCGTCAGCAGTTTCGGTCTGCGGCGCGATTCTTGTCCTGTCGTGGCCCTACTTCGCTCGTGACGAACTCAACACCCGAATGGCGCAAGTCGCCAGTGAACGTGAGCGCATTCGCCTGCGAGAGCGCGCCCGCCTGAATGCCAAGAGCAAGCAGCCGTCTCTGCGGAGCGAACCGAAGAAGCTATTCAAGGCGATTGTGGACTGGCTCGACCTCGAAACACGCATGGAGGATGGAGACCTTAGCCAGAAGCTGCGGATGGCAGGCTATCGTGGACAGAGTCCCGTCATCACGTTTCTGGCTGTCCGGGCGATTGCGCCTCTGGTGATGTTCCTCGTCGCCATCTTTTATGTCTTCGTTATGCTCCGTCTGCAGCACCCGCTCTTCGTCAAGCTGGGTATTGCGGTCGCCTCTGCCTGGTTCGGCTACTTTGCTCCTCAGCTTTACGTGAAGAACAAGATTACAAAGCGGCAAGAAGCGATCCGCAAGTCCTGGCCCGACGCGATGGATCTTCTCCTGATCTGCGTCGAGTGCGGCATGAGTATCGAGAGCGCCTTGCGGAAGGTATCGGAGGAGATCGGCTCCCAGTGTGTCGAGCTTGCTGAAGAGCTCAGCCTGACGACGGCAGAGCTGTCGTATCTTCAGGACCGCCGAAAGGCCTACGAGAACCTGGCCGAGCGCACCGGCCTCGACGGTGTCAAGGGCGTCGTGACAAGCCTGATCCAGTCGGAGAAATACGGCACCCCGCTTGCTCAATCCTTAAGGGTTCTGGCGCAGGAGAACCGAGACATGCGCATGAGCGAGGCCGAGAAGAAAGCCGCAGCGCTTCCGCCCAAGCTCACCGTTCCGATGATCCTGTTCTTCCTGCCCGTTCTCTTCGCAGTCATCATCACACCTGCCGTGATCAAGATCATGAGCATCTAGGGCATCGTGCTTAAAATGTGGCCCCGGTTTTCACTGACGTGGCCCTTCGGGTCGCTGACGCGGACATCCGGTTCCGCTTTCAACGACGCGCTCTCTCTAGAAGGGAGTATCGGACCCAAAAGTGGATTCCACTTTTCTCGCCCGATGCTTTAGCGAATTCGACGCTGGTTCAGCTTCGTAAAGAGCACTCTTGGAGACCTGAGTAAACCTCGCCCAGTCTTATTCGACGAGCTTAACAACTTCCCCAATAAGGACGGTCTTTGTCCCGGTTCCCGCGCACGCCGCTCCCATTTCGATCTCTGAATTGCCCGTGAAGGTCACTTTATCGGCAATGATCTGAAGGCAGCTCGACGATGCATTTGTACCTCCAAGAAACTCGATCGTCGACCCGGGCAGATAGATGGCTCCTTTGATGCTGGTGGTGGACGAGTTGCCCGTTATCTTGAACACCTCCCCACATTCCGTCGGAGCATCCTCACAGCTCGCACCGTAGAATACGAGGCCTGCGAACATTCCGGTCGTTGGCGCAGTCAGATCGAGGACTGCTGAACCTGATATTGAAGCTGTCGTATTGTTGGCAAAGAAGAAAGTCGCTCCAGTCGCCTTCAATGTAGCATTGTTGTTGACCTTCAACTCTCCACTAGTGATGACATAAAGACCGGATTTGAATTCGGCGGTCGTGTTTGCTTCAACCTCGATACCCGAGCAGAAGATCTTTATTGGACCGTAGATGGGATCCGTGCGCTCCGTCTCGACAGAACCTGATACAACTTTGTTGGCTTCATCACAGCCTGTAGTGACCGGCTCGGGAACGTCGGCATAGGGATCCGCGACTGGGGGCGCGTTCTCCTGCACGCTCTCGCAAACCTTCAGTTCCAATAGCCCACTTGATGGATCTTTGATGGAAGAGCCACCGACTGTGCTGATGCAATCTGCCGTGAGATCTGCCGTGGAATTCGGCATATAGTAGGCATCGGGCTGCACCGAATTGGCAGCGATGCTGCAATCGTTGAGAGTCACACTGGTATTACCGGAGACCTCAACGGCTTTCGGCTTCGTCTCAGACAGTGCCACGACACATGCAGGAGAGCCTCCATCGAGCCTTACAACAGCGCGTGCTTTGATCTCGACAGCCTCGTTAGAGAAGATTGATGACAGAAGGCGCGGCTTGGTCTCCGAGAGGACAACTTCGACCGCCTTGGTATTGCCGACGAAGCTCCCGGTCTGTGGTGGATTGTTGATGGTTAGGTTGGTGGCGATTGGTTGTGTAATGGCGGGGTCAGGATCGGCATCCGTCATCACGGGCAGAAAGCCCGACGCGGCGGCCACTTGAGTGGCCGCTGCTCGAAGCGGCACTCCGCTTTCCCCAGCTCGCTTGCGGACGCCTGCCGCATGAGCAGCGACGTCGGCAGCATGCTGGAGTTTGCGTTGAGTATAGTACCAGTATCCTGTCTCCCCTCCCAAAGCCATTCCGCCGATAACGACGGGAGACATGAGGCCCACTGCGACGGCTGTTGCCCCGCCTTCATTCTTCCAGAACTTGCTCACACGAGACAGAACGCCCGACATCCGAAGTTGCGGCCGATGGGTTTGGGTCATTCTTCTGCTCTCCGAGGGGGCGCCCGGAAGCACCCCACTCAAGCCTAGGATATTAAACTCTGACTCATTTCGAAGACCGGCTCCATTCCCCTGAATGGCCTAGGCCGATTGCGCTATGCCGGCTGCGGAGAGGTCATTCCGGCGATCACGTCCCGCGCCATTCGGGCGGCATGGCACACATTCTTCAGAGGTACGGAAATGTCGTTATTTGATCCGCACTCCCGCTCGAGAACAGTGCAAAGCTCAGCGAGATCCGAGAAACCCAGGAGGGCCGCTTGGGACGTAATGGCATGGGCTGTCCTGGCGATGCGGCGACGGTCTGCCGTCATGAAGTCGTCGCTGGCGAAGGTTGCCGCCAACTGCTCATCGAGGCGCACGAGCCATTGAAGGACCCGATCTGCGCCAATCGTGTTCTTGAAATCGGCAAAATGTCTTTCCTGAAAAACGTTCATCCCTCCGGATCGCGCATCCGAATGGGGCGGCGCCTCGCCTGTGGTATCGGGAAGCCATTCCCTCATTTTTCGGAAAAGATCGTCGCGCCGAAGAGGCTTGCCGATATGATCGTTGAAACCGGCGTCGATGAAGTCACGGACCTGCTGCGGTAGGACATTTGCCGTCATGGCCACAACGAAAGCCTGACTGGAGGGATGGCCAAGGCTGCGGATCTCACGGATAGCAGTAATTCCGTCCATTCCCGGCATCTGGATATCCATCAGCACCAGATCATAGGACGTGGCCCGGACAGCTGCGACTGCCTCCTCCCCATTGGAGACGGCGTCGATGATGTGGCCCGCGGCCTCGAGCAGGATCTGCACCAGCTCCCGGTTTATATCCACATCCTCGACAATGAGGATACGGGCAGGTTTCGCGGCCATAGGCAAACCAGCTTCCGCCGAGAGTGGGAGTTCCGAGTCAGCCCGAGGCAAGGCCAACTCGATCCAGAAGGTTGAGCCCTTGCCCTGCTCGCTCTCCACGCCGATCTGGCCGCCCATCAATTCGACCAACCGCTTGGAAATGGCAAGTCCTAGGCCCGTGCCACCGAACTCACGGCGAATGGACGAGTCGCCTTGAGAAAAGCGCTTGAAAAGACGATTGTGTTGCTCCGGCGCGATACCGATGCCGGTGTCGATTACGGAAACGCGGATCACATCCCCAACCTCAGAAGTCCCTTTGCTTTCCAAGCGCGTCGTGATGTGCCCTTCGCGGGTGAACTTCACAGCATTGTTGAGGAGATTCAGCAGAACCTGACGCAGGCGCGCCTCATCGCCTAGAACCATCTTTGGAATGCTCGGATCCCACTCGGTCCGGATTGGCACGCCTTTCTTGCCTGCGCCGCTGCTGACAATCGAAACCGTGTTGTCGACGAGGGAGACGAGCGGGAACGGCTCAATCTGCAACTTGATCTGATCGGCTTCGATGCTGGAAAAATCGAGAATGTCGTTTGCAACCGTCAGCAGGGCAGAAGCTGACACCTGGATGAGGTCCGCGCAACGCTTCTGCTTGGCATTGAGCTTCTCATCGAGCAGCTGTTCCGTGTACCCGATGATGCCGTTCAAAGGTGTGCGAATCTCATGGCTCATCGAAGCCAAGAAGTTTGTCTTTGCTTGGCTGGCGATATTGGCTTGGCCGAGAGCTTTCTCGGCAACATCCTTGGCGGCCAGCAGCTCTTTCTCTCGTTCTGCAACGGCTTGGGCCATCCTGTTGAAGGCGCGCTCAAGAATGCGAACCTCACCTGCCCCTTTATACGGTGAGCGCACATTGAATTTTCCGTGCTCGAGTGCCTCTGCCGTCTGAACCAGATTCCGCAATGGTCGCAGGATCAGCCCTTCGACACCGAGCATGCCGAGGAGGAGCGAGCCACTGACGATCACGATGACCAGGAAAATCCTGTAACGCAATGTCTCATCAATGGGGCCAATCACGGATGCTCTGTTCAAACCGATCGCGAGTATCGCCTCGGTATCCGGCAGAGTTCGAAATACAAAGAGCCGGGAGGCTCCCATAAGGTCCGCCGCCTCCGCATTGCCTTGTGGGGCCGCAAGAGCCTTCTGCACGACGGCGTGGCCCTGAAGGTTCTTGCCAACGAGTTCCTTCCTGGAAGGATAATGAGCGACAAGCGTGCCGTTTCGGTCGATCACCAGCATGTTGATATCGAGACCAGGGTCGAACCGGGTCAGAGAATGCTCATCCAGCAGGCCCGGCCTGATATCGGCAGAGATCACGCCCGTAATCTGCCCGTTCTGAAGGATCGGCACTGCCGCAGTCATGTTGAGGTTGCCGCTCGCCGAGTCTACGACGAGTTCACTCAGCGCAAACCGTTCTCCATTCGAGACACGGCGAAAGAATTCACGTTTTGCGATGTTTCGAGCCTTGGCACCGGCAGGGATGCCGCAGATCTCACTTCCGCTTGGATCTGAGACGCGAACTGCGCTCATCCATCGATACATGCTCAGATGCCGTTGCAGGGTTGCTTCACACCTCCCCCTGTCGGATTGGAGCGCCTCTGCCTCGCTCATGAAACCCAAAGCGGTTTTCGCCTCGCTGATGATATGGCTCTGGCTATCAATGGCGTAGGAGATGAGAATCTCAGCGCGTTCCCGCGTGGCCTTCATCGCGAGCTTTCGCTCATCGCCTGCGAACTGGACGAGAGCGGCGGTCAATGGTGCCAGAGCCGCGACACCAATCAGCAAGAAGCGCCAGAGAAGGCTATCCCGATGCAGGCGGAGCAGTTTGGTCCCTGCTCGTATCATTCTGACCTTGTAGCCGAGCCCCATCGCGACGCACTTCTATTGAATTACATGCCGCTATTGAATTACATGCCGCTCATCAGGCTACGACGGCGGTTCGGATAGGGGCGCGCGCCGGCAACAGCCGCCGCGGCACGGTTGTTCACGCCGAAATAGCGAAAGATCGCCGCCATATGGATCTTGACCGTTCCCTCCCCGAGGCCGAGAGCCAAGGCGATCTCCTTGTTGGTCTTGCCCTGCACCAGAAGATCGAGCACGTCTTGCTGGCGCGGCGTCAGAGGGCTGACAGGCTCAGCATGCTCCGGTACGGGCTCGGGTGCTGGTGGCCCCGTCTTTTCTGCAACTCTCTGCGGTTCACCTTCGGTCGTTTCCACAGGCGCCCCGGAAATATCCGCCAGACAGGGAGGAACATAGATCCCCCCATCGAAGATGGTCTGAAGTGCAGCAGCAAGATCCGTAATGCTCAGGCTCTTGAGCATATAGCCATGCACTCCTGCCTCAAGAGCCAGGAGGATATTGCGGCGATTGCTGGATGCCGAAATGACCGCGACCCGCGTATCAGGAAAGCATTCTCGGACCGTGCGCAGGTTTGTGGGCGTCCTCATACCCGGCATGGAAAGGTCGAACAGCGCCACGCCAATGTTCGGATACTCGCCCAGTCGCTCCAAGGCCTCATCCAAAGAGCCTGCCTCGATGATCTCTGAGAAACCGAACTGCCGATTGAGAATTGCACTCACGGCCATCCGGAAATACGCATCATCATCGGCAATAAGGCCGACGCGCGCAGGCGCCCCCATTATTATTCTCCCCCTTCAAAGCACATGTCTGATCGACAAGGATAGGACAGAAAGTCAATTTTTATTATCTACACGGTTCAACTTGCCGCACTCTTAACTGAAAAACAGCCTCGTATTTTGTTCTAAAGTATCAAAGCAACGACAATGCTGTTTCTTGAGGATTTCTGCGCCTCCCGCAGAAGACTTTGAGGCACTAGGCTGTCTGGTTACGTAATTACATTCATAAGTTGCGGAGTTGGCGTGAGTAGCACTTGTCTTCGTTCTGCGGGTAGGAGCAACAGATGCATATAGACAGGAAATTAGGGAACTCCCTGAGATTATAAGTTTATCCGGGATACTGACACATCAAGCAGCGCTATTACATATGAGGAAGCGCATATAGAACTTGCAGGAAAGCAAGAATGAACACCGCGGAAGCGGTGAAAGCGGCCAAATAGCAGGAGAATAAGTGCACTCCCTGTAACTCAGCCTGCATAAACGCAAAATTTTCTCAACTAAAAGAAGCCGCGCGTTCTTCAGACCGCGCGGCGATGGTCATCCGAAGGCAACCCACAGGCCTGCCAAAGTGACGGCCACGCCCGAAATGCGCGATGCCGGACTTTGCCTCGCTAGGCCAGCGCCCATAGCAAGGCCAAGAAGGTGCAAGGCAAGGCTCGCAAGAGCAAAGCCAACGCCATAAGAGAGAACGCCGCTTCCTTCGGGAATCTCAATGCCATGCGCATAGCCGTGGAAGAGAGCAAAGGAGCCCGCAAGCGCCGTCGCTGCAGCCGGATGCCAGGAGTGCCCCCACGCAATAAGTGCCCCAAGAATAGTGATAGAGGCTGCAATGCCAGCCTCTACAGCAGGAATGTTCATTTCCATCATTCCCATCGCTCCACCCATGAGCATCATGGCGATGAAACCTGCAGGCATAGCCCAGGCCGCTCTGCCACCGGTTAAGGCTGCCAACAGGCCGACACTGACCATTGCCAATACGTGATCCAACCCTGCGAACGGATGGCTCAAGCCGGCTGCGAAGCCGGAAAAATGATGCTGTTCTGTATGGGCCAGTGATGGCGTGGTGATGGCTATGATGGTGATGGCAAGAATTGAACGCACTGGTCTCATCGATCTTCCCCTCTTCTCACGCAGCCGCGGCCAGACCACCGCCTTGCTCGATGAACTTCGCGATGGCATCGACCCCGACGCCTTCACGGATATTGCTGAACACATAAGGACGCTGGCCGCGCATGCGCTTCGTGTCCTCCTCCATGATCGAGAGATCTGCACCGACGAAGGGTGCCAGATCGATCTTGTTGACGACGAGCAGGTCGGAACGGGTGATGCCGGGACCGCCTTTGCGCGGGATCTTCTCCCCACCCGCAACATCGATCACATAGATCGTAAGATCGGCGAGCTCCGGCGAGAAGGTCGCGGCGAGGTTATCGCCACCGGACTCCACCAGCACGATATCGAGAGCCGGAAAACGCTTTCGCATCGTGGCAATGGCCGCCAGGTTGATGGATGCATCCTCGCGAATGGCCGTATGCGGGCAGCCGCCCGTTTCGACACCCATGATGCGTTCGACCGGTAGAGCGCCTGCGACCGTCAGAAGTCGCGCATCTTCCTTGGTATAGATGTCGTTAGTGATAGCGCAGATATCGTAGCGCTCGCGGAAAGTCTTGCAGAGCGCTTCCATCAAAGCCGTCTTGCCGGAGCCGACCGGCCCACCGATGCCGACGCGAAGGGGTCCCGTGTGAGAAATCATGAGCGGAAGAGCCTCGTATATTGATTTTCGTGATGGAAGGAGCCGAGATCAGCACGGAAGGTTGCACTGCCGATATCATCGAGCGACAGATCAAGGGCCTGGCACGCCACATCCAGGACAGTGGCGGACAACGATGCACAGACACGAATACCCGCCGTCTGGCCAATCGGCGCAAGGCGTATCGCGGCGGAAACGAGGGTCTGAACCAGTCCGAAGAGATAAGCTGCAGCGGCAGTCGATAAAGGGATTTCATGAGCTGCCGCTGCCATGCCGACAGCGATGGGAAAAGCAACATCTCCTTCAAGCGGCATCAATAAAGGAGAAGGCCAAGCTGATAGCGTTGCATCCAGAAAGCTTCTCCCCTGCTGGCTCGTCTCAAGATGGAGCTCGGTGGAGGGCGAGAGAGCAAGCGCGAGTTCATTGACCTCATCGAGAGCAGCGGCATCGCCTGCCCTAACAGCACGATACGCATGAGCGAGCAGAATGGCATCATTGCAGCCGAACCCAAATGTCAGCAGATCCGTGAGCCAGGCAACGAGCGTCTCATCGTTCGTGACGTCCCCTGCTTCCACTGCCCATTCCAGAGTATGGGAATAGGCATAACAGCCAACGGGATAGGACGGCGACAGCCAGGCAAAGAGCGGCAGGATCGCCATTGCCTCATGATCCGTCATCTGAAGCGGAATGCGATTATCCATGAGCATGTTCATGGTGATGATGGCTCTCCGAATGATCGCCGTGGTGGTGATGATAAGCGCCACGAACGGGGCGGAAGGGACGCTCGACGATATCGATCTGAGCTCCAAGACCGCGCAACATGTCGATCAGCACATGATCATAGCCGATATAGATCGCGGCCCGAGTGATCTCCGCGGGCACATGCCGGTTTCCGATGTGCCATGCCAGTGTCAGGAGTTCGACAGGATCTTCAGCCCTGATCTCGACAAGGCGTTCGGGTGCCGCCCTCACCTCCACGAGCCAGCCTGTGTCCAGGCAGATGGCATCGCCGTCCTCCAGCACGTCTGCCTTGGCAAGATCGAGTAGAAACGTGGTGCCGCCATCGGCATTCAGCACAATGCGCCGTCGATGGCGATCCCCGTGGTCGAGGGTGATCACGTCGACGATGCGGTCGACGTCAACGTTCTCGCGGCGAATGATGGATGTGGCGTGGATCATGTCAGAACAGGAAGTAGCGTTGAGCCATGGGGAGAACCTTTGCGGGCTCGCAGACCAGCAATTCGCCGTCGGCACGGACGTCGTAGGTTTCGGGATCGACCTCGATCACGGGCGTGGCGTCGTTGAGCACCATGTCTTTCTTGCCGATGCCGCCGCGAACATTCTCGACCGCCACAAGCGGCTTCTGGACGCCCAGCTTTGAAGCCAGCCCGTTCTCGACGGCCGCCTTTGACACGAAGGTCAGCGAGGTCGTGGCGAGCGCCCGGCCATAAGCCCCGAACATGGGCCGGTAATGGACCGGCTGCGGGGTCGGGATCGAAGCATTGGGATCTCCCATGAGCGCAGCCGCAATTGCCCCTCCTTTCAGCACGAGATCGGGCTTCACGCCGAAAAAGGCGGGTGTCCAGACCACGAGATCGGCGAGCTTTCCGACTTCCACCGAGCCGATGTGATTGGAGACGCCATGCGCAATCGCCGGATTGATCGTATATTTGGCGATATAGCGGCGCGCGCGAAGATTATCGTTGTCGCCTGTTTCACTTGGCAGCTTTCCTCTTTGCATCTTCATCTTGTGAGCCGTTTGCCAGGTGCGGATGATGACCTCACCGACACGGCCCATGGCCTGGCTGTCGGAGGACATCATGGAAAGCGCCCCGATATCGTGAAGAATATCCTCCGCCGCGATGGTCTCTTTCCGGATACGACTCTCGGCAAAGGCCAAATCCTCTGGAATCGAGGGCGAGAGGTGGTGGCAAACCATGAGCATGTCGAGATGCTCGTCGATGGTGTTCACCGTGTAGGGCCGCGTCGGGTTGGTGGATGACGGCAACACGTTGGGCAATCCCGCCACCTTGATGATGTCCGGAGCGTGTCCACCGCCTGCACCTTCCGTGTGGAAGGCATGGATCGTACGCCCCTTGAAGGCAGCAATCGTATCTTCGACGAAGCCCGATTCATTCAGGGTATCCGTGTGGATCATCACCTGCACGTCGTAGGCATCGGCTACCGAGAGGCAGCAATCGATGGCGGCAGGCGTGGTACCCCAATCCTCGTGCAGCTTGAGAGCGCAGGCGCCGGCCCGGATCATTTCCTCCAAAGCGCCAGGCTGCGAGGCGTTGCCCTTACCGGTGAAAGCCAAGTTCATCGGGAAAGCATCTGCCGCCTCGATCATGCGCGCGATATGCCATGGACCGGGCGTACAAGTGGTGGCGAATGTGCCTGTCGCCGGCCCCGTGCCGCCGCCGAGCATCGTGGTGACGCCCGACATGAGCGCCTCTTCGATCTGCTGCGGGCAGATGAAGTGGATATGGGAATCGAAGCCGCCCGCCGTGATGATCTTGCCCTCGCCAGCAATGATCTCCGTGCCTGGCCCGATAATGATACCGACATTCGGTTGCACATCTGGATTGCCAGCCTTGCCGATAGCCGCAATACGTCCATCCTTGATACCGATATCGGCCTTCACCACGCCCCAGTGATCAAGGATCACTGCATTGGTGATGACCGTATCGACTGCTCCCGCAGCCCGTGTCGTCTGCGACTGCCCCATCCCGTCACGGATGACTTTGCCGCCGCCGAACTTCACCTCCTCACCATAAATGCTGAAATCCTTTTCCACCTCAATCATGAGGGAGGTATCAGCAAGACGGATCCGATCCCCCTTGGTTGGGCCGAACATATCCGCATAAGCCGCGCGTGGGAGAGAGGAAGGCTTTCTCGTACTCGACATCAGAGCGCTCCCATCACGCTTTGGCGGAAGCCATAGACCTCGCGTTTGCCGGAAAGCGGCACCAGCACCACCTCACGTGTTGCTCCAGGCTCGAAGCGCACCGCCGTGCCCGGCGCGATATCGAGACGCATGCCGCGTGTTTTCTCGCGGTCAAAAGACAGAGCCGGATTCGTTTCATAGAAATGATAGTGACTGCCGACCTGGATGGGCCGATCACCCGTATTGGCGACGGTCAGTGCAATACGTTCGGCACCTTCATTGAACATGATCTCACCAGCTTGGGCCTTCACCTCGCCCGGCACATCCAACGAGGCGGCCCCGCGGATGGGATGATGAACGGTGACGAGCTTCGTTCCATCCGGGAATGTGGCTTCGACCTGCACGTCATGGATCATCTCAGAGACGCCTTCCATGACCTGATCGGCGGTGATGACATGGGCGCCTGCTTCCATCAGCTCCGCAACGGATTTTCCATCACGGGCCCCCTCCACCACCGTATCCGTAATAAGCGCGACGGCTTCTGGATGGTTGAGTTTGACGCCGCGCTCGAGGCGCCGGCGCGCGACCATGGCGGCCATTGCGATGAGGAGCTTGTCTTTTTCACGCGGTGTGAGTTGCATGAGGGTATCCTAGCTGAGCCAGACACGCGGCAGAGGTTCACCGCGAAATGCGAAGAGAAATGGGATGGCGGCAGCGCGCAGCGCTGCGATGCTCATGGCGCAGAACCGCACGGCCAGCAGCCCGTTCCAGGCGCTGGCTGCCGCCTCACAGCCATTCCCGGAAACAAGATGTTCGCGAGCGAAGTCGAGACGCGCCTCGGCCCCGGGCGACACATGAAGCAAGGTTGCGAAAGCACGAGCCCCATTGCCGACACTCGGCCTTTTCAGCAGATCCGCGATAGGTCCATCCAACCGTAACGTATCGGCGTAAACCAGACGCGGTCCGCGGCGGATACGCCAGCGATCTTCGAATAGACCATTGGCGATATGCTCGGCACGCGCTTCACGCCCGAACACAACCGCCTCGAACAAGGTCAGGCGCGCATCCTCCTCGATTGTTGCATCGAGCCGGCGGGCTAGGCGTGCTTCATCGAACAGAAGGGTCTCCTGCGGGAGCCAATCGAGACGCGCTCGAGAATGCACATTCAGCGATACGGCTAGCTCCGAGACAGGTCCGTCAGAGCGGTAAACCTTCTCCGCTGCCGGTGACGCTATCGTGACAGCCGCTCCGGTCCGCGCCTCAATATCAACAGTGAAACGGTCGCCACAAGCGATGCCGCCTGCGGTGTTCACGAGAACGGCGTCGAGACCGGCTCCCTCACCCCTCGGTATCCTGAGGCGCATGGAACCGCTTTCCTCAATACGCATCGGGCGCGTGGATCCATTCAGATCCGCCACACTGAATGCGACACGTCCGATGGCGCGCTGACGCTGAGGAGCGGTCGACTGCGAAGCGTCGTCAAATGGCCAAACGTTGACGTACATCGTCGCCCTCAAGCGCGTTGCGATCTCCCCTCTGGACGATCTCACCACGTTCCATGACCACGAAGCGGTCCGCCAAGTCGCGCGCAAAATCGAAATACTGCTCGACCAGCAGAATGGCCATGTCCTTCCGCCCACGCAGATAGGCAATCGCCCGCCCGATGTCCTTGATGATGGACGGCTGAATTCCCTCCGTTGGCTCATCGAGCACGAGAAGCCGGGGCCGTGTCACGAGCGCTCTGCCAATGGCGAGTTGTTGCTGCTGGCCGCCAGAGAGATCCCCGCCCCTTCGATGCAACATCGACTTGAGAACAGGGAACAGCTCAAACACCTCATCAGGGATCCGACGTTCCGAGCGCCTCAACGGCGCAAAGCCCGTTTCCAGGTTCTCTCGAACCGTTAGCAGTGGGAAAATCTCTCTCCCTTGTGGAACATAGGCAATGCCTAAGGCCGCGCGCTCAAACGGCTGCAGACGCGCGATATCCTTACCGTCGAGGCGGATCGTCCCGTCGGAGATCGGCCGATGACCTGCAATAGCCCGCAGAAGAGATGTCTTTCCTACACCGTTACGACCAAGAATGCAGGTGACCTCACCCAAAGCAGCGTTGACGGACACCCCGCGCAGGGCCTGAGCCGCGCCGTAGTATAAGGACAGATTTTCAACCGAAAGCATCGTCATCGGCCCAGATACACCTCAACCACGCGCTCATTTGAGCTGACCGCATCAAGCGAGCCTTCTGCGAGAACCGAGCCCTCGTGAAGACACGTGACCTTGACATCAAGATCGCGCACGAAGGTCATGTCGTGCTCTACCACAACGACCGCTTTTGTCTTGGCAATGTCGCGCAGGAGTTCGGCTGTATCGGCGGTCTCCTGGTCGGTCATGCCGGCCGCAGGCTCGTCGATCAGCAGGAGTTTAGGCTCCTGCGCGAGCAGCATCCCAATCTCGAGCCACTGCTTCTGGCCATGAGACAACTCACCTGCCTTGCGATGGCGGTGGGCGGTCAGGCGAATGCGTTCGAGAAGTGCATCAATTCTCTCCCGCTCCTGCGCTGTGCGTCGTGAGAACAGGGTCGAGAAAGGCCCGCGCTTGTCTTTGAGTGCGAGAAGAAGATTGTCCTCGACAGAATGCATCTCGAACACGGTCGGCGTCTGGAACTTACGGCCGATGCCGAGGTCAGCGATGGCTGCCTCGTCCAGCGCCGTCAGATCATGAGATCCTTCGAAGAGCGCGGTTCCTTGGTTGGGTCTGGTCTTTCCCGTGATCACATCCATCATCGTCGTCTTTCCCGCCCCATTGGGGCCGATGATGGCGCGCATCTCCGCATGGTCGATGACGAGCGAGAGTGAATTCAACGCCCGAAAGCCGTCGAAGGAGACAGTGACGTTGTCGAGATAAAGAAGGGTCGGCGTGACGGGGGCGTTCATGGTGCTACTCCGCCGCCTGAGAAACTGCTTCGGGGGAGGGCTTTGATCCAAGCACCCGCTTTGTTCTCTCCCACAGGTCCTGCCCCGCACCGAGAATGCCGCGAGGCATGAACAGCGTGACGAAGACGAAGAGACCGCCCAGAGCGAACAGCCAGAATTCTGGAAGCGCCCCCGTGAACCAGGTCTTGCCGGCATTCACAGCCAGTGCACCCAGTATAGCACCAGCTAACGTTCCACGCCCGCCAACGGCCACCCAGATGACGAGTTCGATGGAGTTCGCAGGAGCGAATTCGCTTGGGTTGATGATGCCGACCTGTGGCACGTAGAGCGCGCCAGCGATACCCGCGAGCATCGCGGAGATCGTGAAGACAGCCAGCTTGTAATGCTCAACCCTGTAGCCCAGAAATCGTGTTCGGCTCTCAGCATTGCGGACTGCCACGAGGACCTTGCCGAATTTCGAACTGACGAGCCAGCGACACAGCAGATAGCCTGCCCCAAGTGCAACGACGGATAGAACGAACAGGACAAGGCGCGTCGAGGCAGATTGCAGAGGAAAGCCCAAGATATCTTTGAAATCTGTCAGACCGTTGTTCCCGCCGAAGCCCATGTCATTGCGGAAGAAGGCCAACATCAGCGCATAGGTCATCGCTTGCGTGATGATGGAGAGATAGACGCCTGTTACACGGGAGCGGAAGGCGAGCCAGCTGAAAATGAAGGCGAGGATGCCAGGAACCAGCAACACCATGAGCATCGCGAATGGAAGGACGTCAAAGCCGTACCAGAACCAGGGAAGCTCCTTCCAGTTCAGGAAAACCATGAAATCCGGCAGGACAGGATGAGCATAGACGCCGCGGGATCCGATCTGACGCATGAGGTACATCCCCATGGCATATCCGCCGAGCGCGAAGAAGGCGCCGTGCCCCAACGAGAGAATGCCGCAGAAGCCCCAGATCAGGTCAACAGAGAGCGCCAGAAGGGCGAAGCAGATATATTTTCCAAGCATCAGAACAAGGTGATCGGGCAGATACAGAGCCGAATTTGGCGCAATCAACCCATTGAGCACCGGCACCAAGGTAGCCGCCGCAGCCAGGAGGGTTAAGACGATGATGGACTGCTTATCGAGCACAGATTGTGTCTTCATGCTTCTACCGCCCTGCCCTTCAGCGCGAACAATCCACGCGGACGTCTCTGGATGAAAAGGATGATCGCGATGAGGAGCACGATCTTGCCGAGGACAGCGCCTGCATAAGGCTCGAGCATCTTGTTCGCGACACCAAGAGTCATCGCGCCGACCAGAGTGCCCCAGAGATTTCCGACGCCACCGAAGACGACGACCATGAAGCTGTCGATGATGTAACCTTGTCCCAGATTGGGGCTGACATTGTCGATCTGCGAGAGGGCGACACCGGCAATGCCGGCAACGCCCGAGCCTAAGCCAAAGGCAAGCGCATCGATTCGGTTGGTTCGGATCCCCATGGATCCCGCCATACGGCGGTTCTGCGTGACGGCTCGGACGTAAAGCCCAAGCGATGTATAGCGCATCACGAGGAGCAGAACCGCAAACACCGAGTAGGCGAAGACCACGATGGCTATGCGATTATAGGTCAGGCTCAACCCACCAATTTCAAGCGCGCCGCTCATCCAGCCCGGTGTACCGACCTCCCGGTTGGTTGGACCGAAAATCGTCCGCACCCCTTGCTGCAGAATGAGCGACAGACCCCAGGTTGCCAGCAGGGTTTCGAGCGGACGTCCATACAAGAAGCGGATCACTCCGCGCTCGATCAAGATGCCCACAGCCCCAACAACCAGGAAGGCGAGCGGCAACGCGATGAAAAGCGAGGCATTGAAGAGGCCCGGTGCGTAGACACGGATAAGTTCTTGCACCACGAAAGTCGTGTAGGCCCCGATCATGACCATTTCACCATGGGCCATGTTGATCACGCCCATGGTTCCAAAGGTGATGGCAAGTCCGATGGCAGCCAGAAGCAGAACCGATCCAAGAGAAATGCCGTACCAGACATTCTGAAGTGCATTCCAATACGCCAAGCGTATCTGAATATCCCTTGCGGCATCACCTGCGGCCTTGATGAGTTCTGACGGTACATCGGATGGGAGCGTGGTGAGGAGAGCAAGCGCATCCTGGTCACCGCGTGCCTCCAGGACCTCGATGGCTGCTTTCTTGTCCGCAACCGAAGCGTCGGACCTGCTCAGGACGACTGCCGCGCGAGCACTCTCCAGCGCATCTCGGACATGGACATCGCTCTCTTGAGCAATGGCACGCTCCAAAATCGGCAAGGCGGCGACATCACGAGAGCGAAATACAGCACGAGCTGCATTGAGACGGGTTGCCGCATCGACGCTGAGCAACGTGAGGTTTCCCAGGGCTGCCTCAATGGCACGCCGAATGCGGTTGTTCACCCGAACCGGCTTAAGGTTTCCTGTCGAACTTGCCGCCTGTCCTGTTGTCGCATCAACGACCCCGCCGGAGATCGCTTTGATATAGACCTGTCCTCCCCCGACCAGGAGGCGACCATCCCGCAGTGCCTCGACAACAGTCAGAGCCCGAGTGTGGCCGCTGCTTGCGATTGCTGAAAGGGCAGCCTCCGCATCCGCATAACTGTCGGCAGCAAATTTCGGCAGCGCCTCCTCATAGGGGCCAGCCATGGCACTGGCAGCCATACCGATTAGCAGAACAAAGACCTGCAGAACAATGCGTAAGCTGGTCATGAATCGAACTTTGACAATGAGAAAGGGTGAGAGCGGCCATACAGCCGCCCTCTACTCACACGATCAGGCGCCGCACTTCTTGGTGACGGTGTTGTAGTTGCCGCACTTGAGCGCCTTCCAATCGGCGATCAGGTCCTTCGATCCTTCGAGATACTTCGACCAGGCATCGCCCGGCACCAGGGCATCGGTTTGCGACACAGTCTCGAACTGACCGTCTTCCTTGATCTCACCGATGAGAACAGGCTTCGTGATGTGGTGATTCGGCAGCATCTCCGATACACCGCCGGTCAGGTTCGGAACCTGAATGCCGACAATGGCATCGATCACCTTGTCCGGATCGGTCGTTTTGGCCTTCTCAACCGCCTTCACCCACATGTTGAAGCCAATCACGTGAGCTTCCATGGGATCGTTGGTGACGCGCTTCTCGTTCTTGGTGAATGCCTTCCACTTCTCGATGAAGGCCTTGTTCTCAGGCGTATCAACCGACTGGAAGTAGTTCCACGCGGCCAGGTGGCCGATGAGAGGTTTCGTGTCGATGCCGGCGAGCTCCTCCTCACCGACCGAGAAGGCAACTACGGGGATATCCGTGGCCTTGATGCCCTGGTTTGCGAGTTCTTTATAGAAGGGCACGTTGGCATCGCCGTTGACAGTGGAGACCACGGCCGTCTTCTTGCCCGCCGAGCCGAACTTCTTGATGTCTGCGACGATCGTCTGCCAGTCGGAGTGACCGAACGGCGTGTAGTTGATCATGATGTCCTCAGGCTTGACACCCTTGGATTTGAGATAGGCTTCAAGGATCTTATTCGTGGTTCGCGGATAGACATAGTCGGTGCCGGCAAGCACCCAGCGCTCCACCTTCTCTTCCTTCGCCAGGTAGTCAACGGCAGGAATGGCCTGCTGGTTCGGCGCGGCACCAGTGTAGAACACGTTGCGCTCGCTCTCCTCGCCTTCATATTGCACGGGATAGAACAGGATGCTGTTGAGTTCCTTGAACACCGGCAGGACGGACTTGCGCGACACGGAAGTCCAGCAGCCGAAAACGGCCGCAACCTTGTCCTGACTGATCAGCTGGCGGGCTTTCTCGGCAAAAAGCGGCCAGTCGGAAGCAGGGTCGACCACCACAGCCTCGAGCTTCTTGCCCAGCAGGCCGCCCTTCTTGTTCTGCTCCTCGATGAGCATCAGCATGACGTCCTTCAGCGTAGTTTCGCTGATCGCCATGGTGCCCGACAAGGAATGAAGAACGCCAACCTTGATCGTTTCCTGTGCTTGTGCGGCCCCCGCCATCGTGCCCGAAACCAATGCGGCCGAAGCCAGCGCGATCAGGCGTCTACGTGTCATCTTCAACATCGACATGGTCCTCTCCCTCGCCTGCCCTGTTTGAGGTGCAGCACGGGATCAGAAGCAATAACCATGCCAATATGGGCTTGGAGGCGGAGCGAGCCTTTCGAGGGCTCGATTCCCCCTCTCTAGGATGAGGATTGAGCACGCTGACTGAAAAAGCGGCAGAGATTGGAGGATTGAGTCTGCAACTGTCTTTCAGCTCGCTTGCACACGAAAAAAGCGGCTGAACGGCAACCGCTCACCCGCCTCATTGTCCGCTAACAGAGTGGCATTAGACGTATGCTGCCGTCTGACAGGCCCGCTCGTAAACCTGCCTGTATTTAGAGGCAGAGCGGTCCCAGCCATGAGGCCTGTTCATCGCGGCGCGACGCATGGCTGAGAGGCGCTGCCGTGAACGGAAGGTCTCAAGTCCTCGCTTGATTGCATCCGTGAACCGATGGACACAGGGTGCCCCGAAAAGAAAGCCATTCACGCCATCTTCAATAGTGTCAGCCAGACCGCCCGTTTTATGAGCAATCGGCAACGATCCGAAGCGCTGAGCATACATCTGGCTCAATCCACATGGCTCGAACCGGGACGGCATGAGAAGGAAATCGCTGCCAGCATACATGCGGCGCGCATCACCCTCATCATAACCGATCTTCACGCCCACAGATCCCGGGTGGCGATGAGCTAGCGCCTGGAGCTCCGCTTCGAAACGGGGTTCGCCCTGACCGATCACGGCGATCTGACCACCTTGTGACACGATGGTTTCGGCCGCAGAAATCGCGAGATCCACACCCTTCTGATGAACGAGACGGGAGACGACAGCAAAAAGCGGGCCATTGGAGAGACCAAGCCCGAAGCTCTTGCGCACATTGTTGGCATTAGCGCGCTTGCCCCGGAAATTCTCTGCCGAGAAGCGACTCACCAGATAGGGATCCTTGGCAGGATCCCAGCTCGGATCGATGCCATTGATGATGCCGTCGAGACGACCTTGTCTCGCGCGCGTTCTTAAGAGGCCATCGAGGCCGCAGCCGAACTCAGGCCTGGTGATCTCCTGGGCATAGGTCGAGCTCACGGTCGTGATATGGGACGCATAGAAAATTCCGGCCTTCAGGAAAGACAGCTTTCCATAAAACTCCACACCATTAATGTGAAAAGCGGCATCCGGAATGCCGAGTCGCTGCAGACGATCGCGCTCGAAGATACCCTGGTAGGCAAGATTGTGAACAGTGAGGATAGTCGGGATATGCTCTCCGCGCCAAGCGAGGTACGCGGCTGCCAAGCCCGATGGCCAATCGTTGAGATGCAGAAGGTCTGCACGCCATAGAGGATCGCCGTTACCGCAAGCGATATCGGCAGCGGCCAGGCCAAGACGCGCAAACCGGATATCGTTGTCGCCCCAGTCTACACCGAAAGGATCGACATAGGGAGAACCGTCACGCTCATACAATTCGGGGCATAGAAGGACATAGACGGTCAACCCATCCTTCGTCATCCCACGGCCAAGGCCACATGTTGGAATGCCAAAAGATGCCGGCAGCCGCGCAATCTCCTCAACCGAACCGATTTGCGAGAGAACCTGTCGGTATCCTGGTATCAGAATACGGACATCGTAGTGCTGCCTCAGTGCCCGTGGCAGAGCAGCCGAGACTTCTCCGAGACCACCCGCTTTTATGTAGTCGGCTATCTCGGACGTCACAAAAAGGATGGACTGTTTACGCGTTACGGAAATCGAAGGCGGACGATCATGATGCAGCTCGGCACGTCCTGTCGCCGCGAAAGCCGCACCAGCTTCCGGTCGAAATGTTTCTAACATGTTATCACGAGGGCGCGCTCCCCAACGACCCCCCGCGCCCAAAGCAGGTCGCGCTTTTAACGCACTTACCTGCAGAATGTTCCACAAAAATTTTGATTATTTTTAGGTATTCCGAGGGTGTCGATTTTGTCGCAGGGTCCGTGGAACCTATGCTCCATGAGCATCTCACATCGTGAAGATGGCTCCCGCAACCTTAGCTGTAATTTTTCAAAGCCGGGAACATTGCACAGCGAAGCTCGTTCGCAAGTGCCTCGATTATTTGGAGATCCTATGCGGCGTATTCACCCGATGCCTTTCGGGGCAGAAATTACGACAGACGGTGTTCGCTTTGCACTCTGGGCACCCACCGCAGGTGATGTGAAGCTTGTGCTTGACGGGACAGATCAGGCAATGGAAACCCACGAGGACGGCTGGTATCGCATCGTTTCAACAAGTGCCCAGGCAGGCAGCCGTTATGGCTACAGGATCGATGGAAAGCTTGTGGCGCCGGATCCCGCCTCCCGCTTCCAGCCAGACGACGTGCACGGGTTGAGCCTTGTTGTCGATCCACACTCTTATGAGTGGTCTGACATCTCCTGGAGAGGACGGCCTTGGGAAGAGGCTGTCCTCTATGAAGTGCATGTGGGCACGGCAACACTCGAAGGCACTTATGCAGGCCTCATGAAAAAACTCGATGCTCTGCGCGATCTGGGCGTCACGGCTATCGAACTGATGCCGGTTGCCGAATTCCCTGGCCGCCGGAACTGGGGATATGATGGCGTCCTTCCCTACGCTCCTGAGGCTGCCTATGGCAGCCCGGAAGACTTGAAGCGGCTCATTGACCATGCGCACGAGCTTGGCCTGATGATGTTCCTCGACGTGGTCTATAATCACTTCGGCCCATCCGGGAACTATCTCCACGCCTATGCGAAGTCATTCTTCACCGAACGGCACCCGACCCCTTGGGGCGCTGGCATCAATGTGGACGGCGAAGGCAGTCGCATTGTGCGCGACTTCTTTATTCACAACGCACTCTACTGGTTGGAAGAATATCATTTCGATGGGCTGCGCTTCGATGCCGTCCACGCAATTGTTGATGACAGCAAGCCGCACTTCCTCGAGGAGCTTGCCACACGCATCCGTCAGGCCATTCCGGACCGACACATCCATCTCGTGCTGGAGAACGAAGCCAATCAAGCGCGATGGCTCGAGCGGCACGCCGGCAGAATCCCTCGCCTCCACACGGCGCAATGGGCGGATGATATCCACAATTCCTGGCATGCCTTGCTGACCGGAGAGAATGAAGGTTACTATCAGGATTATGCGGACGAACCGCTCAAACGGCTCGGCCGCGCGCTCGCCGAGGGGTTTGCCTATCAGGGCGATCCATCGGCCCATAAGCCGGGCGTTACCCGCGGGGAGCCCTCCGCTCATCTGCCGCCGACGGCTTTCGTATCCTTCCTTCAAAATCATGATCAGGTCGGCAACCGTGCGTTCGGGGAGCGCCTCTCCCATCTCATTCCCCGGGATCGCCTTGCGCTGGCGCAGGCCATCTTTCTTCTCTCACCCCACATTCCGCTGATCTTCATGGGTGAGGAATGGTCAGCCTCAGCCCCATTCCAATTCTTCGTCGACTTCGAGTCAGAGCCTGATCTCGCCAAGGCCGTGCGCGAGGGACGCCGGGATGAGTTCAAGCACTTCAAAGCCTTCGCCGATCCTGAAACAGCACAGGGCATTCCTGACCCCACGGACTGTGCGACCTTCGAACGCTCTAGGATCGATTGGACGGAGCTCGAGCGCTCTCCGCATCGGGAAGCCCTGTTTGAGGCAAAGCGCCTGCTGCAGATACGGAAAGATGCGGTCATTCCTCTGCTCAGAAGCAAATATCGTGGCTCTCGCCACACGATCTCATCTGAGAACATGCTTGATGTAACTTGGGCATTTGCAGGCGCAGAACTCCGTCTTCTGGCCAACTTCGGAATTCGGCCTATTTCGATAGACGTCGGAAACAACGCCCAGGTGCTCTGGTCAAATGAAAGCTCTCTACCTGCCCGTGGAAGCGGGCAGCTCGAACCCTGGAAGGGTATCATCGTAAAAGAGGCATCGGCATGAGCAAGCTGAATGCTCTCTTGGAGCGCATGGCTGAACTGGTCGGCATTTCACCGGACTACGCAGATGCATTCGGTCGGAGCATCGAGACGAGCCCGGAAACACGCAACGCCCTTCTAACGGTTCTCGGTCTCAGAATCGGCTCTGAGGATGAAGCGCAGCAGAGCCTTGCCCGGCTGGAGGGATTGAAAGCAGGTCCGATTTCCGCGGTGATTTCGGTTTCCTCTGATCGCCTAGCAGCCATCCCGCTGCGCGGCAAAGTCGAACAGACCAGCTGGTTGATTACGGAAGAGACGGGAACAACGCATGAAGGAACTATCCCCAGAGGCGAAGCGACGCTAAAGCTCCCTGCCCTGCCTATGGGCTATCATCGCCTGCGGCTCGGGGAGTTCGAAGCAACGATCATCTCAGCACCCGACGCCTGCTGGCAGCCTCAAGCATTGGAAGGTCAGAAGCGTCTGTGGGGAGCCACTGCTCAGATCTACTCTCTGCGCTCGGAGCACGATCTCGGCATCGGCGATTATGCCGATGTCGCTCTCCTCGCTGAAGGTGTCGGAGCACTTGGCGGAGCCTTCTTAGGCCTCAGTCCCGTTCACGCGCTCTTCTCAGCCGACCGCACGAAGATCTCGCCCTACTCGCCCTCTTCCCGCCTTTTCCTAGAAGCACTTTATATTGATCCAACCCGTGTGGAGGGCTTTGACGAGAGTGGGGCCAAGCAGAGCCTGGAGCGATCGGATGTCCAGGAGCGTTTATCCCGCCTTCAGGAGGCCCACCTCATTGATTATGCGGAAGCTTGGGGGATCAAGCGTCCGATGCTTGATGTCTTGTGGGGGCACTTTCAGAAATCCGGCGACCATGCTGCGTTCGAAGCCTTCAGGCGCGCAGGAGGAGAAGCACTTGAAGCGCATGCGACATTCGAGGCGCTCTCCGAGTATTTCCATGGGCAAGGACGTGCGTGGGTCGGCGAGTGGCCTGAGGCCTTTCGCAATATCCGGTCAACCGAGGTCGGCCGCTTCCGCAACGACCAGCAGGAACGCATCTCGTTTTATGTGTGGCTTCAATGGCTGGCCGACCGTCAACTGGCACAAGCCGCCAAGCGCGCGCGGTTAGCAGGGCTCACGATTGGCCTCTACCGGGATCTTGCTGTCGGGGCTGACGGCGGCGGCTCTGAAATCTGGGCAACGCCCGATCGATTTGCGCCTGGGCTTGCAGTCGGGGCGCCTCCAGACCCCTTGGGACCGCAGGGGCAAAACTGGGGCTTGCCGCCCTTCAATCCTCTGACGTTGGAAGAGCAGGGCTTGGCAGCCTTCCGCGACCTTGTGGCGGCGAACATGCGCCATGCCGGTGCGATCCGCATTGACCACGCGTTCCAGCTGCAGCGTCTCTTCCTCATTCCATCCGGAGCGCCGGCATCGCAAGGGGCCTATGTCGATTATCCGTTCGAAGCCATGCTCGCGGTTCTGCGCGTAGAGAGTCACCGCTCCCGCTGCCTGGTTATCGCGGAAGACCTCGGCACGGCGCCGAAGGGCTTCTCGGATGCCATTATGGCATCGGGCCTCCTCAGCTACCGGGTACTGCCCTTCGAGCGTGATGGACCCGACTTCAAGAAGCCAGAAGATTACCCGCGCTCAGCGCTTGCCGTTCTCACCACACATGACCTCCCGACATTCAAAGGATGGTGGCGCGGGCTCGATATCGATTTACGCCAGACGTTCGGTATATTCGATCCCAAGATGGCAGACTGCGAGCGCGCCGCACGTGAAGCGGATAAGCAGCGCTTCACGAAGGCTCTTGCCGAAGGCGGCCTACTCCCATCACCAAGCACGCCGGAGGAACCGCCGCTCGAGGGAGCCGTACGCTATCTCGCGCGGACATCATGTGTGCTCACGGCCTTACAAGTCGAGGATGCTTCAGGTGAGCTGAACCAACCGAACATGCCAGGCCAGGATGCGGGTCACCCCAACTGGCGCCGGCGTCTTTCGAACACTATCGAAACCATCACGGCTCCCGGTCAACTGATGGCGAAGTTATCCGCCGCTCTGACGGAAGAAGGACGGGACGTGCGGCCTAGAAGAAATGCCCTCGCGTCTCCACCACCTCATGCCACATACCGGCTGCAATTTCATAAGGACTTTACCTTTGATGATGCCGTAAAGATCGTGCCGTATGTGGCCAAGCTCGGCATCAGTCATGTCTACTCGTCACCCATCCACGCAGCCAGCCCTGGCTCGACGCATGGCTACGACATCGTCGATCACTCTGCCATCAATCCGGAACTTGGCGGCGAGGAGGGATTCCGCCGCTTGTCGGATGCTCTGACGGCCCACGGACTAAAGCTTCTGCTCGACATCGTGCCTAATCATATGGGCGTGGGCGGGAGCGCCAATGGGTGGTGGTTGTCAGTTCTGGAATGGGGTCGGCTTTCGCCTGCGGCGGATGCCTTCGACATCGACTGGGAGAGGCCCGGGGCTCAGGGCAAGCTGATCGTGCCCGTCCTCGGCGGCCTTTACGGAGAGACCCTGGAAAAGGGCGAGCTGCAACTGAAATTCGATACGGATGAAGGCAGCTTCAGCGTCTGGCATTGGGAGCACCGACTGCCCATCTGCCCGACAACCTATCCCATGGTGCTCGACCAGGCCTTGGCAGTTCTCGACGAGAGGGCAAAGGCCGGTGACTTGCTTGCATTGACGGAACGCCTGCGCGCCATGGGAGGGCGGATATCGCTACAGCATCTTTCGTCACTTCTGAAAGAAGGCGAGCATTTGAAGTGGCGATTGTCGCGCATTGCTGCCGATCAGCCATTGATCAGGAAAGCCATCGCCCACGTATTAAAGGCTATCAATGGCACTCGAAGCCTTCCTGATAGCTTCAACGCCCTGCACCACCTTCTTGAGGCTCAATCCTACCGACTGGCCTATTGGCGGGTTGCGTCGAGCGAAATCAATTATCGGCGCTTCTTCGACATCAACAATCTCGCAGGCATGCGGGTCGAGATTCCGGAGATTTTCGAGCGTACGCATGACCTCATCCTGGATCTGGTGAAGGAGAGCCGGATCCACGGCCTGCGGATCGACCACATCGACGGTCTTGCCGATCCGGAGGGATATGCCCGCGCGCTGCAGCGTGAGGTAGGCCCCGGTTTCTATGTCGTTGTCGAGAAAATTCTGGAACCGGGAGAGGAACTGCGTGCTTGGCCCGTTGCTGGGACGACCGGCTATGACGTTCTCAACCTGATCGACGGCGTTCTTCTCAACGAGCAGGCGGGCGAAACCTTCGAGTGCATCTACCGCGAGGCATCCGGCTTAACGGATGAATATGAAGATCTGCTGAAGCAGGCGAAGCTCGAAATTACGCAATCGAATTTTGCCAGTGAGCTTGAGGTCCTGGTCTCCGACATCAAGGCGATTACGGATGCCAGTCGTCACACCCGGGACTACACGGCTTACGCCCTGCGCTTGGCTCTGGTGGAGATCATCGCCGTGTTCCCGGTCTATCGCAGCTATCTTGGCGAAGGAGAGCCTTCGCCCGCAGATTTGCACCTCGTCGAGGGAGCCATCCAAGCGGCCAAGCAGTCCAGCGCCCTGCCCGATCGAAGCGTGCATGACTTCATCGCTACCGCTCTACTCGGCAGGGCGGAAGCAGCCGATCCTGCCGATGTCCGACGCTTCCGCCGACGGTTCCAGCAACTGACTGGCCCAGTCATGGCCAAGAGCCTGGAGGACACTCTGTTCTACCGCTATGGGCGCCTCATTGCTTTGAACGAGGTCGGTGGCGATCCGGGACATTTTGGTATCACGCTGCAGGCTTTCCACACGGCCAATGCCAAGAGGGCACGTGACTGGCCCCATGCCATGATTGCGACCGCCACTCACGACACAAAGCGCGGCGAGGATGCCCGCGCCCGCCTGCTGGCGCTCTCCGAAATGCCCGAAGAATGGGAAGAAGCCGTAAGCCTCTGGCGTGAGTCCATCTCCCCCTATCTCTCTGACGTGAACGGTGCCCCAGCCCCGGATGCGAATGATCAAGTGATCCTGCTTCAGGCGCTTCTAGGCGCATGGCCACTGGAGCTTCTCGATGGTGACGACAGCCGACAACTCACTTCTTTGCACGAACGCATGAAAGGCTATGTCACCAAAGCTCTCCGGGAAGCAAAGCGGCAGACGAGTTGGATCAATCCTGATATCAAGTACGAAGAAGCAGCGCTAAGCGTGTTACACGCCGTGCTCGACCCGAAAAGCCGCATCCTCGATCGACTGCGTCCCTTTGCTCGGCGGATTTCAGTTCTCGGCATGCTGAACGGTCTCTCGCGAACCATACTCAAAATGACCCTGCCAGGCGTGCCGGATATTTATCAGGGCACTGAATTCTGGGATTTTTCTCTTGTCGATCCCGACAACCGCCGGCCCGTTGATTATGATACCCGCACTCAGGCGCTTGCTGAGATGCCATCTCTGAAATCGCTCCTATCCGAATGGCAGGATGGCCGTGTTAAGCAGTACATCCTGGCCCGCCTTCTGCGGGATCGTGCCTCAATTCCCAGCCTCTATTCCGATGGTGATTATCAAGCGATACCGGTTGAGGGCGAGCGCGCCTCTCATGTGATTGCCTTCATGAGGCAGCATGGCGACGACAAACTCGCCGTCATTGCTCCCCGCTTTTGGAACAGTCTTATCAATACTGACCGCCTCAAATTCGACCCTGCAATTTGGAGCGGATTAAGTCTCGCCTTGCCTGACGGCCAGTGGAGGAATGTGATAACAGATCAAGTTAGCGCCATCACAGCCGGTGAACAGAAGTTGGGCGAGCTTTTGCCCTCCTTTCCCTTTGCAGTCTTGAGGCAGGATCAGTCCAAATGAGGGCTTCCGCCACTCTGCTGCCCCCTCACCTCCCTTTGGCCCTCCTCCGTCTGGTCCCGGATCGGGACCGCCCCATAATGGTGTTCTCTCATAAAGCAAGAACGCCGCCGGGAAGACTCATCCATGGCAGCGGAAGCAGACCAAGGGAAAGTTAGCATGGCCCAGCGCAGGGGTGGATCGCAGAGCGTGAAGGAGCGTTCGGTCGAGCCGCAATCGGTTGCTGACATCATTGTATCCGGTGATCCCTTTTCCGTGCTCGGTCCCCACGAGATTTTACCGGGCACCTGGGAAGTTAGAGCCATTATTCCCCATGCGGATGCCGTCACTGTCGTCGCGCGTGACGGACAGACCGCTCTCGCCCTGATGGAGAAGAGGTTCGCCGATGGGCTGTTCGTCGGCACTCTGAATGCTTCGGAACGTCCAGATTACAGGCTGAAGGTCGAAAGCCACGATCATGTGGAGATCCGGCACGACCCCTACAGCTTCGGCACGTTTCTCTCTCACCACGATGTCACGCAGTTCCGCGATCCCGGCAGTGATGCGATCTACCGAAAGCTCGGCGCCCATCATTTGGATTTGGGGGGCATCCAAGGCTTTCTGTTTGCCGTGTGGGCTCCGAACGCGCGGCGCGTGAGCGTTGTCGGCGAGTTCAACAACTGGGACGGACGATGCCACCCGATGCGGCGCCGTCATGAAGGCGGCGTTTGGGAGCTCTTCATTCCCGACGTCATGGCGGGCCAGCGCTACAAGTTCGAGATCATCGGCCTCCACGGCAATCTGCTGGCGCTCAAAGCCGATCCACTCGCCTTTGTGGCGGAGCACCCTCCCGCCACCGCTTCTATTCTGAAAGGCGACCCGGATTTTGAATGGAGTGATAGGGAATGGATGAGGGCACGCGCCGCGCAGAACCAGCGCAAGGCCCCCATGTCCATCTATGAGTGCCATCTCGGCTCTTGGGCGCGCGTGCCGGAGGAAGGCAACCGCTATCTCACCTATCGAGAGCTCGCCGTCAGGCTCATCCCCTATGTGAAGGATTTGGGCTTCACGCATATCGAACTCCTGCCGATCACCGAGTATCCCTTCGACGGATCCTGGGGTTATCAGCCGATTTCTCTTTATGCACCCACAAGCCGCTTCGGCACGCCTGAGGACTTTGCAGCTTTCGTGGAGGCGGCCCATGCTGCCGGGATCGGCATCATCCTCGATTGGGTGCCGGCCCATTTCCCGAACGATCCGCATGGTCTGAGCTATTTCGACGGCACGCATCTTTATGAGCATGCCGATCCGCGTCTCGGCTTCCATCAGGATTGGGGCACCTATATCTACAATTACGAGCGGCAGGAGGTTGCTACTTTCCTTGTCGCGAATGCCCGCTTCTGGCTGGAGCGCTACCATCTCGACGGCCTGCGCGTCGATGCCGTGGCCTCGATGCTCTACCTCGACTACTCTCGCAAGCCTGGCGAGTGGATTCCCAACCGCTATGGCGGCAATGAGAACTTGGGGGCGATCGATTTCCTGCGTCGCATGAACGAGGTCGCCTATGCCTCGGCACCGGGTGCGATCACGATAGCGGAGGAATCCACCGCATGGCCCGGCGTTTCGCAGCCGACCTATACTGGCGGTCTTGGCTTCGGCTTCAAGTGGAACATGGGGTGGATGCACGACACCCTGCGCTACATCAGCAAGGACCCGATCTTCCGCCGTTATCACCATCATGATCTGACTTTCGGTCTTCTCTACGCTTTCTCGGAGAACTTCATTCTGCCGCTCAGCCATGATGAGGTCGTTCATGGCAAAGGCTCACTCATCGGAAAGATGCCGGGTGATCAATGGCAGCGTTTTGCGAACCTGCGCGCTTATTTCGGATTCATGTGGGGCCATCCTGGAAAGAAGCTGCTGTTCATGGGCGGAGAATTTGCCCAGGAGCAGGAATGGAACCACGACCAGAGCCTCGACTGGCACCTTTTGGATGATTCGTACCATAAAGGAGTCCAGGCTCTTATCCGTGACCTCAATGCCGCCTATCGCTCGATACCGGCGCTGCATGAGCGTGACTGCGAGTGGAAAGGCTTCGAGTGGATCGTCTCCGACGACAGAGACAACAGCGTAGTCGCTTGGCTGCGACGGGGAGATGATGAAAATTCCATCGCGGTGGTCATCTCGAACTTCACGCCTGTGCCGCGGGAGGACTATCGCATCGGCGTGCCGCTGCCCGGTTTTTATCGGGAGATCGTGAATACGGACGCATCCATCTATGGCGGCTGCAATGTTGGCAATCTCGGCGGGGTCTCAGCTGAGGAGACACCCAGCCATGGACGCCCCTGCTCCCTCTGCCTCACCATCCCGCCTCTGGCCACTCTCATCCTTGGTCTGGAGCGCACCTGGCAAGCGGGAACCTAGCATCGAGCTTTCAGCGGGACTTCCTGCCTCCCGGCGCGTTGATGATGTGAACCGATCTGCTCCGCTTCCTGAGACCTGCGATGAACGACAAAATCGAGACCCGAGAGCCAGCCCCAGTCGAAATCGTTGCTCCCACCGTGCGGCGGACGTCCCGGCTTCGGGAGGGGCTGCCCTATCCTCTGGGGGCAACCTGGGACGGCCTCGGCGTGAACTTCGCCCTTTTCTCTGCCAATGCCACCAAGGTCGAGCTCTGCCTCTTCGACCTTGAGGGCAAGCGCGAACTGGAGCGGATCGAATTGCCGGAATACACGGACGAAGTCTGGCACGGTTACCTGCCCGATGCGCGTCCCGGCACCACCTATGGCTACCGTGTACACGGGCCTTACGAGCCCGATGCCGGACATCGCTTCAATCACAACAAGCTGCTTCTCGACCCTTATGCCAAGCAGATGATCGGTAACTTGAAGTGGGACTCTGCCCTGTTCGGCTATAAGGTCGGTTCGCCCGACGCGGATCTGTCTTTCGACGAGCGTGACAGCGCAGCGTTCATGCCCAAATGCCGTGTGATCGACATGGCCTTTACATGGGGGAATGAACGCAGGCCGCAGATTCCATGGGAGCGCACGATCATCTATGAGGCGCATCTGCGCGGTTTCACCATGAAGCATCCCGCGATACCGAAAGAGTTCCGTGGTACCTTCACGGGCCTGATGCATCATGAATCGATCAACTACATCAAGAGCCTTGGCGTCACTACCGTCGAACTCCTGCCGATCCACGCCTTCGTGGATGACAGTTACCTGATCGAGAAAGATCTGCGCAATTACTGGGGTTACAACACCATTGGTTTCTTCGCCCCGCAGCCGCGTTATCTCGCGACCCCATTCGTGAACGAAGTTAAGGAAATGGTCAGCCATTTCCATGATGCCGGGATCGAGGTGATTCTCGACGTTGTCTATAACCACACGGCTGAAGGAAATGAATTGGGTCCAACCCTTTCCTTCAAGGGCATCGACAACGCCTCCTACTACAGGCTTGCTCCCGAGAAGCGCTACTACATCAACGACACCGGCACTGGGAACACGGTCAACTTGAGCCATTCGCGGATCCTGCAAATGGTCACCGACAGCCTGCGCTATTGGGCGCAGGAGGTCCATGTGGACGGTTTCCGTTTTGACCTCGCCACCATCCTCGCCCGTGAGCCACATGGCTTCGAGGAGGATGGACGCTTTCTCGATGCCGTAAGGCAGGATCCCGTGCTCAGTCGCGTCAAGCTGATCGCCGAGCCGTGGGATTGCGGCCCGGGCGGCTATCAGGTCGGCCGCTTCTCGCCCGGCTGGGCAGAATGGAATGACCGCTATCGCGATACGGTCCGCGCTTATTGGAAGGGCGAGGATGGGAAGCTGCCCGAGCTTGCCTCTCGTCTGACCGCCTCCGCCGACCTCTTCAACAAGCGTGGCCGCAAGCCTTGGGCCTCGGTGAACTTCATCACGGCCCATGACGGGTTCACGCTCCGCGACCTCGTCTCCTACAATGACAAGCACAACGAGGCGAATGGCGAGAACAACAAGGACGGGCATGATCATAATCTGTCCTGGAACCACGGTGTCGAAGGTGAGACGAACGATCCCGAGATCCGCGCCCTGCGATTCCGGCAGATGCGCAACATGCTCGCCACCCTGCTCTTCTCCCAAGGCACGCCCATGTTGCTGGCTGGTGATGAATTTGCCCGCACACAGCACGGCAACAACAATGCCTATGCGCAGGACAACGACATCTCCTGGATCGACTGGGAGGGAGTCGACGAGGATGGCGCGGAACTCTTCGAGTTCACCCGCAGGCTGATCCAACTGCGCCAGAGCCTGCCGATCCTTCGTCGCGGACGCTTCCTCTCAGGTGTCTACAACGAGGAACTCGACGTCAACGATGTGACATGGCTCACCCCCCTAGGCGATGAAATGACTCCCGAGCACTGGGAGGATCCTCACGCCCGCTGCATCCTTATTCTGCTGGATGGTCGCGCGCAGCCGACAGGTATCCGCAAACGTGGTACGGACGTCACCTTGCTCCTGATCCTCAATGCCCATCATGACGTGGTGAAGTGCAAGCTCCCCGCCGTCACCGGCGGCCGGGCATGGGTATGCCTTGTCGACACGAACAGGCCGGACTTGAATTTCCCGACACCCTTCAATTTCGGTAAGGTATACACGGTGACCGGTCGTTCGCTGCTGCTGTTCCAGCTTCAGCCGGAGGATCAGCCGAAGAAGAAGCGGGGCACCTGATAGGTCTTCTCAGACATCCTCGAGGCATGAACGGTAGAGATGGGCATATTGGCGAGCAGGCCCGCCCCATCCAACCTCCGCTGTCATGCCGTTTCTTTGCACCCGGCCCCAGGCCTCCACGTCAGACCAGAGGATCTTGGCCCGGTTAACTGCATCAATGAGGCCCGTCAGATTGACGGGCGAAAACTGAAAGCCTGTGGCGACGCCCGCCGCCACGGCCATTTCGTTGGCATCAATCACGGTGTCAGCGAGGCCTCCAACACGAGAGACGATGGGCACGTTGCCGTAGTGCAAGGCGCAGAGCTGTGTCAGCCCGCAGGGTTCGAAACGCGAGGGCACGAACAAAGCATCGCTCCCACCCTGGATCAGGTGTGCCAATCCTTCGTCATAACCGAAGAAACAGCCCACCTGTCCCGGATAGACGATGGAGGCAGCCCGAAAGCTCTCCTCAAGCATCCGTTCACCGGCGCCCAGGAGAGCAAGCTGCGCTCCATCGGCCAGAAGTGAAGGCAAAGCCGCGAGCACGAGATCGAGCCCCTTTTGTTCCGACAAGCGGCTCACCACGCCGAAGAGCATTGCGTCGGAATCTACATCGAGCCCCAGCCGTTCCTGCAGAGCCCGCTTGTTGGCGTCGCGCTTGTTCAGCGTATCACGGTTGAATGTCGCAGCAAGAGAAGGGTCCTTCGCCGGATTCCAGACGTCTTCATCAATTCCATTGAGAATGCCGAACACATCCCTTGACCGGGAGCGCAGAAGACCATCGAGACCCATTCCACCTTCTGGGGTTTGGATTTCCTTCGCATAAGTCGGAGACACTGTCGTGATGCGATCTGCAAGCCGCAAGCCTGACTTCAGGAATCCAATTTGGCCGTAATACTCAACTCCGTCCACCGTGAAGGAGTGTGGCGGAAGGCCCAGTTCGTAGAGCAGATCGGCAGGGAAAATTCCTTGAAAGGCGATGTTGTGGATTGTCACGACCGTTCCCGGTCGGGGCGTATCGCTGTAATGCAGATAGGCTGGAGCGAGACCTGCCTGCCAGTCATGGGCATGGACGATATCGGGAATGAAGCCGGGCACATGGCCCTGCCCGATATCGGCTGCGACACGTCCCAGAGCTGCGAAGCGCCGCGCATTGTCCGGCCAGTCTCGCCCGTCAGGCGTCAGATACGGCGAACCTGGGCGCTCGTAGAGATGCGGCGCATCGATGACGAAGAGATCGAGCCCCTTCACCGTTGCCGAGAGGAGACGAGCCGAGCCTCCGAAAAGATGCGGGTATTCACGAACCGTTTCAGTGTGACCCAGCACTTTCAGGACCGCGGGGTAGCCGGGAAGAAGAGAGATGACCTCCATCCCCTCGCGCGCCAGCGCGAATGGCAACGCGCCGGCCACATCAGCCAAGCCGCCTGTCTTAATGATGGGAAACAGCTCCGATGTAACGGACAGAACGCTCAGGGACTTCATCCAGAGAGCCTGTCGATCATCGGCTTCGTGATGAGGCAGATCCCGCGCTCCGTGCGCCGGAACCGCCGAGCGTCCTCGTCAGGATCCTCACCCACGACCAGGCCGTCCGGGATACGCACGCCGCGGTCGATCACCACATTCTTCAGTCGCGCTCCCCGGCCGATATCGGCATAGGGAAGAATGACCGCACCCTCCACATGGGCGTAGGAATGAAGGTGCACGGCGGTGAAGACAAGGGACTGGCGCAAGGATGCGCCGGACACGATGCAGCCGCTGGACACGAGGGAGTTGATCGCATAGCCACGCCGTCCCCCGTCTTCATCATGCACGAACTTGGCGGGCGGCCACGTTTCGGAGAAAGTCGAAATCGGCCAGTCGCGGTCGTAGAGATCGAGCGTCGGAACGATGGCAGTCAGGTCGATATTGGCCTCCCAATAGGCGTCAACCGTTCCAACATCGCGCCAATAGGCCGGCGCATCGCTTCCGCCTGCCTCTGCACCCGAGCGAACGCAGGAATTGGTGAATCGATGCGCGACCGCTTTTCCGTGCTGGACGAGATAGGGAATGATGTCCTTGCCGAAGTCCCGGCTCGAGCCCGGGGTAGCCGAATCCCGCCTCAACTGGTCGAACAGAAACCGCGTATTGAAAACGTAGATCCCCATGCTGGCCAGCGCCATGTCAGGTTTGTCGGGCATGCCAGGTGGATCGGCAGGCTTCTCCAGGAACGAGACGATGCGCTCCGTTTCATCGATAGCCATCACCCCGAAGCCCGTTGCTTCCATGCGTGGAACCTCGAGGCAGCCAACGGTCACATCCGCACCGGAATCCACATGCTGGCGGAGCATGATCTCATAATCCATCTTGTAGATGTGATCGCCGGC
>NZ_QDAH01000051.1 GCF_003075415.1 Microvirga sp. KLBC 81
CTGGAGCGCGGCGCCGGCGAGCGCGGGCCCGCCCCGGCCGACCTGCAGAACCCGACCGAGACAACCGGCGGAACGGCCGGACAGCCGTGACAACCGCACTCTGGAGGGTCGGGACATGGCGTTCCACCTTCCAGCCCGGGCAGGTTCCGTCATGGCGCCTGATCGGCCGATGGTACAGTCTTTTCGCTCATTCTTGGGCCTGTTTTGCAGCCGATGACGGCGGCAGGATCGCCTCATTCCCGATCCCAGCATGAGGACAAGACCATGAGGATGATCAAGTTAACCAGTTTCATCGGCGCCGCCGGCATTGCAGTCGCACTCGCCAGTACTACCGTGTCCGCCCACGGGCCGGAGCAGAAGACGGTGATCCCTGTCTCCCAGAAAAAGGAAGTGCCGGGGTTCGACGAGACGGTGAAGCCCGTCTTCGAGCGCGCCATTCCGAACATCCCGGGCAAGAACCTGATCGCTGTTGAGGTGACCTACCCGCCAGGCGGCAAGTCGGCGCCGCATCTCCATGCCAAGTCTGCCTTTGTCTACGCCCACGTGCTGTCCGGCGCCATCCGCAGCCAGGTCGATGCCGAGCCCGCCAAGGTCTACCAAGTCGGCGAAGGCTTCTACGAGAACCCCGGCTCGCACCACAGGATCAGCGAGAACGCCAGCGCCAGCGAACCCGCCAGCCTGCTCGCCGTCTTTGTCACCGATCCCACAGACACCCTGACCATCCCGGAACAGAAGTAAGGATCGCGACCATGACCCAGCGCATGAACTATGCCGCCGCCGCCCCGGGCGGCATGAAGGCTCTCGGCTCCGTCTACAGCTACGTGGCCCAGAGCGGCTTGCCGGCCACCCTGATCGAACTCGTCTACCTTCGCGTGTCACAGATCAACGGCTGCGCCTACTGCATCGACATGCACAGCCGCGACCTGCTCAAGGCCGGCGTGCCGATCGAGAAGCTCGTCCTCGTCCCGGCCTGGGACGAGGCCGGATCCCTGTTCAGCGAGCAGGAGAAGGCGGCGCTGGCGTGGGCCGAGGTGGTCACCCGGGTCAGCGACACGCATGTGCCCGAGGCGGCCTATGCCGAGGCCCGCGCCACCTTCAGCGAAAAGCAGCTTGCCGACCTGACGATCGCCATCGGCCTGATGAACGCCTTCAACCGCCTGGCGATCAGCTTCCGCGTTCCGCCGCTCGCCGCAACTTCAGCCGCAGCGGCGTGAGCACTGCCAGGACGCGCCAGACAGATGCAAGGAGATCCAGATGGGCACCAACAGCATCGTCCATGACGCCGGTCAGGACCAAACACAATCGTCCATGATGGCCTGGCGTGTGCATGAGTTCGGCCCTCCCGAGACCATGCAGTTCGAGCGCGTTCTCGTGCCCAGTCCCGGCCCCGGCGAAGTTCTTGTCAAGGTGTACGCCGCCGGGGTTGGCCCGTGGGACGGTTGGATCAGGGCCGGAAGGAGCGCCCTGCCCCAACCTCTCCCCCTCACCTTGGGTTCAGACCTGGCGGGCGAGGTCCAAGCCGTCGGGCCGGACGTCATCGACCCGCACGTCGGCGACCAAGTTTATGGTGTCACGAACTCACGCTTCATCGGGGCCTACGCCGAATATGCGCTGGCGTCGGCAGCGATGATCGCGCGAAAGCCGGCCTCGATTGATTACATCGAAGCCGCCTCTGTTCCTGTCATTGCCGTGACGGCTTGGCAGGGGCTGTTCGATCAGGCGCAGCTCAAGGCCGGCCAGACGGTGCTCATCCACGGGGCAGCCGGCAATGTGGGAGCCTACGCGGTGCAACTCGCCCGCCGCGCCGGCATCCGAACCATCGCGACGGCCGCCACTGACGACGTTGCATTCGTGCGCGAGCTCGGGGCAGACACGGTGGTTGACTTCCAGACCGAGCGGTTTGAGGACGCGGCCCGGGATGTGGACGCGGTCCTCGATCTGGTCGGCGGCGAAACGCAAAAGCGTTCATTCCAAGTCCTGCGTCGCGGCGGCAAATTGATCTCGGCCGTCTCCCAGCCGGATCAGGACTTGGCAAAGAGCCACGGCGTCGATGCGACCTTCTTCCTGGTCAACGTCACAACCCGGCACCTGACGGAGATTGCAGGCCTGATCGACAGTGGCGATCTGAGAATACGGGTAGGCACAGTCATTCCCCTTGCTGATGCACGCGAGGCTCATCTCATTATGGAAGGCATCCGCCGTCCGCCGAAGGGAAAGATCGTTCTCGCCGTTGACACCAAGTGAACGATCACGAACGGCCGACGGGCCACGCGACCGAAAATTCACGCCGTGAGCATGCGGTCGGGCGGCACCGGAGGAGAAGATGAAGCGCAGTCCCTTGGGTGATCGGGTTACCATCGCGCCAGAATGGTCGCTCGGTCCTCATGGTGGCTTCGGACGATAAGCGGAGAACTGGTTATGCTCAGCGACAGGGACCGGATTTTCACGAACCTCTATGGGTTCCACGATTGGCGACTCGCCGTTGCACGGATGCGTGGAGATTGGGACGGTACGTCAGTTCTGCTTGCGCGGGGACGGGACTGGATCGTTGATGAGATCAAGGCGTCGGGGCTCCGCGGACGCGGCGGCGCGGGATTTGCAACGGGGCTGAAATGGTCCTTCATGCCGAAGTCATCCGATCATCTGCCCAGCTACCTCGTTGTCAACGCCGACGAGTCCGAGCCGGGAACCTGCAAGGACCGCGAAATCCTCCGCAATGATCCTCACAAACTGGTGGAAGGCTGCTTGCTCGCGTCGTTCGCCATCGGCGCGCATACTTGTTACATCTATGTTCGTGGCGAGTTTGCTGAGGAAACCTCTCATCTCCAGCAAGCCATCGACGAGGCCTACCAGGCTGGTTTGATCGGCCTTAACGCCTGTGGTTCCGGGTGGGACTTTCATCTTCACCTTCATCGTGGGGCCGGCGCCTATATTGCCGGGGAAGAGACAGGTCTGCTCGAGAGCCTCGAAGGAAAAAAGGCGATGCCCCGGATGAAGCCGCCTTTTCCGGCGGCGATCGGGCTGTACGGCTGCCCGACAACGGTGAACAACGTCGAGACCATCGCGACAGTGCCGACGATCTTGCGACGGGGGGCCGCCTGGTTTGCAGGCTTTGGTCGACCGAATAACGCAGGCACCAAGATATTTTCGATCTCCGGCCATGTGAACAGGCCGTGCAATGTCGAGGAAGAGATGAGCATCCCGTTGCGCGAACTGATTGACACCCATGCGGGTGGAGTGCGTGGAGGGTGGGACAACCTTCTGGCGGTCATTCCGGGGGGTGGTTCGATGCCGCTCGTGCCGAAGAGTCTATGCGATACGTTGCTGATGGACTTCGACAGCCTCCGCGACGTCAAAAGCGGATTGGGCACCGCCGCTATCGTCGTCATGGACAAGTCGACGGACCTGATCGCCGCCATCGCTCGCCTGAGCGCGTTCTTCAAGCACGAAAGCTGCGGCCAGTGCACCCCCTGCCGGGAAGGCACAGGGTGGGTGATGCGAGTCATGTATCGAATGGTCGAAGGCCGCGCCGATCCGGAAGAGATCGATTTGCTGGAGCGAGTAACGCGCCAGATGGAGGGCCATACGATTTGCGCGTTTGGTGACGCGGCCGCCTGGCCTGTGCAGGGACTTATCCGCCACTTTCGCCCAATGATGCTGGAGCGGATTGCATTGTACCAGCGTGAGCACCAGCCAGCTCTCGCAGCGGAGTAATTCGGCCGCCCCGTGCCGGAGGCCTCAATTCAATGACGTTGAACTGGCACCAGACGTTGGGAGAACATCATGGCACCGAAATTCAACAGGGATCAGGAATCGCACGCGTATCGCGAGATGCTGCTGATCCGCCGCTTCGAGGAGAGGGTCGGTCAGATGTACGGCATGGGCCTCATCCGAGGGTTCTGCCATCTCTATATCGGCCAGGAAGCCATTGTCGTCGGCATGCAGATGGCCACGAAGGAAGGTGACCAAATGATCACCGGCTATCGCGATCACGGCCACATGCTGTCCTGCGGCATGGATGCGAAAGGCGTCATGGCCGAGCTGACAGGCCGCCGTGGCGGCCTGTCAAAGGGCAAGGGCGGCTCCATGCACATGTTCTCCAAGGAAAAGCATTTCTATGGCGGCCACGGCATCGTCGGCTCGCAGGTCTCACTTGGCACCGGCATCGCGTTTGCCAATCGCTACCGCGAGAACGGCAATGTCTGCCTGACCTATTTCGGCGAAGGTGCGGCCAACCAGGGCCAAGTTTCCGAGAGTTTCAACATGGCGGCTGTCTGGAAGCTGCCGGTGGTCTACGTGATCGAGAACAACCGCTACGCCATGGGCACGGAGATGACCCGTGCCTCGGCCCAGACGGATTTCTCGAAGCGCGGCGTGTCCTTCGGCATTCCGGGCGAGCAGGTGGACGGCATGGATGTCCGCGCGGTCTACGCCGCCGGCCAGCGCGCCATCGACTACGCCCGCTCCGGCAAGGGCCCGTACATCCTCGAAATGCTGGCCTACCGCTATCGCGGCCATTCCATGTCCGATCCGGCGAAGTACCGCACGAGGGACGAAGTGGATCAGATACGCGAGGAACGCGATCCGATCGAGCAGGTGCGCCGCCGTCTGCTGGAGAGCTGGAAGCTGTCGGAAGACGAGCTGAAGGCGATCGACGGCCGGGTGCGCGAGATCGTCAACGAGGCGGCCGAGTTCGCCACGCACGATCCGGAGCCCGACACATCCGAGCTCTACACCGACATCCTTCTCTCGGCACGTTGAAGGCTATGTCGCAAACGGACTGCTTCAGAGTTTCAGCTGCCGTGAAGACACTGTTGCACCAACTTTTTGAAGCACGAACTGAAGCATGTTCACCCAACTCGGGAGCTGCTAGATCCTGTGGCTCGACACGTTCATGCAACAGAGGTGGCTCTACGCTAAGGCTTCGAATAGCTTCACTTCGACCGGCCCTGCTGCCAGGGATTGGATATCAACGGACCACTGCTTCGTGTGCGGGGCTGCTTTATGGGCTTCGAACGCTGCGGCGCTCTCGAAGATCTCATAGAACACCAGGAGGCCCGGCTCTTCTAAACCCTGGTGAGCCTGGCACAGGAGATTTCCTGC
Source organism: Microvirga sp. KLBC 81 (assembly GCF_003075415.1). Taxonomy (GTDB): domain Bacteria; phylum Pseudomonadota; class Alphaproteobacteria; order Rhizobiales; family Beijerinckiaceae; genus Microvirga. The sequence continues at coordinate 5,104 of NZ_QDAH01000051.1, forward strand.
TTCCTGTCGCACCTTCGGGACCAGAGCCTCAGTCAGCCGAATGAGTTCAGCTTCTTTGCCGCCGCGCGCCCGAACAGATGCAACGACCGTGACGGCTCCTTTCGGAAGCGTCACCGTTTGAGCAGCATGAGCTGCCGGTGGCGCTGACAATCCGGCGGCCGCTACCGCCAGGCCAAGCTTTGCGACAAGGCTGCGCCGATCCATTTGCAGATTGTTTTTCATGGAACCCCCATTGGATCCAGGTTCAGAGCAATACAAATTCTTATCATCACGGGTGGGGCGGATCGCCCTTATGCACGTGATCGAGCCTCAGTCATTCTACTCCTGTCGGGTGTCTTTCCATTGTCACGGCTTTGCGAAATTGCGCCGCGACTGCCCAGAAATGCTGGAAAACCATTGATTGCCAGCGGCCGCACCCCGGTATCGTCGCAGTAACGGGCGTTCAGCAGAAACAGCCTCCTCAGCCTCTCACGCCGAACGCAGCGGTTTGACACTCGGCGTGAGAGTTCGGATTCCACGCCGAGCTTGTTCTTTGTCGCCCTGGTTCTCGTGCAGAGCCTTCGCAATTCTCAGTGTTTGTGAGGAGTTGCAGTGTCAGGAATGGTGAACGTATGAGTGACCACCTGTCCGGGGAAGACGTTGTGGTTGGCGTCGACCAACTGGATCTTCACCTTGTGCGGGCCGGGCGGTAGCCCGGCGATGTCGACCGTGTTGTTGTCGCTCGCATCCGCCCACCACCAGGGCAGGTCGTCGACAATAACGTGCAGATGCCCAATACGAGGGGATGCGTTAAGAGCGCCCGCCCCGAACACTGGTACGATGCGCAGGTTCTCCACCCGGTACTGGGCCCAGTAGACGCCTATGGCCAGCCCCTCGGGAAGCGGGGGGTCCACGATCAGCTTGGGTGCGGGCTCGTTCTCGACGGCGACGTACGGTGAAGGGCCGCGGATCTCCCTCGCGCTCTGGGCGAAGGCGCTCGTAGCGAGCACGGCGGCCGCCGCGGCCGCGGCAAGCGTCCTGATGACTTTAGTCATTTCAGTCTCTCCTTTGATCAACAGAAAAAGCCATTGGCCTCATGGAATGGCTCGTGACGGGGCATGACATGGGCGTGTCCGGAGGGGGACCGAATAGCCGGATCCTGGAAGGCACCCTTTCACCTCGTGAGCGAATGGCTCTCGCGTGATCACCCCTGTCGCGGGCGCAGTCGCTGGATCGGTTCGTGGGGCACACGACGCGTTCCAGGACCAGCTGAGCGCCCCCGCGATCGATCCCTGCCCGTCCATTGGCCGCGTGGACGGTCCGTTCCCACGAAGCCGCTCAAGGTGAAATACCCGCCCGCAAGCGGGCGCCCGATCGCTTCGTCAGGGGAAACAGATCTGTATCTGTATGGCTCTGCTCCCTCCAGGGGCAAGCCGGTCCCGCGCGCCAGGGATGAGACATCTGAACGACCCTCTTCATACCGCCATCATCTTTTTCACGCACGGGGCTTGAAAAACGATACAGATCTGTATACCTCCCTCGATATCGATACAGATCGGTACTGATTTTTTGGCCGTAATGTCGCTCGGACTGGCGCGACCGTTCCGAATCCAGGAACCGCGTCGCACATGCTGACAGGAGAGTAAGATGCAAAGCCTCAAGGTAGCCTTTCCGGGATCAGGCGGTGATCAGCTTGCCGCTCGGCTCGAACTCCCGCTCGGCCAGATCCGGTCCTACGCGATCTTCGCCCATTGCTTCACCTGCTCGAAAGACCTCTTCGCCTCTCGGCGGATCGCGTCCGAGCTCGCCAAGCGGGGCATTGCGGTTCTGCGTTTCGACTTCACCGGCCTTGGTGCGTCGAGCGGAGAGTTCGCCAACAGCAACTTCTCCTCCAATGTAGAGGACCTCCGGCGAGCGGCCCATTATCTCGCCGAACATTTCGGTCCCGCCGAACTCCTGATCGGCCACTCGCTCGGGGGCGCCGCTGTACTGGCGGTGGCTGCGGACCTGCCCGAAGTCCGGGCGGTGGTGACGATCGGGGCGCCGGCTGATCCAGAGCACGTGATCCACAACTTCCGCACGCATGTCGCCGTCATCGAAAGCCACGGTGAGGCTGAGGTGGAACTCGCCGGACGTCACTTCACCATCCGGCGGCAGTTTCTCGACGACGTGCGCAGGCAGCATCTCGAAGCCAAGATCCACGACCTTGGCCGGCCATTGCTCGTCCTGCATGCTCCCGGCGACGAGATCGTCGGGATCGAGAATGCCAGGCGCATCGTTGCGGCCGCGCGGCACCCGAAGAGCTTCATCTCCCTTGACGGTGCCGACCATCTCCTGACCCGCCACGAAGATGCGGCCTTCGTCGCCGAGGTCGTCAGCGCCTGGTACGGGCGGTATTTGCCGAAGCGGTCGAGTGCAGGGCCGGCTGCCCATCACGATAGCGTCCTCGTCCGTGCGTCGGGAGCAGGCCGCTTCCAGCAGATCGTCGAAGCCAAGCGGCACCGACTGCTTGCCGATGAGCCTGAGAGCTACGGCGGCTTGGACACTGGACCCAGTCCTTACGACTTCGTGTCGGCGGCGCTCGGTGCCTGCACGTCGATGACGCTTCAGCTTTATGCCGAGCGCAAGGGATGGCAGCTTCCGCCGTACACGGTCGAGGTGCGGCACGCCAAGGTTCATGCTGACGACTGCACCAGTTGCGCGGATAGGCGAAGCGGCAAGATCGATCAGTTCGAGCGTCGGATCACCTTCGAAGCCGATCCTGGGCCTGCGGTGACGGAGAAGATCGCAGAGATCGCCGACAAGTGCTCGGTGCACCGGACTCTTGAGGCTCGCTCACATGTCGTGACGAAGGTCGAAACCTCGAATTCCTGATGCCATCGCGCGAGGATACCCTGATTGAGAACGAGGCGGATACGCTGCTGCGATCGAGCGGGCGATGGTACAGTTCTTTCACTCAATCTTAGACCTGTCTTGTAGCCCATCCCGCTGGCAGGATCGGCACCGTCAAAAGAAGCCATTGCTTCGGCTTCAACTTCGACTTCAAAAGGAGAATTCCCCATGTTCGTCGCTTTTCTTCTTTCCAGGATCAGTGCCTACCGGCGGTACCGCGCGTCCGTCCGTGAGCTGTCCCGTTTCTCCGACCGCGAACTCGTCGACCTCGGCATCTCCCGCTACGAGATCGATACCGCCGGGTAAATCTTCACATGTCGCAGGCGCGGCTCCCACGTCATTCGACGGGCGCTTGCCTTCGACCTCTTCGATTCTTGAGATCACACTATGACCACGCATCGCACCAAGGTCCTGATCATCGGGGCCGGACCGGCCGGCTATACCGCCGCCATCTACGCTGCTCGTGCCAACCGGAAACCACTCCTTGTGACAGGCCTGCAGCCTGGCGGCCAGCTCACCATCACGACGGATGTCGAGAACTACCCTGGGTTCGCGGATCCCGTTCAAGGACCATGGCTGATGGAGCAGATGCGGCAGCAGGCGGAGAATGTCGGCACCAATCTGGTGTACGACACCATCACCTCCGTTGATCTCTCCAGACGCCCGTTCCACGCCCAAGGTGACTCCGGCGATACGTACATCGCGGACGCCCTCATCATCGCAACGGGAGCCCAAGCCCGCTGGCTTGGTCTGCCCTCGGAGCAGATCTTCAACGGGTACGGGGTCTCAGCCTGCGCAACGTGCGATGGTTTCTTCTATCGAAATAAGGAAGTCGTCGTCGTGGGAGGCGGCAACACAGCCGTAGAGGAAGCGCTCTACCTGTCGAACCTTGCCTCCAAGGTCACAATCATCCATCGCCGTGATCGCTTCCGTGCGGAGCCAATCCTTCAGGACCGCCTCTTGGCCAAGCCGAATGTCGAGGTGGTCTGGAACCACGTCATCGACGAGGTGATCGGCAAACTGGAGCCGATGAAGTCGGTGACTGGCGTTCGGATCCGTGACGTGAACACGGGCGAGACGCAGGAACTCTCCACGGACGGCCTTTTCGTCGCCATCGGCCATGATCCCGCAACCAAGCTGTTCCGTGGTCAGCTTGAGATGGACGAAGCCGGCTACATCAAAGTCGGCTCCTGGTCGACGAGAACATCCGTCCCCGGGTGCATGGCGGCCGGCGACGTGATCGACCCGGTGTTCAGGCAGGCCATCAGCTCCGCCGGAATGGGGAGCATGGCGGCTTTGGAAGCCGATAAATTCCTTGCCGAGCATTCACCTGATCCGATCACCCGCCCGATCGAGAAGCGTGAAGAGCAGATGATCGGCGCGTGGGGCTAAAGCATCGATCCCAAAAGTGGACTTGCACCTTTGGGATCGATCCGATGCTCCGTTCATAGAGCAGCGCGTCGTTGATTGCGACCCGAAGGGCCGCCGACGCGGACCTCCGGTTCCGCACGATGCTCTAGGATCGAGCACGTATCAGCCAGTTCAGGCGAAGGCTGCATCGCCAAAGCAAGAGACGAGATGGGCACTGCGTGGCCCGTCTCAAGAGGGGGCAAACGAGACCCGGCCAACGTGTTGAACCGCGCCTTGAGCCGGGCATGTCATAGCCATCGTCGAGCGATCTATGTTTCGGGCCAGCTCAGCCACGATGACGAAGGCAATCTGGCTGGCTCCCATCGATGCATCCAGAAAGAATACGGATGGATCGACCATGGAACTGCATACCCGCAGCACCTGTGCCAACGTCGTCAAGTTGTTGGCTAATTTCGGCGCGACGCTGAATAATGTGGTCGAGATCAGCTTCACGGTTGCCCTGCCGAGCTGGCGTCCGGCGACTGTCTCTATCTTCCGATGCAAAGATAGGTGAACCCGATGAACACACTGCCTTTCAGCATTGATCGAGACGCCAAGGCATCGCTCTCGTCCCAGATCTACACGGGCCTCCGCGACGCCATCCACCAAGGGACCCTCACCCAGGGCGCACGGTTGCCGTCCTGGCGTGACCTCGCAGTTCAGCTGGGGGTATCGCGAGGCACGGTTCGGGTCGTCTATGAGCGCCTGCTCGATGAGCAGCTTCTCGTCTCGCGCGGCGCCGGCGGCACATGGGTCTCAGAGGCACCGATTGCCCCGCGGGCATCGCCGGAGCGGTCGATCAACCATCCCTTTCCTGACTTCTTCCCGGATTTCAGCAACCGTCCTGCGACGTTCCAGATGGGCGTTCCCTCGCAGGACGCCTTTCCGTTCAAGTTATGGACCCGCATGATGCTGCGGAACGCCCGCACGGCGGCCCTGCATCCGGTCAGCTACCCGGACCCGCGGGGCGCCCCCGCGCTCCGGCAGGAGATCGCCTCATACCTGGCGATAGCCCGCGGCCTGCAGTGCACCGCCGACCAGGTGCTGGTGACGGCGGGCTTCGCCGGAGCCATCGGGATCGCCGTGCGAGCCCTGAAGCTGGAGGGTGCCAGCGCCTGGTTCGAGGATCCTGGATTTCCCCTGACGAGGAAGGCGCTCCAGATTGCGGGGTTGAACATCGTGCCGGTGCCGGTGGATGGCGAGGGCCTCGACGTCCGGCAAGGCATCTCGCTCTCCCTGCACGCCGCGCTCGCGGTCGTCACGCCGGGCCAGCAGGCCCCGCTCGGGATGACCATGACGCTCGCCCGGCGCAGGGCATTGCTCGATTGGGCGGCGCGCCATGAGGCCTACATCATCGAGGATGATTATTTGGGCGAACTGCAACTGCGGGGGCGGGCTGCACCGGCGCTGGCTTCCATCGACCAGGATCGTCGGGTACTGCATATCGGCACCTTCAGCAAGACCATCAGCCCGTCTCTGCGTCTGGGCTTCGCGGTTGTGCCGTCCCATCTGGCGCTGACATTCGCGGAGACCGCCGCCTGCCTTGCTCCCGCACCCAACGTTGCAGTCCAGCACACCGTCGCCGAGTTCATTCGCGAGGGACATTACCTGCGTCACCTGAGGAAGATGAAGCGCCTCTATGCCGCCCTGCAACAGAGGCTGGCCGACACGCTCCGCGAACTGGCGCCATCACGCTATGATGTGGATGCCCATGGCGGCTTTGCCGTGCGTCTTATCCTTCCTGATTACTATGATGATGTCGCAGTGTCGGAACGAGCCCTGCAATACGGCCTGGCGCCTGTGCCGCTATCACCGTGGTACCTGTCGGCGCCAGCGCCGCGAGGCTTGCTGCTGGGTGCCACGAACTATTCCGAGCGGACGCTGAGGAAGGACTGCATCAAGCTCCTGGAACTCGTTGAGGCAAGCGGAGGCGGCAGGCGTGAGCAGACGCGTTCGGAACAGCCAGGCTGAGCGCAAGATACGGATCTCATGCGGACATATGCTCGACTTGCCATTCTAGAAATCTTTCCAACTCAGTGCTGTGATGTGTAGGCTGTTGTTCATCCAGCCTACTATGGGTGGGGCCTACGCCGGTTCTTCAGACCGGTGATGACAGCGCGCCAACGGCTGCCTCCACACGACGTGCAAGGTCAAGGAGGCTCCTGTCACGACCGTGCGCGCCGTCGATCTCAAGGCCTATCGGTAGTCCGTTGCTGGACAGGCCCGTAGGAATGCTGATGCCCGGCAAACCCGCTAAGCTGGTAGGGACAGTGTGCCTGGCCAGAGCCAGGTCGCTGACCTCCTGATTCGCGATTAAGAACTTCGACTGATGCTCGATCAACGGCGCCGTGCGGGGAGTGGTTGGAAAGATAAGTGCCTCAGCCCCGCTGCGAGAAAATGCTTCTCGGAAGCGGCGCTGGATCTCCGAGCGATCGACAGATACCGCTGCCTCATATGCGTTCGCAGAAATAAATCCGGGCCCACTTGGCAGGACGACGTGCGCCCACGCTTCTTTTAGATTGGGTTTAAGTCCATTATGGATTTCGTCGAATGTAGCCGGAACGTTGTTGCGACGAATGAAGTCTGAGATGGCTTCCATCGTCTCATGGAAAAAGATGCTCCACGTCGCCGTCTCGGCGAGCGAGGAAAAGCCTTCTCCGAGATCGACCTCGACAACCTCGGCACCAGCTTCGCGTAGGCGCCGGACCGTGTCTTTGAAATGAGCCTCGATGTCGGGCTCGACCAGATCAAAATATTGCCGAGGCGCATAGGCGAATCTGACGCCCTTCAGGTCAGGCCGATCGGAGTGTGCGGTCGCTTCAGCCTTCGTGACGATTTGATCGATCAGTGCACAATCTTCAACGTTGCGCGCAAGCACGCCTGTTGTATCGAGGGTATGGGAGATCGGGGCGACCCCGTTACGCGGCCACCGCCCCGTCGTCGGCTTGAAGCCAACCACACCACAGAACGACGCAGGCACTCGGATCGAACCTACCGTATCGCCTCCTAAGGCCGCGGGCACGATCCGGGCCGCGACAGATGCGCCAGACCCGCTGGAGGAGCCCCCAGAGACATGATCACGGTTATGTGGGTTTTTCACCTGACCATAGAGGCTGTTGTTGCCGGTCAAGCCGTAGGACATCTCAACGAGGTTGTTTTTGCCAAAGACAATGCCACCGGCATCCTTGATCGCGCTAACGACGTCGGCGTCCTCGTCCGGTATGAAACCTTCCAAATTCCGCACTCCAAGCGTCGTGCGGAGTCCTTGGGTTAGATAACTGTCCTTGACCGCCAGCGGAACGCCCAGAAGGGGAGCAGTGGAACCAGCGGCGCGAGCCTTGTCCGCATCTCTGGCCGCAGCCAGCACAGCTGCCTCATCTATCGTGATGAAGGCATTTAGATCGGAGTGCGTCCGGGCGCGCTGGAGGAGCGCGGCCGTATATGATTCCGACGAGATGTCGCCGTTGCGAATGGCGGCAGCCGCTGCGACGACGCCAAGCCCTGCAAGCCCATATGCCTCTGGTTCCGACGCTGTAGTCTTGATGAGGCTAGTCATTGCAGTCTCTCCTTTGGATCAACGGAAAAAGCCATTGGCCTCATGGAATGGCTGGTGATGGACGTGAACATGGGCGCGATCGGAGAGGGACCGAATAGCCGGATCCTGGAAGACACCCTTTCACCTTGTGAGCGAATGGCTCCAGGGCTGCCCCGGGAACCAGCAACGATGTCATTCCCATGGGATTTCCCTTATTGCAGCTGTCGGATGCCGCCTGGACTGAGCGCCTGATCAATACGCTTCGGTGGCGATGTCACTCGCCCTAGAGAAGAAGTGCCCATGCGGTAGAGTCTCTACGCCCCCGAAGGACGGGCAGCGTGGCCACTTCCAGGCCGACTGGGACGGGCGTTTCACGATGAGGCAGGACAGCCTTGACCCTGCCCAGTCACGTGCGAACGCATAGGCACAGCCGGAGCAACTCTCATCCAATCAGATCCGGTGAGGGTGTGCGCAGAGCGCATCCCGTGGCGGGGCGACGAGGACCGCAGAATTGCCGCAAGGCGAGTGAATAGCTATGATTTGGCGGCCATTACTCCTCCGGCCGGAAGAATAAGGGGAGGACGAAGACGTGGACCGCCTCGACGCCATGAAAGTCTTTGTGGTGGCGCTCGACGAAGGCAGCCTCGCCGGCGCGAGCCGCAAACTCCGCCGCTCGCCGGCCGCAGTCAGCCGGGCCATTGCCTTCCTGGAGGAGCATGTCGGCGCCGAACTCCTTCACCGAACGACACGATCGCTCAAACTGAGCGAGGCGGGGGAGCGCTACGCTGCCGTCTGCCGGCGCGTGCTCACCGATCTTGAGGAGGCCGACCTGCTGGCGGCCGGCGAGCGCTCGGCCCCGCGTGGCACGCTCACCCTCACCGCGCCGGTGTTCATGGGCGAGACCGTGTTGTGCCCGATCCTCAACGCCTTCATGGATGCCTACCCGGCCGTATCAGTCCGTCTGTACCTGCTCGATCGGCCGGTGAACCTCATCGATGAGGGCGTCGACATTGCCCTGCGTATCGGGCAACTCGCCGACTCAAGCCTAGTAGCGACCCGGGTCGGCGAAATTCGGCGCGTTGTGGCGGCGGCACCGCGCTACCTCACCCAGAATCCCCGAATTGTGGAGCCGGCGGATCTTGCAAAACATCAAATCATCGCGTTCACAGACTTCGGGTTGGATTCCTGGAGCTTCCCGCCGCTTGATGGATCGTCTGTTCCCCACATCGTGCATTTCACACCACGGATCATCGTCAACAGCATCCGGGGAGCCATCGTCTCGGCCGTCAGCGGCCGCGGCGTGACGCGGATTTTCTCGTACCAAATTGCCGACCAGGTGCGCGAAGGGTCATTGGAGATCATTCTCAAGAATCATGATGACCGGCCTTTTCCTTTGCACTTGATTGCGCCCCAAGGGCGGCTCTCCGTGCCGAAAGTGCGTGCGTTTGTCGACTTGGCTGTCCCTCGGCTCCGGAGCCACTTCGCCCATGCGAGCCGCGACACTGGATGACTGCGCGACAGCCTTCTTGACGCTGAGATAATTCGGGGTTTCCGGGCGAAGACCCGCTGGGCCGTGCATGGGGTCAGCCACAAACGGCTCTCCCATCTGACTCGGCTTGTCAGTTTACAGCCGAGCAAGACCGGCCTGATCGAGAGGCTATGGTGGAGGATCGGTCGACCCTCCACGAGATGGCCCGCGCGCAACAATCCGCGGCCCAACGTCCTCACCGGCCTGCACTCTATCGCGCAACGAAAGAGTGTCTCTCGATTAGCGGCTATTCGCACCCGCATCGGACGAGGCTACCTCTGTTCCCAACAACGCTGCATGGCCCGACGGGCAGCAGCACCACCATCAGCAAGGACGAAGGAACTCTATCATGGGCATCGACAGAAAAGTCGCCATCATCACAGGCGCGTCGCAAGGCATCGGCGCCGCACTCGTCGACGGATATCTCGACCGCAACTACCGGGTGATCGCAACGGCGCGATCCGTCAAGCCGTCGAGCAACCCCGACGTTCTCGTCATCCCCGGCGACATTGCCGACCGGAAGACGGCGGAGCGGGCGATCGCCGAAGGTGTGGCTCGTTTCGGGCGCATCGACACGCTCGTCAACAATGCCGGCATCTTCATCGCCAAGCCGTTCACCGAGTATACCGAAGCCGACTTCACCGCGGTTCTGCGCACCAACACCGCCGGCTTCTTCCACATCACCCAGCTCGCGCTCGCCGAAATGGAGAAGCAGGGCAGCGGCCATATCGTGCAGATCACAACGAGTCTTGTCGACCACGCCATTGACGGCGTGCCTTCCGTACTCGCGTCGCTGACCAAGGGTGGCCTCAACGCGGCGACCAAGTCACTCGCGATCGAGTATGCCAGGCGCGGTATCCGGGTGAATGCCGTCTCACCCGGCATCATCAAGTCGTCGATGCACCCGGTCGAAACCCATGCGGCCTTCGGGGCTCTTCATCCGGTCGGGCACATGGGCGAGGTCTCCGACATCGTCGAGGCGGTCCTCTACCTCGAGACGGCCGGCTTTGTGACCGGCGAGATCCTCCACGTCGACGGCGGCCAGAGCGCCGGTCATTGACTCCACACCGGAGCGGGGGCTCTGGCCCGCGCTCCGGACACACTTGCAGGGAGAACCACAATGCCAATCGTGACGATCCAGGTTACCCGCGAGGGGACACAACCCGGCGTGAATTCCGTGACCGCCGAGGAGAAAGCCGCGCTCATCAAGGGCGTGAGTGAGTTGCTGCTCAACGTCCTGAACAAGCCCGTCGATTCCACCTTCGTGATCATCGAGGAGGTGGAGACGGATAACTGGGGCTGGGGCGGCCTTCCTGTGGCAGAGTTTCGCCGGCGAAGGAGCGGCGCGGCGGACTAAGAGGCATCGGTTCGGCGAGGCGCGCCCTCGCAGCCGACCAGGACAGGATGAGGACCTGCAACCCACGTTCATTGCGGCCGTGAAGATCCACGGCCGCTAGAACCCCAAGCATTAGGAGACACACATGAGCACACTGACCTCCCAGGGCACCGCCCTGATTACCGGCGCCTCGTCAGGCATCGGTGCCATCTATGCCGATCGCCTGGCCCGGCGCGGCTACGATCTGATCCTCGTGGCGCGAAACCAGAGCCGCCTCGAGGAGCTTGCGGCCCGCTTGCGCGACGAGACCGGCCGTTCGGTCGAGATCGTGCCCGCCGACCTGAACGACGAGGCCGATCTCCGTCGGGTCGAGACGGTCCTGCGGACGAACGACACGATCTCAATGCTCGTGAACAACGCCGGCATCGGCGGAGCGGCTCCGCTCCTGGCCTCCGATGTCGACGCGATGGACCGGATGATCCGGTTGAACGTCCTGGCGCTGACCCGCTTGACCTACGCGGCCGCACCGGCCTTCGTGGCGCGCGGCGGCGGTACGATCATCAACATTGCATCCATCGTCGCCATCTCGCCGGAAACCCTCAATGGAGTCTACGGCGGATCCAAGGCCTTCGTCCTGGCCTTCAGCCAGTCCCTCCAGCACGAACTGGCTGAGAAGGGCGTGCGAATCCAGGCGGTTCTGCCTGGCGCCACGGCGACGGAGTTCTGGGACGTCGCCGGACTACCGGTGAACAATCTCCCTGCGGAAATCGTCATGTCGGCGCAGGATCTGGTCGACGCCGCGCTCGCCGGTCTGGACCAAGGCGAGACGGTCACCATCCCCGCACTTGAAGATAAATCCGAGTGGGACGCCTACGACGCGGCCCGCCGGGCGATGGCCGGCAAGCTCTCAAGGACGAAGCCGGCCACCCGGTACAATGTGGGAAGTGAAAAGGGCAGCCGCGGCTCCTGGGAGCCTGCCCACTACTGACGCATCGTGCGGAACCGAAGGGCCACGCCAGTGACCCGAAGGACCGCGTCAGCGAAAAGGGAGCCCGGTTTTCCGCACAAGACGATGCGCTCCTCTCGAGAATGAGCATCGGATCGATCCCAAAGGTGCAAGTCCACTTTTGAGTCTGATGCTCCAGGCCTGGGAATTGCCGCTGTTCAGTAACCTTTTAGCACGGAGAATTCATGTGATCTCACCTCTGGTTTGGCTGGCGCTCGGCACCTTTACCGTCGGGACGGAAGCCTTCGTGATCGCAGGCATCTTGCCCGACATTGCCGCGGAAGCAGGGATTTCTGTCGCTCAGGGCGGAACTCTCGTCACCGCATTTTCCCTCTCCTATGCTTTCGGCGCACCTGTCCTTGCGACCCTGCTCGGCGAGGTCGACCGGCGCCGCATTCTGGCCGGTACGATGGTCCTTTTCGCGGCCAGCAACCTGGCCGCGGCCCTGACCTCCTCGTTCCTGGCTCTGCTCCTGGCTCGCGTGGTCATGGCACTATCTGCAGGCCTTTATGCTGCGACCGCACAGGCCACGGCCATTGCGCTCGCTCCACCCGAACGGCGTGCGCGCGCCATTTCCGTGGTGGTGGGCGGCACCACGGTGGCGGTGGCGCTCGGTGCTCCGATCGGCGCGCTGCTGGCGACCCTGACGGGCTGGCGGGGCACGTTCGCGGCCATCGCGGCCCTGAGTGCCGTCGCAGCAGTGGCTATTCTTCTCAAGATTCCCGCTCATCTGCGGGGGACACGCATCCCTCTGCGTGAGCGTGCAATGACGGTCGTGAAGCCCGGAATGCTGCCGATTCTGGCCACGACTCTCTTGGCCATGACCGGGGGCTTCAGCGTTTTCACGTATCTCGCGCCGCTTGCTGTCGACGGAACGGGATTGCCGGCAATGGTCATCCCGGGCCTGCTGCTTGCCTGGGGCGGTGGCGCCGCTCTCGGCAATTTCATCGGCGGCCAAGCCGCAGACCGGTATGGTGCGCGTGCCACCGCGATCTTCTCTCTTTTCGGCCTCAGCGTGATCCTGGCGATCATATCGCTGGCCGCCAAGCTCCTCAGTCCCACCATTGCTGGGCCGGTCCTCATTGTGCTGACCGTTCTGTGGGGGATCGCGGGCTGGATGCTGCTGCCGGCGCAGGCGAGCCGCCTTGTTGCGCTCCAACCTGCGAGCGCCCCCGTTTCGCTGTCGCTCAACGCCTCGGCTCTTTATCTGGGCGTGGCGCTCGGGTCCGTTGTCGGCGGCGCGGTGATCAATGTTGGAACGCCGGGTGACTTGGGTTGGACGGGAGCGGTCCCGACCCTCCTTGCATTCATGATCGTTCTCGCCACAGGACGGCTTCCCGCTCTCCGGAGGTCGCATCGTCTTTCGGAGGGTTCGTTGCCTTAACCCGGGCAGTGAAATCAACGGCGAGACACCCGGCAGCTCCCCGGGTGTCTCTGTTGTCGAAAGACTCGAGAAGCGCCGCCTCCGAGTCGAACGTCATACCGGCGTTACTTGAGGAATTCTGCTGTAGGGCGAGTATCAAGGTGGCAGCGGTTCAGGAACAGACGCGCGCATCCTGGCTCGTGCAGCGATCTCCTCCGCATCGGGCACACTGTGTTACAGCCTTCAGCTTCTTCAGGCGCCCTCACCCTTTGTGGCGTCGCTTCGGTGTTGCCACAGGCAAGCTGAAAACTTTGTACACTCATGTATCAAGCGCGCTGAAGCTGACTTTGTCTTACAGCTCCTGACCGGTCTGGAAACACGCGGGACACTTGGACCGGTCATCTCATGTCTCCGATGAAGGTTTCGCCCCGACGGCCAAGTTCGACTGGGCCGTCACGGCTCACTTTCTATTTTGGAGAATGAACATGTCGGCAATATCACTGCCGTCTACCCGGCGCAGCTTTCTAACCAGATCGGTGGCCGTGTTTCTTGCCACCTCGGCGGCAGGAGGTGCGGTCAGCTTGCTGCCCACGCCGCTGGCCGCAGCACCCACAACTCTGAGCACGGCGGCCGATGATACCGCGGTCCGTCCCTTTGCCTTCCATGCGCCCCAAGCCGCGCTCGATGAGCTTCGCCGGCGCATTGCCGCCACGCGCTGGCCCGAAAAGGAGACCGTCGCGGATTCGTCGCAGGGCGTGCCGCTCGCGACGATGGAGGAACTCGCGCGCTATTGGGCAACCGATTACGATTGGCGCAAGGTCGAAGCGAAACTCAATGCGCTACCGCAATTCATTACTGAGATCGACGGGCTGGACATTCACTTCATCCACGTCCGTTCGAACCATCAGAATGCGCTGCCGGTGATCATCACGCATGGTTGGCCGGGCTCGGTGCTCGAGCAGATCAAGCTCATCGGGCCGCTGACCGATCCGACCGCGCACGGCGGGAAGGCCGAAGACGCCTTCGATGTCGTCATCCCGTCGATGCCCGGCTACGGCTTCTCCGGCAAGCCGACGAGCACCGGCTGGGGCCCTGAGCGCATCGCGCGAGCCTGGGCGGAGCTGATGAAGCGCCTCGGCTACACCCGCTACGTCGCCCAGGGCGGCGACTGGGGTGCTTTCGTCGTCGACCAGATGGGCTTGCAGGCACCGGCGGGATTGCTCGGCATTCACACCAATATGCCTGCGACCGTTCCCGCTGACGTCGACAAGGCGCTCCTGGCCGGCGGCCCGGCGCCATCGGGTCTCTCCGCTGACGAACAGCGCGCCTATGAGCAGCTGGTGAGAACTTTCAAGCAAGTCGACTACGCCAGGTTGATGGGGTCGCGCCCGCAAACCTTGTACGGCATTGCCGATTCACCCGTCGGCCTCGCCGCTTGGCTTCTCGACCACAACGACGCTGATGGCCAGCCGGCAGCGGCGGTCGCCACGTCTCTGAACCGGACTACGAGCACCACGGGCGAACTGACGCGGGATGAGATCCTCGACAACATCACACTCTACTGGCTGACGAACACGGGTGTCTCTGCGTCGCGTCTCTATTGGGAATACAAGGGTGGCTTCTTCGACGCCAAGGGTGTCTCCATTCCGGTGGCGGTGACTGTCTTCCCCGGCGAACAATATGAGGCTCCGCGGAGCTGGACCGAGCGGGCCTACCCCAAGTTGATCTATTACAACCGAGTTGAAAAGGGCGGCCATTTCGCCGCCTGGGAGCAACCGATGATTTTCGCTCAGGAACTGCGGACGGCGTTCAGATCGCTCCGCTGAGCGAGGGGACGCGGACGGTTTCCTCCCCGTCTTCCCGCCGTCCGCGTCCTCATCCTCGAGTGTCACAGGTGTAAAGCACAGAAACCGACGGAGATTCGTCATGGATCTGCAGATCAGAGGCAAGAAGGCATTCGTCACTGGATCAAGTGCCGGCATTGGGCTTGAGATCGCCCGAAAGCTCGCCACCGAGGGGGCCAGCGTCATCATTTCCGGCCGGGATCAGGCCAAACTCGAACAGGCGGTAGACAGCATTCGCTCGCATAACGTTAACATGGGGGAGCTCACGGTGGCCTCGACCGCTGGCGATCCGTCATCCTTGGGGAAGCGACGATCGTCACGGGCGGGAACTCTGGGGCCTCAAGGGCCTGATCCAGGATCCGAACCCGCGCCGCATGACCGTGCCTCTTATCTGTGCGGCCCCGACACAGGCCTAATCTGGATGTCCTGCTGGTCTCGATCGATATCAGCGAGGTGCGGTTTACCGAGGATCTCTCGTACGGGCGGCGGTCTGTCGCGTGTAATGACGAGCGCCCCGGCGCTTTGAGTCTGATCCGTCATAATCACTTCATGCCGACGGAGCATGGGGCGTGTGGCGAACCGCGGTTCGTCAGCCTTCCTGCCTGACCGCCCCATTCGACCGGGCTCATTGTGCGCTTCTCTGGCTATTGTTGCGAAGCCGAAGATAGGGCACCAAGAATGGCTTCGAACGCCGTGGGGGGCATCGGCTGCTTCAGGACGATGTCGCCTCGTGACGAGATTCGGGTCTCGGCGCCGGATATGACGGCCGCTCTGTTCTGGTGCGTCTCGTGATATTCGTCGGCAAGGATCCAGCCGTCGATCAGGCCGGGCAGAGTGGCCCGGGTGTAAAGCCAGTCGATGGGGCGTCTCCAGTCGCGCAGCGCCAGGAAGGCTCGCTCTCCCGTTTCCGCCGTGATGACGTCATGGCCGCGGGCCCGCAGGCAATGTGCGAGCCTTTCCCGGAAGTCCGGGTTATCATCTGCGATGAGAATACGTTGTGGGTTGGCGGCGTTCATAGTGTTTCTCCGCAATGAGCCGACGATCCTCGGTCTGCTCGAATCCGCTTCCTCGGCATGTCATCGACTCTGGTCTTCACCATCTGGAGGTGACCGGTCTGAGCTTGGTGCTCGCATGTCAGTGCATCATCAGGCTGACGATCAGCCAGGCCACGTAGATTGCCACCACAATCAATGCCTCAAGGATGCTTACTGGGAATGGATGCATTTCGGGGGCCTTTGCGGTCGTCCGAACATTGCGTGTCATGACAACCTCCTGGTCCGACCGACTGGCGACGGGAACAACTTAATGGCGTTTGTCGCGTCATAGAATTCCCGACGCTGGCACGAGACCCTTACGCAAGGAGGAACAATCGCGGAGGGCGCTGTCTTCAAGGATCCGCGCCTCCCATGACGGATTTGCCAGGGGCGATCATGAGCCTGCGCCGGCACTGATGGCTGCGATCGTGGGCGGCTCAGACAAGGATCTCGGTCCTGTCGATTGGATCGCTCCATTTTTCCGCTGAGGGGAACGGTGAATGCCGATCCTTAGGCATTCCCGGGAGCGGCGGCACGGTTTAGGATTGTCCGTGTTCCAATGACTTGCCGCGCTTGGCCCGAAACCTCCAAGCGGACCATCCGAGGAACCGTGCAATGGCTTTGAGAGGTTATTCGACTGATCGGGACCATTGAAGCACGGCCTTGTCAGTCAGTTAGATGCGATCCAACCAAGGAGTACGCCCATGAAAATCCTGATGGTGCTGACCTCGCATGATCAGCTTGGCAATACTGGCAAGCCGACCGGCTTCTGGCTCGAGGAATTCGCCGCGCCCTACTATGTCTTCAAGGACGCCGGCGCCGAGATCACCGTCGCCTCGCCCAAGGGCGGCCAGCCACCGATCGATCCCAAGAGCGACGAGCCCGGCAACCAGACCGAGGCCATGGCGCGGTTCAAGAACGATCCAGAGGCGCAGGAGGTCCTGGCGAACACCGTCAAGCTCAGGGACGTCAGGGCGGATGACTACGACACCGTCTTCTATCCGGGCGGACACGGCCCGATGTGGGATCTCGCCGATGATCCGACTTCGATCGCCCTGATCGAGGCGATCTACAATGCCGGCAAGCCCGTCGCCGCCGTGTGCCATGGGCCAGCCGTCCTACACCGTGTGTCCTATCAGGGTGAGCCAATCGTCAAGGGCAAGCGCGTCACGGGATTCACCAACTCCGAGGAGGAGGCCGTCCAGCTCACCAATGTCGTGCCATTCCTCGTCGAGGACGAGCTGAAGCGGCTCGGAGGACGCTATGAGAAGGCTGGCGACTGGGAAAGCTTCGTCACTGTCGACGGCCGCCTGATTACCGGTCAGAACCCCGCCTCGTCGAGTGCGGCCGCTCAGGAGCTCCTCAAGGTCCTCCGCTGATGCGGAACTCTCCCGTCGGCCCGCGATCCCGGGCCTCCGGTGCCGCTCATCGGTGCCAACGTGAGCCGGCGGAGGCAAGGGACTGACGGGAAGTTTGTCAGCCTCTGTAACGGTCAAGTGAGCAGATACATACTGATACAAATCTCTCAAAGCAGGTGGATTTATATCATCGACCGAACTGTTAAAGCGAGTTGGGCCCAATCTGAGGGTGATGGATATGGAGCATGCAGACCACATCCTGATCGTTGATGACGACCGAGAGATCCGGGAACTTGTTTCCGGCTACCTGAAGAAAAATGGCCTGCGTGTGACTGTCGCTGCGGATGGGCGGCAAATGCGGTCATTTCTCGAAGCCGACAGGGTGGACCTAATCGTCCTCGATGTGATGATGCCTGGCGATGATGGGCTCGTGCTCTGCCGTGAGCTCCGGGCGGGCAAGCACAAATCCACGCCGATCCTGATGCTGACCGCGCGGAGCGATGAGACCGACAGGATCATCGGCCTTGAGATGGGAGCCGACGACTATCTGATCAAACCCTTCGCCGCACGCGAACTGCTCGCCAGGATCAAGGCGGTCCTCCGCCGCACCCGCATGCTGCCGCCGAACCTTCAGGTGACGGAAGTCGGGCAATTGCTGACTTTCGGCGCATGGCAACTTGATACGACAATGAGGCATCTCCTCGACAAGGACGGAACCGCTGTTGCGCTGAGCGGCGCTGAATACCGCCTGCTGCGCGTCTTCCTCGACCATCCGCAACGGGTCCTCTCCCGCGATCAGTTGCTCAATCTGACCCAAGGACGCGAAGCCGAACTGTTCGACCGCTCGATCGACCTGCTCGTCAGCCGGCTGCGACAGCGCCTTCGCGACGACGCACGCGAGCCAGCCTATATCAAAACCGTTCGCAGCGAAGGTTATGTCCTCGCCATGCCGGTTGAGATCACCACGGCACGACCATGAACGCAATCGGCTGGCTTCGCAGGCTTTTTCATCTTCCGCGGACCCTGCGGTGGCGGCTTTTTCTCATCCTCTTTGCCGGACTGGCAGCCGCGCACGCCCTTTCCTTCGGCGTGTTGTTTCTCGAGCGCTACATGACCGCCAAGACGATGATGCTTGGCAATCTGGAAAAGGACGTCGGCACCTCGATTGCCCTGCTCGATCGCCTCCCCGCGAACGAACGCCCTCAATGGGTCGCCATGCTGGAACGGGGGAACTACCGATATGAACTCGGTCCAGGTCTCCCCGGTGTTCCCGAGCTCAGCGCTCTGGGCACCGAGATTGCCGAAACCATCAATGAGGCGGCGGGACGGCGCTTTCCGGTCACGGTTGAAACCATTCCCGGCAGCCCGCAACGCTTACAGGCCCATGTGACGCTCAGCGACGGCACGCAAGTGACGATCGACCTAAGGCCAAAGATCATGCCTCTCGCGGCGTGGCTTCCCTATGTTCTGATCGCACAGCTGCTGCTTCTCATTCTTTGCACCTGGTTTGCGGTGCGTCTGGCGATCAGACCCCTTCTTCGGCTCGCCGATGCAGCCGAGGCATTGGATCCCAGCAAGAAGGCGGATCGGCTGGAGGAGACCGGCCCGACCGAAGTCGCCTATGCCGCGACGGCATTCAACGCCATGCGGGACCGGATCGCCCATTACCTGGAGGAGCGCGTGCAGATCCTCGCCGCCATTTCCCACGATCTTCAGACTCCTATTACGCGCATGAAACTTCGTGTCGAGATGGCGGAGGAAAGTCCGGAAAAGGAAAAGCTGATCAGCGATCTTTCGGAAATCGAGAGGCTCGTGCGCGAGGGTGTGACCTATGCCAGAACAGCCCATGGCACCGGCGAGAAGCCGGCGCGTATCGACATCGGTTCTTTCGTCGAAAGCATCGTCTTCGATTATCAGGACACTGGAAAGGCCGTGACGGCTCCGAAGACGATCGACGCCGTGGTGGTGACGCGGCCACATGCACTCCGGCGCATCGTTACGAACCTCATCGATAACGCGCTCAAGTTCGCCGGGGAAGCAGAAGTCGACGTCGGGAGAACACCTGAGGGACGAACCCGCATCACCGTGCTCGATAATGGGCCGGGCATTCCCGAAGGCCAGCTCGAGGCTGTCCTGCAGCCATTCTATCGGCTCGAACAGTCCCGCAACCGCAATACCGGTGGAACCGGCCTCGGACTGGCCATAGCTCACCAGCTGGCATTGGCAATCGGCGGCTCGCTCAATCTCAAAAACAGGCCTGAAGGGGGACTTGCCGCCGAGATAATCCTCGGTTGATCCCACCGTTGTGCACCACCGGAACGACAGCGGCACTCATGAATTCGTTGGTCTTAAGTGGTCGAGGGCTGGTGCCTGGTCGTCCGCCCGGCCGCCGAGTTCAAGACAGCCATCCTTGTGCATGGTGTGTTCGCCGACACCGCGGGGCGCAGGGTCACGGGTATTATTGCTGTAGATCGAGACATCGTGTCGACCGGTCGGCAATCATTGACCCGCGATAGACGGATGGGTGGCTTCCCCTACACTTGGTTACAATTCTGCCCCGCCAAAAAACATGCCGGATACTTTGTGCTGATCACATGCGCATGAAGTTCAAACACCGGCCAAATCAATGCTCTGCATTGGCCGCACAGAAGGGATCAGCCATGACATTGTTTGTCGCTTCTTATCTGGCGGGAGTGCTGACCATCGTCAGCCCCTGTATTCTTCCAATCCTACCGTTCGTCTTTTCCCGGGCAGGCCAGCCCTTCGCCCGCAGCGTTCTGCCGATGCTGGCCGGCATGGCGGCCACCTTCGCCGCTGTCGCGACGCTCGCTGCCGTGGGCGGAGGCTGGGCGGTGCACGCGAACGAGATCGGACGCTCTGCCGCCATTGTGCTGCTGGCCGTGTTTGGCGTGACTCTCGTCTCATCACGCGCTGCCGCAGTCCTGACCCGTCCGATCGTTGCCCTCGGCGGTCGGCTGTCTGGTACAGCGGCTACGGACAAGCCGAGTGTCGGCGGATCGCTTCTGCTCGGGGCTGCGACGGGCCTGCTTTGGGCGCCCTGCGCTGGTCCGGTCCTGGGATTGGTCCTGACAGGAGCCGCTCTCCAGGGAGCCAATCCGCAGACGTCTTTGCTGTTAGGGGCCTACGCCGCTGGCGCGGCGACATCCTTGGCGCTGGCAGTCTTGGCAGGTGGACGGGTATTCGCGGCCATGAAACGCTCTCTTGGTCTCGGCCATCGCATTCGGCAGGGCGTGGGCGCCGCCGTTCTCGCGGGCGTTGCGACCATCACCCTCGGCCTCGACACCGGACTTCTGACGCGCCTGTCCTATGCGAGCACAGCCGGGATCGAACAATCCTTGCTGGACCGGGTTCATGATAACTCCGACGCAGCCTCAACAAATTCCGCAGGCCCCAGCATGAGGCTGGCCGCAAACGACGCTCGCCAGGGCTACCGCAGCAACCTGCCGATCGAGGGTACGTTTCCATCTCTTGATGGTGCCGTGCAATGGCTGAATTCCGAACCGCTGACCGCTCAGCAACTACGCGGCAAGGTCGTCCTCGTCGACTTCTGGACGTACTCCTGCATCAACTGCATTCGCACAATCCCCTACGTGCGGGCCTGGGCTGAGAAGTACAAGGATCAGGGACTCGTTGTGATCGGCGTTCACGCACCTGAGTTTGCTTTCGAGAAGAAGATCGACAATGTGAAGCGCGCGATCCGGAACTTTGAGATCACCTATCCGGTAGCAGTCGACAACGATTTCAAGATCTGGCGCGCATTCAGGAACAATTATTGGCCTGCTCACTACTTTATCGATGCGGAGGGGCGGATCAGGCACCATCACTTCGGTGAGGGTGACTACGAGGAGTCGGAGCGGGTCATCCAGCAGCTGCTGGCGGAAGCGGGAAGCCGAAAGGACGACAGCGGCTTCGTGACGCCGGACGCGCAGGGCGCGGAAGCCGCGCCGGATCTTGCCCGCGTCCGGTCCGGCGAGACGTATATCGGCTACATGCGGGCGTCAAATTTCAGTTCACCCGAACAGGTTGGCGCCGACCAGGCGCAGGACTACACCGCTGGACAGTTGCGGCTCAATGAATGGGGCCTGGCCGGGAACTGGACGGTCGGGGCCGAGCAGGCTGCGCTTAATCAGTCCGGAGGGGCCATCTCCTACAAGTTCCGCGCGAGGGACTTGCATCTCGTTCTCGGCCCCGGTCCGGACGGCAAACCGGTGCGGTTCCAGGTAACCGTCGACGGCAAAGCCCCGGGAGCAAACCATGGAGCGGACATCGATACAGCGGGGAATGGGATGGTTTCGGAAACCCGGCTCTACCAGCTGGTTCGTCAGGACGGTGACATACGCGAGCGCACCTTCGAAATCCGGTTCCTCGATGCCGGCGTCGAAGCCTACGTGTTCACGTTCGGCTAAGGAGGAAACACAGTGCTTATTGACGATCGGCATCTTGCCACTCCTCGCCGGAGATCGAGCAAAGCGGTTGTTTTTGGCGCAATGCTCGGACTTATCGGCTTTGCCATCGTCGGCCGGGTACCGTCGGCCGCGGAGGCTTTGCGACTGGCGCCAGCTGCCCTGGTCGACGTACCCAAGGAGGGCGGCTTGCAGACGGCCGTTCTTGCCGGAGGCTGCTTTTGGGGTATCCAGGGTGTGTTTCAGCATGTCGAGGGCGTCGTCAGCGCAACATCCGGATATGCCGGAGGAAGTGCAGAGACTGCCAGCTACGAGCAGACAGAAACCGGGCTGACTGGCCACGCTGAAGCGGTTCGTGTCGTGTTCGATCCTCAGAAGATCAGCTATGGGACGCTGCTCCGCATATTCTTCTCGGCCGCCCACGACCCAACGCAGCTGGATCGTCAAGGGCCAGACATTGGTCCGCAATATCGCTCCGCGATCTTTCCTTTGGACGAACAGCAGGCGAAAGTCGCAAAAAGTTACATCGAACAACTGGACGAGGCCAAATCGTTCAACTCAGAGATTGCGACGACGGTTGAGCCCGGACGATCTTTCTATGTGGCAGAGCGCTATCATCAGGACTACATGTACAACAATCCCGGCCAGCCTTACATCGCCGTCCATGAGCGGCCGAAGATCGAAGCCCTGAGGCGTCTCTTCCCTGCCCTCTACCGGGCGCAACCCGTGCTGGCTGCGGGACGCGCGGGCTGATCTGGAGCGCGATTGAATGCGGCGTCACTCGCCGACACAGGTGTGAGGCTGTGCATGGAATTCACGAGAGCGGCGCTGCATCCCGGTGCAGCGCCGTTTGCCGTGTGAAGCCGATCGGCTTTCCTTCTACATGGCGATACAGTTTTTGGGGTATCCGAACACACTTGAGATACGAGCGCGCGTCAGTCTCACCGAAGGTTTGAGGAAACAGCGGCCGCGAGACCGGGTCACCACGCGAGAGCCACTCGCTCATAAGTGAAAAGGTGTCTCCCGAGACACGGCTGTTCGGCCTCCCTCTGACCACGTCTATGGGCATGTCCGTCACGGGCTCGTCCATGAGGCATAAGGATTTCCTAATTCAATCCGAAAGAGACAATGCAATGACCATGCTCATCAAGACGCTTGCCGCAGCCGCGGCGACCGCCGTGCTCGCCACGAGCGCCCTCGCCCAGAGCGCCGGGGATGCCGGCAATCCTCCTGTGTTCTTTCCCATCAAGAACGAGCCCGCACCCAAGCTGATCGTGGATCCCCCACTTGCCGAACCGCTGGCCCGGGGCGCCGTCCTCATCCCGTACCGGACGGAGAACTTCCGCATCTTGCCGGTGTTCGGGGCAGCTGCCAGCAATGTCTCTCCACGGGTCGGGCATCTGCACGTCACCGTCGACGATTCGCCTTGGCGCTGGGCGGATACGGGGAATGCTACCAATACCATCGTTGTGGTTGGGCTGCCGCCCGGCCAGCACAAGGTGAAGATCGAATTGGCCAGCCCTGAGCATCAGGTCTTCACCGGACAGACGGTGACGTTCACCGTACCCGAGGCTGGATCTCACAAGCACTAAAGCATCCGCCTCGTGGCCTCTCGACGAGCACGGGCTCCGATGCAGCCTTTACTGCCGTGGCAGCGGAGGAACGCTGTTCTTCCACTCCGCCCAATGGGACACAATGTGATCCACCATCCTGCTTCCCACCGCGGCGATGTTGTCGACGGTCTCGGCGAAGCCGCCCGCCGTCTGGCCTGGGGCCGGATCGAGATGTTGAAGCGTGGTCTCGTTGGGATTGCCTTGGTCGAAGTTCACCGCTCCCCGCAAGCTCAGGAGCCTTCGGTCCCCCAGCGTCCGCTGGATTACCTGGGCGATGCCGGCCACCTCCATCTCGGTGATGAGGTAATCATCCGCTCCGTAGAGCTTGGCGATGTACTGCGCCTGAGCTGACATGCCGGGGCCGTGAAAGAAGGTGTCGCCCGTCACATGGGTGCCGGTCTTCACCGTAGGAGCCCGCCGGGCCGCCTCCTGCGGGTAGCGCATCCGATAGGATCGCGCCGACTCTGAGTCCTTCAGGTTCGTCTTGCTCGTGAGGTGCATCGCCCAGCCGACGAGATCGGGATTGAGCTGGAACAGCCGGACCTTCTCATAGCCCTTGCGCGGCATGAAGGTCGGGGCACCAGGTTGTCCCTCCTCCGGAGCCCAGCGATGGCCAAGATCGTAGTCGACCAGCCAGGTCGCCCAGCTGACATCTGCGATGGTCCCACGCTCGGGCGGCGTGCCGGCGACCCCGCTGATGATGAAGTAGGCTTGTGACATGTCGAACTGCGGGTTCAGGATGATCGCCTGCACCGACGCCGATGACGCGACCTTGCCCATGCCGAGAACGGATCCGCAGACACCCTCATCGTTGCAGTACACCGGGTTGATGGCCCCTTTGACACTGATCGGCTTGCTCTGGCTGAAGTAGCGCTCGTACCAGTGCTGGAACTCGCCGGCCCGGTCGCCGGTGTTCTGGCCGATCTCGAACATCGAGCCGATGAACACTTTCACCTTCACGGGCTCATCGGCCAAGGTCGGCGAGATAGGAGTGAAAGCGGCGAGAGCCACGGCAGCGGCGATTGCTGCAAACTTGCGGACTGACATCAGGAAACCCTCCTTGCATGGTGAGCCTCACGGATAAACACTTCTCCAACCCGAAGTTAAGGCAGAAGAACGCGCATCTCACCAACCTTTGAGCAGGCGATGGCGGCGTTTCTTCGAACGATCCTCTCAGGCATAGTTGTCTCCGTTGCACGCAACGACTGCATGATGAACGCGGGCCCAAGGGCATCGGCCCCAAAAGTGGATTCTACTTTTGGGGCCGATGCTCATTCTCTGGAGCAGTGCATCGTGCGGAGAACCGGGTCCACTTTTCGCTGACGCGGACCTCCGGTTCCCCACGATGCGCTAGCGTGCTGCTGATCTTGCGACCAGAAGCGGATGTCCGGTTATACATTGGCAACGATGTCAGGAACCTTTCATGGGCGAGGAAAGGCACTCGGGCCGGACGAGGACCGTATCGCTCACTTGATCGCCACGAGCGGCTTCCCTTTCTCGACTAGGTACGTGGCGAGCTCCGCCGCATTGTCGCTGCCGACGTTCCTTGCCGCGTGGGGCGTTCCAGCCGGGATGAACAAGGAATCGCCGGCCTTGAGCGTGACCGGCGGCTTACCCTCGAACTGATATTCCAGCGAGCCTTCGAGGACATAGGCGACCTCTTCGCCCGGATGCGTGTGCATTCCGAACGCCGCCCCCGGGGCGAAGTCGACACGCACCTGGATGACCTCGCGTCCGGGCTGGCCGAGATCGTGCCGCAGGACCTCGGTGCGCCCGATGCCTGAAGGCCGTGCCATCTGGTTTTCTGGCTGCTGCGCCTGCGCCAGCTGCAGCGTCAATCCGCTGCCGAAGAACAGCACCGCTGCCGCAATCATTCGAGTCGTTTTCATGTGGATCTCCTTTCGTCCTTCAAGCATGCGTAATCGAAGCCATGCGTCGTCTGGCAATTCCGGATCAGGGTTCAGAACGGGCGTCACACCAGCGATCCCGACTTAGCCTTGACGACCATGGCTAACGGAGCGATCGGAACGCGGCCCTGAGCTCGGCGCTGAAGAGTTCCGGCTGTTCCCAGGCGGCGAAATGACCACCCTTGTCGACCTCGTGGAAGTAGATCAGTTTGCGATAGGCGCGCCGAGCCCATGTCTCCGGGGCTCGATAGACCTCCCCCGGAAAGACCGTGATCGCCACCGGCAGCGAGATCTCGGCGGCCTTCTCCGCGGTCGCGGACAAGATGTTGGACTTGTTCTCCCAATACAGCCGTGCGGCCGAGGTCGCGGAGTTCGTCAGCCAGTACAGCGAAATGTCGTCCAGGACCTCGTCTGGGGTCTTTTCCGGATCGCTGTGGCTATAGGTCCATTTCGCGAAGCCCGGATGCCCGAGCATCCACGCCGCGAGACCCGCCGGAGTATCCGTTATGGCGAAGCCGATCGTTTGCGGCCGCGTACCCATCATCACAGCATAGGACCTGTTCCCCATCTTCGAGAAGGCGCTGAGCTCGTCGAAGGTCGCGCGTTCCTTCTCGGATAGTCCCGCCGGCGCAGGCCCACCGGCGGCCAGTGCCTGGTCCACCTCGGGCGGGATCGTCGCCGGCAAGTTGATATGGATGCCCAGCAGACCAGTCGGCGCATGGCGTGCCATCGCGCTGGAGACAGGCGAGCCCCAGTCGCCGCCCTGGGCGACGTAGCGGGTGTAGCCGAGGCGCTTCATCAGCTCCGCCCAGGCTCGCGCGATGCGCTCAGGGCCCCAGCCGGTGTCAGTTGGCTTGCCGGAGAAGCCGTAGCCGGGCATCGAGGGGAGAACGAGATCGAAGGCGTCCTCCGCGCGGCCTCCGTGCGCGGTCGGATCGGTCAGCGGGCCGACAGTCTTGAGCAGCTCGAACACCGATCCCGGCCAGCCATGGGTCATGATCAGCGGAAGCGCGTTGGGATGCTTCGAGCGAACGTGAACGAAGTGAATGTCGACGCCGTCGATCCTGGTCATGAACTGCGGCAAGGCATTCAGCTTCGGTTCCGCCTTCCGCCAGTCGTAGCCGGTGCCCCAATACTCGACGAGCGGCTTGATCTTCGCGAGCTGTATGCCCTGCGACTTGTCGTTGACCGTCTCCTGGTCTGGCCACCGTGTCGCAGCGATTCGGCGCCGAAGCTCATCGAGCTCGGCTTGGGGTACGTGGACGGTGAAGGGGCGAATTGTGGTGTCGTCGGCTGCTTTCGCCAAGTCCGTGGGAAACAGGCTCAACGCACCCGCAGCAGCAGAGGCAGCCAGGAGGTCGCGCCGGCTCAGGTGTGATGATGGTGCCATCATTGATCTTCTCCATAGCAGCGAAGTGGACTGAGTAGGCCTGCACCGAACACCACTGAGACGAATTTTAAGCTGAGGCGATATCGGTGCGAATACGCACTGTCGGACAGACACTCTTTCGGGCACGCAAGAGTTGAGACTCAATCGCTTCTTGGGTTTTCGGCGATGGAATCCACATCCATGAAGCCGGCAGGGAGGCCTCATTCGGGGGTAGCGTCGCTTTCACCAAGCTGGCGTTGGCCAGAGGCAGTTACTTGGCAAAAAGCGCTACGATCGCGGGCAGTTCCCGCGGGTCACTATCCCAGGCACACGGTGCCGCGGCAAGCGCTAACACCACAATGGCCGCTACGAAAAAGCGCATTGAGCTTCCCTTCCTCTGTCGATGAGCACTGAACCGGAGGTTGGCTCCACCAATCGGGTGACATGCCTCAGCAGCGGGGATTTTCCGCTGCCAGAAGTTCCCATGAGAATGAAAATCCTACCCTTTGAATTTTGAGATCCACGTCGGCTACTGCCAGCGGTCCGGGTTCCTGGTAGAGTTCTCCCAGGTTATGAATTCCGATTAGGCCGCTGGAAGAAGAGTGCATCTCGGGCAAGAACCATTCGTACGGGTCGATCAGGCTGATTGTTTTGTCGGTAAATGCAGCATTCACCCGGTCGTCCATTGTCTCGGTAGTGACGGGTAGCTCAGCAGATTACCACTCGAAACCTCAAACGAATCCGCGGACGGAGCCGACATTGCACATGTCGGCTCCACAAATCGCCGTCACTTAGACGAGCGCGATCGCAACGTCGATGTTTCCGCGCGTGGCCTTGGAGTAAGGGCACGTCTGGTGTGCATCGTCGACAAGCGCCTGCGCAGTCGCAGTGTCGATGCCCGGCAGACTCACGTTGAGACGGGCCTGGAGGAAATAGGCGTCGCCAGTGTGTCCAACGTCAACCTCCGCGTAGACCGCGTGGTCCTCGGGAAGAGCGATCTTCCTCTTGCCTGCCGCGATGCCTATCGCGCTGAGGAAGCAGGCCGACCACCCGGCTGCAAAGAGCTGCTCCGGATTGGTGCCGCTCCCCGTACTCCCGAAATGGGACAGCTTGATATCAAGACGGCCGTCGTCGCTGCGGGACGCGCCGTCGCGGCCGCCGGACGTGCGGGTCTTGCCTGTATAGAGCACCTTTTCAATTTTCGTCATGGTGTAGGCTCCTTTGCTGTGACGCTGTTGGTCGTATCTTCAGCGAAGCCGACAAATGTCCGGTCCAAGTATCCGGCATGTTTTCAGATCGGCTCAAAATGTAAGCCATCGTCGCTTTCAGGGGATCTGATACAAGATCTTACAAAAGCTCCTGCATCGCCAATGGCGGCGCCGAAACTTGAACGTTCTCGGCTATTCTCCGACAAGCAAATTCAAAAGGATCATATCTGTATCCCAGTGTATCTATCCGGCTCGTTGGTACACGATCGTTCAAAACTCCGCTGCGGGAACACAGTGGAGACACATTGACGTCGGTTTCTGTGCCTCCGATTCATCAGCGGGAGAGAAATGGATGACAGAGGAAATCAACCATCTACGCCGGCGCTTGGTGGGGGCGGCAGCGTTGACCGTTGCGGCTACTCAGCTCGAGGTTATGGATGTCGCGCAAGCTCAACCGGCCAACCAGGCGCCGCCCCGTCTTCTGGCGGTCACGCCGGGCACGAACACGTCGTTCGCCTCGCTCAAGCAGATCGGCGCAGGCGTCCTGAATGTCGGCTATGCAGAAGCCGGCCCGGCCGATGGCGCCCCGGTGATCCTCCTGCACGGCTGGCCCTACGACATCCATACCTATGTGGATGTGGCGCCGCTGCTCGCCGGTGCGGGTTATCGGGTGATCGTACCGTATTTGCGCGGGTATGGCACCACGCGCTTCCTGTCGGACGACACGCCCCGAAACGGCCAGCAATCGGCGATCGCCGTGGACGTCATCGCCCTGATGGACGCTCTCAGGATCGAGAAAGCCATCATCGCGGGTTGCGACTGGGGTGCACGGACCGCCAACATCCTGGCGGCACTCTGGCCGGAACGGTGCAAGGCAATGGTCTCGGTGAGCGGCTATCTGATCGGCAGCCCTGAGCTCAACAGGATGCCCTTGCCGCCCAAGGCCGAGCTGCAATGGTGGTATCAGTACTATTTCGCCACGGAACGCGGCCGCGCCGGGTACGAAAAATACCGGCATGATTTCGCCAAGCTGATCTGGCAGATCGCCTCGCCGAAGTGGAACTTCGATGATGCCACATTCGATCGCAGCGCGGCGGCATTCGAGAACCCGGATCATGTCGCGATCGCGATCCATAACTACCGCTGGCGGCTTGGATTGGCCGATGGTGAGCGTCAGTATGACAAACTGGAAAAGCGGCTCGCCGAGTTCCCGATGATCGGCGTCCCGTCGATCACGCTGGAAGGGGATGCCAATGGCGCACCACATCCAGACCCGGCGGCTTATGCGAAGAAATTCTCGGGCAAGTATGAACATCGGCTGATCACCGGCGGTATTGGCCACGACCTGCCGCAAGAAGCGCCGCAGGCCTTTGCTCAGGCCGTGGTGGATGTTGATCGCGCCTGACACGCAGACGGCAGTCACCATGGCTGCACTCGCCGGCGTCTTAGCGCCTCGTGCGGAACCGAAGGTCCGCGTCAGCGACCCGAAGGGCCACGCCAGTGAAACGTGGTCCGGTCTTCCGTGCAAAACGATGCGCTACTCTATGGAGGAAGCATCGGACCCAAAAGTGCATTCCGCTTTTGGGTTCGAGGCTCTAGGTGATTATTGATCACTTACTTCCGAATCGCGGGCACCGGCGCACAACCCGACAAACAAAGAGGCAGGGGTCAAGCGAAGCCCTTTTGCATAAACTTGCCAAGTACAGGAGGTAGTGTCTGTCGAGCCAGGCGAGCAGGCTCCACATTCCGCTTTCCGGAGTGAAGTCAACAGAACCTCGCCTGGGTTTAAGGGCTGATAGACCCTGACGCGTCCTTGAACTCAGCGTCGTTCTTCGGTCGATGCGTCTCCGAGGATCGCTCCAGTCACATCGTTGGGCGGAAATTGACCATCTGACCAACTTCTCAGCATCAGCACCGTCGAGGCAACGTTCACGAACGCTAAAATGATAATAATCAGTAGGACGATTCTGTGCCCTGCATGACTTCCCTCATCCCTGTTCTGAAAGCCACCCCCGTATGTAACGTTAGCTCTGTTCGTCGCAGAAGGTAGCCGAGCGTTACCTTTCAACAAGACACGAGATCCGGTTGCGCAGTGCATTGGGAACCCCCTTGCCTCGACGGGTTATAGCCGTCACTGAGTGCGAGGCTTCTTCCGATCTTTGTTTCAGCAATAGCCGCAAGAGCACTATCCGGTGAAGTCGCCTGTATGCTGCGCACCAAGATGCTCAACTCCGCCAATACGGCTGCTGGGTAGAGCGTATTATCGGTTCTGAGCATCCGGTTCATACCATTGTCAGACATCCCATGTGTCTCGACAGATTGTGTAGAGTATGAATCGGTGCGCGAGACTGACGATTGATCGGCGCGGGTGATTGTCATGGCCGCCGTCTCCACAAGGCGGCTGCGGCGGTGATTAATCTCGTCAGACATACATCTCTCCACTGGCTTAATCCCTGCGAGAGATGATCGACCTCAAGTATCTCCTTTGTGTCTCAAGCCACCGAAATTGAATGCTGGTGCAGCTTTAGAGCGCCAGGACACATTAACTATCTATTTTCTAGGGCCGCCAACCTGGAGCAGATCCGCGAGATCCGCGTGCCTCGAAGCGGCTTATCCAAATGTGCACCAAGCACGTTAGAATTCATCGGCAGCGGCGATCACGGTCGGCTGGTCCAAGACGAACCTGGAACCGGACTAGTCCCTCAAACTCGCTAGCAGGCTTTTGTCTCTAACCTGAGCACGCGGGTCGGATTGTTCCCAGTTCTGAAAAACTGTCTCTTCGACAGAGTGGCTAATCGTCTGCCCGCTTTGTCGATATCTTCCTGATGCGTGATCCGGCCTGCGGCAGCCACTCCTCGTCGGCGAGAAGTTCCCTGTAACGCTTGCGTTCGAAAATGCCGGCCCTGTTGCCGTCGAGGCATGGGTCGAGGACAAGCCGACCCGACGTTGAACAATGCCCGTGTGGGCCTCCTACCGACCCTTTATACGGATGGACGGCGCAGGACGGGCAGACTGGCAATCTGGATCTGCACCGGTTCATGATGCTGGTTGAGTGTGGTCGTGCGCACCTTGATCAAGCCCTGGGTCGGACGCGACTTTGATGGCCGCACGTCCAGCACCTCGCATTCGAGGCGCAACTCGTCTCCTGGTCGAACCGGGTGTGGCCATCGGAGTTCATCAAGCCCGGCGCCAACGATGCCGTCTGCGGGCTTGAGATCGCTGTCGACAAGGAGCCGCATTGTAAGGGCACCCGTATGCCAGCCGCTGGCCGCCAGTCCCTGGAAGATCGTCTGTTGGGCAGCCGTCTCGTCGAGGTGGAGCGATTGCGGATCAAATTCGGCGGCAAACCTCGTGATTTGCTGTCTGTCGACGACAGCGCGGCCGGAGCCAAAGGTCTGCCCGACAGCGAAGTCCTCGAGATATCTTTCAGTCATTGGCAAACCGCAGCCCAGTTGACATGAGTGTATATGCGCTTGCTTTGCGTGCATATGCACCCATGTCATGCGAAGAACCTTTCCCGATGGCCACAGCGAGCGACTTCCGCCCCGAGGATTGCAATTGCCTCTCGCTCCGCCAGGCGACGCGGCATGTCACTCAATTCTACGACCGGTTTCTAATGCCGGCAGGGCTACGCACCACCCAGTTCTCGATACTGAGCAAGCTTCAGCGCATGGGTCCGACTTCCATCAACGCGCTGGCCGAAGCGATGGTGATGGATCGCACGACGCTCGGGCGCAACATTCAGCCTCTTGACCGGGAGTGCCTTATTGCCGTGCGGCAAGGACGGACCGACCGCCGCAGCAAGGAGCTGCATGTTACGGACAAAGGGGCCGCACTGCTTGAGGATGCGACCAAGGCCCGGGCCGAAGCCCAGGCCCGGTTCGAGGCCATCTTCGGCGGTGAGCGTTCGTCGAACCTGCGGGCGCTCCTGCGGGCTGTCACGGCCAGTGAGTTCGGGCCGATGGCCGAGGGTCGGCCCGACGCAACGCTCGAAGAGGGCTGACATGACCACGCCCGCCGCCGTGACGCGAGACAAGATTCTGTTTCTCGCCACCGGTCTGGCAGGTTCCTTCCTCGTGAACCTGTCGGCGCAGTTTCCCTCTGCCAATATCGTGGACATTCAGCAGGGACTTTCCTCCACTCCCGACGAGGCCTCCTGGATTCTGACCGTCTACATCATGGCCAGCTTCGCCGGTATCGTCACCTTGAGCCTGTTCATCAGGGCATTGCGCGTCGGCCGCTATATGGTCGTCGGCACTGGCATTCTGAAGCCCGCAGACCTTCCAACCGCCCCGCTTGTTTTGAATGTGAGCACGATCAGTGGCGCGACCCCGGGCGTCGGCCTCGTCTCCCGCTTTGTCGCGGAGCGTCAGAAGCTCCACGCCAGCGTCATCACCGAAAACGCGTCGCTCTACCACGCCTTCGATGTCGACCGGATCACGAGTTTTGCCGGAGCTTTCGCGGCACCGCGGGAGGCATGGGTTCTTGCGTTCAATGACGCCTGCCTCGTCATTGCCGTCGTGTCGACGCTCGGTATCGTCGCAGCCCTCGCAATGGGCCGTTCGTCGCCATTGCCTCGCCCGTGCAGAACCACACAAGGAGAAGCGCCATGAAGTTGCTGAGTGCCGGATTGGGCAGCTTGCTCGTCACGGGAGTCGTATTCGCCGCCGCCTCGGCCACGATCTCACCAAGCAGGGTGTCTACCAGATGAACAAGCATGCACCGGATCTTCAGATGGCAAGCTGCCGCGAAACGTCCCTGTGCCCCGAACTCCGCGCTGACGAAATCGGGCAACGCATTATTCGAGCTTACATTCGGCTTGTATTCGAAGCCGAAAAGACCATTGGCTTTCGTACTGTGACGGTGACGCGCTTGGGTCAGCTTGAAGTCCGGCTGACCGAGATAAGAAGAACTATTCCTCCCAGCGCAATAGTCTCGTGCCGGTTTCGGAGATTCTGCAACGCAAGGAGATCCGCTATTTTGCCCCTTGCCGTCATACGCTGCGCGGAAACCTCCATTGAGGCTGCGCCGCAAGCTTTGGACGCAGCGTTTCGCTATGATCGTCAAGGGTGGAAGACTTCTCCATTTCCGCCGGGAGACAGGAAGTATGCGGTGTGAGGACCTGAGATCGATCGTCGAGCGCCAGTTCGTTCGGGGCGCAACAGTTGATGAACCGCGGGTCGTCATGGAGGACCTGCGGGCCTTATCGCGCCAAAGCTTGCTGGCCGATTTCGCTGAAGGAAGAATTCGGGCCATCGTAGCCGGTGGCTCGCGGCCCGATGGCCGCAGCCAATTTCCTCCGACAGACCTCTGTCGCGGTGATCGCAGGGGAGCAACGGGCAGGCAGTCACATGCCAATACCCGATTGCACTGAGGAAGCGCAATTCACGGCATGTCGCAAACCGGCCGCTCTGATGAACTGGCAGCCAGGACCCGACCTTCACCGGCTATGAAGGCATCCATTCCTTGGACTTCAAAAGGGAAGGCAGAGCGTATCCCTGCTATTGTGTTTGTCCATTGCGTTACAGGAGACCCGCGACAACAGGCAATCCAAGATCTGCGACACTCTGGAAGGCAAAGTCGCAAGAACGTGACGACTGGGTAACGTCAAAGGATGCCAAATGTGTGCAGGCAATCTGGCTTTCAGCAAGCGGGTTCGAGGACGTTATCATGCTATTGATTGGTTCCATTCTGACACGCATCGCACGGCTTGAACGTCACTCTCGCGTGGCAGGCAAGATGTCGTGGTCCGTGCATCGCCAAAGGCCTCGAGTCGCCGGCGGCAACATTCGTCCGCGTGCAAAGAGATTTCTGACGCTCGACATCACGATCCCGAACTCGGGCGAGACCCGTTCCTTCGGATTGTATCTGATGCCGCATCCCTCCTTCTGGCATGGCACACGAATTTACGGGGCAACAGTCATTGATCAGACCTCCACCGCCTATTCCGCCCGGTTCATCACGGATGGCCGCCATTGTCTGATCGTCTTTGTTGGCGACACAAGAGGCACAAGCCTGGAATTCGAGATGAAGCCCTGGTCCTGCAGGATTGCGGTCGCCGGTACGCTTCCGAACGCTGTGGCATCCTCCGACGACAACGCCGCGACCTCCACCTGCGTCCAGCAGTACTATTCCACGGCGCGATCCATCATTGATGCGGAACACCCGACAACCCGGTCCGACATCAACCGGATCCGCCGGCGCGTCGCCAAGCTCCTTCACCCGGATCTTGGCCCGGCTATGGAGGTCGCCTGTCGCGCCCGTGCCATGGCGATGATGAATGCGGAACTGGACGAGTTGGGCTCCCGGTTCGCAGCCTGAAGGATGGACCAAGCATCGAAGCCCGATCAGCCGCATTCCGTCTTGCTACGACCAAGGGAGAATGCAATGGCTATCGCGCCCGACGGATCAGAGGTTCGCATCCTGCGCGGCTTGGAGCGTGGAGGATTAGCCACGTTTCTGCTTCCGCCGAAAGCCGTCTCACGCGCCATTGCCCACCACACCGTTGATGAAGTCTGGTACTTCCTGTCCGGCCACGGTCGCATGTGGCCTCAGCGGGACGACTACGATGATGTCGTGGAGGTCGCGCTCGGATTTTCGATTACGATGCCGCTTGGCACCAAGTACCAGATTCGCTGCGGCCGCCACGAACCTTTGGTCGTGATCAGTGAGACCATTCCCGCTTGCTCTGGGCCGCATGAGGCTCATTTCGTCGAGAGTCCACGGACACCTACCGTCGGATCCAAGGCGAGTCTTGACCAGGGATTGTAGGGCTTGGCGTCGTCCGCCTGCCTCAGGGCACGAAAAGAAACAAGTCCGTATTGTTATGACGGCATCCTGAAGCGAAGCTTAGCGACGGTGACGGGAGTTGGCTCTGCAGGTTTGCAAGGCTTTCCTGTGATTTTTGCCAGCGGTTACGGTCTTGCTAAAAGATACAGATCGGTTTACTTGTGCCTCCATACGATACAAACCTGTATCGTTTAGGGCTCGACCGAAAGGCCGGATCCTCACCTGCTACGGAGGCTCACATGCCCTGGATCGTCAGAGGAAAGTACGAGCGTAGCCCCGCCGCTGAGTCTAACGCCGCTTCCCGCGGGGAGCTTGTCTGGCTTCTGCGGACGGT
Organism: Microvirga sp. KLBC 81; assembly: GCF_003075415.1. GTDB lineage: Bacteria > Pseudomonadota > Alphaproteobacteria > Rhizobiales > Beijerinckiaceae > Microvirga. The sequence continues at coordinate 40,033 of NZ_QDAH01000051.1, forward strand.
CGCGATCACCACCCTTCTGCTTCTCGCCCTCGTCCATGGCTCGCATGCCAGCGCGGCCGAGACCCGTCATCTCGACGCGACCTGGATTCCGGTCGCGGACGGGAGCGCCCAGCCAACTGTTGCCTGGAGTGAGTTCTGCGAGCGGAGCCCTGGCGAGTGCGCCGTCGATCCGGCCGAGCCTGCCACGATCCAACTCGATGAGCGCGCGTGGAATGCGATCACAGCGATCAACAAGCGGGTCAACGCCACCGTGTCTCCGCGTGAGGACATGGATCACTGGGGCGCGATCGACCGCTGGGACTACCCGGATGATGGCTATGGTGATTGTGAGGACTACCAGCTTCTCAAGCGCCGCCTGCTGGTCGAAGCCGGCCTGCCGCGTCGCGCCCTGCGCATGGTCGTGGTGCTGGATGAATTAGGGCAGGGTCATGCCGTGCTAGCCGCCCGCACCGATCGGGGGGACTTCATCCTCGACAACAAGCGAGATGCCGTCCTGCCGTGGCATCAGACCGGGTACGTCTACATCAAGAGCGAAGGCGACATGAGCCTCGCATGGGTCTGGCTGCGCAATCAGGTCGTCGTGACATCAGCAGTCGACAGGTAATCAAGATGCCATCGGCAGCAGGCGATCCAATGAATTTCGCAGCGATAGCCCTCGGCACTTTCGATATCGCATTTGGAGAGACCAACAATGTTCATCCCCGCAGTTGTACAGTTCACCAACACAGTCGCAGAGCAAGCATGCGTCGACTACCCTCTCTTGTCCGATCTCTGCGCCGATGAGATCGAGCAGCGCATCGTCCGGGCCTATATCCAGCTCGTGTTTCAGGCGGTTGACACAGACAGCTCGCGATCTGTTGTCGTGATGCGGCTCGGGTCGCTTGAGGTCCGCCTCGCCGAACTGCGTCTGCCAGAAGCCAATCATGGCCTGCCGCCATTCTGGATCGAGGTCTTCGACTGGCCGCACCAGGCATCCATCGACAGTATCGGATGCTACGAGTTCGGCGAGGACGAACTGGCTGCTGCTGTCGCGATGATCGTGAGCGCAGCGCATGAAGCCGATACCCGGATCGGCACAGCTGCGCCGCCGTTACACGAGTGAGGAAAAGCCTATGGACCGCGACAATGACCAAGGCTCCTTCTGGGCGTCCGCTACTGCAGTGCTTGTGCTGATGCTCGTGATCGGCGGACTTTATCTGCCACTGTTTCTCTAATCCTGCCGCGACGGGTCAACTGACCCCGTTACCCGTAGTCCCGAAACTCGGCTGCCGCAAAGTAGCCGGGTTTTGTCACTGGCGCTCCATCTGGGCAAGCCATGTTCAAGTTATGACGCCGCTGGCTTGTTTCAGTCGTTGAACGCTGAGCGTTAGAGCCTCGGACGTGAAAAGTGGACTTGCCCTTTTGGGATCAATCCGATGATCCGTTCATAGAGCAGCGCATCGTTCGATGCTCTCATTGTAGGAGAAAGCATCGGTGGCCTGCCCCATGAAGGTGATCCGGGTGTGATGTTAATTCAGGGTTGGGTGGACCTGCCGCCATATGTGATCCACGACCTATGCAACTTTCCGGGCTTGATGAGTTTGTTGGGCGAAGGCGTTCGG
>NZ_QDAH01000052.1 GCF_003075415.1 Microvirga sp. KLBC 81
GGTTTCAACCTTGACGATGAGCTGGTTTCGATCGCCAACCCAGACAGGGTAGGACCGGATTGCCGTGATCTTCATGTGCTAGCAATCTCTACATAAGCGCAGGGGATGGAACTGGCTTGCAGTAATCCTGCAAGCCCATTCGTTGATGTTGAAGATGCTTGTTCTCGCCCGCCAGGAAGCACGAGGGAAAGACCAAGGCGGATTAGAGCGAATGGCACCCTCCAGCTGCTGCGGAAGACTCGGTATGGCCTCGCTGCTTGCAAGTGGTGGGTGCATAGACACAAAAACTAGATTCAAGCATCAGGTGACGGCCGAGAAGAACAAGTATTGTCACTACCTCATGGGCGATGAAGAGCCTTGTTTACTGAGGCGGCCCGCATTTGTTCAATCAGGTGCTGACAGGCCCCTCGGACATGCTGTTCCATGACGCGTGCCGCTTCATCAGCGTCATGGCGCTTGATTGCTTCAATGATATCCCAGTGCTCTCGAGTGATGGCCTGCCAACGTGCGCGGCTGATCGCAAATCGGCGAGTGAGGATGTGCAGCACCTTACGCTGCTGGACTTCCAGCTCGACAGCCTCCTGATTATAATGCCGCCCGTAGATGATGTTGTGAAACTGCTCGTTGGCTTGCCAGTACCCCTGATAGTCGCTGCGGTTTTCGTCGATGTCTCGTTGGAGGATCTCGAGTGCTTCGATCTCACGATCCGTCGCATAGTTGACGAACCAGCGGACGAGATACGGCTCGATAAGCGCCCTGATTTCGTAAATGTTGCGTACAAAATCCTCGCTGATAGGGCGTACACGTGCACCCCTATTCGGCGAGATGATCACAATTCCTTCCCCTTGTAGGTGATGAAGGGCCTCGCGGACGGGGTTTGTACTCGTGCCATAGCGCTTTGCGAGTTCCGCCGTTTTGAGGCGAGCGCCGGGTTCAAGACGCCCTTCAACAATGTCCTCCCGGATCAAGTCATGAAGGCACTGACCTCGATCTTGGCCAGTTGCTTCTCCGTCCTGAACCGATTTGACAATTCGCACCGCTCTCCCGCCCATGCCCGAACTCTTGCGCTTCTGTATGACTCGACCTGCCGGCTACGTACTATCCGGCACCAAAATCAATCATGTCACGAAGACCAGCACTCATGCAAGTTCGCACAATAGGATTGACAGGTTGTGTACAATTTAGGTAAGTTAGAGTATCAAAAACAAAGAATCTTATGAAATTGGTCGAGGAAACAGTGAGCGCCGGCGTTCCCAAAGGGCTTCCACGAATCCGATTTGGCAAGCAGTTAAGGAGCCCCTTGTGTGGCGCTCTAGACCCTGCTCGTGGGCCCTGCGTCCTTCACCACCATGGGCAGCGTGGTGTTTCGCGCTTCCAAGGTCACGCTCCATCTACTCATTATCCGCAAGGCCGACATCTGCCTATTGTGGACGGCATTTGCCGCCCGATCGAGAACTTGTGCGAGCATTCATCTTTCGGTAGCCGCCACTTCTATTCATTCCTAAACGCTCGGTCTGCTCGCCATTTCCGGCGCAATTGCCGCCTCTGCGCAAAACTTCGAGGCTCACCTGTTCGTCAACACAGTGTTGATGCTGATCCCTGCCATGGTTCCAGACATTGGCGCCACAATCAGCGTCTGCCTGTCCTTTCTGATGCTGCCTATTACGCGACTCGGCATCAATCCGCTTCAAGCAGCCACGTCGATCATACCGGCCACTCCACCAGCAAAGGTGGCGTTCATTGCTGTCATACGTAGCGGCAACATCACTGCTGAGAGCTGTGCTCCTTCCCCTGACGATGGAGATTACAGCAGTGATGATGCTGTTGATCGCCTTCCAAGCACTATCCAGATGGCCGCCAACCGGATCTTACTACCTCTGATTACCAGCTCGAAAAGGACACCCGGATGAAAATCACAGGCATCGAAACAAAGATCGTGAACGCAATTCACCGCAACTGGATTTTCGTAAAGGTGCTGACCGACCAGCCTGGCCTCTATGGCTGGGGTGAGGCCACTCTCGAGTGGAAGACCCGAGCAGTAGTAGGCGCTGTCGAGGATCTCGCGGCCTTCGTGATCGGAGAGGATCCACGCCGAATCGAGCATCTGGTACGGAAGATGCAGATGCATAGCTTCTGGCCACTGGGTGTGATCGGGCTATCGGCGATCAGCGGCATCGAGATGGCACTCCATGATATCGCGGCTAAGGATTTGGGCGTGCCCGTCTGGCGTCTTCTTGGCGGGCAGAGCCGCGACTGGGTCCGTGTCTACACGCATTTCCAGCGTGGCAAGATCGGAGCACAAGTTGACCCGAAGGATATCGAGAGCTATGTGGCCGGTGTCGAGGCGACAGTCGCGATGGGTTATAGGGCGGTGAAGCTCGGCGTCGTTCCCTACACTCATTACGACGCGCCGATCCCCGAGGTAAAACACGTCGCCAGGCTTGTGGAGCGGATCCGCCTCGCGGTTGGTGATGAGATCGACATCATGTTCGACTTCCACGGCCGGTGCGGCTCCATCAGCGCTGCCGTAGCCTACATCGATGCGATATCGCCGATGCGGCCCCTCTTCGTGGAGGAGCCAATCCAGCCGGGCGATAACGAGGCCATGGCGTTGGTCGCCTCCAAAGTCCAGGCCCCTCTGGCAACAGGCGAGCGCCTGTTTACGCCAAGGGAGTTCTTCGATCTTGCCGCGCACAAAGCAGTGAGCATCGTGCAGCCTGATCTCTGCCATGTCGGCGGCTTCACGATGGGGAAGAAAATCGCTGCCATCGCGGAAGTTGGCCACATGGGCGTTGCACCTCACAATCCCTTGGGACCGATCAGCGGGGCTGCCGCACTACATTTTGCCGTGGCCACGCCGAACTTCGTCATACAGGAGGAGGCGCGCGGGCTCGTCGACTGGTATGATGAGGTGGTGCAACACCCGATTGTGCTTGAAAATGGCCGCTGGGCGGTGCCGACCTCTCCCGGTTTAGGAGTTGAACTCGACGAAGTTGCCGCGGCCAAGCACCCGTTCGAGCCAGAGGTCATCCCCGCGCGAGAAGCTCTTTCGGCGGATGGCGCGATCCTGAACTGGTGAGGCAGTCTGGACGAAACATCCATTCCTCTAAGCTGAAGTGGTCTCGGATCAGCTGATCGCGCCGTCACCGATGATTGCATGGCTCTGAGGCCCGAAACCGGCAGGCCACCAACTAACCGTAAACATGCGAGTCCGCGAGCACCATCAGTGCCTAGTGTCACGAGCCAATCCAACACTTTCATGCCTTGGCGAACCGTCGCCGCTCTAACAAGAAAGCATCTCAAGGTCAGACCAATGAAGATCACGGCTATTCATTGCTTCCCTATTTTGGTTGGGTGGCGCAATCAACTGCTCATCAAGGTAGAAACGGACGAGGGAATCTACGGGTGGGGCGAGTCGGGTCTCTCCGGTCGCGAGCGCGCCGTCATGGGGGCGATCGACCATTACCGAGAGTTCCTCATCGGCCGTGATCCGATGCAGGCTGGTGCGCTCTGGCAGGAGCTCTATCGCAGTCAGTACTTCGAAGGGGGCCGAGTTCTTTCCGCTGCAATCAGCGCAATCGACATTGCTCTGTACGACATCAAAGGGAAGGCGCTCGGCGTTCCCGTCTATCAGCTGCTCGGCGGTAAGCAGCGGGATCGGGTCCCGGCCTTTGCCACGGCTCCTGCGGAGCCCGGCCCCGAGATGATCGAGCAGGCCAAGCAGTTACAGGACGCAGGCTGGAGCTGCATTCGGTTCGTGCCGGCGGGCCAGCATGCAACGGATCGGTTTGAGCCGCGCGAGTCCATCGCCAAGACGGCGCCGTGGATGGTACGCGCGCGCGAGGAGCTTGGCCCAGAGGTCACGCTCGGCATCGACTATCATCATCGCCTCAGCGTCGCAGAAGCGGCAGCCTTCTGCCAGAGAATGCCATCGGGTACACTAGACTTCATCGAGGAGCCGATCCGTGACGAGACCCCATCGGCGTATGAATCCCTTCGGCAGTTGACTGACGTTCCATTCGCCATCGGCGAGGAGTTCTCCTCCAAGTGGCAATTTCTGCCTTATATCGAAGGAAATCTGCATCAGTTTAACCGCATTGATATCTGCAATGTCGGAGGATTTACTGAAGCCATGAAAGTGGCAGGTTGGAGCGAGGCTCACTATGTCGACCTGATGCCTCACAATCCACTTGGACCCATCTGCACGGCTGCTAGCGTCCACTTGGCTGCGTCAGTCCCCAACTTTGCTTGGCTGGAATGTCGGTCTTCACCCGTGGAGCAACTCGGGTTCGACAACACAGAGATCTTTCCCGTTCAGGTGGCACTGCAAGGGAGCGATTACGTTGTCCCTAACGTGCCAGGGCTCGGTGCCGACGTTGATGAGAACTATGTCCGTTCCCTGAGTTTCCGTTTCTCGGAGCCCCCGCATCTCAGGCGACGGGATGGCAGCTATACAAACTGGTAGGTCCGGACACAAAGGGTTCCTCCTGCGCAGCTCATAAAGGTCTTGTTGCACGAAAGACGATGGGTTGGGTCAAAACGCAATATGGTAGGGGAATGCAACCCATCTCCTACCAACGCCATCGCTTTCCGCCCGAGTTTATCGTGGACCTCGTCCGGCTTCATCGCCAGTTGTAGGCTCGACGTCCCTATGAGATGATCAGGCGATCAGTACTCAAGTTCGCACCGGCGTTCGCCTGCAACCTGCGCCGGCGGCCGCCCCGATCCGATAATGTGCGACCCTGAAGTTGGCCTGAAGCTCGTGCGTAACCTGCCGAAGAGACAGAGCGTCGCGCCAACGACTCTCATAACTGGCAGATTCAGGTCCATATACAGCCGCCGAAACATCGACTTCATGGCTGATCAGATGGTGCGACAACGTGAGTCCCACATACAGGGCTTCAAAGATGCCTGTTTTGCCTGCCTCTCTCGCGAAAGACATTGTCTCGCAGCTCTTCTCACAGAAGGGGACGCTGTCGTCTACTAAGTTTCGTACTTGAGAACAGGCCGTCGAATGACACTCGCTATCCTAACGAGCTTAATCTCGACGCATTTTCCAGTACCTGACTGAGAGTAATACGTCTCAGTTCGCACATTCGAATTGACAGATAATGTGTAATTTGCGAGCTTTTGAATATGAGAGCCGCAATAAGCTCGTCCCAAAAGGAAACCGGCGAAGGAAGCTGGGCAACAGGAGGAAAAAATGCGTTACCAGCAAAAGCTGCTTGGCGTCGTCGCGTCGACGGGGCTTTTGAGTATCATGCTTCTAGGTTCGTTCGCCCCCGCCTGGGCGGCGGATTACAAGCAGGCGCCGATGCTCGATGAGCAGGTCAAGGCAGGCAAGCTGCCCGCCGTTGCTAACCGCCTTCCGGAAAAGCCCTACGTGGAAACTATGGTCGACGGCGTCGGCAAATATGGCGGTACCCTGCGCACGACGATCCTGGCCAACGGCGACCAGTACAACCTGACCCGCACCATCGCCAACGAGCTGCTCGTGCGCTGGGATCCGCAGTGGAAGAAGGTCATGCCGTCGCTTGCCGAGGAGTTCAAGGCGTCCGACGATGCGACCACCTACACGTTCAAGCTCCGCAAGGGCCTGAAGTGGAGCGACGGTCATCCGTTCACGGCGGACGACATCATGTTCTGGTACGAGGACGTGTTCATGAACAACGCGCTCTCGCCCGCCAAGAACCCGACCTTCACGGTGGCTGGCAAGCCCGTGAAGGTAACGAAGATCGACGACCAGACGGTGGAGTTCAAGTTCGAGTCGCCCTACGGCCTCTTCCTGCAGCAGCTTGCCTACGGCCAGGGCCATCTGCCGGTCATCTATCCCAAGCACTATCTCAGCCAGTTCCACGAGAAGTACAACAAGGAGGGCATCCCGGCGCTGCTGAAGGCAAATCCGGCAGCCGGCGACTGGGTGGCGCTGTTCAACTCCAAGGTCTCGCTATCCTTCCAGCCGCCCTTCTGGCAGAATCTCGATCTGCCGACCCTCAATCCCTGGGTGCTGACCGTTCCCTATGCGGACAGCGAGCGCGTCGCTGCTACCCGCAATCCTTATTACTGGAAGGTCGACACGGCCGGAAACCAGCTCCCCTACATTGACAATGTTACCTGGGCGAAGCTCGACGACCCGCAGGTGATGGCGCTCAAGATGACGTCGGGCGAGTTCGACTTCGCGTTCCGCCACATCAACAATTCCACCTTCAAGTCGGTGCTGTTCGATGGACAGAAAACGGGCAACTACCGTATTGTCGACGTCAAGGACCTGCCGGCAAGTGATGCCGCTATCCTACTAAACCTGACTTCAACCGATCCGGTGAAGCGCAAGATATTCCAGAACAAGGATTTTAGGATCGCGCTGAGCCACGCGATCAACCGGCAGGAAATCATCGATCTCGTCTATGTGGGGCAGGGCGCTCCCGCCCAGGTGGCCGCCCAGCCTGAGCACGAGCTCTACAACGAGCGCCAGGCGAAGCAATATACTGAGTACGATCCCAAGCGCTCGAATGAAATCCTCGACAAGATCATGCCGAAGAAGGATGCCGAAGGCTTTCGTCTGGATGAAACAGGCAAGCGCTTCACCATCAACTTCATGGTAGCCGATGTCTTCGGCCTGTCCTACCCGGATATCATGCAGATGGTACAGCAATACGCCAAGGATGTTGGCATCGATATTCAGATCCGTACCACCGACCGCGCCCGCCTCAACACCATGTGGGCTGCGAACGAGCAGGATGCCTACATCTGGAACTGTGTTGGTGGACTTTCAGACGCCTATACGGATGTCCGCTGCTACATGCCCTTCCAGAAGGCCGACATCTTCTTCGCTGTCCGCTGGGCCGAATGGTATTCCAATCACAATACAGGCGAAGAGCCGCCAGCCAACATTAAGGAGTTGATGGCCGCCTATGACAAGGTCAATGCCGCCGTCACTGATGACGACCGCCGCGAGAAGATGAAGGAATTCCTCAATCTTTCGGCCGACAACTTTCTCAACATCGGCATCTCGCGTCCCATGCCGAAGTACATGATGGTATCGAACAATCTGAAGAACGTCGTCAACGGGCTTCCGATCGCCGGCAACCTCTGGCACCCGGCTCCGACGCTGACCCAGTGGTATTTCGACAAGCCAACCAAGTAGGGCTTCTCGGAAGGCTCCTCCCTGTGCCGGCGGCGGTTTCCATTCTGCCGCCGGCTAATCCTTCGATTTCATCGAACGGTCAGGCTCATGCTTCGTTACATCGCCAAGCGAATGGTGTTCGCGATTCCGACACTGTTTGCCGTCTCCATCGTCGCCTTCATCATCATCCAGCTCCCGCCGGGCGATTATCTCACGACCCTGATGGCCGAATGGGCCAGCCAAGGCGGTGCGGTGGAAGCGGGCACAGTCGCTGCCATGCGGGATCGCTACGGTCTCGATCAGCCGGTCTATTTTCAGTACTATAAGTGGATGGCCGGCATCCTGATGCACGGCGATTTCGGCATCTCCTTCGATTTCGGCAAGCCGGTCACGGAACTCATCTGGAACCGCCTCGGCTTCTCGCTGCTGCTCTCGGTTCTGACGCTCTGCTTCGTCTGGGCGATCGCCATCCCGATCGGGATCCTGTCGGCGGTGCGCCAGTACTCGATCTCCGACTACACGGCGACCTTCCTGGCCTTCTTCTTCCTCGCCGTGCCCGACTTCCTGATGGCGCTCTCGGCCATGTACATCATGTCCGCTTGGTTCGGTCAGAGTGTCGGGGGGCTGTTCTCGCCCGACTATGTCGATGCGCCGTGGAGTTTTGGTAAGCTCGTCGACTTCGCCCAGCACGTCTGGCTGCCGGTCGTCGTGATCGGTCTCGGATCACTCGCCGCGCTGGTGCGCATCATGCGCGCCAATCTGCTCGATGAACTTTCAAAGCCCTATGTCACAACGGCACGCGCGAAGGGCATGTCCGAACTGGAGCTCCTGCTGCGGTATCCGGTGCGCCTTGCCCTCAACCCGCTGATCTCGACCCTCGGCTGGATCCTGCCGGCCGTGATCTCGGGCGAGATCATCGTCTCCGTCGTCATGAGCCTGCCGACGACAGGGCCGCTGCTGCTTCGCGCGTTGCTCGCCCAAGACATGTATCTCGCCGGCTCGCTCATCCTGCTGATCTCCGTGCTCACCATCATCGGCACGCTGATTTCGGACATTCTCCTGGCGATTACCGACCCGCGGATCCGACTCCAATGACAGATATCACCAGCCTCCCGCCCGAGACCGCGGCCTCGCTCGATCTGCACGGCAGGGACATGGCCGTGGCCGGCCAGTGGCGCCTGTTCTGGCTCAAGTTCAAGAAACACAAGATCGCGCTCGTGAGCCTCGTCGTGATCGTGTTCATGTATCTCGTCGCGGCATTTGCGGATTTCATCGCGCCGTTCGATCCCAACGCTACCAATTCGCGCTTCACCTATGCGCCACCCCAAGGCCTGTCACTGATGTTGAACGGCTCGTTCAAGCCGCATGTCAACCAGCTCAAGATGACGCTGAACACCGAGTCGATGCGCCGGGAGTTCACGCCCGACCCAACGAAGCCCATCTCAGTGTCGTTCTTCGTCCCGGCGCAGCAGCCCTATTACGTGCTGGGCTTCATTCCGATGCAGACGAAGCTCTTCGGCCTCACGAACCCTAAGCCGGGCGACAGCATGTACATCTTCGGCGCCGACCGCCTCGGTCGCGACATCTTCTCGCGCGTTGTCCATGGCGCCAAGATTTCGCTGTCGATCGGCCTTGTAGGCGTCTTCGTCAGCCTGATCCTCGGGGTGGCCATCGGCGGCATCTCCGGCTTCTTCGGTGGCTGGATCGATCTCGCGATCCAGCGCTTCATCGAGCTGCTGCGCTCGATCCCGACCATTCCTCTGTGGATGGGCTTCGCGGCCGCGATCCCCGTGGGCTGGCCGCCGCTTCGCACTTATTTTGTCATCACGCTGATCGTTTCGCTGATTGGCTGGACGAGCCTGGCGCGCGAGGTGCGCGGCAAGTTCCTGTCCTTGAGAAACGAGGACTTCGTGACAGCCGCGCGCCTCGACGGCATGAGCGAAATCGGCATCATCTTCCACCATCTGGTGCCGTCCTTCATCAGCCATATCATCGCGACACTGACGCTTGCGATCCCCTCGATGATCCTGGCCGAGACGGCGCTGTCCTTCCTCGGCATCGGCCTGCAGCCGCCGATTGTCTCCTGGGGTGTGCTCCTGCAGGAGGCCCAGAACATTCGCGCGGTCGCCCAGGCGCCGTGGCTGCTTTTCACGCCGGCCGCCGCCATCGTCATTTCAGTTCTTTCCCTCAATTTCCTCGGCGACGGCTTGCGCGATGCCGCAGATCCCTACGAGGCGGTGTCATGAGCATGACGAAGGACACAATCCTGGAGGTCAGGGACCTCAAGACCTACTTCCCGACCCGCACCGGTCTCTTCAAGGCGGTCGATGGTGTCTCCTTCGAGCTGAAACGCGGCAAGACGCTGTGCGTGGTCGGCGAATCCGGCTCCGGCAAGTCGGTGACCGCCCGCTCGATCCTGCAGATCGTCGACAGGCCCGGCCGCATCGAGGGCGGCTCGGTCCTGTTGACGCGTGCCGACGGCTCGACGACCGACCTCGCCAAGCTCGACCCGCGGGGTAGAGCGATCCGCGACGTGCGCGGCAAGGAGATTGCCATGATCTTCCAGGAGCCGATGAGTTCGCTCTCGCCGGTTCACCGCATCGGGACGCAGATCGGCGAGGCGCTACGCATCCACTTCGGAACCCCGAAGCACGAACAGCGCGAGCGCGTTCTCGAACTCCTGCGACAGGTGGAAATTCCGCGCCCTGAATCGGCGATCGATCGCTACACCTTCGAGTTCTCGGGCGGTATGCGCCAGCGCGTGATGATCGCCATGGCGCTCGCCTGCAACCCCTCGGTACTCATCGCCGACGAGCCGACGACGGCGCTCGACGTCACGACCCAGGCCGAGATCCTCGACCTCATCAAGAAGCTGCAGCAGAGCCATGGCATGGCCGTGCTCTTCATCACCCATGACATGGGCGTCGTGGCCGAGATTGCCGACGAGGTCCTCGTCATGTATCGCGGCAAGGTGAGGGAGAGGGGGCCGGTGGAGCAGATCTTCCACGCGCCGCAGGACGACTATACGCGCCGGCTGATCGGATCGGTCGTCAAGCTGGAGAAGAAGGCGGAGGTTCGTCTGGCGCGACCGGCGATCCCCGTTGCAACTCCTCCGCTTCTCGATGTGCGGAACCTCTCGCTCACCTTCCCCTCCGGCCTCAAGGCGGTTGACGATGTCTCATTGACCGTGCGCCCTGGTGAGACTCTCGGCATCGTCGGAGAGTCCGGTTCGGGCAAGACCACGATGGGACGCTGTCTGCTGCGCATCTACGATGCACAGGCCGGCGCCATCGACTATCGCCGCCCGGACGGCCAGACAGTCGACATCCGCACCGCCGACAAGGCCGCCCTGGAGAAGATCCGCCGCGAGGTCCGGATGATCTTTCAGGACCCAGTCGGGTCGCTCAGTCCACGCAAGACCGTCGGCCAGATCATCGCCGAGCCGCTCAAGATCGCCGGCATGAAGGGCAGGGAGCTCAACGACCGTGTCGCCGACCTGATGCAGCAGGTGGGGCTCGAGCCGGCCTGGCGAGAGCGCTATCCGCATGCCTTTTCCGGCGGGCAGCGGCAGCGCATCGGCATCGCCCGTGCGATCGCCTTGAACCCGCGGCTCATCATCGCCGACGAGGCGACCTCGGCGCTCGATGTCTCGCTGCGCTCCCAGATGCTCGACCTCATGATGAAGCTGCAGGACGAGCTCGGTCTCTCCTACGTCTTCATTTCCCATGACATGTCGGTGATCCGCTACATGTGCGACCGCGTCGCGGTCATGTATCGGGGCAAGATCGTCGAGGTGGGCGACACCGATCAGGTCGTCAACAACCCGGCGCACGACTACACGCGGGCGCTGCTCTCCGCCATCCCCCATCCCGACCCACGCAATCGGCGCATACACACCCGGTTCCGGTACGACGCCGGCCGCACGCTTTCAGCCAACGGATGAATCGATGAAAATCACCGACGTGAAAGTTATCGTCTGCTCGCCAGGGCGCAATTTCGTCACGGTCAAGATCTTCACCGACGAGGGGCTGACCGGGGTCGGCGACGCGACGCTGAACGGCCGGGAGCTGGCTGTTGCCGCCTATCTTCAGGACCATCTCGCACCGCTTCTGATCGGCCGTGACCCGAGCCGGATCGAGGACATCTGGCAGTATTTCTACAGGGGCGCCTACTGGCGGCGTGGCCCGGTGACCATGGCGGCGATCGCCGGCATCGACACCGCGCTCTGGGACATCAAGGCCAAGGCCGCCAACATGCCGCTGTATCAGCTCCTCGGCGGCGCAAGCCGCGAGAAGGTGCTGTGCTACACTCATGCCCAGGGCCGAGACATTGCCGAGGCGGTGGAGGCCGTCGGTAGGCGCAATGAGCAGGGCTACAAGGCGATCCGTGTCCAGGTCGGCATTCCCGGACTCCCGGACGTTTACGGCACGGGCGCGAAATCGGTCACGAACAACGCTCTCGACGATGCGGTCCCGCACGAGGAAACCTGGTCGACATCGAAATACCTGCGCTATGTGCCCGAACTCTTCAAGGCGGTGCGGGAGGCGCATGGCTGGGATATCGAGCTGCTGCACGACGCGCATCATCGCCTGACGCCCATCGAAGCCGCGCGGCTCGGCAAGGACCTGGAATTCGCGCGCCTCTTCTGGCTTGAGGATGCCGTGGCGGCCGAGCACCAGGAAGGCTTCCGGCTGATCCGCAAGCATACCACGACACCGCTTGCCGTCGGCGAGGTGTTCAACACCATCTGGGATGCGCGGCTTCTCATGGAAGAGCAACTCATCGACTATATCCGCATGACGACCGTGCATGCGGGTGGCGTGACGGCACTCCGCCGCATCATGGATTTCGCGAGCGTCTACAATGTCCGCACCGCCTGTCACGGCGCCATGGACATGTCGCCGATCTGCCTCGGCGCCAACCTGCACCTCGACCTGTGGGTCCCCAATTTCGGCATCCAGGAATATTCCGGCTATCTGCCAGAGATCCTTGAAGTCTTCCCGAGCGCCTGGAGTCTTTCCGACGGCTACCTACATCCGGGCGACGCCATTGGTCATGGCGTTGATATCGATGAGAGGTTGGCGGAGAAGTTCCCGTACCAGCGCGCCTATCTGCCGGTGAACCGTCTCGAAGACGGCACGCTGTGGCACTGGTGACGAGGACACGATGAAGATCACTGCGATCAAGAGCTATGCTGTCAAGGTCGGCATCCGGAATCAGCTTCTGGTGAAGGTCGAGACGGACGAGGGCATTTTCGGCTGGGGCGAGAGCGGCCTCTCCGGTCGCGAGAAAGCCGTCGTCGGCGCGCTCGAGCATTATGCCGAATTCCTGCGCGGCCGCGATCCGTTCAGGATCGGCGCCCTGTGGCAGGAAATGTACCGCAGCCAGTATTTCGAGGGCGGTCGGGTGCTGCAGGCGGCGATCTCGGCTATCGACATCGCGCTCCACGACATAAAGGGCAAGGCCCTCGGCGTGCCCGTCTACGAGTTGCTCGGCGGCAAGCAGCGCGACCGGATCCCGACCTTCGCGACGACCTTCGCGGAGCCCGGTCCGGCAATGATCGAACAGGCGCGGATGCTGATCGAGCATGGTTGGACCGCGATGCGTCTCTCGCCCTCCGGTCATGAGAACAAGGACATCTACGAGCCGCGCGAGCATATCGCGACGACCGCGAAATGGTGCGTGAAGGCCCGCGAGGCGCTCGGCCAGGACGTCGTTCTCGGCATCGACTATCACCATCGCCTCAGCGTCGCGGAGGCGGCGAGCTTCTGCCAGAAGATGCCGTCCGGCACCCTCGACTTCCTCGAGGAGCCGATCCGCGACGAGTCGCCGAGTTCCTATGAAGCACTGCGCCGGCTGACCGATATTCCCTTCGCCATCGGCGAGGAGTTCGCGTCGAAATGGCAGTTCCAGCCCTATATCGAACGCGACATCCACCAATATAACCGCCTCGATGTCTGCAATGTCGGCGGCCTCACAGAATCGATGAAGGTCGCCGCCTGGAGCGAGACGCACTACGTCGACATGATGCCGCACAACCCGCTCGGGCCCGTCTGCACAGCGGCGACCATCCATTTCTCGGCGGCTGTTCCGAACTTCTCCTGGCTCGAAACCCGCGCGAGCCCCGCGGAAACGCATCTCGGTTTCGACAACTCTGACTTCTTCCCGGTTCAGCCGCGGCTGGTGGGGGCGCATTACCCCGTTCCCGATGCGCCCGGTCTTGGGATCGAGGTCAACGAGGAGCTGATCGCGAAGCAGAGCTTCGAGTTCTGGGAAGCGCCGCATCTGCGGAGGCGGGACGGCTCGGTCACCAACTGGTGACAGCCTGCAACCGAGTAAGCAGGGACCTGTCGCGGGTGCAGATTTAAGCCGAACATCGGAACGTTCCGGCTCAGAGTTCATGCGGAGAGCACCACGAACCGGTCAGCAAGGGATGATAGTGCATCGGAGGCCTACTTCACCCGTCCCGTTTGCATGAAATGCAGTATGTGGCCTCCGACCCGTGAGGCCTCTGCGATGAGGTTGAGAATAAGCGACTGACGCGGGAGATATTCCAGATCTGGGAAGCGCTATATCTGCGTCGGAGGGGTAAAACCGCCACCAACTGGGAAGCTCCCTTCTTCTTGGAACAGATGAGGCAGGAGTTGACAGCACATCCAAATAGTCCGGGCGCAAGCGCATCCACCGGAGTTGCGCTTGCGCTACTGGCTAACTTTCTCTTCACATCGAGCGACGCGATTGTGAAGACGCTGACCATGCGCTATTCGGTGTTCCAGGTCATCTTCATGCAGGTGACGTTTGCCTGCATTCCGCTCAGCATCATGCTGCTGCGCGATGGAACTCTTACCCGTTTGAAGGTGCGGAATCCGTTTCTTGTCTTCTTGCGTGGCCTCTTCGCAGGCGTCGGAACAGTCTGTGGTTTTTATGCTTTCTCCGTCCTGCCACTGGCAGACGTTTATTCCATCACCTTTTGCGCACCGATGGTCGTGACCTTGGCGTCGATCCCGCTACTCGGCGAAAAGGTTGGTAAGTACCGATTTAGTGCCGTCATTATCGGGTTCATGGGCATTCTTATTATGGTGCAGCCGGGCGTCGCACCTATTTCTCTCGGGCATGCCGCGGCCTTTGGCAACGTTTTTACAAGCGCTGGCGTTGTGCTCATCATGAGGCGCATCGCGCATGAGGAGGAACGAGGCGTCATGGTGGCGGCGGTGATGCTGGGTCTTCTGACGGTGAGTATTCCGGCTGTCGCCCTCGTCGGACGTGCTCCGGATGCGTCCGATGTCGGCTTGGCCGCTCTGGCCGGTCTGATCATGGGGATTGCCCAATTCCTGGCTCTCGCAGCCATTCGCCGCGCACCGGCTGCAAGCGTCGCGCCCATGCAGTACACTATGTTGGTCTGGGCTCTCCTGTACGGCATTATGCTTTTCAATGACCCTCTACGACCCAATGTAGTCGTCGGAGCAGTTATCGTCATTGCGTCGAGCCTTTACATCATGCACCGGGAGCGTATCCGCGCCCGCATCATAGACTGCGGTCTGGCCGAAACCTCTATGAACGTTTCTTCTCCTCCAGATAACGCCGTCGCTCCGACGTCCCCCGAAGAAAAGAGGCCAGTATCAACTAGACATGTCTGAGCGAATCCAAGCGGCTGCGCGGCCCGTTTTTGTATATGAGGTGACACGGGCGAAGTGATCCAGCCGTTCTGTTAGTCTGGTCGGCAGATTTCCTTTTTGGTGAAGGCGGTTTGTCATGCGCAAGAAGCGGTTTTCGGTTGAGCAGATCGTGGCAATCCTGAGGTCGGCGGAGCTGGGTCTGCCAGTGGCCGACCTGATCCGGCAGGTCGGCATCTCGGAGCAGGCATGCAGGATGAGCTGTTGAACGAGAGCCTGTTCTTCGGTCTGGGCCATGCCCGCCAGCTGATCGCGGCCTGGATTGAGGATTACAACACGGCGAGGCCGCATTCCTCGTTGGGCTATCAGACGCTCAGAGCGTTTGTCACCGACCTACGAACGCCTGCTCGAGACCGACGAGATGCTGCTCTATCTCGCCATGAGCCGCATCCTGCTCCGGCGCCTCGCGCGAAAGTGCGAAAGATGATTGCACACCAGCCTTTAATCCGGACTAATGCAAAAGAACAAAGAGTGAGCATTTTGGGTTATCAGCAGGTGGCGACGGACAACATGAGACGGTTTGAAACAGGGCTGGGCAGGGAGAGATACGGCCGTGTGACTGAACCCTCGATCTCGCTTTGGGTCCTTCCAAGTGTGGGCTGACTGTCGCGGGGGCCGCTGAGCGCGATCCGCCACCGTTTTCAAAGTTTTTTCCAACGATGTTCTGGGGTGCCGCACATATGTACCTGAGACAGCATGGGACAGCAACAGGCATTTCGCGTGAGACAGCATGAGACAACAGCAGGGTTTCGAGGCAACACGAGCGTTTCCCAGAGATTCCAAGACACCAAGACAGATTCCAAGACGCCTCTGTCTTGGAAACTTCCGAGGTGTAACGTGCTGAATAATAATAATAATTTATAAAATCCTCTTAGAAAACAAGACACCAAGACACCCCCCATATACCCGCTGCCTCTCAAACAACCTCGAAGGGGCGGGAGAAGGGGGTGGTGTCTTGGTGTCTTGGAATCCTCTATGATTTGCTCGTTTTGGTAAATGCTTCAACGACTTACACCTCGAAAGATTCCAAGGCATCCCCCGCCTTGGAATCTGTCTTGCAAGGCGTCTTGGAAACTCTGGGCAATAAAAAACCCCGCCGAAGCGGGGCTCGTCGTTTCAGATCAGGTTGTCTCGTCGCACCGTGTATGTGCCTTCACGAGCCCCCTCTATTAAGATCCTCTGTTCGACCAGCGCTTTGAAAGCGAGTTCAAATCCCTTTGCATGTGGCGGCTTGGAGTCCAGCTCGAATGCGACAGGCCAGAAGTCCTTCATGTGGAAGCGGACGATGTGCTCGTTATCATCCAACCACTTGCGCAGTACCTGTTTAATCCTGATCGCGTGAATGACCTCCAGGCCATCGTCGTTGATCGCAGCGTATATCATGTCCCTGACGACCGACGCATCCGTTTCCTTCTCGGACAGTCTCAGCGCGGCCCAAACGAGGGCCTCTTTTCTTGTATCCGGCATCTTGATCACCCTACGTAGACCCACGCCTTGCGCGGCTTGCTCTCAGTCTTGATGGCCTGGAAGCGCACCCGGTGGTACGACTCCAGACGCTTGATCACCTCATCCGCCTCAGACATCTTGAGACGCTTGAACTGGCGGCAGTATTGCCCCATCTCGTAGCGGCTCATGCCCCGGTCGCCGCGCTCCCTGATCAACGTCTCCAGCTTGTCGGCAACGGCCTCAAGCTCTCACTATGGTTCTTGATCGCCTAACGCAGAGTGCAGCCCGCTTAGGCGATGGAGGTAAACCATGAATCCTTCGATGCTTCAGTTTTCGCCGGGCGCTTTTCTCGCTCCAGCTGTCGATTGGCTCAATAGAAACCTCCATCCGCTATTCGCGCTGATCACTAACCTAACTGAGACAATCCTAGCCGGGATCGAAGCAGCGCTCCTCGCAGTTCCAGCATATATATTAGTCGCCGCAGTGGCCGTCCTTGTATTTTCTTTTATCAATCTGCGAACTGCTATCCTCGCTGTGGTTGCGCTAACCTTCTGTTATTTTGCCGATCTTTGGGTCGCCTCGATGCAGACGATCGCACTTGTGTCGGTTGCTGTAGCCATCTCCGTGCTGATTGCCTTTCCGCTTGGGATTCTTGCTTCGCGGGTCAAGACGGTAGAGGCGGCGATACGTCCCGTTCTCGACATCATGCAGACCGTGCCGCCGTGGGTGTATCTAATTCCGGCCGTCATGATTTTCGGCCTTGGTCGCGTTCCTGCAATCATTGCGACCATCGTCTACGGCATACCACCGATGCTTCGGTTGACCACGCTCGCCTTCAATCAGGTTCCGGCGGACCTGCTTGAGCTTGGCCGAGCCATCGGGGCATCCCCACGCTCCATCCTGTTCAAGATCGAGATTCCTTCCGCTAAGCCGACGCTGCTCGTTGGCCTCAATCAATGCATCCTTCTTTCCCTGGCGATGGTCGTATTGGCCGGACTTGTAGGGGCTGGCGGTCTTGGAGCCGAGGTTACGAGAGGGCTGACGCGAATGGAGATGGGACTTGGCCTTCGAGCGGGACTGGCAATCGTTGCGGTCGCGCTTCTTCTGGACAGGATTTCGCGCGGCGCCCTTCAGCGCAAGCGCGTGCCAGCAGCAACCTGAGATCGGCCACTCATATCGGAAGGGCACCCAATGCGGCGCAGTTTCTATTGTATCGACTCCCATACGTGCGGGAACCCCGTCCGCGTTGTGGTCGGCGGCGGGCCGTTGCTGCCGCACCTTCCGATAGCGGAGCGACGTGACATCTTTGTGCGGGATCACGACTGGATCCGCAAGGCACTCATGTTCGAACCGCGTGGCCATGATGTGATGTCCGGCGCGATCATCTACCCTGCGTTCAGAGATGACTGCGATTTTGCCGTGCTGTTCATTGAGGTCAGCGGGTGCCTTCCGATGTGCGGAGCGGGCACGATCGGCCTCGTGACGGTGGCGATTGAAGAGGGACTGGTCACCCCGAGGGTCCCTGGGACGTTGTCGATCGAGACGCCGGCTGGGAAAGTGGGCATCAAGTACGAGATGCAGGGCGAGTTCGTCGAGACGGTCCGCCTTTTCAACGTTGCAAGCTATCTGCACAGCGCGGACATCGGCGTGGATGTTCCGGGCGTCGGACGTCTGCTCGTGGACATCGCCTGGGGCGGTAACTACTACGCAGTTGTCGAACCACAGGAGAATTGGGCTGGCTTGGACAGCATGAC
The DNA here is from genome assembly GCF_003075415.1 of Microvirga sp. KLBC 81. GTDB lineage: Bacteria > Pseudomonadota > Alphaproteobacteria > Rhizobiales > Beijerinckiaceae > Microvirga. The sequence continues at coordinate 17,997 of NZ_QDAH01000052.1, forward strand.
GGCCGGGGAGCTTGTGGGCTTTAGTCAAAGGCTTCGCGCGGCACTCGCCGATACCTGCGTCCCCGTGCACCCCGAAAACGACAGAATCTGTGGCGTCCATCACGTAATCTGGTGCGACAACGCACGAAACGAGGTCGCGGATGGCCGTAGCGCCGTCTTCTATGGCGATAAGGCAATCGACCGATCGCCTGGGGGGACGGGAACATCAGCCCGGATGGCGCAGCTGTATGGGAGGGGAAGGCTGAAGATCGGAGACAGCTACCGAAATGAGAGCCTGATCGGCACGATCTTTGAGGGTCGAGTCGAGGCCTCCAGCCCCGTCGGACCCTACGACGGGATCACGCCGAGCATAGGGGGATGGGCCCGTATCACCGGTCACAACACGATCTTTGTCGACGACCGGGATCCACTGGCGCACGGATTCCAGATTAAATAATCTGCGGTGGAGCAGAGTGATCAAACGCATAAGGCCGGACGGGGCATCGGGGACGAGCTTGGTTCAGCTCCGCGATAGCCAGTGCTCTCGTCCTTTTGGGGCCGCTTGCCTCTCGGTTTATGCGTCCGACTCATGATTCTGGTCGAAAACCCGCCGGTCAACGTTATCGCCAGCGTATGCATGAGCCGATGGGCGTCTGACTGGTTTCGTATCACCGTGACGGCTCATCTGTCGGAATTGGGCAGGGGTCATCCCATAGCGTGCCTTGAAACTGCGCCCGAAGTGGGAGCTGTCCGAGAAGCCGAGTTCCGCCGCGATCAGGACGGACGGAAGGGCGCTATGCTCCAGCATCCAGCGCGCATGCTTGAGGCGCAGGGCCATGTAGCTCTCCTGTGGGCTCTCGCCCAAATGGTTGCGGAAATGACGCTCAAGCTGGCGTACGCTCAATGACAGCGCCCCAGCGAGATCCTGGACGGAGAGAGGCTCCATGAGATTCTGCTCCATGAGGAGCAGGGCCCGCGAGACGAGGTGGTCATCCTTTGTGGCAGCAACGAACGGCGCGGGCTGTGCAGTATCTCCTGGACGTGGCCGTTCAACGAGAAGGATGTGCAAAGCCTTATAAGCCTGAGCCGGTCCCAGATGGTCGCTGACCAGGTGAGCCGCAAGATCAGCCACGCCGGCCCCGCCGGAGCACGTAATGCGGTCTTGATCGATCACGTAAAGGCGGTCGGCAATCGGGACGAGGTCTGGAAACTCCTCCAGAAAGTCCCGGTAGTGATACCAGCTGACGCAGCACTTGCGATCGGTCATCAATCCCAAGCGGCATAGGACGAAGCTGCCAGTGCAGACACCGATGAGCTTCACGCCAGCCTGGGCTGCGGCTCTCAGATATTGAGCGATCTCGGGAGGGAGCCCGTGAGCGCCATGTAGCAGCCCTCCTACAATCACCACGTAATCGAAAGTCTTTGGGTCGACGAAATCCGACGATGGCTGAATGTCGATGCCACAGCTGGACCGGACCGGCCGGCGCTGCGGGCTCATGACCTCCCATGCACAGGCGATCGGCCGGCTGAGATCCCCCTCGTCGGCCGCCAGGCGCAGCACGTCCAGGAAGGTTGAGAAAGCCGTCAGGGTGAACTTTGGCATCAGCACGAAGCCAACTTTCAGCTTGCGACCGGGTTGCGCCATTATCTTCCATCCTCTGTCGCATCCATTCTACCCCAATGTCGCGCAAATACGAAGTCCGGCGGCCAATGTACGGCATAACAAGCGGACAGCACGAGGGTGTTCCAATGCGCCGATTTTCGCTTCTCACGCTTCTGAAGGAGGCGACGAATGCTCACCAGGGATGGGGACGTCAATGGCGCGCCCCGGAGCCAAAGGTCGGCTACGACGCCGTGATTGTAGGTGGCGGCGGCCACGGCCTCGCCACGGCCTATTACCTGGCGAAAGAGCATGGCATGCGGAACATCGCAGTGCTCGAAAAGGGATGGATCGGCGGCGGAAACACGGGCCGCAATACCACCATCATCCGCTCCAACTACCTCTATGACGAGAGCGCCGCCATCTACGAGCATGCGCTCAAGCTCTGGGAGGGTCTGTCCCAGGAGCTTAACTATAACGTGATGTATTCGGCCCGGGGCGTGATGATGCTCGCGCACAACGTCCATGACGTTCAGAGCTTCAAGCGCCACGTCTATGCGAACCGCCTAAACGGCATCGACAACGAGTGGCTGACGCCAGAGGAAGCCAAAGAGTTCTGTCCGCCCCTGAACATCTCCAAGAGCCTGCGTTACCCGGTCATGGGCGCGGCTCTGCAGCGGCGCGGCGGCACGGCCCGCCATGATGCCGTCGCCTGGGGCTATGCCCGCGGCGCGGACGCGATGGGGGTCGACATCATCCAGAACTGCGAGGTGACGGGCATTCGCCGCGGCCTCAGTGGCGCGGTTGAAGGGGTCGAGACGACCAAAGGATTCATCCGCACGCCTCGCGTCGGCGTGGTGGCGGCAGGCCACACCAGCGTGATTATGGAAAAGGCCGGTGTCCGCATGCCGCTGGAGAGTTTCCCGCTGCAGGCGCTCGTCTCCGAGCCGGTCAAGTCGGTCTTTCCCTGCGTGGTCATGTCGAACGCGGTCCATGCCTATATCTCGCAATCGGACAAGGGCGAACTCGTCATCGGCGCAGGCACGGACCAGTACGTGTCCTACAGCCAGCAGGGCGGCATCCACATCGCGACGCACACACTTGATGCGATCTGCGAGCTATTCCCGCAATTCACCCGCATGCGCATGCTGCGCAACTGGGGCGGCATCGTCGACGTGACCCCGGATCGCTCTCCCATCATCGGCAAGACGCCCGTGCCAGGCCTGTTCGTCAATTGCGGTTGGGGCACCGGCGGCTTCAAGGCGACACCGGGTTCTGGTCACGTCTTCGCCCACACCATCGCCAAGGGCGAGCCCCATCCAATCGCTGCCCCCTTCACCATGGACCGCTTCCGTACTGGCCGCCTCATCGATGAGGCGGCGGCAGCGGCCGTTGCACATTGAGGCGCATCATGCTGCTCGTGACCTGCCCCTACTGTGGACCCCGCCCGGAAATCGAGTTCCGCTGCGGCGGTGAGGCCCACATTGCTCGCCCGGTTGAGCCTTCAAAGCTCAGCGACAAGGAATGGGCGGAATTTTTGTTCGTCCGCACCAACTCGAAGGGCGTCTTCGCCGAACGCTGGAATCACGCCCATGGCTGCCAGCGCTGGTTCAATGCCCTTCGTGACACTGCCAGCGACCAGTTCATTGATACTTACAAAATGGGTGAAAAGCGGCCCGACCGTGCACCCGGGCAGGAGAGGCTCTGATGACCCAGGCATACCGTCTCCCCAAAGGTGGCCGCATCGACCGAACGAAGCCTGTCTCAATCAGCTTCAACGGGCAGACCGTGCAGGGCTATGCGGGCGACACCGTTGCTTCCGCGTTGCTCGCCAATGGCATCCATCTGGTTGCTCGCTCGTTCAAGTATCACCGGCCTCGCGGCATTGTCACCCACGGCTCGGACGAACCAAATGCTCTGTTGGATGTGGATCGTGGACGGGGACGCTCCGACCCGAATAACCGCGCTACGGTCGTGGAGGTCTTCAACGGCCTCTCAGTCGCCTCGCAGAACCACTGGCCATCGCTCGACTTCGACGTCGGCGAGGTGAACGATCTCCTCTCGCCGGTGATCGTATCAGGGTTCTACTACAAGACATTCATGTGGCCGCGCACGTTCTGGACGAAGGTCTACGAGCCGCGCATCCGCGCTGCCGCCGGTCTCGGTCGCGCCCCGACAGTGCCGGACCCGGATCGCTATCAGTATCGCCATGCCCATTGCGACGTGCTCGTCGTCGGATCCGGGCCGGCTGGTCTCGCTGCGGCTCTGGCGGCCTCCGAGAGCGGAAAGCGGGTCATCATCATCGATGAGCAGGTTGAACTTGGTGGTTCCCTTCTGCACGACGTGACCTCGCTGATCGACGGCATCCCGGCGCAGGATTGGGTCCGGCAGGCGGTCGATACGCTGGATTCTCGTGCAAACGTCGTGGTGCTGCCCCGCACGACGGCCTTCGGATACTACAATCACAACCATATTGCCCTGGCGGAACGCGTGACGGATCACTTAGCCGATCCATCGTCGAACCTCCCGCGCGAGCGGCTCTGGCAGGTGCGTGCCAAGCAGGTTGTCCTCGCGACTGGCTCTCATGAGCGCCCGCTCGTTTTCGCCGACAATGATCGTCCTGGCATCATGCTGGCGGAGAGCGTCCGTGCCTTTATCAATCGCTACGGCGTCGCGCCGGGGCGCCAGATCGTGTTCGCCACCAGCGGCTCATCCGCTTACACACCGGCAGCTGATGCCAAGGTGGCGGGGCTCGCCGTCTCGGTGGTCGATTTCCGCAGTGAGGCGGAGTGTGGACCGGAGGTCGCTAAGTTGCGGTCTATGGGCTGCGAGGTGCTGACCGGCCATACCGTCGTCGCCTCGCAGGGACGCAAGCGCGTTACCGGCCTCATCGTGGCTCCAGTCAGTGCGGATGGACGTGTCGGCGCACGCCGCACGCTGCGCTGCGACTGCGTGGGCATGTCCGGCGGCTGGACACCCGCTATCCACCTGTTCTCTCAATCACGCGCCAAGGCCCTCTACGAGCCCTCGTTGGACGCCTTCGTGCCGGGCACTTCAGTGCAGGCTGAGCGTTCGGCCGGCGCCGCCAAGGGGGCATACCAGCTTGGCGAGTGTCTAAGGCAGGGCTGGATGGCCGGTGCTGAAGCGGCGGAGCATGCGTCCGAGCGGACCTTTGATGCCACCCACAGCCCGGTCGGCTTCAAGCCGGTGCGGGTACTCCCGACCGACGTCAATCCGAAACGCCTGCGTGCCTTCATCGACTTCCAGAACGACGTGACGGCAAAGGACATCAGGCTTGCGGTGCGCGAGGGCTTCGAGTCCATCGAGCACGTCAAGCGCTATACCACCACCGGAATGGCGACGGATCAGGGCAAGACGTCGAACATGAACGCGCTCGGCCTGGTGGCGGGCATTCTCGACCGTCCGATCCCGGCCGTCGGCACGACCACCTTCCGGCTGCCCTATACCCCGACCACTTTCGGCACCTTTGTCGGTCCGAGCCGTCACCACCTGTTCGATCCGATCCGCACCACGCCGATCCATGAATGGGCGGCGGCCCATGGGGCGGAGTTCGAGAATGTCGGGCTGTGGAAGCGCGCTTGGTACTTCCCGGAAGCGAGCGAGGATATGCATGCCGCCGTGGCACGCGAGTGCAAGGCCGCACGTACGAGTGTCGGCATCTTCGATGCCTCGACGCTTGGCAAGATTGAAGTCGTGGGCCCGGACGCAGCCGAGTTCATGAACCGCATCTATACGAATGCGTGGTTGAAGCTCGAGCCGGGCAAGTGCCGCTATGGCCTGATGCTGAAGGAAGACGGTTACATCATGGATGACGGCGTCGTTGCCCGTCTTGCCCATGACCGATTCCACGTGACCACGACGACTGGCGGTGCGCCCCGTGTGCTCGCCCATATGGAGGACTACCTCCAGACCGAGTGGCCAGACCTCAAGGTGTTCCTGACCTCGATCACCGAGCAATATGCAGTCATCGCACTCCAAGGCCCGAAGGCTCGGGAGGTGATCGAGCCGCTGGTGACGGACATTGACCTGTCGCCCGAGGCGTTCCCGCATATGTCCGTGCGAACTGGCTTCATCTGCGGCATTCCCTGCCGCCTTTTCCGCGTGTCGTTCACAGGCGAACTCGGCTTCGAGATCAACGTCCCTTCTGATTATGGGCAATCCGTATGGGAGGCGATTTTCGAACGCGGCAAACCCTATGGCATCACGCCCTACGGCACCGAGACCATGCATGTACTGCGAGCCGAAAAAGGCTTTATCATCGTCGGCCAGGAAACGGACGGAACCGTGACGCCGGACGATCTCGGCCTGTCGGGTCTCATTGCCAAGACCAAGCCCGACTTCGTGGGCAAGCGCTCGCTCTCGCGTCCTGACATTGTGGGCGCAGGTCGCAAGCAGCTGGTTGGGCTGGTGACGGATAACCCGAACGAGGTGCTCGAAGAGGGCGCTCAGATCGTGATGGACCCTAACCAGGCGATTCCGATGCGGATGGTGGGACACGTGACCTCCAGCTATTGGAGCTCGAATTGTGATCGCTCCATCGCGCTTGCGTTGCTGGCCGGGGGACGCTTACGCATGGGCAACCGCGTCTATGTCACGACACCGATGGGCTTTACGACCGCGAGGGTCTGTGAGCCGGTGTTCTTTGATCCTGCAGGGGAACGCGTCAATGCTTAAGACCAGCCATGCCGCCCGCCGCGATCTGTCGCTGCTGATCGAGCAACCTGTCGCGAGACCTGACACAACGGCGCAGGTCCTGATCCGACCTCTTCCGACCCAGGCTCGCTTTTCGCTTCGGCTGAATGAGGCCGATCTGGAAGGCGCCGAGACTGCCGCGGGGTTCACCCTCGATATTCCGATCAACACCCGCTTGGGTTTGGCCGAGCGGTCCTCGATCCGCCTCGGACCCAACGAGTGGCTCCTGACCGGACCCTACCGCGATGCGGAAGTCATCGCGGGCCAGATCGACGCGGCACTCGGCGGCCGCTTCTACACCCTCGTGGATGTCAGCCATCGCAATGTTGGCTTCATAGTTTCCGGTCGTCGCGCGGCCGACGTGCTCAACAGTGGCTGCCCGTTGGATCTCGCCGAGGCCGCATTTCCAGCAGGCATGGCGACCCGCACGCTGATGGGCAAGGCCGAGATCGTGCTCATGAGGCTCGATGATACGCCGACCTACCAGGTGGAGTGCTGGAGATCGTTCTCGACCTACGTGCACGACTACCTGATCGAAGCGGCCCGTGAGTTCGAACCTTCCATCGCCTGATCGAGACGCGAGGCTCCCGTGACCAGTGCTTTTGAACTGTTCAAGATCGGCATCGGGCCATCAAGCTCGCATACGGTAGGCCCCATGGTGGCCGCGAAGCGCTTCATCGATGCGCTGGAGCGTGATGGTCTCGTTCCGAGGCGGATCGAGGCCGAGATTTACGGATCGCTGGCCTGGACTGGCCGCGGGCACGGAACGGATACGGCGATTTGCCTTGGCCTTCTCGGTGAGGCCCCGGACACAGTTGATCCGAACGGGGTCGCGGATCTCGTCCATCATGTTCAAGAGATCAAGCAGGTTCCGGCTGGTAACAACGTCCTGGCTGAGTTCAATCCGGCCCGGGACATTATCTTCAACATGAAGGACGTGTTGCCAGGTCATTCCAATGGCATGCGTTTTTCGGCCCTCGACGCGGATGGCTCCGTCATCTCCGAGAAGATCTATTACTCAATCGGCGGCGGGTTCGTCGTGCTCGAGGGCGAGCCTGCGGACGGCAAGGTCACGCCCGTGCCTTACCCGTTCTGCACGGCCGAAGAGCTTCTGCACATCTGCACGAAAGAGAACCTGACAATCGCCGAGGTTCAACTCGCCAACGAGCTGGCCGCAAGGTTCCGCGAGGAGATCGATCAGCGCCTGGATGCCATCCGCGACGCCATGTTCGCTTGCATTGATAGGGGATTGCGCATGGAGGGCGAATTGCCCGGCGGCCTTCGGGTCAAGCGCCGGGCGAAAGGCCTCTACGACGAACTGCAGGAAAGGCGCAACAAGAACCAGCGCACCTCGCACGAGGTGATGGACTGGATCAGCACCTACGCCATCGCTGTCAACGAGGAGAATGCCTCCGGCGGCCGCGTGGTCACGGCCCCCACGAACGGTGCCGCTGGCATCGTCCCGGCGGTCCTGCGCTACTACCGCGATTTCTGCTCCGAGTACACGCCGGAAGGCAGTCACACGTTCCTGCTGACCGCCGCCGCAATTGGCAGCCTGATCAAGCGCAATGCCTCGATCTCAGGCGCCGAGGTCGGCTGCCAAGGCGAGGTGGGATCTGCCGCCTCGATGGCCGCCGCCGGCTTGGCGGCAGTGCTGGGCGCCACGCCAGCCCAAATCGAAAACGCCGCGGAGATTGCCATCGAGCACCATCTTGGCATGACCTGCGATCCCATCGGTGGACTGGTGCAGATCCCCTGCATCGAGCGAAACGCATTTGGCGCAAACAAGGCCATCGCAGCTGCGTCACTCGCGCTGCGCGGAGACGGAACACATCGCGTATCCCTCGATGAAGTGATCGAGACGATGCGTCAGACCGGTTTGGACATGCAGTCGAAGTACAAGGAGACGTCGTTAGGCGGGCTCGCTGTCAATGTTGCCGAATGTTAAGGGAGATCAGATATGTTTACGCATCCACTCGCGACGCCTCTCGTGAACAGCGACCTGCCGGGCGTAGGGCAGTATGACAGGGAGGTCTTTGACGCGATACGCGCTGAGCTGCAACGGCAGCAGGATCAGATCGAGCTGATCGCATCCGAAAACATTGTGTCGGAAGCAGTCCTCGCAGCTCAGGGCTCGGTCTTCACCAACAAGTACGCCGAAGGCTATCCAGGCCGGCGCTACTACGGCGGCTGTGAGCACTCCGATACAGTGGAGGCACTTGCGATCGATCGCGCCTGCAAGCTGTTTGGATGCAGCTTTGCCAATGTGCAGCCGCACTCGGGCGCTCAAGCAAATGGCGCCGTGTTTATGGCCCTGCTGCAGCCCGGCGACACAATCCTGGGTATGGCACTGTCCGCCGGCGGCCACCTGACCCATGGAGCCCCGCCGACCATGTCGGGCAAGTGGTTCAAGGCCGTAGGCTACGGCGTTCGCCGAGATGACGCGCAGATCGACTATGACGAGGTCGAAAGATTAGCGCAGGAGCATCAGCCCAAGATAATCATTGCTGGCGGCTCCAGCTATCCCCGTATCATCGACTTCGCACGCTTCCGCTCGATTGCAGATGCAGTCGGTGCCTATTTGTTCGTGGACATGGCTCACTTCGCCGGGCTCGTGGCCGCAGGCGTCTATCCATCCCCGTTTCCGCATGCCCACGTGGTCTCAACTACAACGCACAAGACCCTCCGTGGTCCACGCGGCGGAATGATCCTCACCAACGATGAGGCCATCGCCAAAAAGATCAACTCCGCGGTGTTCCCCGGCATGCAGGGCGGTCCGCTAATGCATGTAATTGCCGCCAAGGCAGTAGCCTTTGGCGAGGCACTGCAACCTGAATTCAAAGCCTATGCTACCGCCGTAGTGGAGAATGCCCGCGCGCTGGCTACCTGCTTGGTCGAGCGCGGCGCCGCTATCGTATCCGGTGGCACGGACAGCCATGTCGTCCTGGTCGATCTGCGCCCTATCGGGGTGACCGGCAAAGCCGCCGAAGCTGCCCTTGAGCGGGCCGGGCTTACCTGCAACAAGAATGGCATTCCGTTCGATCCCGAGAAGCCGGCCGTGACGTCGGGTATCCGTCTTGGTACGCCGGCCGCCACCTCTCGCGGGTTTGGCACTAAGGAATTCGAGCAGGTCGGCGATTGGATTGCCCAGGTGCTGATTGGACTCGCTCAGAATGGCGAGACGGCCAACGAGGCAACGGAGAGGCAGGTCCGTCGGGAGGTCAAGGCGCTCTGCGGCCAATTCCCGATCTACAGGTGACGGACGCCATCGGGCACGACAGGCCTGGAGAGCGGCGGGGCAAACCTCCGCCGTCTCAAGGCCTGATCAACATCGAAAGCCTAACATTGGACCGAGACAGCAGATCATGAAGCTCGAAGATCCACGCTATGTTCTGAAATTCTCGTGCTACGACACGATTGGCATAATCCAGGCTATATCGAGTTTTCTGGTTCATAATGGCTGCAACATCGTGACGAGTTCGCAGTTCGGCGATCGCGAGACGGAGCGCTTCTTCATGCGCGTCGCCTTCACGCCAATCGATCCGCGGACGGAGCGCTCGGCGCTCGAGGGACTCTTCAAGCCGATCGCCGAGCGCTACCGGATGGACTGGAGCCTGCACGAGACAAGCACCCGGGCGAAGGTACTGCTCATGGTGTCGCGCTTCGGGCATTGCCTCAACGATCTTCTCTACCGCCAGCGCATCGGCGCCTTGAACATGGACGTGGTTGGTATCGTCTCCAATCACCGGGACTTTGAGGATCTCGGAACGAGCCGCAACATCCCATTTCACTATCTGCCTGTAACGAAAGAGACGAAGGCGCAGCAGGAAGCGCAGTTGCGTGACATCATCGAGGCCACCAGCGCGGACCTGGTCGTGCTGGCCCGCTATATGCAGGTGCTGTCCGACGAGATGTGCCAATACCTGTCGGGCCGGGCGATCAATATCCACCACTCATTCCTCCCGAGCTTCAAGGGTGCTGCTCCCTACACCCAAGCCTATACCCGTGGAGTCAAGCTCATTGGTGCGACCGCTCACTACGTGACTCCTGAGCTGGATGAAGGTCCGATTATCGAGCAGGAGGTGCAGCGCGTGAGCCGTGAGCACTCGCCGGACGACCTGACCGCCATTGGTCGTGATGTGGAGAGTCTCGCCTTGTCGCGTGCGGTCAAATTCCATATCGAGCACCGTGTGCTCCTGAACGGGAACAAGACCGTGGTTTTCCGATAGCCTCCAGCAGGTGTATCCTGACAATCAGCGCCAACAGCACGCGTGCGCGAGAGCCAATAGTACCCATCCACTGAAGTTCTGTTTTCAAGGAAGGCTAACGACCAAATCCGCTGCCGCCGATGCTGCTGGTCACCAAGTAGTCCGGCGGTACTCCTAACCATTCTGGATTGCCCGCCTAAACCCGAGTTGGGGCCGCAGAGACCCGCACGGCGCTTCTGCTGTCACGATCAGAGCAAGGGCGCGAAACTATTGGCTGTCCAATGGGCATTTACGGCAGCAGGAGAGGGGAGGGCAGGTCAGGCGTGAAGAGCGGACCTTGTCACGGCCGCGCTGAATGGCTGTGTCTGACCCAGTGCGGACATACATACCCACCGCATGATCCCGCTTCCCGGTCGCGATCGTTTCCAGGCCGCGTGAATTCGCCACGAGAGCGCTGTGTCCACCACGCTGAACTCGCGCGTCGGCGTCGGGCTATTGAGCCCGAGCCGACAAAACCAATACATCTTTCGTCCTGTCAGAGGTGAGCAACTTGGCCATCACGCAGTGACGGCGCGATTTCGGGCGACAATCTCGTCATGGGTGAACTTGGCGCCCACTGCTGTGAATGCCTTGACCAGCGCCTCGCGGTTCTCCGGAGCGCGCCGCCTGTCGGCGGCCACCAGAGCGGCTTTCAATTCGTTCAGTGTGAGTTCCGTGCAGTAGCCCGGGGTGCCGGGCTGCTGACGCCAGGACTCGGCGAGCGTGCCCGCATCCCGCGCGTCGAACCCCGTGGCGTCCACCAGCCGGAACGCCGTTGCCTTTGCGTTTGCGTCGTCGCCGGCGACCGGGATGGCGATGCGTCCAGGCGTGCCTGCCGGCTTTCCCCTGTCGGACAGGGTGTCGGCCAGCACCGCGTTCCACGCCTTGGTGATCGGTCGGCCAATCTGTTCGCTGACCCAGACGCTTTCGGGCTTGCCGTTATCGACCTCGGTGATCGCGCCGTCGCGGAAGGGATAGTAGTTCGAGGTGTCGATCACCACGACCTTGGCCGGGACATCGCTTAAAAAGACCGGCCAGATCAGGGTACCTCGCGAACGGAATCGACAGAACGACGACATCGACGTCCTTGACCGCCTGCTCCTTGCTGACGGCGACGGCGCCGAGGTCATGAGCGAGGCCGCGAAGGGAGTCCGGTCCTTTCGAGTTCGCGAGTTTGACCTCATGGCCGCTGGCGGCAAGCTTTCGCGCCAACGTGGCGCCGATGTTTCCAGCGCCGATGATCCCGATCTTGATGGGATGTCCTTTCGTGAATGTGGAAGAGCGCCCGCCTCAGTCGCGGATGCGGGCGCTTGGGAGATGCGCGCCTTCCTCGCGCAACACCAAAAGTATCACCTCCTGAGATGCGCTCACAACTCCTGCCGCATCGAGCGAAACAGGATGTCGTTGATATCGACGTCAGACCGGCAGCCCGTTCTGCTTTCGCAGGCTTTTGTCGAAGGCGGATGCGGGGACGAAACGGCGCAGGATACTGACTTGGCGCGCCATTTTTCCAGCGGTGTAGCGCCTCCTCGGGACGGTATCGGTGGCTGCTTTCAAGACCGTCCTGGCTACAACTTCGGGCGCATCGCCTGTTGCCATCGCTTTCCGCAGGATCCCATTCATGCCGGCGCGCGCGGAATCATAGATATCAAGCAACTGATCCGGCTTGGCGAGATTTTCTTCAAATGACGTACGGGTATATGCAGGCTCAACCAACACAACGCGAATCCCGAACGGGCGCAGTTCATGGTCAAGCGATTCGGAATAGCCTTCAATGGCATGTTTGGTCGACGAATAAAGTGCGGAATAGGGAGCTGGGATTAAACCCAGCACCGAACTCAAATTAACGATTCTGCCCATCCCTTGACGTCGCATTGTCGGCAACACCGCGTTAGTCACGCGCAGAACGCCGAAGACATTCACGTCGAACAGCGCCTGGGCCTGGGCAATCGAGGACTCCTCCGCGCCGCCGAGCAGGCCAATTCCGGCATTATTGACAAGCAGGTCGATGCGCCCGGCCTTGGCCAGCACCTCATCGACCAGTTTCGCCACGGACGCGTCATCGGTCACGTCGCAGGACAGCATGGTTACGCTGTCGGATCGTTCGGCGGCCGCGCGACGGCTGGTTCCGAACACGCGAAAGCCCGCATCCTGCAGGGCTTTCGCCGTGGCGTGCCCGATGCCGGTGGATGCCCCCGTCACCAGGGCGACGCCGAGATTGGTCTTGTTCATGGAATTCACATCTTTCTTATCGGGAGTGCGATGGATCGCTTGCCTCGTCGTCCCTGACCTGTTCGTCAGCCGCAGCTCCAGTGGCTTGGGACAACAGGAACGGTTGGAGGCAAGGCTTCAATGTTGGGACCCTCCGGCGCTCGCGCCGGCCAGCTCGTCCGTCCAGCGTCGGAATAGCGCGCTGGCATTGACGCCTCCGAAGCCGAAGCCGTTGGAGATCGCGTAGTCCATCTCCAATGGCCGGGCCTGGATTGCGACGAAGTCGATCCCGTCGCCGGCTGGATCGGGAGCGCCCAAATTGAGTGTCGGCGGCGCCACCTGATCCCTGAGCGCCAGGATTGCGAAGATGGCTCCAAGCCCGCCGGCGGCTCCGAGCAAGTGTCCAGTTGCCGACTTCGTTGCGCTGACGGCTAGGGTGGAATCGGTGCCGAAGACCCTTCTGATCGCTTGGATTTCCCCCAGATCGCCGACTGGCGTGGAGGTCGCGTGCGCATTGAGGTGGCGAATCTCACGCGCAGAAATGCCGGCTTGGGCAATCGCGATCTCCATGGCTCTGCGCGCACCATCGCCGTCCTCGGGACCGGAGGTGACGTGATGAGCGTCCGCCGTCGTGCCGTAGCCGACGAACTCAGCGAGCGGTTTCGCACCGCGCGCAAGCGCGTGGTTCAATTCCTCAATGACCAGGATGCCGGCCCCTTCGCCCATGACGAAGCCATCCCGCGACACGTCGAAGGGGCGCGAGGCTTGAGCCGGCGTCTCATTGAAGCCGGTGGAAAGAGAGCGTGCTGCGGCGAAACCACCGAGACTGACGATGTTCATGCATGCTTCCGTTCCACCGCAGACGGCGATATCGGCTTCGCTTGCGCGGATAAGACGAGCGGCATCGCCGATCGCCTGGATGCCGGCCGCGCACGCGGTCACCGGTGCGCCGAGTGGCCCCTTGAAGCCGTAGCGGATCGAGATGTGGCCCGCCGCGAGGTTCACGAGGAAGGATGGCACCGTGAAAGGCGACAGACGGCGGACGCCGCGCTGGTCGACCGTGCGCACCGCCTCGGTGATGGCGGGGAACCCGCCGATGCCCGAAGCGATGATCGTGGCTGTGCGCAAGCGATCCGCTTCCGAGACGGGTGTCCACTTCGCTTGAGCGAGTGCCTCTTGTGCAGCGGCGAGCCCGAAGAGGATGAACCGGTCTACCTTGCGCTGGTCCTTCGGCGCAAAGACGGTATTCGGATCGAAGCCGGCGTCGGGGTCTTCTTCCAAGGAGGGAACTACGCCGCCAATCTTCGCCGGCAGGTCTCCCACCATATCGTCCGGAAGCCTCCGGATGCCCGAGCGACCGGCCAGGAGACGCGACCAGGACGTTTCGACATCTGCGGCAAGGGGCGTGACCGCGCCCATCCCTGTTACAACAACCCGTCGCATCACTCTTCCTCTCGATCTGGGTCCGTGGGCAGCGCTGCCCAGCCGTGGCTCAATCCTGTGCGGACACGCGCTCGCGACCGCCGCTTGCTTCTCCTGCGATACAGAGCGTCGCGCTGAACGTGTTTCATGCTTGCACCTCCGTTTTGGGCTGACGCTTTGCGACAGGGAGAAAGACCAGAAGGGCAAGCGCCGAACCCGTCGTCAGGATGACAGCAAGGGAAGCAGACGGCTGAAGAGGCAGAATGCTTGCGAACGACGCGCCGATGGCCGCGCAGCCCATCTGCAGGAAACCGAGCAGCGCGGATGCCAGCCCGGCCTGCCTTCCAAACGGATGCAGCGCGATCGCGGTGCCGAGCGGATTGATCAATCCCATGCCGAGCAGATACAGCGCGATGGCCGTGGTGAAGGGGATGAAGGCCGGCGCGGCGGCGAATGCGAACAGAAAGAGGCTGCCAGCCAGCGCGATGACGAGGCCGATCATGCCAATGGTGCGCTGGCCCCAGCGGTGAGCCAGGCGCGGCGCGAGAAACCCAGCCACGAAGACGATCAGAACCGTCGTCGCGAAGGACAATCCGAGCTGAAAGGCAGTAAGGCCCAGCTCACTCATCAGGATGGCGGGCGCCGCCGCGAAGAAGGTGTAGAGCCCGCCGATGACAAGGCTCACTGAAACGGCGGGAAGGAGAAAGCGCGAATCGACGGCCAGGCGGCCATAGGCTGATGTCGCGGCCGAAGCCGCCAGGGACGACCTGCGGTCGACCAGATGAGTTTCGCCGACGCTCGTCGAATAATGCAGCGCGAGCAGCACGCCAAATGCCGCAACGACGAGGAAGGTGATCCGCCAGCCAAACAGGCTGTCAAGTGCGCTTCCGAGCAGAGGCGAAAAGCCCGGTGCAGCCGCCCCGGCGATCATGGTCAGCGCCAGAGCCCGCGCGAGCGCCTCACCGTCGAACAGGTCACGTGCGATGGCACGCGACAGGACCGAGGCGGCGCAAGCCCCGAGCGCCTGGATGACGCGGCCGAGGACCAGGAAGGACAAGGTGTCGGCGAAGGCACAAAGGCCACTGCCCGCGGCAAAGACTGCAAGGCCCCCCAGCACCAGCCATTTGCGGCCGAAGCGGTCGGAGAGCGGTCCGGCCAGAAGCTGTCCGAACGCGAAGGCAACGAAGAAGCTGCTCAACGTCAGGCCGAGTTCCTGGGAAGAAACGCCGAGGCTGGCGCCAATCCGTGGAAAGGCAGGAAGGACGATGTTGGTGGCAAGTGCGCCGAGCGCGGCCAGCCCGGCGAGCAGGAACAGGATTCCCCCGGTCAGACGGCGCTCGGAGGGCGCGGGTTTCGTGATCAAAAGCGCGGACATCACGACTTCCTGCTCACGACCAGGCATGTCGACGTGCCATGAGCATGGAGCCTGCCTTCGGCGTCCTCGATCCTGCCCTCCAGCGTGATGACGGTCCGGCCGCGCGAAACCACATGGCCGATGACGTGCATTACGCCGGAATCGCTGAATATCGGGCGGACAAATTTGGCGGTGGTTTCGTGCGACGGACAGGTTTCGCCAGGCGAAAGAGTAGTCTGGGCGGCAAGCGACATGGCGGTATCGAGCATCGTCATGATCCAGCCGCCGTGGACGGTATTCGTCAGATTGCAAAAGCGCGGCTCGGGGGTGGCCAGGAGCCCGACCTTGCCTTCCTCCGGGGGGAGCAGGGTGAAAGGGAGCGTTTCCGCCATCGATGGGCGGCGGATGCTCCCGTCTGCCAGCCTCGCAACGAGCTCAAGCCCGGAGCATCGCGCCAACTCCGCGATAGGAGCCGTTGCGTTGCGCGCCTCGGTTGGAGAATCCATCGTCATTGGAGCGATCCTCGTTGGGCATCGCCGGCAGACGACTCCGTCAGCACGCTCTCGGCGGCCGCCTGCAGGAACCGCTTCGACAACTGCTCGTCGTTGACGGCGCGAGAGAGGAGCACCGCACCGACCATCGTCGAGAGAATGGCCATGGCCTTGCCGCTGGGCTCCTCGCCGCCCGGCTCACCAACCCAGCTGCCGAGCATCTTGAGGTACTCCCGGACCCCGGCTTCAAATGACGCCTTCACGTCGGCGCCCTGCCTCGCGGCATCCGAGCCGAGCGCGACCACCGGGCAGCCGTCCATCCTCTCCGCGCGATGCCCCGTGCTGAGATAGAACCCGACCACGGCGCCAAGCGGGTCCTGCGGATTAGCCTCGGCGGCAGCGGACCACCGGCGGGAGGCACTCTCCAACGCCCGTCTGGACGCCTGCGCCGCCAGGTCGTCCTTGGATGCGAACTGCTTGTAAAACGCGCCTTGAGTCAGCCCGGCACTCTCCATCAGGTCCTTGAGGCCGATGCCGTCAAAGCCGTGTTCCCGAAAGAGGCGGCTGGCAACATCGATCACGGTTTGCCGGTTTTTCTCAGCCTGAACGCGACTCACGCGCATCGTCGATCTCCTCTTTTTTAGATTGCATTCGTAATCTATATCCGATATAGAGTGTGAACGCAATCTAATTTTATCGAGGCGACGGGCATGAAGAAGAGACCCGCAATTTTGCTGGCAGGCGTCCTAACCGCTGGGTTGGGGATGGCCGCAGTCCTCACTCTTTCCTTTCGCCCGCAGGAAGCCTCTGCCGTGAGCGACCCGAGGCAGGAACCACCGATCGTCAGATTGGTGACGGCGGCGCGGGTGACCGGATCCGAACGCAGCTTCACGGGCATCATAGGGGCAAGGGTGCAGAGCAACCTCGGTTTTCGCGTCGCCGGCAAGATCGTGGAACGGCTTGTGAATGTCGGTCAGCAGGTCAAAGCCGGTCAGCCGCTGATGCGGATCGACGAAACCGACCTTCGCCTTGCGCTCACGGCGAAGCGCAACGCCGTTGCCGCAGCGCGTGCATCCGTCGTTCAGACGGATGCGGATGAGCGGCGATACGCCAACTTAGTCAGCAACGGATGGGCTTCCCGACAGCGCTATGAGCAAGCGAAAGCCGCGTCGGATACAGCCGAGGCGCAACTCGCCGCCGCTGAAGCCGAAGCACGCGTCGCCGAGAACGAGGCGACCTACTCGGTCCTGGTGGCGGATGCGGATGGAACGGTCATTGAAACGCTTGGCGAGCCGGGACAGGTCGTCTCCGCCGGCCAGACCGTGGTTCGGCTTGCCCAGGCCGGCCCCCGTGAAGCAGTGGTCGCGCTTCCCGAAACGATCCGGCCGGCGATCGGCTCGGTGGCCGAGGCCAGCGTGTATGGAAGCGATGGACATCGCTATACGGCACATCTCCGGCAGTTATCGGACGCCGCCGATGCCCAGACCCGTACCTATGAGGCCCGCTATGTGCTCGACGGTGAGGCCGCGGCAGCACCGCTTGGCGCGACGGTAACCATTCGGCTGGCCAGCCAGGCGGGCCAGCCGGAAGTCCAGGTGCCGCTGGGAGCCGTGCTCGACGACGGCCGGAAGACCGGCGTTTGGGTCTTGGACAGCGCCACCTCGACCGTACGCTTTCAGCCCGTCAAGCTTGTTCGGGTGAGCGGCGAAACCGCCGTGATCTCCGGACTGAGCTCTGGTGATCCGATTGTTTCGCTCGGCGCTCATCTCCTGCAGGAGGGCGCTCGCGTCAGGACTGCGTTTGAAAGCAGGAGCAACTGATGAGCCTCAATCTTTCCGCTCTCGCCGTTCGCGAACGGGCCGTCACCCTGTTCTTCATCCTCCTACTGGTGGCCGCCGGCGCCTACGCCTTCGTCATGCTTGGACGGGCGGAGGACCCCTCCTTCACCATCAAGACCCTGACGGTCACGACGGCATGGCCGGGCGCGACCGCGCGCGAGATGCAGGACCTCGTCGCCGAACCGTTGGAGAAGCGGCTTCAGGAACTGACCTGGTACGACCGGGTGGAGACGACCACACGGCCAGGCTATGCGTATATGACGGTTACGCTGAAGGACAGCACACCGCCATCTGTCGTACAGGAGGAGTTCTACCAGGCCCGTAAGAAACTCGGGGACGAAGCGCGCAACCTGCCGTCCGGCGTCTTCGGCCCCTTCGTCAATGACGAATATTCGGACGTGAGCTTCGCCCTTTACGCCCTCAAGGCGAAGGGCATGCCGATGCGTGAGCTGGTTCGGCAGGCCGAGGTGATCCGCCAGGACCTCCTGCATGTGCCCGGTGTCAAGAAGATCAACATTCTCGGTGAACGCCCCGAACAGATATTCGTCGAATTCTCCTATGCCAAACTGGCAACCCTCGGCGTATCGGCACAGGACATCGTCGCCGCCTTGCAGCGGCAGAACACCGTCACACCGGCAGGTTCGATCGACACCCGGGGGCCGCGGGTCTTCATCCGGGTCGACGGCGCTTATGACAGTGTCCAGGCGATCGCCGACACGCCGATTGTCGCTGCGGGGCGGACGCTGAAGCTCTCCGACATCGCCGAGGTCCGCCGCGGCTACGAGGATCCTCCCACCTACCTCATCCGACGTCAGGGTGAGCCCACCATCATGCTCGCGGCGGTGATGCAGGAAGGCTGGGATGGTCTCGCACTCGGCAAGGCGCTGGAGGACAGGACGGCGGCCATCGCACAAACACTGCCGCTCGGGATGACGCTCGATAAGGTGACCGACCAGGCCGTCAACATCACCTCGGCGGTTGACGAATTCATGATGAAGTTCGCGATGGCGCTCGGCGTGGTGCTGCTGGTGAGCCTGCTCAGCCTCGGCTGGCGCGTCGGCATCGTTGTGGCGGCCGCCGTCCCTCTGACGCTTGCCGTCGTGTTCCTCATCATGCTCGAAACCGGCCGGTTCTTCGACCGCATCACGCTCGGCGCCCTCATCCTGGCGCTTGGTCTTCTCGTGGACGACGCGATCATCGCCATCGAGGTGATGGTGGTTAAAATGGAAGAGGGCATGGACCGCATCAAGGCGGCGGCCTATGCGTGGAGCCACACGGCGGCGCCGATGCTGTCCGGAACACTCGTGACGATCGCCGGATTCCTGCCGGTGGGCTTCGCACGCTCGACGGCCGGCGAATATGCCGGCAACATCTTCTGGGTCGTGGGGTTCGCCCTCATCGTCTCCTGGATCGTGGCGGTGGTCTTCACGCCCTATCTCGGCGTCAAGATGCTGCCCGCGATCAAACCGATCGAAGGCGGTCACCACGCGATTTACGACACGCCGAACTATCGGCGCCTGCGACGGCTCATCACCTTTGCCGTGCGCCACAAGTTCGTCACCTGCGGCATCGTCGGCATCGCCTTCGCGCTCTCTGGCGTGGGCATGAGTGCCGTGAAACAGCAGTTCTTCCCGACATCCGACCGCCCCGAAGTGCTGGTGGAGGTTCGTCTGCCGGAAGGCACCAGCATCGAGACGACGACCGCCACAGTCGAGAAGCTCGAACACTGGCTGGACGACCAGCCCGAGGCCAAGATCGTCACGAGCTATGTCGGTCAGGGCGCTCCCCGCTTCTTCTTCGCGATGGCGCCGGAGCTGCCTGATCCTGCCTTCGCCAAGATCGTCGTGCTGACACCGGACGCTGAGACGCGCGAGGCTTTGAAGCGCCGGCTCCGAGAGGCGGTGTCACAGGGGCTCGCACCCGAGGCCTATGTGCGCGTCACTCAGCTTGTGTTCGGACCCTACACGCCGTTCCCGGTCGAGTTCCGGGTCATGGGACCTGATCCCGCACAACTGTACGCGATCTCTGAAAAAGCCCTCGATACGATGCGGGGCGTCCCGGACGTGCGGCAGGCCAACCGCGATTGGGGCAACCGCACGCCCGTGCTGCGCTTCATTCCGGATCAGGATCGACTGAACCTCATCGGCCTCTCGCCGGCGGAGGTGGGCCGGCAGCTCCAGTTCCTCCTCACCGGCATCGCCGTTACGCAGGTCCGCGAGGACATCCGCAATGTCCCCATCGTGGCACGCAGCGCCGGCGGCGAGCGGCTGGATCCGACGCGTCTGGCGGATTTCTCACTGATGAGCCGGGACGGCCGCCAGATTCCGCTCGACCAGATCGGCCATTCGGAAGTCCGTCTGGAAGAGCCGATCCTGAAGCGCCGCGATCGCACGCCCGTCATCACGATCCGCTCGGACATCAATGAGGCGACCCAGCCTCCAGAGGTTTCCAAGCAGATCATGACGGCCCTTCAGCCGCTGATCGCATCCCTTCCGGTCGGCTATCGCATCGAATTGGGTGGATCGATCGAGGAGGCGGCCAAGGCCAACGCCGCGTTGGGTAAAGTCTTCCCGGCCATGATCGCCGTCACGCTGATCGTCATCATGCTGCAGGTGCGATCCTTCTCGACAATGGCCATGGTGCTGTTGACGGCACCGCTTGGCCTCGTCGGCGTCGTGCCTATGTTGCTCACCTTCAACCAGCCCTTCGGATTCAACGCCATTCTGGGCCTGATCGGACTGGCCGGCATCCTGATGCGCAATACGCTGATCCTGACCGAACAGATCAAGGAGAACCGCGCTGCCGGCCTCGGCGATTATCACGCCGTCATCGAGGCCACGGTGCAACGCACGAGGCCCGTGATCCTGACCGCACTTGCTGCTGTGCTGGCCTTCATCCCTCTCACGAGCTCCGTCTTCTGGGGATCGATGGCCTATACGCTGATCGGCGGCACTGCGGTCGGCACGGCGCTGATCCTGCTCTTCCTCCCTGCGCTCTATGCGGCGTGGTTCCGGATCAAGCCTGAGGTCGTCAATGAGGAACATGAGGCAATGCAAGGCACTGAGCCGCAAAGGCTTCCCGTCGTTGCTGCGGCAGCTGAATAGCGCAGATCTGAGCCATGGGCTCTGAACGATGACAAGTATTTCAGGTGCACGACGACGTTCCGCTCGAGACAACCCGCCACATTCTCGATCACTGCCTTGGCCTGCATCTGCAGCGCGCCGCCCGCGTGGCCGCGCGACGCTTCGACGAAGCGTTACGACCGCTCAACCTGACCAACGGACAGTTTGAGCTCCTCGTCTTGATCAGGCGGACACCCGCAGGGCGGATTGCTGCGGTCGCCGAACGTCTCGGCAGAGATCGCACAACGATTACCGCAATCCTCAAGCCGTTGACGCAACGCGGACTTGTCGCGGTTACGGTCAATCCGGACGACAGCCGCGGCCGTACGCTCACGCTGACGCCGACCGGCAAAGACCTGTTGGCCGCTGCCATCCCCATTTGGGGCCGGTTTCATTCTCGCACGGAACACCTGTTCGCAAACAATGAGGCCCATCTGCTGCGACGCTCACTGACAACATTATCGCAGATCTGAGTGGATCCGAAAGACGAGGAAGAAAGATGAACTGGTTTCTAAAGCATCGGACCCAAGAGTGGAATCCACTTTTGGGGTCAATCCGATGCTCTCTCCCATTGACGAGCGCATCGTTGATGCGGAACCGGAGGTCCGCGTCAGCGACCCGAAGGGCCGCGCTAGCGAATACCGGGTCCACTTTTCCGCACGATGCTCTAGCACTACTTTGGCAGGTTTGAGGAGCTGGATGAGCTTTGCCGACTTCTCTGGCTGAGGGATCTCAGTTGGAGGCGAGCCATGAGCCCTTCAGTCGCTTGGGAACGCGGGCTCCAGTCCTGGCTTGAACCCTTCCTCGCCCATCTTCATCATCCGGCGCGCCGGCGCATGGGCCCGCTCTATGTGGCCGGGCTGATCGGTCCGGGTGAGCGCAAGAGCCTGCAGCCCATTGCGGCGCGGCTCGCGCCCGCCGATTACGATCAACTGCACCACTTCGTGGCGGTCGGCCCCTGGGACGAGGCACCGCTCGAAGCCGAACTCCTGGCCCAGGCGAACCGGCTCGTGGGTGGCCCCGAGGCTGTCTTGGTGATCGATGACACCGCTCTGCCGAAGAAGGGCATTCATTCGGTCGGTGTCGGTCCGCAATACGCCGGAGCTCTGGGCAAGAAAGCGAATTGTCAGACCCTGGTCTCGCTCACCTTGGCCAAAGATGAGGTGCCGATCCCCATTCTGTTGCGGCTGTTCCTGCCCGACACCTGGATCCACGATCCCAAACGCCTGCAGCACGCGGGTGTGCCCGAGGCATTCTGGACAGAGCGCTCCAAGCCCGAGATCGCGCTGGCCGAACTTGAGCGGATCATGCAAGCGGGCGTGAGCTTCGGGGCGGTTCTGGCCGATGCGGGCTACGGCATCAGTGCTCCCTTCCGCCAAGCGCTCTCGGCTCTCGGGTTGCTCTGGGCCGTCGGAACGGTTCGCATCCAGAAGGTCTATCCGCCCGA
>NZ_QDAH01000053.1 GCF_003075415.1 Microvirga sp. KLBC 81
ATCCGCGCAACCGGATACTTCCAAAGTGGTCTGAAAGCCAACTCCGGCCACCCTAAACGGCATTGTTCAGGGCCGACTACCTAGTGTTTTGAGCACGACCTCAGCTGAAGTTCTTCCTGGAGTGAAGGTCTTGCTTGTCAGACCTTCCTCTTTCGGAAGGAGACGCTCTGAGATCGAGGCGCAATGCTCCGTTCGCCAGTCGCATTCGCCTGGCCGCTGGTTAGAATTCAGGTTGTGGTGAAAAGAGGAGATGGGAGCTCCTAGAGCTCCGCTTTCTCCATTTCCTCGATATAAGCTTGGATGGCTTCAGGCCGATACCGGATCGCGGCCCGCCTTCCGCGCCCCAAGCGCACAAAAGGCGGCCCGCACTTTTGGGAGCGCCACCATTGGATCGTGGCAGGCGCAACACCGAACACTAGCGCGACCTCTTCCGTAGTGAGCAGTCGCTGAAGGCTTTCGCCGTGCAGCTCGAACGGGGATTTGGTTGAAGGTTTGGAAGCCTTCTTGGTTGATGCTGTCGCGGAACGGTTTGTTGAACGCCCGGCGACCTTCACGCACGGCGGTCTCGCCGTACTTTCAACCAGCCTTCTGCCGAGCGTTGACTCTTCTTTCCGTTGCGACTCCGCCACTGTCTAACTCCCTTACGACTTGCTTTGACATGCCCAATCCAGTGCGGCTCCTTGCAGGAGGGCCCGACTGGTTTGGTCAACTGACTTATTCGTATTATGGGAAGGTTATTTCCGATAAGAAGACTATCTTCTTGGGGTATTAAGAGGCAATCACAAAGAGTTAATTCACGTGGTGAGTGCAAGTCGGCCAGCCGATTAAGGCGTCGGTGAAAAAGAGGTTTTATACCATTATTTATCTATCAAGAATCGCGACGGACGCTGAATTGAATTTTAGATAGGCAGAAATCAACGTTGATTGCATGTCCGCTCTATCCAGCAAGCTGCTCGTTGCATCGTCTATTCTGATGGCATCTGCCAATCATGATAACTCATGATACGGTGTGGTGTGCCCGCTCCAGCACTGGACTAAGCTGCGTGCTCTTGATGTTTCGCCTGGAACGCTGGCTAAGCGTGTAGGATCAGCGCAGGCCGATGAGCCGCCTAGATTAGCCTTGGTTCAGCGCAGCACTGTACCTCCGCATCAAAAGAGATCCAGTGCGGCGCGCGACAGCCGTGTAATAGCCGTAGGCCCTCGGGAGGGGCTGGGTCGCAGCCGCCCTATTATCTGTCCAATCTATGATGCTGCCTCAACTAACTTGTTGGGGCTGAGGCCGACTGTCTCGATCTCGCTTGGCCCCAGACCGGCGGCATGCGTGAGGAACCTATCCCACGCATCGAACGCGGCGCGGCGCTCCTTCAGCAGGGGCGCGCGGTTGTACACGCCGACAATGCCGCCGAAGGTGCCGGAAATGTGATTGATCGCCCGCTCGATCACCGGAATGTCTACGCCCAGTTGATCATGCGCATGGGTGACGAAGCTGCGGCGCAGATCATGCAGGGTCCAGTGGGGCAGGGGCCCAGCTTTCGGATCCACGACACGCCGCAGCTCCAGCACCTTGGCATCGAGCCGCCGCTTGGCTTTCGAGAGCGCACCAAACACCGTGCCAGAGATGGTCGAGAAGACGAGGTCCCGGCCGTGCTGCCGTGATCTGAGAATGGCCACCGCGGATGGAGAGAGCGGCACGTCATGCGGGCGCCGGTTCTTGGTTCGCTCCGCCGGCAGGCGCCAGAGTCTCTCTTGGAGATCAATCTCGCTCTGGGGCATCTCGAACACTTCGGCCCGGCGCTGGCCCGTCAGCATGAGAAAGCGCACCGCAGCGCCATAGGTGTCATCTAGCGCCAGAGCGGCACGGTAGATGAGCCCGAGCTCCTCCATCGACAGCACCCGCTCGCGCCGCACGTCCCGGCCAGCCGGAGCCGTGTCCCGGACCGGGTTGTCGTCACAGAGGCCGACGGATCTGGCCCAGGAGAACATCTTGCGGATCACCGCCCGAGCGAGATTGGCCTGCCGGATGCCGCGTTCCGCAATGGTGTGAAGGACATCGGCGATATCGGCCCGTGTGACCTCATCGAAGGGCGTGTTGGCCAGCGGCTCGAACAGGCGGGTCAGGATACGCCGGTACTCCGCCGCCGTCCTCGGTCTCAGGCGAACGTCGACGTACTTGGTCAGGAACTCCTCACGCACATCGGCAAAGCGGCGCTTGCGCACACGCTCCAGCTCGCTCTGGCGCTTTTCCGCCGAAGGATCGCCGCCGCGGGCGACCTGCCCGGCGAGATCACGCGCCATCCGCCTGGCGTCCTCCAGCCCGAGCTTGCGTACGTCTCCGATGGTGACCATGCGGGCTGGGGCCGTGCGACTGGCACCAGCGCGATAGCGGTAGACGTAGCGGCGCTGCCCAGAGGGATATACCCGGACGCCGAACCCTGGAGTGGCCTCATCCCAGACGGCATATTCCTTGGCTTGGATCGGCAACGACCCGACACGACTGGCGGTGAACTTGAGACGCTCTGGCACGCTTTGCCCCCTGATGGCCGTGCGCACCCCGTGCGCACGCAACTTCGATCTTGCTGCAGCTTGTTCGGGTTTTTTCGGCTTATTCAAAGCCAAATTTCCGAGTCACATCAAGATCTTAGATCGAAAAGCCTTGTGTTACAAGGACTCGCAGGGATGCGCTCGTTCTAACTTTTCATCAGAGGGTCCTGGATTCGAGTCCCAGCGCGCTCACCACTTCAAACCCTTAACCGGCAAGGATTTTGTGTCTTTCCTGTGTCTGCAGGTCCGCACCCTAGTTTCTTGCGGGTAACACTAGGGGTAACAGCAGACGAAACTAGAGCATTCTGCGCCAGCCTCGTCTCACTTTGTGCTGGGCAGCCGAACGTCTGCAACCGCCCGATGAGCAGACTTTTACACGGCTGCGCTTAAAGGCAGTTTTTGACCTGGAACAGACCTTCCGCTCCGTGCTGGCAACAACAGCCCGACGCCGCTTTCCCGCTGGGGCGAGAGGGCGCATTCTAGTTCTATCGATAAAGTCCCAGTGTTTGACCTACGCCTAGCATTCTGTCCAACGAGCCCTTATATCAACAGTGTCAGGCTCGCCTGACTATGATCGTAGAGGCAGAGTGGAATAGGCGTTTAGGACGCGGGTTCGATTCCCGCCGCCTCCACCACAAGCACATCGGCCGTCCAGGTACCGCAGGACGGGTTTGGCCAACCGACCTTTCGTTGGGGTCGGGTTGCAATCCCGATGTGTTTCTGATGGGGGCGATATGGGTTCGACTGGGCGCGATAAAGACTAGGCTGCGATTAGGCTGAGCTACGGCCTCAACAGTGCAAATTCACAAATGCCAACGACAACGTTGACATGGGTGCGGTGCGCCTCGCGGCGTAACCATCCGGGGCTCGGGACAGCCTAGCAACAGAAACGGCACCTTCGGGTGCCGTTCCCATTTCAAGCCTTTGGCCTTCTCAGCGACCGCTGACCCCCCACAACAGAGAGACGAAGAACAGATGTCGGTTATTCAGGTGAACGGCTACATCCGGGTTCCTAAAGGGACACTGGTTTATCCGACGGGCGATGGCACGGAGGCTCCGGCCACGCGCGATCAGGTCGTGAGGGTTACCAACATCTTCGACGTGGACGTGAAGAGCGACAACTTCTACCTGCTCCTGCCAGACGACATGCGCCTGCGCTATTTCGAGGCCAGCGGCGGCAAGCGCCCCATCGATCAGGATATTCTCGAGTTCACTGATCGCCTGACCCGGGGCGACTACCGTGCGGTGGAATGGTCGAACAAATGGGCGCTGATCGCCAATGTGCAGCCTGCTGAAGCTCCCGCCAACGCGAAAACGGTCCGGAAAGCGGAGAAGCCGGAGAAGAAGCCGGTCACCAAGCTGCAACGAATGGTGATCGGTTCTATGTGGCAATTCGCTCAGGACGTGGAGCTTCGCTACAAGGTGCGCAATCCCGCCTATGCTGTCATGCGCGATGACGTTGACAGCAGTCTCAGTCACTTGCCTGCGAATGTTCGAAGGCAGGCTGTCGATGCCAAGCTGAACGAGCTCGGTGTCATGGATTACCTGGATGAGCCCTGGGGCCATGTGAAGGCCGGCGAGACCTTCACGGTTCGTGGCAAGCTGACCTCCGGCCTCGGAGGTGGGCAGGACGTGCCGATGCTGTTCCGGGGCGAGAAGTTCACGCTGCCTTACACCAGCCTCGAGCCGTACGTCGAACTGGCGAACGAACGATAGAATCCAGACAGGCTCGCTTGCAGCCGGCCGTCACGACTGACGACCGGCTGGATCAGCGCTACCGTACCGCCGACCAAACTCAGGCCGCTTGCGGCCACGATTGAGCTCTCTCCGCCTCAAGAGGCTCTTCCGCCGTGCGGGTGAACTGGCTGCCAGAAAGGCCCGGCGGGATGGGAGCGAGATAGGTGACCGCGACGGTCCCACCGCGCTTGAAGCGCTGCTCCGGCCCCCAGAAGTGCCCTGAATTGAGGGCAACGGGAAGAACGGGACGGTCCAGCTTTGCGTAGAGCAGTTCCACCCCTCGCTTGAACGCGATGGGCTCGGAAACCGATTTCCTGGTTCCCTCCGGAAAGATCAGCACCGAACGGCCCTGAGCGATGGCGGCCCGGCTTTCGTCAACCATCTTCCGGACTGCTTTCGAGCCGCTGCCCCGGTCGATCAGGATCATCGGAGACTTGCGCAGGAACCATGAGAAGACCGGGATCGTCAGCAGTTCCTGCTTGGCGACAATGGCGACGTCAGGGAAGAGGATCAGGAAAGCCAGGGTTTCCCAGGTCGACTGGTGATTGGCGACGATCAGGCAAGGCTCGCCCGGAATGTTGTGCCGGCCGTGTTCGGCATAGGTGAGGCCCACAAGCCAGTTCAAGCCGATGAGAACACCACGAGCCCACAGCCGCGATGCTACCCGGACCCCATGCTCGGGAGAGCCGCATAGCCACAGGATGGCCAAGGCAGGCGTGAAGAGTGCGGTCCAGACAGCTAACGAGATGTCGAACAGTTTTGAGCGAAGGCGCTGCATGTGTCTCAGTGTGTCAGTTA
This sequence comes from Microvirga sp. KLBC 81, assembly GCF_003075415.1. Taxonomy (GTDB): domain Bacteria; phylum Pseudomonadota; class Alphaproteobacteria; order Rhizobiales; family Beijerinckiaceae; genus Microvirga. The sequence continues at coordinate 5,077 of NZ_QDAH01000053.1, forward strand.
AATTCACGCGTGATCGTGGTGCTGGCTCAAGCTGAAAGGAGGTGCGAGGCGGCGCAGGAACAGATGATGCGCCGCCTGAAAAACCCGGGAGTGGTGCTCGGGCTCTGTTGTACTCGTTCTGCTAGGCTTTCGACGCTGTCGTCTCGGATCGTGGGCCGGCACTGGGAGCCGTTCCTGGCCGACGCTGACCGGCGAAACGAGGCTTTGGCTTGGGCGCTGCAATCAAACCTTCGCGAATAGCCTGCTTGCGGGCCGCCTTGCGATTGCGCCGGATCGCTTCCGCCTTTTCACGGGTCTTCCGCTCGGAAGGCTTCTCGTAGGCTTTGCGCGCCTTCATCTCGCGGAAAATGCCTTCGCGCTGCATCTTCTTTTTCAGGACCCTCAGAGCCTGATCGACATTGTTGTCACGTACTAGAACCTGCATAGGATGTCCTGACTAAAACGGTGGGTTTCACACTGCCGCCGTGTTTCTTCGGCGGATTACATCGACGAGCGGCCAGAGCGAAGAGGGCTACAAGCTCCGAATCTCGCTCTCCCGGACGGCTCTCTCGATGGCGCCCGACTTGATCCGGTATGAAAGCTCGCCGGTCTGATCGGCCGGCATCAGCCGCACAACTTCGTAGATGCCACCGGCACTCGTCCTGGCGTCGGAAAAGCCGGGCTGCCTCAGTCGAACCATCTGCCGTATTTTGAACTTGTGGGACATCGGTCGATCTCCTTGTTGTTGAATGAATGGATTGGATGCCGCCTCGATAGTGTCCGGGCAGGAACCGCTACTTTCTTCCCTTGCGGGCCGCGTACCGAGCGTCGCGGGCGGCCTTGCGCTCGGCCTGCAATCTGACCTCGTTCGCTGCCTTTTCGGCGGCTGCGCGCTGCTTCTGCTCCGCTTGCTCCGCCGCAAGGGCCTCACGCTCCGCCGTGATGCGAGCGTTCTCGGTAAGGCGCCGGGCCTGTCGTTCAGCGATGCGAGCATCCCGCGCGGCGCTCATGGCTGCCCGGGCGGCCCGCCGTTCGGCAACCGCCGGATCGTCCGGCCCTGGCCGCTGACGGAACTTGAAGGCCATCGCCTGCTTCGCGTCTCTGGCAGCATTCAGCCGTTCGGAAAAATCTTTCTGCTTCATTCCACTCATTAATCTCATGCAACTGTCTGATCAGACCTATGCTGGCTAGCGGACACGCCTGATGCTGGTGATGGTGCCTTCCGGCAACGTACCTTGCTCTTGCTGGGCTCGGGCAATCACACCGACGGCCCAGGTATCGGTCGCCTTTGCAGGATCGTCGACCCACAGATAGGCGGTGCGACCATCGTCATAGTTCACCAGGAACATAACCGATTTCGCAGGGGTGGTTTTCCGGAATGTGTTCATCACTTCCTCACGCGGTTGACCATCGAATGATCGGCATTCGCAAAGAAAAAGCCGCTCCACCTCGGAGCGGCTTCACATAGAGCGCAAGTCGTGTGCGCTCGATCAGCCTTACGCCGTCTGGATATTGTTGACGGCGACCTTGCCGGAGCGGCGGTCCTCAGCCGTGTCGAAGGACACCTTCTGGCCTTCGCGAAGGCCGCGGATGCCGGCGCGCTCGAGAGCGGTAGCGTGGACGAACACGTCCTTGTCGCCGTTGTCCGGCTGAATGAAGCCGAAGCCCTTCTGGTCGTTGTAGAATTTTACGGTGCCCGTAATCATGGGAATATCCTTGAGTTTATGCGTCAGTGCACGTGAGCTTGAAGGCGTGCGAGAGCACGACCTCAGTCTCGGGTTCGTCGATGTTTGGGAGAGTGTCTGAACGTGCGCCTGGCATGCCAAGGCGTAACGGCCCGATTGTCCGGCCAAATGTCGATGGAAGATACCTAGTGCCCCAATCAGGCAAATACAAGGCAGAATCGCGCAGTAATTTCCCAGATGGCTTTGAAAACCATGATCGAGTAGGAAGTCAAACATCGACCAACAGGGTTTATCGAGCGTCTATTTTCTCTAGTTTTCTATTTTTTTGTCTCTTCTATCTTGTGGCGGTCCAGAAGATCGTCCATATGACATCAATCCAACCGACATGTTCGGCCTGCTCTCTGAAGCTCATGATTGAGCGCCGAGCCCGCTTTCCGCATCTTTGAAGTTTGGTCGCCGCGTGGAACTACGCGGCGGATCCGTCGTTTCGCACTGCGTTCGGCTCCATCAACAATCAATAATATCGGCCCGGCTCGACGCCGAAGCCGCCCAAGGACATCATGAAGACTATCCCTCAGACGAAGCCCGTTAAGACAGCCTTTCAGCCCTCAGCTACGAAGCACCCACGCAAGTCCAGCCTGACGTGGCAGCCACACCAAAGCAGTCTCACGCGCGAAGAAATCCGAGCGATCATCCTTGAGCAGATCGGGTAAGATCATCGAGGTCAGAGCCATGACGGTTCAGGGCACTCCTACGATTGTACACATTCTATAGCCTTTTCATATCCATCGGCGGCTTGTTGGGCTTTTTGAGGAAGGATTGCTCCTGGCACTTGCCGGACGAAGATACTTGTCGAGCGTGCCTCCATGCTTGAACACGATGGTGCAACTCCGCTCCTGGAAGCTGCGCAGCAAGGCAAATGTCCGATTCGGGGAAAAGGTCTCGGTGAGCTTGGTGAAACCGACAATGTCGACAAACAGTACGGCCACGGTCCGGATCGCCGAAATCAGTTCCGCCGCGCTTCGTGAGGGCGGAGGCCACATCCGGTGAGACGTAACGGGCGAGGTCTGCCCGCACGACTTCGGTCTCGACCTGTTGCACCAGGGTCCGTCGGCTACGCCAGACGGTCAGGGTGATGAGCAGGGTGAACAAGGCGGTCGCGACGAGTTGGGTGTACCATGACGTCAGTCCGACGAAGGTTGGCTGAAAGATGAGGTCCAGGACCGAAGCCGATGTCAGCGACCCTTCTGCGGCCACGTCGTTGAAACGCAGCGTGTCTGGCAGGGAATGGATCGTGAAGACCCCAATCGACCAGATGACGAGAATCGACAGTCCTGTCCAGACGACACGTCTCGGGGAGTAGGTGAGGGCAGCCTCAGCCAGCAAGAGGAGAACGTAGAGGAACTCCTGGCCGCGCAGCCGGATCTGGACGGGCCAATCAGCCACGACGGCAACCGGGGGAGGGACCAGGATTGCGGTGGTCACGAGGGCCACATCGAGCACGATGAAGCCAAGCTTGATCGCCTCGCCGTGGGTATGGTGGCGCAGCCGGTACGGGATGTAGCCGAGGATGAAGAACACGAGGGCATAGGTGCCGTAGTAGAGATCGCGTGGCCAGGGCACGATCGAGAAGAGCCACGCGGTGACGACGATGATGGCGGTAAGCCTTGCATAGAAGGCGAACTGAAGCCCCTCGATCTCGGCCTGCCGGATGCTGGCCCGGAGGCGATTGCTCTCCTTGAGGTCCCCTGGCCAGCGCAAGGTTTGCCTGAGCTTATGACCGAAGCCGACGATCCAGGTCGCCCTGTCAGACATGTGTGGCCTCGCTGATGGTGGAGATCGGCCGCGCACGTGGTGGCATCCCAGACAGACTGGCCGTTTGCGCCTATGGGATGGCGTCTGCCTACCGGAGAAAGCGCACCGAACGTCCCTGACAAGCCACAGTTGCCGATCTTGTGAAGAGACGGGGCATCAGGCGGCACGCAGCACGATGGTAGTCAACTCGGACGGCACGCCGAGCCGGACTGCGAACCCGATCCACAGTGCGGTGCCGTTGTTAACGTAGAGGGGCATGCCTTCCACGTCATAGAGGCCGGACACGAAACCCTTGTTGGCCCTTGCCACGATGCGGTCGAGGCCCATGATCATGCCGCCGTGCGTGTGCCCGGAAAGCTGCAAGGCGATCCCGGCTCGCGCCGCGAGCCCAGCTTCCCGCGGCTGATGGTTGAGGAGGATCACCGGTGACCCGGCAGGTGCGCCCTCGATCGCCTCTTGGCGATGTCGGGGCGGGGGAAGCCCGTAACCCCAGCGGCAAGGTCGGTGACCCCGGCCAGCACGAACCGTGAGCCCGCCCTCCCGATCACGGCATGGCTGTTGGCGAGCGGACGCAGGCCCAGTTCGGCGAACCGTTGCATCCAGCCGGGATAGCCGAAGTAGTACTCGTGGTTTCCCGGGACGACATACACGCCGCTCCTCGAACGAAGATCCTTCAATGGTTCGACATCCTCGCGACGGGCGGCGAGCGTGCCGTCGATCAGGTCTCCCGTAATCACGATCAGGTCGGCATCCTGGCTGTTCGCTGCCTCGATCATGGCCGTCACCCAGGGAGCCTGGAACAGGCGGGAGATGTGCAGGTCCGTCAGTTGCAGGATGCGGAAGCCGTCGAGGTCGCGCGGGAGGCCCTTGATGGGGATCTCAACTGTCTTGGGAGACGGAACGCGCAGAGCCTGCGAGACACCGAATGCCGACACGGCAAGGGCTATGATGCCCACGAGGCAAAGCATCCACACGGGAGGCTTGACCCATCGGCGCTCGATGAGCCAGCGGACGAGCCTGTAGAACTCGATCGCGATCTGGACCAGGACGATGAGGAGGATCGACACGAACAGCCAGTTGACCACGATCATCACGGCCCTCGGCATTTCCGGCGAGAACATCGTCCCGAACACGATCCGGCTCAGGAGATGGTGAACGGACACCAGGAGCACCACGGTGACGAGCGCGTACCTCGCAAGTCCAGCGATGGGCAGCCGTCCCAGGAACCGGAACGCAACGATCAGGCCGAGGGACATGGTCGCGAGGTGAAACACTCAGGTCATCCTATCGATGGGGTGGGGAATCATGGATTGCAGGCATCCAGGGGTCGGCACGAGCATCGGCCCGGAAGCAAGGGATGCTCCCGGGCCGATGACGGTTTCATGATTGTGGCTATCAGGCGACGGAGGTCACGCCGCCAGGGATGCAGTGTCGATCACGAAGCGATACTTCACGTCGCCTTTGAGCATCCGCTCGTAGGCTTCGTTGATCCCGTCGGCTCGGATCATCTCGATATCAGCAACGATCCCATGCTCGGCACAGAAATCCAGCATCTCCTGCGTCTCGGGGATGCCGCCGATCATTGACCCGGCCAGGCTGCGGCGTTTCATGATCAGGCTGAACACCTCCGGGGACGGGTGCGGCGTCGCCGGTGCGCCCACCAGCGTCATGGTGCCATCGCGCTTGAGTAAGGCGAGGAAGGCATCGAGGTCATGCGGTGCTGCCACCGTATTGAGGATGAAGTCGAGGCTCTTGGCGCGCGCTGCCATCTCGTCAGCGTTGCGGGAGACGACGACCTCATGCGCGCCCAATGCCTCGGCGGCCTCGCGCTTCGACTCAGAGGTGGTGAACGCCACCACGTGCGCGCCCATCGCGTGCGCGAGCTTGATGCCCATGTGGCCCAGGCCGCCGATGCCGACAACACCCACCTTGTGGCCGGGTCCGACGTTCCAGTGGCGCAGCGGCGAGTACGTGGTGATGCCGGCGCACAGCAGCGGCGCGACAGCAGCCAGCTGATCCTCGGGGTGGCTGATGCGCAGCACGTAGCACTCGTGCACGACGATCTGCTGAGAGTAACCACCCAGCGTGTGACCCGGCGCATCAGGCGTGGGGCCGTTGTAGGTGCCGACCATGTGATCGCAGTAGTTTTCCAACCCGTCGCCGCAATCGTCGCAGCGCCTGCAGCTATCGACGATGCACCCTACGCCGACCAGATCGCCGACCTTGTGGCTCGTCACATGCGCGCCCACTGCCGACACGCGACCGACGATCTCGTGACCTGGCACACACGGGTACAGGGTGCCGGCCCATTCAGAGCGCACCTGATGGATGTCCGAATGGCACACGCCGCAGAAGGCGATCGCGATGCCGACATCGTGTGGACCGACAGACCGCCGGCTGATGTCCATCGGCTCGAGCGGCTTGTCTCCGGCATAGGCACCAAAGGCCTTTACACTCATAGAAACTTACTTTCGTTGCTTAGATCATTGGGTGGGCGTCTGCGGAAGGGGGGCCATGCGAACAGGGTTCAGCCGAAGCTGCCATTATGAGCCGTGTTCATGGATCCCATCCCGCTTGAATGTGACGCTATCGAGTGGCGTATTCCTGGTCGGTGACCAGTTCCATCCAATCGGCATTCTTGCCGTTCTGGATGTAGGTGATCGCGACGTGGCTCATGCCGTTGGTGTCGGTTGCGCCATGCCAGTGCTTGATCCCGGCCGGGATCCACACCACGTCGCCGGACGTGATCTCCTGGCGAGCCTGGCCTTCGCGCTGGACCCAGCCCTTGCTCGCGGTGACGATGAGCATCTGCCCGGCCGGATGGCTGTGCCAGGCGGTGCGGGCGCGGGGGGCGAAGGTCACCAGACCCGCCGCGGCCGGGGGTCGTAACGGAGGGCGGCGTGAGAAGGTCGACCACCACCTGACCCGAGAAGTTCTTCGGATCGGCGATCACCGACGGCGAGGAGCCGCTCGGGAAGACCTGGATGTCCTGTGCATTGGCCGGGGCGCCACCGAGTGCGGCTGCGGTCATGGTGGCGGCGATGAGCGTGTTCTTCACGTTGGATCCTTTCAGGGTAGGAGAGGACGGGACGGCGACGGTCACTTGGACCGGCTCTTGAAGACCTCGGCTGCGACCGGACCGGCCGAGAAGGCGTTGGGCCAGCCGGCGTAGAAGGCGATCTGCGTGTGGTCTGCCCCCTGCAAAGTGATCCTCCCTGAAGTATGGCTTGTGAGCCGAAGGAGGACTGAGACATGGGCAAGAAGAGGCACACGGCAGAGGAGATCGTCGCCAAACTGCGGCAGGTCGACGTGCTGACCGCGCAGGGCCGGACGGTGGCAGACGCGATCCGGCAGATCGGCGTGACGGAGGTCACGTACCACAGGTGGCGTAACGAGTACGGCGGGCTCAAATCTGACCAAGTCAAGCGGCTGAAAGAACTGGAGATGGAGAATGCCAGGTTGCGCCGCGCTGTGTCCGATCTCACCCTGGAGAAGCTGATCCTCAAGGAGGCCGCTTCGGGAAACTACTGAGCCCCGCCCGCCGCCGCGCCTGTGTGGATCACGTGATCGCCAAGTACGGCGTCTCGGAACGACTGGCCTGCCGGGTCTGGGCCAGCACCGTTCCACCCAGCGCAGGATCCCCAAGCAGCCGGAAGATGAAGCGGCTTTGACGGCCGACATCATCGCCCTGGCGACCCAGTATGGCCGTTATGGCTATCGCCGGACACGGCTCTGCTGCGGGACGCCGGCTGGCTCGTGAACAAGAAGCGGGTCGAGCGGATCTGGCGGCGGGAGGGGCTGAAAGTGCCGCAAAAGCAACCGAAGAAAGGACGGCTCTGGCTCACTGACGGATCCTGCATCCGGCTGCGGCCAGAATATCCCAACCACGTCTGGTCGTATGACTTCGTCGAGGACCGCACGCATGATGGCCGCAAGTTCCGCATGCTCAACATCATCGATGAGTTCACGCGCGAATGCCTGGCCATCAGAGTGAACCGGAAGCTGAAGGCTGTCGATGTGATCGACGTGCTCTCGGACCTGTTCATCCTACGCGGTGTTCCAGGTCACATTCGCTCGGACAACGGGCCCGAGTTCGTGGCCAAAGCAGTACGCGAGTGGATCACGGCTGTGGGAGCCAGGACAGCTTACATCGAGCCGGGCAGCCCCTGGGAGAACGGCTATTGTGAAAGCTTCAACTCCAAGCTCCGGGACGAACTGCTGAAAGGAGAGATCTTCTACACGCTCGAGGAGGCTCAGGTGATCATCGAGAGCTGGCGACGGCACTACAACACGGTGCGCCCGCATTCATCCCTGGGCTACCGGCCACCCGCACCAGAGGTTCTGGTCCCAGCTTCCAAGCTGGCGCCGCGACCTGAGGTGACACGGGCGAAGTGGTCCAGCCGTTCTGTTAGTCTGATCGGCAAATTTCCTTGGGGGCTCAGGGAGGTTTGTCATGAGGAAGAAGCGGTTCTCGGTTGAGCAGATCGTCGCGGTCCTGAAGCAGGCGGAGCTCGGTCTACCGGTGGCGGATCTCATCCGGCAGGTCGGCATCTCGGAGCAGACGTTCTACCGCTGGAAGAAGCAGTACGCGGGCCTCGAGTCGGACCAGGTGCGCGAGCTCAAGCAGGTGGTCGAGGAGAATGCCCGGCTCAAGCGGCTGGTGGCTGAGCTCAGCCTCGACAAAGCCGTGCTGCAGGATGTGCTGTCAAAAAAGTTCCCCGGCCCGCGCTCCTGAAGCCGGTGGTGCGCTACGTGCAAGCGTCCCACGGCTACAGCGAGCGGCGGGCCTGTGCCCTGACACGCCAGCATCGCTCGACCCAGCGCAAGCCGCTCCGGAAGGATCCGCGCCTTGAGCTGCGTCAGCGCATGCACGAGATCGTGCGCACGCGGGTGCGCTATGGCTACCGGCGCGTCCACATCCTGCTCAAGCGCGAGGGCTGGACGGCTGGCCGCAATCTCGTCTACCGGCTCTACTGTGAGGAAGGATTAGCCCTGCGCAGCAAGCAGCCCCGACGGCGCAAGATGGTGGTGCAGCGACAGGCGCGCTGCCAACCTACGCGCCCCAACGAAGCTTGGAGCCTCGACTTCGTCCATGATGCGCTCAGCACTGGGCAGACGTTCCGGGCTCTGACGGTGATGGACGTGTTCACCCGCGAGGGACTGGCGATCGAGGTCGGGCAGCGGCTGCGCGGCGAGCACGTGGTCGAGGTGCTGAACCGTCTGCTGCGCCAGCGCGGGGCCCCGCAATTCCTGTTTGCCGACAATGGCGCCGAGTTCACCGGGCATCTGGTCGATCTGTGGGCCTATCACCACGGCACGCGGATCGACTTTTCCCGACCCGGCAAGCCGACCGACAATGCGCATATCGAGACGTTCAACGGCAGCCTACGGGACGAGTGCCTGAACCGGCATTGGTTCGAGAGCATCGCGGAGGCCAAGCGGATCATCGAGGCCTGGCGGAGGGAGTACAATGAGAGCCGTCCTCACATGGCGCTTGGAAACCGAACGCCACAGGAATATGCTTTGCGGATAAGCCCTTCGCCACTGGCGCAGGGCTCAATAGCCGACGGAAGCTAACGCTGGTCCTGGACCACCAAACCCAAGCGCTTCAGACCAACGCTGAATTAACATCACACCCGGATCACCCACTCGGGGCAGGCCAAAGAATCGAGGTGCGACTGCAGCCAGGAGGACGTCGCCATGCCTCGTGACCGTCAGCGCCTCACTCTAGAGAGCGGGCCCAAGCTGGATCTGGCAAAGCTCATCCCGAGTGGCGCGGGCAGGCCGGGCAGCCATATCCAATGCGTGCTCACCTATGGCTCGGGCGAGACCATCACGGCCATACTCAAGCTGTCGGGTTATGGTGGTCTGCTGGAGTTGTCCTTTCAGGGACGGCAGCAGGCATTCTCGCTGGTCTCGGAGCCGAGGCACTTTGGCGGGCTGCAATGGTACGTCATCTGTCCCAGGACCGGGCGGCAGGTCAGAGTCTTGTATCGACCACTTGGAGCAACCGCCTTCGCTAGTCGACATGCCTGGGGCCGCAGGTCTGCCTATACCTCCCAGTTCCTCGACCCAATTGGCCGAGCGTGGCGCACGAAAGCGAAGGTGAAGGCCGCACTGCTCGGAGATGCGGACCCGGATGAATGGGATCTGCCGCCCAAGCCCAAGGGCATGCGATGGGCGACCTATGAGCAGTGGGTGGAGCGCTATGATGCGGCTGAGGAAATCCTCGATGCGCAACTCGTCCTGGCAGCGGCGCGGTTGATGAAGAGATTCTAGCCAGAAATAGAGGAGCGCCCTCGCTCATTGAGCGGGGCGCTCCCATCAGCACACTGATCAAATAACGTAGATACCGTTGTAGGACAGATCGAGATAAGTGGAGAGCTTGGCGAACTCCACCGCTGCGCCCGCACCCGATCCATCCGCATCGTAGTACAGGTATCCCGTCAAATCGTCGTAGATGATGTAATCATCCGCGTCCTGAGCCTCTGAACCGACAATGAAGTAACTGCTACCGAGCTTTGCCGGACTGCTAGGCGAGCCAGCGCCCAGTTGTGTGAAGATGGCGTTATCCAGCTGGATCGTATCATCGAAGGTGTCGTAATCGATAATCGTATCCAGGTTACTGGACGCGCTCAGCTTGTCCTTGAAGATGAAGGTGTCCCGACCCCATCCTCCCTTGAGAGTGTCGTTACCACCGCCGCCGTTAATCTTGTTATTGCCGCTGTTGCCATAGACAGTATTCGCCAGCGAGTTGCCAGTCAGACTGACCGAAGCGGTACCTGACGCTGCCAAAGTTTCCACGTGGATCCCCGCGAGGCCGTAGCTTACAGCGCTGATGATTTTGTCCGCCGTACCACCTGTGGATGTTTCCACCACACGGTCACCCGCGCTGTTGACGTAAATGGTATCGTTGCCGCTGCCGCCAGCGAAATAGTCGGCTCCGGCCCCGCCTTTGAGAATGTCGTTGCCGCCCCCACCATTGATCTGGTTGCTACCGCTGTTGCCATAGATCGAATTGGCAAGCGAGTTGCCGGTCAGGCTGACTGCCGCGGAGCCAGTAGCAGCTAGCGTTTCAACGTAAATGCCGGCCAGACCATAGCTGACTGAAGTGAAAATCTTATCGGCTGTGCCGCCCGTGGATGTTTCCACTACCCGGTCGTTTAGGTTGTCCACGTAGTAGGTATCGTTGCCGCCACGGCCCGCCAAGTAATCGGCCCCAGCCCTGCCATCCATTTTATCGTTGCCGCTACCGCCCCAAATCTGATCCGAGCCAGACAGGGCAGATTTGAAAAGCGCCAGGTCATCGGAGTTTGAGTATGTCGAAGCGGCTGCAACAAGGGCCGTCACAGCAATTTGGGCGCCATCGACAACAACAATCCGTTGGCCGTACACGTATGCCGCATAGCTCGTGACGACCCCACCGGTAGGTATTCCATCAGAGTTGTAGGTGAAGTTGTATCCCCGGAATTCGTCACGGGAGTAACCGCTGGAGTCGTAGTTCACCGAGAACAGGACTGAGGTTCGAGTATATGAATAACCGTAGTATAGATAGCTGAGGTCAAGATTGCTTAAATCAAATCCGTAGGACGCATTCCAGGTAATCGTCGCCATTGATCCCCCCTTTCTGATGAAGCTGCTCTAGGTTGAAAATAATGAAACGCCCCAAGTCGAAGAACTCGGGGCGCTTTCCCTCATGGTGCGTCAGATGCCGTGGAATTCGGCATAGGTCTCTTGAGGCCGCTGGTCATGGTAGCAATAAGAACCTGCTTGGATACGCCGGTGCCGTCCAAGGCCACCAGCGTGCCGTTACCATCGCTCCCAACTAAGGTGTCATTGCCGCTCGTGCCACTCATGCCTGCCCCTTAAGCAATACGGACGAATTCTGATAATCTGAGCCGTTAAGGAGAATGGAAATTCCTCGCTTCCGGAAATATGCCTAGATGCTTACCAGGGCAGAGCCAATAGAACAAAATGCCGCTTGTAAGAGGATATCCTCATCGGAGTTAATCCCGGTGCACTGCTTGGATGATCCGCTTGGTTCAGCCTCTGTTTAAGCAAGAGGATTATAGTCACCCTTTGACAACCCTTCGAGGGGAGAGGGACCATGTCACGCGAACGTCAAGCTCAGTGGACTCAGCGGCTTGAGCGGCTGCAGGCTCTGAGAGAGCGCTTCATGGCAGCCCACAACTATCACCGAGCATACGAAGCCTACCTGAGCATTCAGCGCGTGTACGACTGCTGGGCTGATGAGATGTTCCGCTCGCAGCGCTAGCCCTGCCATAGAGCCGGTCCTATAAACGGCAGCGGAACGCGAAGTGTTCGGGGCCATCCTGCAGGACTGCTAGTTCTGGATAGGCATTGTTGAATGCCTCGGGAAGCAAATTTGGTTAGCCTACTTTGATATGGCTAGCAGGTAGACCCTCTGCCTGGCCTCGTTGAGAACCTCGCAGCAATACTCCCCAGCGCCACTAGACAGGAACGGGTCGAGAGCCACCAACCCGTTGCTTAGGCGCGCGAACTGGCGTGCGGCCTCATCATTGGGGCAATCGTAGCCGGAGTCATCCTGGGAGATGAGTTGAGAACCCCGATAGAGGTTGAAGTAGTAGCGAGGCATAAGACCTCTCCTTTCTCCTGCCGATGATGTCCGAAGGGCTGACATCTTCGAACACTGAGCAACTAAGAAGCAGCCTTAGCGTTATTTTTCGACTGTGGCCATCTCGGCTGGGGACTCGTCACTACCAAGCAGCTTAGCCTTTGGCTGGGTTGGCGACGTTCTTCCTGATTTCAGGAGGAAGGAGCCATGGTGCGAGTTTTTTCATTAGCTATCGCATGTGTCCTTGCTCTCTCTGCTGGAGCGGAGGGCGCACCATCCCGAAAGCGTAACACCTCTGCTCAGGAACGGCCGGCACCTCAGCAAGCGGTGCAGGAACAAGATGAGTTCCTGTCGTGCGATGTGGCCGTCCGCGAGTTCGTTCAGGGGCGAAAAGAAGCCGCTGCGCTTTCCGTCACGGACGTCAAGGCTGATGGCTTGCGGATGACGTTGAGATTCGTCCATCCCTATGGCGAAACCGGAGATACGCCGCCCAATCTCGCCTTCACACGGGGTGAGTCACTTGAAGAGCGCCGCAAGGCATTGAACGAGACGAAGCAACGAGCACGGCTACTGGCCGAAGCGGCTAGAACCGGAAACGTCTGGTACGTCATCGCCGTGAGGAAAGAGAGCAGACCGGGCGAAGAGCGCCGCAGCTCAACGAGCGCCCAGACGAGCGAAGGTCAGCAGCTTTCTGCCGACGCTGTGGTGATGGCGAGCATTGAGGGTCGGTGCATACCAGTTTCGCAGTATGAGGCCGTTCCGCTCAATAGCCTGAGTTCGGATTTGCAACAGGCGCTTGGCCAAAGGGAGCGGGAAGCATCACCGGCTGAGAATGCCCGGCAACCGCCACCGTCCTAAGCATTAGGGCGATTGCATGAACGAACCGTAGGTGCCGCCCTGGAGATTGCGTTAGGCGTGCCCCCTAACAGCTATCGCAGCGCCTTTTGCCAAGAGATTTCGATTCAGAAATCGGCACTGTTGAGCGCCTCCGGAGGCAAGTTTGGCCTGAAAGCGCTCACTTTGGCCAAAAGCCTACTTTGAGATGGGCAAGGTAAAGATGCTCTGTCTGGCTTCATTGAGAACGACAATGCAACACCTCACTGACGCACCGGACAGGAACGGATCAAGAGCCACCAACCCGTTGCTCAGCTGCGCGAACTGGCGTGCGGCCGCATTATTGGGGCATTCATAGCCGGTATCGTCCTGGGAGATGAGCTGGGAGCCTTGATAAAGATTGAAGTAGTAGCGAGGCATAAGCCATCTCCTTTCTCCTGCCGAAGCCCAAAGGGCTCTAGTCGTGCTTCGAGACAGACCCGCTCAATGCCGACGTTTACTCGAGGTGCTTTTGCTCTAGCCGAGCTGCGAGAGCTTGAAGGTGTTCCGGAACAGGTTCTGAGAATAGGTCCTGGTAAATGCTCCGGAGGGAATGACCCAGAACGAAGATGGCCTGCTCTTGGGAAAAGGTGAGGCGATTCAGTGCGTACTTGTCGAAGTCGAAGTTATTGATTGGCAGCATGGATAGCCTCCAGTGCACTCTCTGAACGGCCGAATAACATATGTTAGTCTCAACTCGCGCAGGAGTGAGCCGGTTTCAGCGGGGCTATACGTAAAATTCGGCTTTGCTTTAGCCAAGAGAGTTCGATTCAGAAATCAAGAGTAAGGAAGCGAAAGTGAAGGCACGGCTCGTTGGAAATGAGGATCCAGACGAGTGGGACCTGCCGCCCAAGCCCAAGGATATGCACTGGGCGACTTACGAGCGGTGGGTGGCGCGCTATGATGCGGCTGAGGATCTCCCAATGCCAGCCTTGCCATGGCAGCAGCACGGCTGATGAAGAGATACTAGGCTCAGGACTCGTTAATTGAGGTAGAAGGCGATGGTAGCCGCGAGGCAGATCGCCGAGAAGAACGTGTGAGCGCAGCGGTCATAGCGGGTGGCGATCCGGCGCCAATCCTTGAGCTTGGCGACCATGTTCTCGATCTTGTGGCGCTGGCGATAGAGCACCTTGTCATAGGCAATCGGCACCTTGCGGTTCCGGGTCGGCGGAATGCAGGGTGTGATGTCCTTGTCAGCAAGAGCCTCCCGGAACCAGTTGCTGTCGTAGCCGCGGTCAGCAATCAGCGTGGAGCCCGCCGGCAACGCCTCCAGAACGAGCCGAGCGCCCGTGTGGTCGCTCATCTGTCCTTCCGACCGCAGCAGGATGATCGGCCGCCCGACCTCGTCGCAGACGGCGTGGAGCTTGGAATTCAGCCCGCCTTTCGTGCTCCCGATGCGGCGGGGAACATCCCCTTTTTGAGCAGGCTCGCCGCAGTCCGGTGCGCCGTCAGGTGAGTGGCATCGATCATGATCCGCTCGGGCTGGGGGCCTTTGCTCGCAAGTGCTGCAAAGATGCGGTCGAATACGCCCAACCGGCTCCAGCGCATGAACCGGTTGTAGAGCGTCTTGTGCGGCCCGTACTCCTTGGGAGCGTCCTTCCACTGCAGGCCGTTGTGGATCACGTACACGATCCCGCTGACGACCCGCTGGTCGTCCACGCGCGGTACGCCGTGCGCCAGCGGGAAGTACGGTGAAATCCGCGCCATCTGACGCTTGCTCAGCAGAAACAAGTCACCCATCCAAGCCTCCTCGACAGGAGGCTCTGAATCATACCTCAGCCCAAATTAATAGGTCCTGAGCCTAGCTCTTAGAACAAGCCTTCTAAGGCTTTGAGGAAGCCATCGGTGATGAACAGGCTGACGGTGAGCAGCAAAAGGGCAACTTCAGAGATAATCAGCGCCCGCCGAATAAGCGACAGGAAGAATATGGCAAGGGCGAAGGCAATATAGCTGAAGTCGAAGTTCGACTGCAGCTGGAGGAGAACGTAGGCGACAAAGGCATAGGTGAGGGCCCGGCCAATACGGAACAGGTAAGGCGCAGCCTTTTGAACGGCTGCGGAAAACGCCTCTTCATCTTCCTGCGCCTGCGCCCTGCGCTGCGCATCCCCAAATGACCGCATAGCAATCCCCTCAGTATTCCGCTGGGGAGGTGTAGTAGGGGAGCGGTTGCCGCGCAATAGACTATTTGACATACACTTCGTTACTTTGCGTAATGTTAGTGCGCAGCAACCTACTCGCATGGGGTATTCTTCATCGCCTTATGCCCATCTTGCCCACGCCCGTTGGGGCAATAACCTGATGGCAGCGGCGTAGCTTCGTCTTGCATGCGGGAGGGCAGCAGTGGCGTGTCGTCTCACGATTGAACGAATCCATTTAACTCGGGCCGTACAACCCTCTATCGCCGCTCTGTCATTATTCGTCTTTACAATCGTGCAGGTCGAGAGGGTAGCAGCGCTCGATGTGGGCGTGAGCGGAGGTACTGCTGGACTGGGCGCTGGCGTGGGATCTGGCGGGATCAGCGCCTTGAAGACGGCGGCGGAAAACCGACTGAATCTGCCTATAGTGTCTCCGCACGGCCCCATCAATGACAAGGCGGCTATGCCTGAGAGCAAGCATACCGAGTTAGAAGAGGCTATTGAACGGGAAAAGGACCGCGCCGATACACTGCAGCAGCAGTTGAACGCAGCCCAGCAGCAAGTAGCCACTTTGAAGGCGAGTGAGGCTAGAGCCGCTGAGCTTGAGGATATGCTGGAACAGGAGAAGGAGCGTTCCACCTCGTCTGTCCGCGAGCTTGAGACATTGAAAGAACAGCTCACTGCCCTGAAGACGAGCGCAACCAAGGCAGCAGAGAGCGAGGATGCAGCCGCTTGGGAGAGACAGCGAGCCGATGCTGCGTATCAGCAGTTGAATGTCCTGCAGGCACAGCTTTCAGTTCTCATGGCGGACGGGGCCAAGGTGCTAGCCGACCTCATGCGGGAGAAAGAGCAGAGCGCTCTCACAACTCGACAGCTAGAAGCTGCTCTGAGAACGATTGACGTTCTCGAAAGCCGCACGGAATTCATACCAGGCACTCTGGCTTTTCAGGACCCTACTCTCGTCTTGTTTGGGCCTCCAGTCGACAAGTCCAGCGAAATCATCGAAGAAGCGTCAATAAAGACCCGCGACCAAGATGAGGCTGGGGCCGCTCGCATGTACCAGGAAGCCGCTACTGCGCAACCTGCAGCACAGGATCCGGGTCTTCAGGGCAATGTTCAACCACAGATGCAAGCACCGGGAATTCCAGCGGAAGCAGACACCTTTCAGAAAGGAGACCCTCCTAGCCAGCGGGTTACAACTCCAGTCCGGAAAAGAGCGACGCCGAGATCCCAACGCCGTAAGAACTACGGTCAGGTCCGATGGAGCAGACGCTGGACCGGTTACATGGGAGGATATGGCAACGCCAGAGGGTCACGCACTATCAATGGGCCGGGGATCTGGTGAAAATGGAGTGGGCGAAGGTTCCAGTCCGCTCGCTCCCACCCCCATTCTTCTCTCGTAGTGCCGATGCGCAGTCGGCTTCATGCACTGGGAGGCCTGCTACCATTCTGCTGAGGGTGTACTTGATGCTTTAGAAACGGCGCGGCTGATGAAGCGGCTTTAGCCAAGAGATTTCGATTTCGAAGTCAGCAACATCAGCACCCGTAACTCAAACGCAAGTAGTCGGGCTAGGAGTGTGCTAGCCTCCAAAAAGATCCGTGAAAAGAGCCACGCTCCCAAATTGATTAGTTCAAGTGGGTTCACCGCAACTGATAATTGGTTGTTAGATTGTTGAGGGATCCACGATGAGATATTCTTGCGCTGACGCGGGAGATTTATTGTGAGTCTTCCACGAAGGCCGTGAGCTCGGGAGAGTGTCATGCTCAACAGAGGAACTGTTATCGCAGCTGCATACATTGTCACGCTAACTTTCGGACCTGCACTGGCGCAGGATTTGCTCTCCCCGGGCGGGGGACAGGTTACTGACGAACTAGAGGCAAAAGACGATCCTGGCAGGCGGGAGGCGCTACAAGAAGGCGCTATTACCTACGCGGAGGATTTTAATGTCACCGCGGAAGAAGCAGGACGGCGGCTGAGGCAGCAAGAGGCGTTGCAGGACGTGCTCGCCACATTGCGGGAGCGGGTGGGCTCCGCAGGCATCGCCGGATCGTACATTGAACACCAACCACAGCTTCGGGGCGTGGTGCGGCTGGCAGAGGGGGCTAATATCGATGCAGAAGCTAGGAGGATGATAGAACAGTCCCGAGTGCCCATCGAACTCGTCGAGAGCGCCGGGCCCAGTCTAGAGGATCTGACTCGACGATTGGAAAACGCTCTTCCCCGCCTGCAGGAGCTGGGTGGCGGCCTTGTTGGGGCCGAAGTGGACGAGCGTACAGGTGAAATCGTCCTGTACTATCAGGGTGGTGAGAAGGTCCCACTCGATCCCGAGGCGCGGCGGCGGGTGCAAGAACGGGCACGAGAGTTGCTACAGGTGCCAATTCGAACTGAGGAAGTCAAGACGCCTGTCGGCGACGGCCATACTCGCGGTGGGGCAGACCTATCGAGCTGCACCTCGGGCTTTGTGGTGCGGCATCCATCGACAGGTACGCGTGGCTACATCACTGCAGGTCATTGCCCCGATAACCAGACCTATTTTGAGTTCGGCGGGTTCAGCTACTCGACAAGCTTCGTAGACGAGATCCGTGACGCTGACCAAGATGTGCAGTGGCACACCACTCTGCATATTGAAGAGCCGCGCTTCTATGCTAGCAGTACGCTATCTCATCGCCCACTCTATTCCCAGCGTACCCGCGCGTTTCAGTCGGTCGGAGGCTATGTCTGTCATCGGGGAAAGACGACGGGCTACAGCTGCGGCACGATCCAGAGCAAAACCTTCGCACCCGCCTACACGGATGCTTGTCCAGGCACGACGTGCTTGCCAGTATGGATCCGTGTGTCCGGGGCGAGCTTGAGATGTTTCCCTGGCGATAGCGGAGGGCCGTGGTTCATTGCCTACACTGCCTATGGCATATACAAAGGCCAGGCTTCTTCCGGTACCTCTGCGGCAGATTGTGACTGGGCATTCTACATGGCGTCGAACTATTTCGGCATTTCACTGGTATACGACTAGGATGCAGACCCAGCTGAATGGGATCTGCCGCCAAAGCCGAAGGGTATGCGTTGGGCAACCTATGAGCGATGGGCGGCTCGCTACGCCGCCGCTGAAGACATGCTCGATGCACAACTCATCATGGCGGCGGCGCGGCTAATGAAGCGGCTTTAGCCAAGAGATTTCGATTCAGAAATCAGGAATGGCCGCTACTGCTTGAGAGCCCATTCGCCAGCAGAGATTGCAACCACAGCCAAGCTGCCAAATTTTAAGCCTAAAGTCATCGTCTACCGAGCGGGAAGGAAAACAATGCCGAACGGCCTCTAAGGTTCTCGCTCGGCTGCAAGATTAGAGTGGGGCACTCCTATGGTATCGGTCTGTCGCGGCTTCGCTGGCGGTCTTCTGCTGACTACAATGGCTGGGCTTTATTCAGCGCCTGTGCTGGCGAGCCACCTGCCCAGTTGGCTCTCACAGCCAAGCGGATGGCGGAGTTGCAGCAAGTCAATAGCTACGTCAACAGTACCGTCACCGAAGTTTCCGACATGGAGCAATACGGCCGGGAGGATGTCTGGACATTGCCCAACAGCGGCAAAGGAGATTGCGAGGATTTCGCCCTCCTAAAGCGCAAGCTCCTCATCCAGCGAGGCTGGCCAGCCTCGGCCCTGTTAATCTACGTTGGAGCGACGTCCCAAGGTGAAGCACATGCAGTGCTGACTGTTTCCACGGATCGAGGCGAGTACGTGCTCGACAACCTGACTTCCTCAATCCTGCCCCCCTCTCAGACCGGCCACGTGTTCTATTCTCGCCAGTCAGGACGCGGCTGGATTTCGGCTTCGGGAGCGGGAACCGCTGAGCCGACTGCTGACTTCCCCGTTGCCAATCGAACACATCTGGCCAAAGTCGGCCCACGTGGTCGGCGCGGCTAGCTCTTTCCACGAATTCATTATCTCTGGCTGACCTCTTGCGAGATGTGGGCACCCGGTCCGGATAGTGCTCCAGGAGTTGGTCAATGTGTCTGGTTGCATTGACACCATCTGGCGCACAGTCGCTCCACTGACATGACAAGCCTGCGAGAGAATAAGCAAGCCACAGGGCGTCAAGGTAGAGGGCGGATCTGGGTCGGACACGGCAAGGGTGGGTATGCCTTCGTCAGAGCTTGCGCCTGTGCGCCTGACAGCACTCGGTGGGCGAGGAGCGCCTCGGCCACGGCCAGAACCGCATCCTTGTGCTTGGTCACGAGCATGATCGCACGATCCAACAGGCGCTGCAGATCGGCCTCGATGCGTTGAGCAAAGCGGCTATCGAGGCGCACCAAAGTGCTGGCCTCCTCGGCCCCAACTTGGTGCAGCAGCATACTTCCCAGGCCGAAGCTGCCATGCAGGGCCGAAAGCTCGCGTGTGGCGAGCGCCAGATCGCTCACCGCCCCAGCGCTCGCACCAGCACCCAGCACGATATCGGCGGCCCGTCCAGCGAGGCCGATCACCACGGTATCCTCGATCACGCTCCGGGTCGGGATAAAGCCTGGATGATTGATGCTGGTCATTCCACCACTGGCACCCACCAGCTGCAGCGACACGCTCTGGAGGATGCGGCCTAAAGCCAGCGCCACAACGGCGTGGCCAGCCTCGTGGATGGCACACGCCCGCAACTCGCTAGCACTGCGTGGCTCCGGCGGACTGGCCTCGACGAGGACATCATCGAGCGTGAGAGGCCGGCCAGCGAGCCGAGCGCGCCGGCGGGCGCTGTGTATCACTTGCACAACATCGGCGCCGACCCGCCCCAGCAGAAGCTGCGCTACATGAGCAAGATCGGCGTCAGCGAGCTCACCCTTGAGGTGCGCCCGCAGGATGCCCGTCAGTCCCTCAACATCAGGTGGAGCGATCTCGATCAGCCGGTCGAACCGGCCCGAACGGCGCAACGCGGGGTCGACCTTGTCGATAAAATTGGTCGCGGCGATCAGCACCACATTGGGGCAGGCCTGACGCAGAGCATCGATGCTGAGCAGCATTCCGGTGATGATCGGCGCCCAGAAATCGCTGTTGGTCGATCCACTCATGGACTGTCGGCTCGGCAACGCATCGAGCTCGTCGATGAAACCGACACAGGGGCGGGTTGCGCGCAGAGTGGCAAAGAACTTCTTCTGTTCCTTGACCACCGCCCCGAGATGACCGTCCGAGGCACTGAACCACTCGGACACGCTCGTCATCACGAGCGGCAAACCGGCGGCCTTGGCCAGCGCCTTTGCTAGCGAAGTTTTACCGGTCCCAGGAACCCCGAACAGCAGACAGCTTTCCAGAGCTGCCGTCGGGGTATGGCCAGCACGCCTGTCCTCAACGTCACGGACGATCTGCTCGGCCCAGGTGCGCGCCTCACCGTAGCCGGTGAGCGTCTCCAGAGCAGGGCCATCATCGGCAAATGTCACGCCGGTGCGCGCGCTAGCAGCCCGCGCCAGCCGGGCTGCGATGGCTTGGCGGGTCGAGCCCGGCCGGAAAGCGGCGCAGAAGTCCATCCAGTCGAGGCCGGCGAGGTCGTGCGCGGACAGCGTCACAGCTTCGCCCTTGCGGCTGAAGGCGCGGATGGCGCGCTCGACCAGTGCGGCGTCGGGCGCGGGTACGACAACAGTGACGTCCGCAGCAGCGAGCAGCACTTTCGACAGCTCACGCTCTGGATCAGCGGCAATGCCGGCGACGGTCACACCCTTGTTCAGGGCCTTGGCGGCCTCTTCGGCGCGGTGGAGTTGCTCGTCGGGCCGATGAAGCCGCTCGGACGGGCTGATGATCCGAAGTCCCTGTGAAGCCAAGTGCTTGAGCGCCTCGGATAGCGGCGCGACCCACGCCG
The DNA here is from genome assembly GCF_003075415.1 of Microvirga sp. KLBC 81. Classification (GTDB taxonomy): domain Bacteria; phylum Pseudomonadota; class Alphaproteobacteria; order Rhizobiales; family Beijerinckiaceae; genus Microvirga. Next base: position 25,988 of record NZ_QDAH01000053.1, read on the forward strand.
GCGAAGGCGCTGCGACAACGAGCGCGAGGGCGCTGTCGCCGCGCTTGAGCCGGCGCAGGAGATCGGGCCCGAGCGCCTGCCGCAGCAGCGGCTTGGCCAGCAGTTCCCACAGGAACGGCCGCTGCCGGGCCCTCGCCTGGCTCAGGAGGCTCTCCTGGCCAGAGGGGGCGGGCAGAGCAGGGCTGCCGTCCTGATCGTCTTCCACAACAAGGTCATCGACAATGTCGGTGCTGGAGAGAGTATGAATGCTCATGATGATGGTCTCCGGCCAGAAGTTCAGCGCCGGGCAGCGAGGCTGACCTCGCTCTGCAAGTCGATCGGGCGGTCGAGAGCAATCGTCAGCACGCGCTCAGTGACCAGCCGCAGCACCGCCCCGGCTGGATCGGTGCTGCAGGCCAGCCACTCGGCGCAGACCTCAAGCGAGGCGCTGCCGCCGAATTCCGTGAGATGCGAGAGGAGGATGAGGCGCTCGCGCGGTGTGACGTGCACGCCGTCACAAGCGGAAACCAACAGTGCATTGGTCAGTCGCGGCTCGGCCCGGATGACGCTCTCCGGCACCAGCACAAGGCGTTGCCCGCTGAGCTCACGGGTCCACTTGAGGTCGAGGATGCGGGCATGCAGGACCGGGTCACGCCAGCAGACGCTCGGTACCGCAACGAGGCTGACGGTACGTCCACTGGTGAACCGGACCGAGCGGAGGACAAGACCAGCCTGCGCCAGATCGAGAGTGTGTGCGAACTTCTCACATTGTGGGTCGTCCGAGACGGAACGGACGCCGGACTTAACGCCCAACACGGCATCGAAGGCAAAGGGCAGGGGAGCTTCGCGCCCGAGGCTGGCGACCACGGCGACACGCGAGGAGGTCTCAAGTGCACTGGAGGCAGTGACGGGAGAAACGTAGTTCATAGGCATAGCTTTCCTGTTCGCCAGCGCAACGAGCGTGGCGGTGATGATGAGAAAGGGATGGGAGAAAAGCGCGCAAGCTCAGGAGCCTGCGCCGACCTGGATCAGATCAGACGAAAGGTATCGATGGTGCAGGTTCGCAGGACCGCGCCGGCACCCTGGGTCGAGCCCGTGAGGCATTTGGCTAATCGGCTCGGGCTCTCGAACGGTTCGTCACGGGTGACGACGAGTTTCGTCTCGTCCGTCGGATGAGCGTTGAGGACGCCCGTGGCCAGCAACGTCGCCCGGTGCTCGCGAATGTAGCGCGGCAGCGTCGTGGTCTCGACAGCGCTCACCTCGCTGCCCTTGTGCACGAGCAACGTGCCGTCAGGCAGCTTTTCCGCGGTGGCCTGAAGGTCGCCGTAGTGCAGCCGGTAGCGGGTTCCAATCGGATCCTCAGCTTTCAGGCCTGGACCACGTTCGCCATCCAATCCGGTCGAATGAGTGAACGGCCCCTGAGGCATCATCGGATCAGGAGTTGAGCTGAGCCGGGATGGCTTCAGGAACTCACTGAAGTCGAAACGCGATGCCGCCGGAGCGACCGTGTGCGGGACGGCCTCACGCTCGAGGACGGGTACCGGTTCGAGGAAGTGGTGCCCCATCGACACCAACAGACGGCGGGCCTCGACAACATAGTTGTCGAGCACGCGGCGCTCCTCCTCGGACACATGATTGCGTCTGGGAGACACACCGATCACCAGATCGAGGTGCGGGGCATGCTCGAGAAGGCTATTGAAGCGCCACTCCAGGTGCTTGCCTGCGGCTTCAAACCAGCCCGGCTGCTCGCAGCCGAAGATGATGACGAAATGCCAAGCGCGGTCGGAGTCGTTGATCTTGCGCATCAGACGGTGGCCCACGTTCTTGCCCTCGCCGCACATGACGTAAGGACGTTGATCACTGGCATTCGGCAAGCCGATCGCAGCGTAGCAGCCCGTCGAATTGAGGACAGGTAGGGAGATCTCATGAGGGAGATCTTCGACGCGCATGACCATGACGGTCGGAACCCAGATGGACGCGCGCTGTTTGACCGGACCCCTCAGCTTGATGAGGGACATCACGACGGACGTGAAAGGTGGAAGGTTGTTGGACATGAATGCAAACCCTTGACGATGGCCCACACCGCTCCGTCGGCAGGACAGTGCCGTGACTGAACCCGCCAGGCAGGCAGCAGAGGAGGAGCGTTAGGGCCGGAGAGATGAGGGGTGAAACGGCTCAGGCGCGGCAGCCGGACGGCTGCGGGCACAGGACCTTGCCGCACGGGATCGCCAGGATCGCGCACGGACGGTTCATCTCAGTTCGACAAGGGGCTTTCAATGCGCGCACAAGCGCGCTACTGCATACAGCAGCCATGGTCGGGTCTCCTACGGACTCGGACTGTGGTCAGGCACCCTGTCGGTGGTGGTACACCGGCAGGGGCCGCCCTGAATGGGCGGGCCGTTGCCACATCGGCTTGGCTGTAAGATAGCGGAATATTGGATTATTGCAAGTATAAATTCCAATAAACAGAGACGTTAAAAATCTATTAACGGATGCGGATAAGTAATCCCCTCCGACTCGCTCCGAAAGTGGAACTGTTGTGACGGGCTGAAGGAATTCAGCCCCGCGGCTTGCCCCAATAGAGCGTAAAACCAATGCGTCCACCGCTCTGGCCACACCTGCATGATCTTTATCGGTGGGTTGTTCTTCCTGGAGCGGTCACACGCGACAAGATACACCAAGAGCGCAGGGGATCACTCAAGACCAATCGGTTGCCGCTCTGTTCGCGGACCGATGGCAAGCCGTGATGGATCCGCAGAGGCAGATCGTATTCTGCGGCTTGCATTAGCAAGTTCCGATAGCCAAGACGTATTGCTCGAGAGCAGAGGATTGCCACGCTAGGGTGATTCCAGCTCTTCGCACGCATCGTGCGATGATCAAGCTTCAGCGCGTTTGCGCCCGGCTGTCAGGCGCAAGGAGCCGTTGGCGCCTGTGACCTTGGGCTGATCCAAGTTGAGGTTGCCGAGCTTCCAGGATTGCAGCACCACAGAAGCATCCCCGATCGACTTCGGCTTCACGCCACCGTCTGTGGCGCGCTCAATTGAAAGGACCTTCCCGCTCCAGTCGAGCAGCAGGCGGTCGTCGGGTTCAAATCCCGCGCTGTCCCACAGCTCCCGCGGCAGGCGGATGGAGGTGTAGAACCGATCCGGGCGCTTGGCGTCCGCAATGGATTTCACCACGACCGCAGCGGATGGGATCTGTCCCTCTTTGACCTCGGCCTTCCGCTTGCGCCCAGCCGGCCGTGGCGCCTCCTCCAGCTCTGGTACAGACGCTGGCTCAGCATCGACGGCTTGCGTCAACTCGGGGCCGGCCTCAGCCTTCATCACAGACTGCTGCTCGGCTACAGGATGCGCGAGATGCGGGATCGCCTGGATGGCACCGACAATCTGCCGAAGACCCCCTGAGAGACCCTCCGTCGACTGGATGAGGGCAGGGGCCAAGCGTGCGATGGCTTCGATCTGCTGGCCTCCGAGAGCCACCAGCTTGCTCACCTGCTCGGCCATGAGCTCCATGGTGGAGCGGAGGCTTTTCAGATCCGCGGCCATCCCGGTCAGGGCCTGCTCCACCTCGGGCGACAGGGCAGGGGACGACATTGGCTGGGGTGCAGCAGCTGGAGCGGCGGGGCGAGGGGGCTGCCCCTCCTTGGGGCGGAAGACCTCCGCGGCCAGGGCCTCAGGCTTGCCCAGGTGGCGCGCCAGGATCTCAGCTGTATCCTTGTGGCGCGCCTTCATCGGAGCCGCCTCGCGATTCGGTTGCCCTGCCGGCGCTGCAAACCCGTGGCGGGGAGCTTCAGTTGCCCGCCGACGTTCAGTATCCCGCGGTCTCGCCAGACATGCAGGGCATAGATCATAGGTGCGATCTCGCCCCAGAAGCCAGCCGCGATCCTTGAAGTAGCCCTTGATCACGTCATCGCTGACGGACTGATTGGCTTCATAGCTGTCACTCTTGGGACACTCAGCACAACGAGCGGTGAACCGATACTTTGAGGGGACGCCACCGCTACGGGTGATATGCGGCTCGAACTGACGCACGGGACGAGGCATCTTGCTTTTCTCAACAATAATAATCGCAGGTAGCTTTATTCGATGACGAGGCTTGCTGAAGGGCGCCGATCTGGCCCGTCATCCTGAAAATCACAGGGATGAATGGGGGAGCTCTAATGCAATTCTCGGCGAGATCCAAGCGCATACCTTCACCGATGGCTTGCACGGATCGAGAAGATTAATTTCGCTGAGCAGAGCTGCCTTGATCGATTGGTCGATCGGCTACTGGTCTCCAACAGCCGGTAGACAACGAGGAGCAGGACTGGTTCTACAACAGAGAAAGTTCGTGTTGCGGTCGTGGCAGGCCGCAGGGGGCATGAGGTTGGCGCGATCGAACTTGTGTAGCAAGTCCCTGCGTGTGGTCACAGGCTTTGGGGCCTGCTAGTCCGTGAATCGAGCTCCATAAGAGACGCCGGTCGTCCAAACCAACCGGACGCTGGCTGCGGCTCCTGTGTCCGGGATCCGCAGCTCGAATTCGATGGGGAGATCGGCAGGACCGTCGATCTCAAGGCGCACTCCGGTCTCAGACAGATCCCAGACGGTGCACGCGATTGGCGTCCGGACAGTCTTATGCGCAATCCATCCCTTCAGATGAGTGGGTAAGCGCTCGTGTGATCGACGCTCGGACAGTCCATGGGCCATGCACAGAATCCTTCATAGAAAGAAGGCCTCTTTAGGAGAGCAAGATGGCGTGAGGCTTTCTTGGCTCTGCGGCAGGAGATGGCTGCGCTGGTGCCCGGCAAAGCGCCAGCGCCAGACAGGTCACAATTGTGCGACGAGAGCAGGAAGAGTGCGGTCGCCGCTTTGCTCTTGCCCGCTAATGAAGCGGCCTGCTCTCGTGGCAATGACCTTGCGGAGGTGGAAAAGGCTCAGCGGCGGCGCTGAGGCTGCAATGTCCGAGCCAATCTGCGGAGAAGTTCGTCCTCAGCGTTTGAATCTTCCGCTGGAGGGATCGGGCCGCGATGGACCGGAGAAGCTGACGGAGCCTTGTGTTCAGGCTGGGGAGGCACAACTCGTCTTGGTGCAGGCCGCTGCGTTGTTGCTGCGGGAATGCGGTTCTCCAGCGTATCCAGCAGGCTATCGAGGGTTGTATTGGAGAGCGGAATCTCAATGAGTTCGGAAAGCCCATGAAGGGCGATCGACTGGTTCGTGTAGCGCAGGTCGCTGGTCACCTCGGGTCCGAACCAGGGCAGCGGAGAGAACTCCCGGGCCTGAGGCTCGTGTCCCAACTCCACCGAGATCACCGGAAACACACTTGGCGCCAGGAACTGATCGATGTGGATCTCCTGAGCGCCAATAGTGAGAGTACTGCGGACGTAATCCACTCCGCCGGCCACTACGTCCAAGAGAGCATCGGCATGAGACTGAGGAACCTCAGTCCGCTCCTCTTGAGGACCAGCCGGTCCATTAGTCCTCAGAACGAGGAAGCTCCTGTTTTCCGTGACTTGAACATAGGAATTGCGATCATCCTGCTGAGGGAAATAGCCTTCGGTGAAGCGAAGGCTGCCTGTCTCCCTCTGGATGAGACGGGCCAAGGAGGAGGCAATCAGAAACCGACGGCTGGTGCTCATGGACGAATGCTGTGAAGGAGAGAGAATGTTCTGCCTCTCGGTACCAAGAGACAGATGGCACGGGGAGGCTGCGGATGCCTGACCCTACAGTCAGCCACGATAAAGACACAAGAAAGTCACATTGCCGCAAGCGTTTTCTTGGCTCTTAAACGCTATGTCCTTTTGCATAAGTTTTTGACAAGAAGTCTGTAGCCGTTGCTGTGGCAAGAGGCGATGTCATGACTGCACCCGCCCGCTAGGCCCAAACGTCATCAACAATCACATTGCCAAACGGGCGCCATCCAGACATGACAATCCCCTGTAGCCACCAAGGTGACATTGAGTGGACGGTCGTCATCTTCAATTCCGGAAGCCTCCGCCAGTCATGCGAGCGGAACGTCTCGAAGCTCGGTTCTGTAGTGCTTCACACAATCCGGTAGACCTGGCCGGTGTTGGCATCACGGTACAGATCAACGGTTGTGCCATTCCAGTGATAGTCGAGGTGCCGACCCTGAATGGGGTTTGCGGCGCAGTCTGGATAAAACAGGCCCACGCACTCACCACCTGGATAGCGAACGCTCGGATAGACGACGCCATCCGAGCGTGTGGCGCGAAGCCGGGAACCCAATGCTTGGCTGGCCCCGTAATCGTCGGGCAGGAGAAGTCCCGATGAGCCAGCCTTATTTCTCAGATCATGCAGTTGAGCATTCACGTCGAGCACGATCTCCCGAAATTGGGAGGTCCACCCAGCCGGTTCGTTGGTGCGGGCCATGAACTGCCCATGGTGATGAATCGTCTCGAACAGGGCAACCTCAAAGGAATTGCCCACGTAAAGGACGCCGAATGTGCCATCGCTGAATCGACTCGGCCGATCAGTGCTCACATGAGTGAAAGGTGCCATAAGATAGCTCGCCCCTGGACCGGCAACGCGCCGTTTCTCAGGCACGAGATCAAGATTGCCAATGGTCTCCATCAAGCGCGGATTTGTCTTTTGCTCGGCGGAGATGATGAGGGGCCAATCAGCTGGATCCGCAATGTCTTCGAAAAGGTCGATCGGCGGAAAAATGCTTCTGATGATCCGAACTGAGCCGCGCCAACTGATTTCGGAGACGGGGATCGCATCAATATCGATCACCAGGTGCCTCGCTCGGCATCCAGGTAGCGACGAACGCGCATCAGGTCGGTGAGTTCGCCACCGAGCATCACCTCAAGTGCCGACCTGTTGGCGAATGCGGAGTTCGGCGCCTTGATCCAGGCATAACCGCGCTGCGGTTCACGGAAGATGATCCGCAGGGCCTTATGGATGCCCATGAGATTGGACAGCCGAGCCTTGCCATCCCGATCGATGCGCCCGAGGTCACCAGCCTTCCATCGCCGATAGGTTCGCACCGGTAAGTCGAGCAGGGTGGCCGCCTCGTCGTCAGTAATGTCCCACAGGCGAAACAGATTGAGGGCTGCGCGAAACGTTGCAGCAGCCTCATCGTCGGTAATCGGCGCGGGCCGGAAGTCCTTCGGTGCAGTGTCAACCGGCAGCAAGGCAGCCATAGCAGCATCTCCCATTTGGCACTATATAGCTACTTCAATGCCAAATGGCAACATTCTGTTCCGAGCTATTGGGAGCCCACGATGCTCAATCAAGTTCAGACAGTGGCAGGGGATCAAGGCTTCACGCTCACGTCAGGTATTTTGATGATATAACATCTCGCACAAAACATTCTGACAAGAAGTCGGCGACTGATGCTACGTCATGTTTGCCCAGCCAGGAGGCCTCCATCGTTCAACGTCTAGATCTGGTTTGCTGTTTTCCCGGTGGGGAGTCGACGGAGGAAACGCTTGGATGCGAATCCTCAATCTGAATGAAGTAGGCATTGATTAGAGCCACAACCTTTCGGCCCAGCGCCTGATCCTCTTCAAGGCTGTCTGTATCGAGGATCTCGAGTCGGATCTCGAAATCAGGATCACAAAATGAGAATGGCCGGATCCTGCGCGTTATCTTCTCGCAAGCTTTCCAGAAACCAGCCCTCATCCGGATTTGGGTCTTCTACATCGAAACCCGCATTCAGGCTCTCGACAATATACCTCGCCAGACGATCATTGATCCTCGTGCCATCGTCTTCGCCAAAGATGATCCGGGGCTCGCCTTGGGGGTCCTGAATGACGTGCTGCCTATCCCGTCCAGGGCGGGCGATAAAGAGGGTCCATTGTGACGATGGGCTCATGGGCTATTCTTCTCGTGAGCTTCGTTGAAGACCCCAGCAAAGCTATGTTTCTGCATCACGCACCGCCCTTATACGGCTGCTTCAGTCACTGATTTCGCATCCCTCTCACATGCCCTGGTCGGATATGGCAGCGCAGCAGAGCGAGTGGTGCCGTTCTCACACGACCAAGCTCCAGAACGAGCTTTTGCGGCCATGTTGGGCTTTGAGACGTCTCATGTAGACATCATGAGCCTCGAACCTGCCGAAATCCTCGATCCGGCCAGCAAGGTTTTCACACTCCTCGAGGTGGCGAGCGGCATGTTGATACCGCTTGGTGCGGTTCCGCTCCAGGGCAAAGTCGATCAAGGCCCGGCGAAGAACAGTGGCCGCAAGAGGATGTTTCGCCTCCAGCGCAGCCGCGGCTGGCGCTAGGATCTCGTAGAAGTCACCATTGAGTTCGTCTGCACGGGCAAGCACCAGGTGCGCGGCTTGGTCCAGCGCTGGCCAGGTCACCAGAAAACCCAATGCATAGTGCACACTCGGATGGCTCAGCGCATGGGTAATGGCCCGCTCTTCAGCCTCAAGATCCTCAAAGTCGGGCAGGCGCTTGAGATAGGAGCGCAGATGTTCCGGGTTGAGCGCGCGCTCGAAACAAGCCCAGCGAAACGCCTGCGCCTCATCTGCTCGTCCGAGGGTCTCGAGAACCTCAAGCCGAGTCTGCTCCCATTCGATAGGGATCCAGTCAGGTCGGTCCTGATCGACGGCATTGATGGCAGCCCAAGCCTCCTCCGTGCGGCCTGCAGCCAAGAGCCGTTGCGCGATCTCCACAGCAACACCCGGAACGCGCCGTGCCTTCTCACTTTGCTGTGCAATGAAGGCGTCCACATCCCCCTGAGCATCCGCAATCGCCTCCAGCGCCAGTCGAACAACGCTGCTGCGATGGCGCTCAGCCAGGTCATCGGCGTACAAGGGACCACCCATCCCCCAGCCGATGACCTTCCGGTCTTCAGCACGAGGCTTCTGTCGTGGCTCCTGCGACAGTTTGAGGATGAGTTGCTTGAGGTGGTCGAGCCCTGGTGGACCAAGAGCCGGGGCCAGAACCTTGATCAAGCCGTCGTACTGACCATACTCGTTCTCAGTCAAAGCACGGTAAGCCTGCTCGGCCAGCACGTTGGGGGCGGCATTCGCTGAGTTGGCAATCTCCCTCAGATCGCGGCAGGCAGATTGAAAGACGGCCATCACGCTTCCACTGCTGTCGTCACAGCGATCGAAGATCGAATTGGCCAGTGCCATGAAGCGCCAGAGGAGATCCAGCGCTTCAGCTGCATCGACTTTGGCTACCTGAGTGATCGCCTGTTTCTGGGTCTCGAGATCCGCGACAAGGGCTTTGCGGTGCTGCCAGTCGACAAAGGAGCGGGATCGGGCAATGGCTGTCAGGCGTTTGCGGATCTCCTGCGCCATGTCGGCCGGGCTGGCGGCGCCAGCCAGTTCCAGCCGCAGACGGCGTTGGGCTGCCGCATTGCCCCGGCTGATCTCGATCAGCAACTCAGCCAGGCGCTCGGCCCCGAGCGCCTCGAGGTTCTTCGCGTTCAGAGTCTTCCGTGAGGCCATGTCGCATCCAGTGCGTCTAAGGCTCCCATTTATGCGATCCAACGGATGACGATCAATCCTGCGTAGGTTGCTGGTGGGAGGGTGCCCTCGATAGCATATATGTAACACCATATAACATTTCGCATAACAAACATTATGGAACCTGACTCGGTTTCATGGGGAAGGAAGTGTGCAAGGCTATCGTGAGCCATCCCTTCCGATGCTCCTCGATCCACATCAGCCTTTGAATACGACTGGCTTGATTCATAAGACTGCTACTCACTTGCCAGCGGCCTTCCGCAGGGCTGCATTGATCCGGTCCTGCCAGCCTGGGCCGTCCTGCTGGAAGAACTCAAGCACATCCTGGTCAATGCGGAGAGTGACCGTCTCCTTGACGCCAGGAATTGATGCAGGTTTAGGCGGCCCTTCAATCGGCTTCGTTGTTGCCTTCTTAAAGGCTGCCTCCGCAGCCTTCAGTGGATCGCTCGGACGGCGCCCACCTGGTGATCTCGACATCTCTTCCTCCCCTTAGACGCGGTCTCTTACGCCGCCGCTGACAAGCATCGTACGGCTTTCCAAAGGTGTCGGGATCTGTCGCAACAATTTGTTTCAGAGTTTCAGCTAATCCTCCTTGAGCTCAGCGAAGGAGGGTAGCGTGTTCAAG
>NZ_QDAH01000054.1 GCF_003075415.1 Microvirga sp. KLBC 81
CGGCTGGCGGCTCGACATCGTCAGCCCCCGGGGCACCCTTCTGCACTCGCTCCCCCTCAGCAAATCCCTCCATTGATCAAAACGTCATGGGCGAATTTCCAACCACCTTGTCTGCGTAGGCCGGAGCCGCTGGGCGTCAGGGGCTGATCCGATGCTCCTTTTCTTGATGAGCGCATCTTTTGTGCGGAAAACCGGGTCCACTTTTCCGCACGATGCGCTAGAGCAGTGCATCGCTCGGTGCGGAAAACCGAGGCCGGTTTTCACGGGCGTGGCCCTTCGCGTTGCCGACGCGGACCTCCGGTTCCGTACGATGCTCTAACGGGTAGGGATAAATGTTATCGGCTGCTGATTCTTACCTCTAAAGGCTAAGTCAAAGCATTTTGCCTAATACTCGCCAATATTTGGGTGGTGCATTTGCTTCCCTATAGTAGTGATAGTAGGAAGCAAAATGCAAGAATACGATCTCTTTCCTATAGACCGGTTGCCGCGAAGGATCAAAAATGCTGTTCTGAGTGAGTTTAATGGACGGTGCCCCACAATTCTAGAAGTGGTCAGTACACCTGATTCTCATTGGCTCTCAGTTCCCAATATGGGGCACACATCACTTGCGCAGTTGCGTTCTGTGACAAAAGGAATGCGCAGAAAGGTCGGAATACCCACGCTGTCGGGACTGCCGGATGCTGAACTGCTATCGCGGACCCGGTATCTGGAGAAAAAATTCAACAAACTCTGCCGCGAGCTTAAGGCCCACAGGGACGAAGTTCGGGTGAGGGGAATCTCGCTTCCTCGTTTCCACATTCGATCAAACGGCCCTTAAGTATCCTCTCGTGTGCCTTATCTCTTCCAAGCGTCAGTCAGGTGAGCGCATCTGGTCGACAAGGGACGTTTCAGGTCTCACGAGCGAGCGCGAGTAGGAGTCATATGCCATGGCCGAGGCGCGGGTCGGTATCCGGGTTGCCGATGACCGGCAATCCGTGACCATCGAGATTGCTCCTGTTGGAGGTCCATCGTCCCCAGTCGGACTGGATCTTGAGCAACTCACCAAGTTGATCAATCTGCTTGGTCAAGCAAGATCCCGTATGCTTGAGGGGACTCCAAAGCGGCCACTTCATGGACGGAGGGTTGAAACGACTATCGAACCGCCCTGGTACATCAAGGCGACGAACAATGGTGGTTCGCTTCTTGCGTTCGATCATCCTTCATACGGACCGGTCGCCTTCGAGATCCCGAGAGATGATGTGGCCAAGATCGTTCAAGCCTTGAGTGCCCATCTCGCGCTTCTCCCAAGTCAGCGGGGAAAGCCAAACTAGATTGTGCAGGAGCCTTTATGCCCCGTTACTTCTTTGATGTGCACATAGGATCTGACGTTCTAGGTGATCCCGAAGGGCAAGATCTCCGTGACCCCGATCAGGCTTGGGGCGTCGCTCGGGCGATGGCTCAGAACCTGATGAACACCAAGTTTGAGCAGCCAATCAATTGGGCGGCGGCTCATATAGAGGTGAAGGATGATATGGATGAAATCATCCTTGAGTTCCCATTCTTGGAGGCCCTCCAACTCACGCAGCCACCACATTGAGGCTCTTAGAGTTTCTCAGAATCCCCTGGATCGATTGGGACTCCTGCAGTCGAAACATACCCCCCCCAAGGGCTTAGTTGAATCGCTGGTTGCCGTCTTCCTGTTCGAGGCTGGATCAAGGAACAGTGGACCACGGCCAGCCATTCTCGCGAATTCAAGGAAACCCTGTTCCATGAGGTGTTCACGAACGGGAATAACCCGTGTCTGATTTGTCTTGATCGTCCCAGCCTCAGGGGGGTCGTTTGGAGCCTCTCAGAACCCTTGCAATATAAGGAAGTCCCTGGTCTGCAACAAGAATTTGCTTGTAGTGGTGCGGACGGCGGGGGTCGAACCCGCACGGGCAGGGCCCGAGGGATTTTAAGTCCCTTGCGTCTACCGGTTTCGCCACGTCCGCATCGAGAATGAGGGTTATCGGGGTCTTGCGTGGAGCGCAAGTCTGCCGCGCTCCCGAAGTCATCACTCCGGTGTGCGGAAGCCGTAAATCCAGTCGTACCGGTTGGACATGCTCTCAGGCCCGATCATCTGCATGATCTTGTCGCGGCCGAAGGCCACGAGAGAGCCTGAATGATAGATGCGCCCGTTCCGTCGCCCTTCGGCCTGGATGCGGGTGACGCGTTCAAAACGATGCTCTTGATAGGCCGCCAGGGCCTGCACGACGTCTTGCGGATTCCGGGCCAGAAGAGCGCTGAGGGTTGCCGCATCCTCGATAGCCAGCGCCGCGCCTTGCGCCAGGAACGGCAGAACCGGATGAGCCGCGTCGCCCAGCAGCGCAATGCGGCCCCGCGAGAGGCGCTTGATGGGATGGCGGAACAGCGACCATCGCAGCCATTCCTGCGGCTTCTTCAGAAGCTCGCGGAGGGCAGGGCTTGCGGAACTGTAATAGGCGAGAAGATCTTCGGTTCGACCAGGCGCGGCCCAGCCCTCGACAGGCTCATTGGTCTTTACAATGGCGACGACATTGACGAGGTGGCCGCTGAAGATCGGATAGTGCACGACATGGCCTTTGGCGCCAAGCCAGAGGCCGGTCTCATTGTCGGCTAGCTCCGGCGGTATGATCTTGCGATCGCAAGTGGAGCGCCAGGCGACATAGCCATGAAATGTCGGGAGAGCCTTGTCGCCGACGGCCTGACGGACCTTCGACCAGACGCCGTCAGCGCCGATCACCACGTCAGCCGTCATGCTCTCGCGCGAGCCGTTGGAAGAAGTCCAGATGAGTTCGGCGTGGTCGGGCCCGTCGCGCACCTCTTCGACCTTGCGACCTATGATGATCCGGATCGAGGGCTCGGAGCGAACGGCGTCGAGCAGGATGGTCTGCAGGTCCGCCCGGTGAATGACCCAGTAGGGTGCACCGTAGCGCTGCTGCATATAGGCGCCGAGCGCAACTTCTCCAATGCGCTTGCCGGATGAGATGCCGCGCACGACCACGCGGTCCGGCATCGTCGCGACGCGGCGCAGGGCGGGGCTCAAGCCCAGCTTGATCAGGATGCGGCTGGCGTTGGGTGAGAGCTGAAGGCCCGCTCCCACTTCGCTGAAGCCCGTGCGGCGCTCGATGAGCGTCACGGAATGGCCCTGGCGGGCAAAGCTCAAGGCTGCCGTCAGCCCGCCGATTCCGGCGCCGACAATGGCGATGGTGAGGCCGGACACCTTAGCGAGAGGAGGCGTCGGTGGCGAAGTCGGGTTCCCAGACGCATTCCGCCGGGCGAGCTTCATCGGGCTTCAGGGACGGATCGTACTTGAAGAGAGTCGAGCAATAGGAGCAGATCGTCTCGTTGTCATAGCCCATGTCGATGAAGATATGGGGATGATCGAAAGGAGGCGTGGCTCCGATGCACATGAACTCCTTCGAGCCCACATGAATGACGGGAACGCCCGGATCGTTGTGGAAGTGGGGTGTGCCTTTGTCAGCCATTGCCGTTGCTCTGAAGCGGTGAAATTTGCGCGCACCATAATGGCCGAAGTGCCATGCGCCTAGAGCAAAAATTGAGCCGCTATCGCATGTGTGCATGGCTCGTCCGGGAGGCGTCGAAAGACTGCTGGGCGGCCAGCACCGCGTCGAAATTCTCCTCAGCCCAATGGGCCAGGGCGGCCACGGTCTTGGTCAGCGTCTGGCCTAACGGCGTCAGGGAATATTCCACCGTCACCGGAACCGTGGGGAAGACCTGTCGGTGGATCAGCCCGTCCCGCTCGAGATTCCTGAGGGTCTGGGTCAGGACCTTTTGGGAGACGCCCTCGACGTCCCGGCGCAGCTGGTTGAAGCGCACGGATTCCTCACGCAGACGGTTGAGCACCAGAAGCGCCCATTTGTCGGCCAGACGGTCGAGAACGAGCCGAGTCGGGCAGTTCTTCGCGTAGACGTCGTAGGTGGTCATTTCCGCCTCCAGTCTTAGGATCGCCGGTTTCCTCCGGGTGACCATGGCACTTTAAGGTGCGTTCTTTACGGCAACATATCCAAATGCCAGTCAATATTCCAGATAGGTGCCTAGTACCTATTGGAAACCAACCTATCAGGAGATGACGATGGCAGGAAAAATTCTGGTTCTTGGCGCGACGGGCAATGTGGGCAAGCCGCTGGTGGCCGAGCTGGTTGCCAAAGGCGAGCCGGTGAAGGCAGCCTCACGCGCAGGAAACCCGGTGAGTGGCGCCCAGGGCGTCAAGTTCGATTTCGCGGATCAGACAACCTATGCCCAAGCCCTGGAGGGCGTCGATCGCGCCTATGTTCTGGTCCCCACCGGCACACTCGACATCCTGGGTACCCTGATGCCGTTCCTGAAGCTCGCGATCGAGCGCAAGGTCAAGGTCGTGCTGCAATCGGTTTTCGGTGTCGATGCCGATGACAGCATCCCCTATCGCCAAGCCGAACTCTTCCTTGAGCGCTCCGGTGCGCCTTACGTGATCCTGCGCCCGAACTGGTTCACCGACAATTTCCAGATCTTCTGGCTCGAGGGCATCAAGCACGGCGTGATTGCGGTTCCGGCCGGGCAGGGCAAGTCGAGCTTCATCGATGTGCGCGATATCGCTTCGTCGGCTGCTGCCGCGCTGACCTCGAACAGGTTCGATGGTCAGGCCTTCAACCTCACCGGTCCGGAGGCGCTGAGCTATGGCGATGCGGCTGCGATCCTCTCGAAGGCGTCCGGGCGACCGATCGCCTACAAGGCTTCGTCCGATGCCGAGTTCGTCACGATGCTGGTCAATGCCGGCGTGCCGAAGGCTTATGCGGAGTTCCTCGCCTCGATCTTCCATCCGGTTCGCGAAGGCTGGACGGCTGCCGTGTCGAATGCGGTCCAGACCCTCACAGGCAAGGCTCCGCGCTCCGTCGAGGCCTACGCCAGGGAGAATGCGGTCGTCTTCGCCGCCTGATGACCCAAGAACTCAACGCCCGGCAGACCTGCTGCCTCGAGCGTTGCATTCGGGAGGGCGGGTGCTTAGGTTTCGCCGCAACCGACACCAGCTCTCCAGATTGTCCATGCGCTACTTCAACTCCAATGGCGTCAGCATCGCCTACATCGACGTTCCTCCCCACGAGGGGCAGGGCGATCCGATCCTGCTCATTCACGGCTTCGCATCGAACCATGCGGTGAACTGGGTCAATACGCTGTGGGTGAAGACGCTGACGCGCGAAGGCTATCGCGTGATTGCCCTCGACAATCGCGGGCATGGCGAGAGCGAGAAGCTCTACGATCCTGAAGCCTACCATTCCTATCGCATGGCGGAGGATGCGCGTCGCCTGCTCGATCATCTCGACATCGAGCGCGCGGATGTGATGGGCTATTCCATGGGAGCGCGCATCACGGCGCATATGGCGCTGGCATCGCCCGAGCGGATGCGCTCCGCCCTTCTCGGCGGCCTCGGTATTCACCTGATCGACGGCGTCGGCCTGCCGCTCGGCATCGCCGATGCGATGGAGGTGCGCTCCCTCGATGATCTGACCGATCCCATGCAGCGCATGTTCCGTGCCTTCGCAGAGCAGACCGGCAGTGACCTGAAGGCGCTCGCGGCCTGCATTCGCGGCTCGCGTCAGGCGCTGACGAAGGAGGAAGTCGCTTCCATCACGCTTCCGACGCTGGTGGCTGTCGGCACCAACGACGACGTGGCGGGCTCCGGGCCCGGCCTCGTGAAGTTCTTGCCGAACGCAACCGCGCTCGACATCCCGGGCCGCGACCATAACCTCGCCGTCGGCGACAAGGTGCACAAGCAGGGCGTGCTGGACTTTTTAGCGAAGCGCCCCTGAAGCTGAGCTGTTGATTTGGGGGCTGGCTCGCCCACCTTCCTCAGGAAGGAGAGGTGGATGACCAGACTCGAGAGCGCCATCCGGCGGCTGACGGCTCAGCGCGATCTGTTGGATTGGGCGACGAGCAGGATCAGCCCTCAAGGACTCGTGCTCGAACTCGGCCTCGGCAACGGGCGCACCTACGACCACCTGCGCAGTCGGCTCCCGGGACGCGAGATTTACGTGTTCGAGCGTTCGCCCGCGGCTCATCCCGACTGCATTCCGCCCGATCAATATCTGCTCGTCGGCGACGTATTCGAGACCTTGCCGCGGTTCATCGAGCGCTTCGGGTCAGGTTGCGCGGCGCTCGTTCACACCGATATCGGAACGGGAGATGAAGAGGCCAATCGCCAACTCGCGAAGCGACTCGCGCCACTGCTCGAAAACCTGCTGCAGTCGGGTGGTCTTCTTCTCGCCGACCGCGCCTTCGACCTGACCTGCTGCAAAGATATCTCATCTGAAACAGGCGTCGCCGAGGGCCGCTATTTTGTCTATCGTCGCTAAAGCCGATTCCACTTAGGTGGAATCGGCTCTGTTCTTGGTTATGCCGCATTTTTGAACGGCGAACCGGATCCACTTCGCCGAAAAATGCTCTCAAGATCAGTGCCCCGTGAAAACGGGCTGACGCTTTTCGAGAAATGCCGTGCGTCCTTCGACCGCATCGGCGCTGTCGAAACATTGATCAGCCAAGGCGACGGGATCGATGTTCGGGTGCCCGATACCCATGGCGGCGTCGATAGCGGCTTTCGCGGCGCGGATCGTGAGCGGTGCGTTCTTGGCAATGTCATGCGCAAGAGCGAGAACGGCCTTCTCCAGGCTGTCATCGGGCACCACGCGCTGGACAACACCAAGGCGTTGCGCCTCATCCGCGCCGATGCGACGGGCTGTGTAGAACAGGTCCTTGGCCGCCGGTGCACCAACCGTGGCCGTGATCAGCTTCATCGCCCCTGGCGGGTAGCCGATTCCGAGGCGCGCGGCGGGAATGCCGAAGGTGGCATTCTCGGAAGCGATCCGAAGATCGCAGGAGAGCGCGAGCCCGAAGCCGCCGCCGAGGCAGAAGCCGCGGATCATGGCAATCACCGGCTTCGCGCAATGGGCAACGGCCCAGAAGGCCGCCTCGTTGATGGCCTCATAAGCTCGCCCTCCCTCGGCATCGGCCCGCACGGTCTCGAATTCCGCGATGTCGGCGCCGGAGGCAAAGGACTCCGTTCCTGCGCCGCGCAGGATGATCACCCGCACACGCTCATCCTGGTCCAAGCTCGAGAGGATCCCCGGAAGGGCCTGCCACATTCCGAGGTCAACGGCATTGCGCTTGGCCGGATTGTTGATGGCAAGCGTTGCAACGGGGCCGTCGATGGAGGTGGTGAGCTTTGCCGAAACGGATGAAAAAGAGGCGTTCATGATGTGAGAGGATCTATGGTAAGGGACTGAGGCTTCTTATGTATGCGGTTTGGATGCTTACGCCGGCAGGAGATTACCATGACACAGACCCGCTTGAAGTCCGGGAACCCGGATTTTCTCGCCGGCAAGGTCGATCCAATCTGGAATCGTCTCCGCACCGAGGCTGATGCCATCGTCCAGAGCGAGCCCGCTCTGGCCGGATTCGTGCTGAGCACCATCCTTCATCAGCCGAGCCTTGAGGCGGCGGTGATCCACCGCGTGGCATCGCGCTTAGGCCATTCCGCCTTGCCTGCGGACATCATCGAGCAGGTCTTCCTGGAGGCTGTGGAGCAGGACAAGAGCATCGGCCAGGCCTTCCGCGCGGATATCAGCGCCGTGCTCGACCGCGATCCGGTCGTCACCCGGGCCATCGAGCCCGTGCTCTATTTCAAGGGCTTTCACGCCATCCAGACGCACCGCCTGGCCCATTGGCTCTGGACCAAGGGGCGGGAGGATTTGGCGCTCTATCTCCAAAGCCGCTCGTCTGACACCTTTCAGACCGATATCCATCCGGCGGCCCGGATAGGGCATGGCATCTTCCTCGATCACGCCACTGGCCTCGTGGTCGGCGCCACCGCCGTCGTCGAGGACAACGTGTCCATGCTCCAGAACGTGACCCTCGGAGGTACCGGTAAGGAGCGGGGCGACCGCCATCCGAAGATCCGGCACGGCGTGCTGATCGGGGCCGGAGCCAAGATCCTCGGCAATATCGAGGTCGGCCATTGCGCGAGAATCGCAGCCGGCTCCGTGGTCCTCAAACCCGTGCCTCATAATGCGACGGTGGCGGGCGTCCCGGCGAAGGTCGTCGGCACCGCCGGATGCGACGAGCCGGCTCGGGCCATGAACCACCTTCTCTCGGAGGCGGACGGCATCTAGCGCATCGTGCGGAAAAGTGGACCCGGTTTTCCGCCCCGAGCGATGCGTTGCTCTATGAAGGGAGCATTGGATGGATCCCAAAAGTGGATTCCACTTTTGGGATCCATCCAATGCTCTCGCGGGGAAAGGACCCAACCCCGCTTGCCCGCGTTGGCCCGGCATGGCAATGGCTGAGGCCGGAAACGAAAGAAAGGACCTGTAGTGGATAAAACGGAGATGGCGAAAGTCGAGCGCTACCTGCGCCAGACCTTTGCGAACCACTCGATCCGAGTTGTCGGTCGCCCCAAGAAGACCGACTCGGCGGAAGTTTATATCGGTGAGGAATTCGTCGGCGTGCTCTTCGTCGATGACGAGGATGGAGACCGCTCCTACAACTTCACCATGGCGATCCTCGATACGGACCTCGAGGACTAAGCGGCATCAATCGCGGCAGAACCTCCTTAGGTTCTGCCGTTTTCATTTTAGGGCGAGCCATGCCGATCTACAGCCTTGACGATGTTTCTCCGATCTTGCCCGAAGCGGACCGTTTCTGGATCGCTCCCGATGCCCATGTGATCGGCAAAGTGCAGCTTGCCAATGACGTGGGCATCTGGTTCGGGGCTGTGCTGCGCGGCGACAACGAGCTCATCGATATCGGCGAGGGCACAAACATCCAGGAAGGGGCCTTGCTCCACACGGATATGGGCGCGCCGCTCACCGTCGGTGCCGGCTGCACCATCGGGCACAAGGCGATCCTCCATGGCTGCACCATTGGCGAGAATTCCCTGATCGGCATGGGAGCGACCGTGCTCAACTATGCCCGGATCGGTGCGAACTGCCTCGTAGGAGCCAATGCGCTTGTCACCGAGGGCAAGGAGTTTCCGGATAATGCCTTGATCGTCGGCGCACCGGCCAAGGCCATTCGCGTGCTAGACGAAACGGCGATCGAGAAGCTGCGGTGGTCGGCGCAGAACTACGTGGCGAATTGGAAGCGTTTCGCAAAAGGAATGAGGCGGATCGACTGACCCGCCTCATACTTTGGATTCAGAAGATGGCAACCGGCGTCTAGAGCATCGGACCCACTTTTCCGCACGATGCGCTGAAATGCCGGTTTTGTTTTAGCGGTTCGCGGTGGTGGTCGGCGAGGTGGCAATGCCGCCCAGCGAAACCCAGCCAACTGTGTCCTGGCTCTCGCGCTTGATGTACACGTAGCCGGTGCGGCTCCAGGGCAGGACCGAGGAGGTCTTGTTGTCGAGCACGTAATCGCCACGATTGGTGCGAATCACCAGCACCGCATGGCCCTCGCCGAGCTCGTCGATCACGACGGTCATGCGCATGGCGCGGCGGGGGAGGCCGTTCTCGGAGAGGATCTTGCGCTTGAGGAGCTGGAAGTCCTCGCAGTCGCCACGACCGTCATCCGGAAAGCCCCAGATATCGACGGTGCCCCAGTGCTCGGCATCGGTCACGGCCTTGACGCTGGAGTTCACGCGCTGGTTCACGGACACGATGGTCTTCCAGACCTGCGGGGTCAGGTCGACGACTTCCGGCTCCGTCGCATCGACGGCGCATTCAGTGGGATTGCTGTCGCAGAACTTCGACCATGCCAGGAGAGGTCTGGCCGCACCCATGCTCGCTATCGGGTTGCTGGAAGCGGGCAGGGAGGCGAGGGTCTGAGCCTGGGCTGCGCCACCTGCGAAAACAACGAAAGCCGAAACGAAAGCTGCTTTGATGAAATTGGTCGAGAAGGAAAACTTCTCATTCAGGCTGCTGAAAAAGCCGTTATTGAAATAATCCTGCCGCATGCCCCACCAGTCGGTTAATGTTCTTTTAACCAAACTGACATGGTTGCATTTCAGGCTCAAGCGGAAAGTAAAAGGTGAGTTAACGCGTCGCGCTTGGGCACGGTTCCTTTATGGTTAACAAAAAGTCCGGATGGCCTACCATGATGAGGAAAGCATTCCTCTAGGTCATCAGAAGATACCGCTAAGCATATGGTTTTGCTTGCGCTACGGACCACATAGAAGGCTTAAGTGAGAAAGATCGTCGCCTGCTGTCAGCCCTGGTTTCCCATGCTGACAGCCCATGAAAAAGTTGTCCATGCCCATGCGTCAGTTCCGTGCCCGCGAGCCGATTTTCAACCTGCCGTCGGTCGTGACCTTCAGCATTCTTGCTCTGATGGTAATCCATGCCCTGCGCATGTTTTTCTTCTCCGAAGAAACCGATTTTCAGACGGTCATCGATTGGTCCGTGATTCCCGCTCGCTGGGCAGTCGCCTACGGGGGCGTGGACAGCCATGAGATCGTGCGGCTTATGCAGGAGGGAGCATCGGAAGAAGCTCTGGAGCCACTGGCTGGTCTTGCTCAGTACATTTTGGGAGACAGTGAGGGGCGCCCCTGGACGGCGCTGACCTATGCACTCCTGCACGGCTCCTGGGCGCATGTTCTCCTCAACAGCATCTGGCTTGCGGCCTTCGGCACGCCCATTGCGCGGCGCTGCGGGGTAGGGCGGTTCCTTCTTCTCTCTGCGCTGTCAGCGATCGGCGGTGCCGTGCTTTACGCAGCGATGAACCCGATGCAGGTCATCCCCATGATCGGAGCCTCGGGGGCCGTCTCCGGCCTGATGGCTGCCGCCTCCTGGTTCATCTTCGCGCCTGCGAGCTGGCATTGGGAGGGGCGGCTCGCCGAACCGCATGAGCGGCCGCGCCAAGCTTTGGCCGACCTGATCCGCAACAGGCCGTTCCTGATCTTCCTCGCCGTCTGGTTCGGCACCAACTATCTCTTTGCCTTCGTTCAGCCGATCGGCTTTGCCGAGGGGAGCATTGCCTGGGAGGCCCATGTGGGCGGCTTCCTGGTGGGGCTTCTCATTTTCCCTTGGCTTGACCCCATCCCGGCCCGTGGGAGGCGTATCTCGGCTTGAAAGTGCTCGGGTTTCGCTCAATCATCCTATGACTGACGCAGGGTTCTCCCTCGTTCATGGGAGGGCCCACTGAAAGCCGAGCGGTTGCGAAGGCTGACCGTTCTTCGCCCCCGCACAACGGGAGGAAAAGCATGAACGTCGATCGAATCCTTTCTGTGAAAGGACGCAATGTCGTCTCTATCGAAGCCAACCGCTCTCTGAGCGAAGCGGCGCGGCTTTTGTCGGAGCGCAGGATCGGTGCCGTTGTCGTGGTGGATGGGAAGCAGCCCGTGTCCGGCATTCTTTCCGAGCGCGATATCGTCAAGGCTATTGCCGCTTACGGGGCTCAGGCGCTTGACGAGCCCGTCTCCCGCTTCATGACAGGGCAGGTCGTCACCTGCACGAGCCGGAGCTCCGTCAATGATCTGATGGAGCTGATGACGCAGCAAAAGTTCCGGCACGTGCCCGTCGTCGATGGAGGGCAGCTCGTCGGCATCATCTCCATCGGTGACGTGGTGAAACAGCGCGTCGAGGAGATCGAGGCCGAAAGTCAGGCCATTAAGGAATATATCGCGACCGCCTGATCACGTCGGTTGTGATTCCTGTATCAGTTCCAGAATATCCGGCAGGGCGCGTTCCGTGGCCTGCCGCCCAAGCGCAATGCATTCGTGCGCGCGATGGAACTCGAACAGCCCCATCTTCGCGAGCTTCGGTGCAACCATGATATCGGGCGGATCGCCAGCCAGGCGTGAGCGGGCGATGCGATCCTGCGTGATGTTGAAGGCATCGACCATCACGGTCGCCATGCCGGGAGCATTGGGCTTGCGCTGCTTGTCCGCACGCGGTGCCGAGAAAAGGCTCCACTTGCGTGGTGCTTCCTCGATCACTTCCTCGATCTCCTGTTCGTCGCTCTGCTCAGCATCGTAGGATTGGATCACCGTTCCGCGCACGCGCACTTCGCCGTTGAGGTTCACGCAGATCACGAGATCCGCGCCCAAGGCACGGGCGGCGGTGATCGGAATGGGATTCACCAGCGCGCCGTCCATGAGCCAGCGGCCCTTGATCAGAACCGGATCGAACACGCCGGGCAGGGCGTAGGATGCCCGCATCGCCTGCACGAGCGGCCCGCGCGTCAACCAGATCTCGTGGCCGCTGATCAATTCGGTGGCGATGGTGCAGAACTTGATAGGCAGCGTCTCGACGCGGCGATCCGTGAGATCCTGGTCAAGCAGGCGCTGCAGGCGTCCGCCTGCAATCAGGCCCGCTCCGCTGAAGTGGAAATCGAGGAGGCCCATGACGCGGCGCTTTGTGAGCGACAGGGCGAAGGATTCGAGTTGATCGAGCTTGCCGGCCGCATAGCAGCCGCCGACCACGGCGCCGATGGAGCACCCGGCAATCACATCCGGGACAATGCCCGCCTCTTCGAGAACGCGCAGCACCCCGATATGCGACCATCCCCTGGCTGCTCCGCCGCCAAGGGCCAAGCCGATCCTTACTTTCGCCCGCGTGTCGCGTTCGGCCGGAGGCTTGATCTCCTCAATGCCCCCGCCGCCTCCTGATCCGGCGCTGCGCCGGGCAATCCCGTCCCACAACATCGCTCAACTCCAAGGCCGTTCGTCCTATTCATGCGCCAAGCTGGTGAAGACCGTATGAATGGTGCCCTTAAGTTTCACTTAGGTCGCGCTTCGGAAAACTGAACAGCGGAGGTGCGCAGGGCCCGTTGCGACAAAATGCTGATGGTGAGCGAGAACAGGATCAGCACGCCCAGCATGGATCGCAGGCCAAAAAGATCGCCGCCGAAGCCGATGAGCGGCGGTCCCATGAGGTATCCGCCATAGCCCATCGTGGCGACCATCGCGACGCCCACGCTGGGGGCGATGCCCGGCATTTGACCTGCCGTGCTGAAGAGCACCGGCACCAGGTTGGCCAGCCCGAACCCGACCAGCGCGAAACCAAGAGTGGCGGGGATCGGCTGCGACAGGAGGGTGGCGAGGAGCAGGCCGGACGCTGCCAGCAAACCGCCAAGCTGCACGGTGCGGATGCGGCCCAGTCTGCGCACGACGGAATCGCCCAGGAAACGGCAGATGGTCATGGCCAGCGAGAAGGCGGCGAAGCCGCTCACCGCAGCTTGCAGGTCCGCGCCCGCGACGGTCTGCAGGTAGATCGCCGTCCAATCGACCATGGCGCCTTCCACGATGAGGCAGAACATGGCGAGCACGGCAACGATCACGACGGGGCCACGAGGCCAGGCAAAGCCATGGCCCCCGGCGTCTCCCACCCCTTCAGTCTCTGTCATCATGCCAAAGGCGGCGGCCAGGAAGAGAGCGCCCATTCCAAGGCAGGCGACGAGCAGGGTGGAGAAAATGGAGAGATTGAGGGCTATCAGCACTCCGGACAGGGCAGCGCCTGCCAACCCGCCGAGGCTGAAAAAGGCGTGAAATGACGACATGATCGCCTTGCCCCAGGCTTTCTCCACGACCGTGGCATTGGTGTTCATGGAGATGTCGAGGGAGCCGTTGAACGCGCCTGCCAGGAGAGACGTGGCGACGAAGAGGCTCAAGGAAGGCGCAAGCCCGATCAGGAGAAGCCCGATCGTGAAGGCAAGAGCAGCAACGAGGGTCGCGAGCCTGCTGCCAATAATGATGATCACCCAGCCGACGATCGGCATGAGCAACACCGCTCCAATGGCGAAGGCCAGAAGGCCAAGGCTGAGCTGTCCGTCCGACAAGCCAAGCTCAGCCTTGAAGCGGGGCAGTTGCGCCGCCCAGATGCCGATGCCGAAGCCGTTGCCGAAGAACGTGGCGCTGACGGCCGCGCGGGCCGGGAGAAGATCGCGTCGTGTCATACGACGGCTTTTAGTGGGCCGCGCCTGATTTGAAACCCACTGAGGATGGGAGAGAGCCCCTCATGAGTGAGAGGCTGGTCTTCAAGCCTGAACGAGGCTCGCCTTGCCGTCGGAGGTGTCCACCTTGCGGTAGAAGCAGGAGCGGCGGCCCGTGTGGCAGCAGCCGCCGTCACCAGCGACATTCACCTTGAGCCACAGGGCGTCCTGATCACAATCTATCCGCATCTCGACGACAGTCTGGATCTGGCCGCTGGTCGCGCCTTTGTGCCAGAGCTCGCCGCGTGAGCGGGACCAGTACCAAGCCTCGCCGGTCTCAAGGGTCTTAGCGAGGGCTTCGGCATTCATATGCGCGACCATCAGCAGCTCGCCGGTCGCCGCATCCGTCGTCACGCAGGTGACGAGCCCATCCGCGTTGAAGCACGGGGTGAGGGACGTTCCTTCTTCAAGGTCAGCCTTCGAGCCAGGAGCGGGAAAGGAGCTGGAGCAGGACGCGCACATGGGTTTCTCAATAGAAGTTGAGGGATTCGCCTCAAGCCTTACCGTGTCTCACGAGCGTGAGGAAGCGCACCTGCTCGGCGGTGTCGTTGAAGGCGCCGGTGAACTGCGTCGTGAGGGTCATCGCGCCGGCCTTTTGGACGCCGCGCATGGACATGCACATGTGCTCGGCCTCGATCATCACCGCGACGCCGCGAGGCTCGAGAAACTGCTCCATGGCTGAGGCGATCTGCGCCGTCATGGTCTCCTGGGTCTGGAGACGGCGGGCATAGACCTCCACGAGGCGGGCGAGCTTGGACAGCCCCACGACGCCCTTCGTCGGGTAGTAGGCGATATGCGCCATGCCGTAGAAGGGCACCATGTGGTGCTCGCAATGGGAGTAGAAGGGGATGTCGCGCACGAGCACGATATCGTCATAGCCCTCCACTTCGGCGAAGATTTTATTCAGGACATCCTTCGGATCGTCCTGGTAACCCGAATAGAATTCCTTGAACGCCTTTGCGACGCGTTTCGGGGTATCCTGCAGGCCTTCGCGCTGCGGATCGTCGCCCGCCCAGCGAATCAGGGTACGAACAGCCGCTTCGGCTTCCTCCCGGGTCGGGCGGTCGGTAGGCTTGTCGGCGGCTGGAATCAGACGCGGGGACAAGGACTTAACCACATCATTCACGTGGAGCCTCTTTCTTAAACTAACACGGTGCGGAAGCGGGGATACTTCCGACGCTTCATTCCCGCCTTCCGTCTTAAGCCAACACGCAGCCCTGTCGCGAAGTTCGGTCATGATGCCTATATAAGGGATGTGGAGCACATTCCCATTCGCAATGCTAGACCCGAATGCTGAACGATATCTATAGCCGCCGCATTCTCGAGCTTGCGGCCAATATCCCCCATCTTGGGCGGCTGCCCGAGCCGGATGCGTCGGCGACCGCTCGTTCGAAGCTTTGCGGCTCTACGGTGACGGTTGATTTAAAGCTGGAGGGCAATGTCGTGACGGCTTTCGCCCATGACGTGAAGGCCTGTGCCCTTGGCCAGGCCTCCTCCGCCATCATGGGACTGCATGTGATCGGCTCGACGGCCGAGGAGCTTCGGGAGCTGAGGGAGACGGCAGCCAGCGTGCTCAAGGCCAATGCCGAGGCGCCCGAGGGCAAGTGGGAGGACCTGAAGGTCCTGGAGCCCCTGCGGGGCTACAAGGCCCGCCATGCGTCCATTCTTCTCACCTTCGATGCGGTGGTGGATGCCCTCGACCAGATCGAGGCGCGGCGGGCGAGAGGCGGCGAATAATGCCAAGTCCGGTCCAGCGGGCGGCCCATTGGGCGATCCGGGGCTATCAGCTGAGCTTGTCAGGCCTGATCGGCCGTCAGTGCCGACACCTGCCGTCGTGCTCGGAATACACGGACGAGGCGATCCAGAAGCATGGGTTCTGGGCGGGGGGCTGGATGGGTTTTTCCCGCATCTGCCGCTGCGGGCCTTTCGGCACCCATGGCATCGACCTTGTTCCTGAAACATTGCCCGAAGGCTCGGCCTGGTATAAGCCGTGGGCCTATGGTCGCTGGAGGGGCGTGAACGCTCCCCCGATCACCTGCGATTCGGTCGAACCTGACGGCGGCTGAGCTCGCCTTGTCCTAAAAAACCGTCGGCCCCCGCTTACCTGCTCCGTTGGCAGGAGTGAGCCAGGAGAAGTTTTGATGATTACCCTGACATTCCCCGATGGCGCCCAGCGCCAATATGCCCCCGGCACCACCGGCCGCGAGATCGTGGAGGGCATTGCCAAGTCGCTCGCCAAGCGCACCGTCGCCATGGCTCTTGACGGTACAGTGACCGATCTCGCCGATCCGATCACGAAAGATGCCAAGGTCGAGTTCCTCAATCGCGAGGATCCGCGCTCGCTGGAGCTGATCCGGCACGATTGCGCGCACGTGCTCGCGGAAGCGGTGCAGGAGCTTTTCCCGGGAACGCAGGTGACCATCGGTCCCGTCATCGAGAACGGCTTCTACTATGACTTCGCCCGCAACGAGCCCTTCACGCCTGAAGACTTCCCGGCGATCGAGGCGAAGATGCGCGAGATCATCGCACGCGATAAGCCTTTCACGAAGGAAGTGTGGGGTCGCGACAAGGCCAGACAAGTGTTCGCCGAGAAGGGCGAAACCTACAAGGTCGAGCTCGTCGATGCGATCCCGGAAGGCCAGGACCTCAAGATCTATTTCCAGGGCGACTGGTTCGATCTCTGCCGCGGTCCGCACATGACCTCCACGGGCAAGATCGGCAACGCCTTCAAGCTCATGAAGGTGGCGGGCGCCTATTGGCGCGGCGACTCGAACAACGCGATGCTCACCCGCATCTACGCGACCGCGTGGGCCTCTCAGGAAGATCTCGACAACTACATCAGGCAGCTCGAGGAAGCCGAGAAGCGCGATCACCGCCGCCTCGGCCGCGAGATGGACCTGTTCCACTTCCAGGAGGAAGGGCCGGGCGTCGTCTTCTGGCACCCCAAAGGCTGGACGGTGTTCCAGGAGCTGATCTCCTACATGCGCCGCCGCCTGAAGGGCGACTACAAGGAGGTCAACGCGCCGCAGATCCTCGACAAGGCCCTGTGGGAGACCTCCGGTCA
Source organism: Microvirga sp. KLBC 81 (assembly GCF_003075415.1). Taxonomy (GTDB): domain Bacteria; phylum Pseudomonadota; class Alphaproteobacteria; order Rhizobiales; family Beijerinckiaceae; genus Microvirga. Next base: position 16,979 of record NZ_QDAH01000054.1, read on the forward strand.
CTGGGGCTGGTATCGCGAGAACATGTTCGCGACCCAGACCGAGGACGACCGCATCTTTGCGATCAAGCCGATGAACTGCCCGGGCCACGTGCAGATCTTCAAGCACGGCCTGAAGTCCTACCGCGATCTGCCGCTGCGTCTCGCCGAGTTCGGCAACGTGCATCGCTACGAGCCATCGGGCGCGCTGCACGGCCTCATGCGCGTGCGCGGGTTCACGCAGGACGATGCGCATATCTTCTGCACGGAAGAGCAGCTCGCCGACGAGTGCCTGAAGATCAACGACCTGATCCTCTCCACTTATGCCGATTTCGGCTTCGACGAGATTGTCGTGAAGCTCTCGACGAGGCCCGAAAAGCGCGTCGGCACCGACGAGATGTGGGATCACGCCGAAGAGGTGATGACCCGCGTGCTCAAGCAGATCGAGGACCAGTCCGGCGGACGCATCAAGACCGCCATCAACCCGGGCGAGGGCGCGTTCTATGGGCCCAAGTTCGAGTACGTGCTGCGCGATGCCATCGGCCGCGACTGGCAGTGCGGCACCACGCAGGTGGACTTCAACCTGCCGGAGCGTTTCGGCGCGTTCTACGTCGACCACGACGGCCAGAAGAAGACGCCCGTCATGGTGCACCGCGCGATCTGCGGCTCCATGGAGCGCTTCACCGGCATCCTCATCGAGCACTTCGCCGGTCACTTCCCGCTCTGGCTCGCGCCGGTGCAGGCGGTTGTCGCGACCATCACCTCCGAGGGCGACGAATACGCCATGGAAGTGGTGAAAGCGGCAGAAGCCATAGGCCTCCGCGTGGAGGCCGATCTTCGCAACGAGAAGATCAACTACAAGGTCCGCGAGCATTCGCTGGTAAAGGTGCCGGTGCTTCTCGTGGTAGGCAAGAAAGAGGCCGCCGAGCGTACGGTGTCGATCCGCCGTCTCGGCAGCCCCGACCAGAAGACCATGACGCTCGACGAGGCTCTGCGGTCGCTCGCCGCGGAGGCGATCACGCCCGACCGCAGGCGTGTCGCGAAGGCCGTGGCGGAGCCTGAGGCTCACGCCACGCTCGACGGCCATCACGTGGTTGCACGCACGGTCGCGTAAAAGCTGATCGCACCAAAGAAGGCGGCGCCTCTGATGAGGTTGCCGCCTTTTTCATTTAACTCCACCTTATCCTGAGGAGTCTGCATAGCAGGCGTCTCGAAGGATGTTTCCGTGTGTTCTGGATCCTCCTTCGAGACGCAGACTTCGTCTGCTCCTCAGGATGAGGGCAGAGTTTGGGATCAGCGGCCTTTAAGTCGTCTGCTGCTGCCGTCCGCTCGTGCGTCCACCGGGCGCCGTGCCGGCTGTCGTTCCTGCCGGGCCGCTTCCAGGATTGCCGCTTGCGGCGACAGCATCGCCGGCTTCTGTGCCAGTGCGCCGGCCCTCCTGCGTCTGGCCGACGCGCAGATTGTTCTGCACATGGGTAACGCCGGAAACGGACTCCGCGATGTCCTCGGCCCAGCGCTTCTCGTTGCGGTCGCGCACCGTGCCGGTGAGCGTCACCTCGCGGTTCTGCACCGCGACCTCGATCTCGGACGCGTCGACGCGCACATTGTCGCTGAGCCGCTCGTTCACATCCTCACGAATGCGATCGTCGGAGCGCTGATAGTTGCGCGGGCCGCGCCCGCGATGATCTTCGCGGCGCACCTCGCCACGGCTGGCCGTGGCATCGTTGCCGAAGCGCGTGTTGCCGGGGCCCATGCCGTAATTGCTGTGATCGCGCCGCTCGTTCACCAAAGACCAAGTGCGCTCACGATCCTGCATGAGGCGATCATTCTCGCTGCTGTCGTCGCCTGGACGTGCGCGCTCGCCTGTGACAGTCGAGACGCCGTAGTGCCTCGGCTGATAGCCGCGCCCGGCGGAACCCCGCCCGGCATAGGGATCGCCGTAGCTCTGGTAGCCCTCGCCGCCGAAGCCGCCGCGCATGCGGGCATTGCGTGCTCTTTCCTCTCCGGGATAGCCGAAGCTGCCGAAGGCCGCACGCACATCGTCCTCGTCGCGGAAGCGGAACTCGACGCCGCCACGCCTTTCATCGCGCTCTGCATATCTGCGGCCGCGTTCACGATAATCGTGCGGACGATGGCGCCAATCGTCATCGTCGCGGCTCAAGCGACGATTCAATTCCTGTCGCTCGTCACCCGTCAGGGGTGCCTGTCCGCCTCTGCGTGTCTGATCGGCGCGGGCGCTTGTCGGTGTCCCGGTGCGATCAGGCTCGGAGGGCATGGAAATGCGGTGCAGGGCGCGGCCGGCATCCTGTTCGTCGTCGGTCGCGAGATCTCCGAGCGCGACGATGCCGACGAGGTGCTTGTCGTGATCGACGACAGGCAGGCGGCGGATCTGATGATCGCTCATCAGCTGAACGATGTGGCCCACATCGTCATCGTCGAAGCACCACCAGACCTCCTCTGACATGATATCGCGTACGCGGGTGGTGTCGGGCGGAAGGCCGGCGGCGGTGGCGCGAACGGTGATGTCCCTGTCGGTGATCATGCCGCGCAGGCGTCGTCCGTCACAGACGGGCAGCACGCCGACATTCATTTCATCCATCAGCCGCGCGGCTTCCTGGATGGTTCTGTCGGGCGAGACCACGCGCACGTTACGGGTCATGATGTCTGAAATTCTCATGAGCTTCATCCCTCTCAAAGCCGCGCCTTGAAAGGTTGAGGTATGCCCGGCGCGACCGATGATTAGCGTTCGGTCAATGCGGCGAGGGCGAAAAAGGTTCAGGGAGCGGCCTTGGCGAGGACTTCGATATCGCGGTCGAGGCCGCTCTCGACCTTGAATTCCTTCGTGTAGACCTTGCCCTCGTGACGGGCGATCAGAACATATTCGCCTTCCGCCAGGGTCACGGAAGGAAAGGCGCCGATGGCTTCGCGGATCACGTCGCCGCCAGGGGTCAGCACGCTGAAGGCCGTGCCTGCGAAAGCCTCGCCGCCTTCGGAAGCTACGAGCTTGAGTGTGACGGTCGCCGCGCGATGGTTCAGGGTCGCTTCCGTGACCTTGCCCGATTCCACCTTCAGGTCGCTTCGCATGATGGCGTTGGCGTCGCCATAGGTGGAGACCACGTGGTACGTGCCCTCGGGGAGGCGGATTACATCGTTCGGCTTGGCATTGGCAATGACGAGCCGTCCCTCCGAGTTCTGGGCCTCCGGCACGTAGACGGAGAAGGTCACGCGGTTCTGGGCAATCGGGCTTTCGCCAACCGCGCCTTTCAGCCTGAGCGCTCCCGCGCTGACGACGAGGCGCTCGTTGAGGTTTCCGGATTGCACGCTGATGCGCTTGCTGGCGCTGGCGAAGCCATAAGCCACATGCACGATGTAGTTGCCGGGTGCCAGGGTGAAGCTCGGTGTGGGGCTGCTGGATCGGGCGACGATGTTCGGCTGGGAGGTGTCGCCTTTATCCTCAAAGACTCGCCAGACGAGACCGGAGCGGATCGGCTCGTTGCTCTCGGCAAAGATTGCGCCCGAATTGACCACTACCTGCTTCAGAGCCACTGGAGGGGGAGGGCTCTGCGAGAGAGAGGGCACGCCGGGAGGTGGCGGTGGGCCGAAAGGCTGGGGAGCCCCTCCGAGAGGCTGCGTGAGCGTCTGCGCCGAGGCAGCAGAGGCCGTCAGGCAAACCAGCAGGCTTAAAGCAGAGAGGCGTGGGTTCCGGAACGTCATCATCGAAAGAGAACAAATATCCCGCTATCGCACAGGCGTGGCGACAGCGGTCTGGATCGGCTTGTCCTCGGTGTCCACGAGATCGGAAGCCGCCGCAACTAGATTCTCAAGAGACAGGGGCCGGAACTCAAACTCGACCCGGTGCTTGCCCGCCGGCACTTCCACTCCACGGAACAGCAGGTTGGCGCGGAGCACCGGACGGCGCTCGCCGTCGACGCTCGCCTCCCAGCCCGGATAATAGATGTCGTGCAGCACGAGAACGCCGTGTTCCGAGGCCTCGACTTCGAGGGTGACGGAGTTTCGCCTGTAGCTGACGATCCGCACCTTGCTCCCGGTCTTGTCGGCTGCAGGACGGACGGGGGCATACTGTGCCTTGAGCAGGAGCATGCTCTCCTGGTCGATCAGCGCTTCCGTCTTACGGTTAAAGTCAGGCAGCTCCTCCTGACCAAGGACGGTTTCCGAATCCACGGCTTGGACATGATGGGCCACATAGGCGCGCTGGCCAGCCGAGTTGAGGCGGTAGATCCACATCTTGCCCGTGCCATAGACGACCTCCGCGTCGGTGAGGCGCGGGAAATGGCGAGGCAGCTTTTGAACGGGCCGGTCGAGGACGAGGTAGTCGAGGCCGAGCAGGCCCGCGAGCTCGCATTCATAGCCTCGGAACGAGGTCGGGAACTGGCGCAGGTTCGGATCCTCGGCGTTCTCGCCCGGGCCGATCGCGCGCTCGTAATTCGCCAGGCGCAGGGGGTTGTAGCCGATGATGTCCTCGATCTCGAGGACCATGGAGGCGTTCTGCCAGGAGCCTTTCAACCCTAGGATCTCCACGCGGGGATACTCACCCTGCTTGTGGCGCTCCGCCAGTTCCCGCTTGAGGATCTGCAGGCCCTGGAGTTGCTCGGGAGGCAATTGGGTGAAGACCGTATAGCGCCCGGCAGGCTCGGCATTGAGGGCCGAGGCGGCATGGCGGCTGATGAGCTCGGCGCCGGTCAGGGCCACGAGTGCGAGCACAACGGCCTCGCGCCTGTAGACCGAGCCGCTCAGCTTGATCACCAGTCCCATGACGAGCATCGCTGCCAAGAGGCCGCCACCAGCCTCGGTCAGGGTCGACGGAACTTGCCCGCCTTTGACGGCGAAGGAGAGAGCGCTCGCAAGGGCCGCAATGACGAGAGCCACTGCCAGGGCCGGCAGCGCGATGCGGAACTGGCCGAGGGCCGCCTTGCTCCAACTCGGAAGGCCCTCTGTTGCATAGCGATGGACGAGGTAACCGGACGAGAACGCGAGTGTGATATTGATCAGGAAAGTGGCGTCCGCCGGACGGCGATAGAGGTTCACGCCCGGCAGATGATCGAAGATCACCTCGAAACCGGGAGTGTAGCGCCCGAGGGCATAGAGGATCGCGAGCAGGCCCCCGACAAGGAAGAACCGGAATTCGCGCGCAAAGAGCCGCCCGCCAGCGATGCCGTGCCAGAAGATGAAGAGGGCGGGGATCGTGCCGATGAAGAGATAGTTTGTGGCCCGGTCGGTCCAGGTGCCCTCGGACAGGCTGTGCCAATCGGGGCCCCAGTAGTCGTAGGTCCAGCGCAGCGAACCGAAGATGTTGCCGAACAGGATTGTCGCAAGACTCTCCGGAGGCAGGGAGCCCATGGCCGCCACGCCGAAGCCAAAGGAGGGCCGTGTCGATGTGGCAAGGAATTGCATGGTCAGGATGACCGGCACTGCCAGCAACGCACCACCGATCAGGGCCATGCTGAGCAGGAGGCCCAAGCGCGAGCGCAGATAGGCAAAGGGCTTCGGAGCGGTCCAGATGCGGCTCGCGGCTACGCCGATCAGGGTGAGGGCGCAGAGAAAAGCAACCTGATCGCGCCCGATCACCATCAGCGCTGCGCTGAAAGCGAAAAGCACGCCGTAGAGATACGAGCGCCGGTCCAGGGTCTCCTCGAGCAGCCAAAAGGCGAGCGGGAAGAAGCCGTAGCTCAGGATCATGCCTGTGTGCTGCAGACGGGCGGTTGCTGAGCCGCCGAGCATGAACACGATGGCGGCCACCACAGCGCCCGACCAATGCCAGCCGCGACGGCGGAAGATCGGCAGGAGGGCCAGGGCGCCGGGCAGGAAATGAGCAAAGACCACTAGGTCGAACAGCTCCATGGAGGGGTCGGGCTTGAGCCAGCCGAACAGGAGCATGGTGGGCGTGAACAGAAGTGATTGCGGATCGGCGGCGGAGGGGTGTCCGCCGAAATGGTAAGGATTCCAGAGGGGCAGCTCGCCATGGGCAAGCGCCGCGCCGAGATAGCGCAGGGTGGGGTAGAACTGGTTCTTGGAATCCCAGGGGACGACGGAGCCGGTGAGGGGCCAGATGGCGGCCGCTACGGCCCAGGCAGCCAGGATGAGGCTAAGAGCCAGAAACGTCTGGCGTCTGGACCAATCCAGGCTTGGGACGGGACCGTCGGATCCGAGCAAGGATGTCTGCATATGCTTAACTGACGGCGCCACGCAAACCGGTCCTCTCTTCCTCGGCCAGCCTCTCACTCGCCTCGGCAAGGAAACCTGCTTGGCGTATCACCGCACTCCCCCTATACATCCGTTGCCGTTTGTTGACTGTGCAACGGCCTGACGTCTTGGAACGCCCGTGGTTCTCAACAGCAGCAAGACGGCGAGACCAAGGCAAGGCCCGAACTCCCGCCTGCGCCCTTACGGGTATTCACGATCATTGTTCCACATTATTCGAGTTGGATGAAGATCCCATGAATGAAAGCCTTTCCCGCCTTTTGAGCCGCCGCTCAGTGCCGCCGCGCTGGCTCGGGGAGCCGGGTCCGAGCGCCCAGGAAGTCGAGACCATGCTCACTGCGGCGGCCCGGGTGCCGGACCATGGCAAGCTGGTGCCCTGGCGTTTCATCCTTATCGAAGGCGAAGCCAGGCAGCGGCTGGGAGAGGTTCTCGCCAAGGCCTTTCAGGCCGATAACCCCGACGCCGATGCGGCGATGATCGCTGCCGAGCGGGAACGCTACTCCCAGGCTCCGCTCGTGGTGGCGGTGGTCTCCCGCGTCGTGCCGCACGTGAAGATCCCGGAATGGGAGCAGGTGCTCTCTGCCGGCGCCGTCTGCATGAATCTTCTGAATGCCGCCAATGCCCTGGGCTACGGCGCGTCCTGGCTGACAGGCTGGGCGGCGTTCGACCGCCGGGTGCTCGATGCCCTGGGTCTTGCCCCGAACGAGCGGATCGCGGGATATGTCCATATCGGCACGGCTACGGAAAAGCCCACCGATCGCGACCGTCCGAGCTTCGCCGACATCGTCACCCGGTTCTAAGCGCATGTTCTACGAGACATCGACCAACGCCCACGGCCTGCCGCACGATCCCTTCAAGGCCATCGTGACGCCCCGTCCCATCGGCTGGATTACCACCATGAGCGCGAAGGGCGAGATCAATCTCTCTCCCTATTCCTTCTTCAACGCGATCGGTGAACGCCCGCCGATGGTGGCGTTCTCGTCGGCAGGCAAGAAGGATGCGCTCACCTTCATCGGGGAGACGAAGGAATTCGTCTGCAATCTCGCGACCTACGATCTGCGCGAGCAGATGAACGCCACCTCCGCCGTTCTGCCGCGCGGCGTGAACGAGATGGAGCATGCGGGCCTCAAGGCTGCTCCATCTCGGCTGGTGAAGCCTCCGCGCGTGGCTGACGCTCTCGCTGCTCTCGAATGCAAGTGGGTGCAGACCGTGCCTCTCGTGCCGTTGGAGGGGGGCGAGCCGTCCTATCACCTCGTGATCGGGCAGGTGGTCGGCATCCATATCGATGACCGCTACATCGTGAACGGCCTCGTCGATACGGCCGCCATGCGCCCCATCGCGCGCTCGGGGTATCGCGATTATTTCGTCGCGACGCCGGAGACGAAGTTCTCGATCACGCGGCCGGGCGGTTAGGTCGGCCCGGCCCGCTTCAACAGCCTCTCGGCGCGCAGCAAATGCGGGCGGTCGAGCATCTCGCCATTGACGCCGACGACGCCCGCGCCCGGATTGGCCCTGAAGGCCTCGACCACCGCTTTCGCGCGTTCAATCGCTTCAGCCGACGGCGTGAAGGCCTCGTTGATGACGGGCACCTGCGCCGGATGGATCGCCATCTTCGCCACGAAGCCGTCGCGGCGCGCGGCGCGACACTCCGCAGCGAGACCTTCCATGTCACGGAAATTCGTGAAGACGGAATCAATCGCATCGACACCTGCCGCCGCTGCTCCGAGCAGTGTCAGCGAGCGGGCGAGGCGATAGGGATCGGTGTAGACACCGTTCTCGTCGCGATTGGCTTCCGCGCCGAGGTCTGCGGATAGATCCTCGCCGCCCCAGGTGAGGCCCATGAGGCGATGGCTCGCACCCCCGAAGGTGCCGAGCGCAAAGACGCCCGCCGCATTTTCCGTCGCGATGGCGAGAATGCGCGTTGCGCCATCCTCCAGGCCGAATTCCGCCTCGCGCACGGCGAGCTTTGCGCCGAGATGCGCCACATCCGCGCCGCCGATCGTCTTGGGCAGAACGATGCCATCGGGCGCAGCCTTCATGATGCCGTCGAGATCCGCATCGATCATGCCGGTGGTGAGGCCGTTCACGCGCACGTAAAGGCGCGGACGTTCAGCCTTGGAGCGATGCTCTACAACAAACGCGGAAGTAACGCGGCGCGCTTCTTCCTTGGCGCTGAGATCGACGGAATCTTCCAGGTCGATAAGGAGAACATCGGCTCCTGAGGTGAGGGCCTTTTCGAGCTTTTTCTGACTGTCGCCAGGAACGAAAAGCAGAGAGCGCATCAGGCGTTCCTCTTGCGCATGAAGGCCTGGCGGCGGCACTCGGCTACGAGCGTGCCGTCCTGCTTGTAGGCGCGGTGGATGAACTCGACAATTCCCGCGTTCGGACGCGATTTCGACTCACGCTTGTCGGCGATCTCCGTCGTGACATTGACGGTGTCGCCTTCGAACAAGGGGGCCGGAAACTTCACGTCCGTCATGCCCAGATTCGCGATCGTCGTGCCCACCGTCGTATCGTTGACGGAGATGCCGATCATGAGGCCCAGCGTGAACAGCGAGTTCATGAGCGGCTTGCCCCACTCGGTTTCGGTCGCGCAGAAATGCGCGTCGATGTGGAGCGGCTGCGGGTTCAGCGTCATGTTGGAGAACAGCATGTTGTCCATCTGCGTCACCGTCCGCGTCAGACGATGCCTGATGGTGGTGCCCACCACGAAATCCTCGAAATAGTGACCGCCGCGCGGATGCCTGTTCTCATCGTACATGACGTAAGTCCTCCTTGTACCGGAAAGGGCATGTTGTTCATGCTTCTTCGAATTCAATAACCGAACTGCTCCCGCAGAATCCGCTCGTCCAGGCTGTGGCCGGGATCGTGCAGCATCACGAGGTCGACGCTTCTGTCCATGGAAACCTGAACGCGGGACACGTTGCGGAATTCCGTGTGGTCCGCCACCGCGCTCACAGGGCGGTTTCCCGCCTCCAGCACTTCGACCTCGATCCTGGCGTAATCCGGCAGCAGCGCACCGCGCCAACGGCGGGGGCGAAAGGCGGAGATCGGCGTGAGCGCGAGAAGGGGCGAGTTGAGCGGCAGGATCGGGCCGCCGACAGAGAGATTATAAGCCGTTGATCCGGCTGGCGTGGCGACCAGAATACCGTCTGCAATGAGCTCAGGGATACGCACCTTACTGTCGATGCTCACGCGAAGTTTGCCCGCTTGGTAGGTCTGGCGCAGCATGGAGACTTCGTTGATGGCACGGGCCGTATGCGCCACGCCGTGGACGTCCCAGGTGACCATGAGGAGCGGGTGCACGACGCTGCGCTCCGCATTCTCCAGGCGCTCGAACAGCTCGTCTTCCCGGAACTCGTTCATCAGGAAGCCGACCGTGCCCTTGTTCATGCCGTAAATGGGCTTCGCCGTGCCCATGGTGGCATGCAGGGTCTGCAGCATCAGGCCGTCCCCGCCGAGGGCGACGATCACGTCCGCCTCCTCGGGAGGGACGTTCGCATAGCGGCTCATCAGGGCGTGAAGCGCGCTCTGCGCGTCCGGCACGGAACTGGCCACGAATGCAATCTTGTTGAAACGACGGGCCATGCCCAGATACCCTCGCTGCGCCCCGAAGGGCTACGAAGCACAGGCATAGCATGGATCGCCCACTTCTCGTCTATACGACCTTTCCCGATGTGGACACCGGCCTTGCGATTGGGGAAAGCCTTGTCCGCGATGGCCTGATCGCCTGCATCAATGTGCTGCCTGGGATGCGCTCGGTCTATGCCTGGAAGGGTGCCATTGGGCGGGGAGAGGAGGCGGTCGGCATCCTCAAGACCCGCAAAGGCCTGCAGGACAAGGTCCATGAGGCCCTGAAGGACCGGCATCCTTATGAGACGCCGGTCATTCTCTTCATCAAGCCCTCCGGGGCGGACACGGCCACCCTGGACTGGCTGATCGGAGAGACGTCAGGCGGCTGAGCCTTAGACCGCTGGGCTCCACTGTATCGGCACGAGCCGGAAGCCGTTGTCCTCCTTCGCGATATGGCCCGTGGCTGGGAACGGGGCGTGATAGAACGCCACCTGCGCCCGCTCCGTGGCTGCCATGTCGAGCATGCGGCGCCGGGTGGCGCGAGCCTGGTCCGCATCCATATCGAAGATCGCCGACCAGTCGGGATTGCGTACGAACAGGGCGGGGTGGTTCGTGACATCCGACATGATCATCAGCTTGGCCGAGCCCGACGAGAGCATGTAGGCCGTATGGCCGGGCGTATGGCCAGGGGCGGCGATGCTCGTGAGGCCGGGCACGACCTCCTTGTCCATCTCGTAACGCTTTACATTCTGGGCAATGGGGCCGAACACCCGGCGAGCGCCCTGGAAGGCGCCCTTCATGGCCTCGGGCGCCTGGTTCATGCGGGCATCGTCCATCCAGAACGCCCATTCGGCGGCAGGCACCATCACCTCGGCATTGGGAAACACCGCCGTGCCGTCCTTCAGGCGAAGGCCATTGATGTGGTCGCCGTGGAAATGGCTGATGACAACCGTGTTGACCTGGGCGGGATCGAAGCCGGCGGCGCGGAAATTCGCCATCCAGCGACCGGAAGTCGGTGCGCCCATGTCGCCGTTGCCGGTGTCGATCAGGGTGATCTTGCCGCCGTGATTCAGGACGAGGGTGTTGAAGGTGATGGGGAAGGCATCCGTCGGCAGGAAGGCGTCCTGCAAGGCGGCTTGTACGTCTTTAAGCTCTGCGTTCTTGATGAAGCCTTCGGCCGGGCGGCGGGCGAAGCCGTCGTTGATGGCCGTCACTTCGATGTCCCCGACCTTGTAGCGGTAGAAGCCGGGAGCCTGTTGGGATTGAGAGCCAGAAGAGGCGGTGCTCGGCGTAGCTGGGTTGATCTGGGCCAAGGCGGCGGATCCTCCAATGGGAGCGGCGGCAAGAGCAGTGCCTGCAAGAACGGTACGGCGAGTAATTGTCATCTGTTTCCTCTCGACATCGACGCCAGGAGCCTAGAACGGCCTAGCTTCGAAGCAAGAGATCGACCCTTCACAACTCGGCGAGCAGCCTGCTGTTCCTCAAGAGCGTTGAGAGGTCAGATGGTGCAGGGCGATGCCGCTCGTGGTGGCGACGTTGAGGGAATCGAATCCACCGCTCATGGGGATGGACACGGTGCGGGTCCGGGCGAGCAGATCAGGTGGCAGGCCTGGTCCTTCAGCTCCCAGTAGCAGAGCCGTTCGGCGCGCCGGTTTCACCTGTGAGAGGATCTCTTGGCCCGCAGGAGAGAGCGCCAGGATCTCGAAGGAAGCAGCCTGCAAGGCCCGCACCATCGCGTCGGCAGAGGCCGCGCGCGTGAAGGGCACCACGAGGGCTCCGCCCACCGATACGCGTACCGCTTTGCGATAAAGCGGGTCACAGCTTTCCTGATCGAGCAGAACGCCGTGCGCGCCGAAGGCAGCGGCGTTGCGGAAGATGCCGCCGACATTGTCGTGGTTCGCCAACCCCACCAAGCCGACGATCAGCGCCTCTTGCGGGAGATCTGCCAAAAAATCTTCGGCTGAGGGGAGTGGCGCGCGCCGGGCCACGGCCAGGATGCCGCGATGGATCGGAAAGCCCACGATGGCATCCATCACCTGCCGGTTGGCCGTGTAGACGGGCACATCCGGTGGCAGGCTCTCGAGTGCATCGCTCAAGCTGTCGATGCGGTTTTCGGCCAGCAGCAGGGATTCGACGTCGAAGCGCGGCTTCTTGAGCAGGACACGTAGGACGACTTCACCCTCGGCGATAAAGCGATGCTGTCGCCCGACCAGATCCCGCTCGCGCACGGCGCGATAGGGCTCGATCCGAGGATCGTCGGGATCGGTAATGACAATCGGCATCAGCTGTCCTCGGTTTCGGCAGAAATGACGTGGTGCGCCTCTTCCTAGAGCCTCGATCCCAAAAGTGGAAACCACTTTTGGGATCGATCCGATGCTCTCTTTACGAACGCGCATCGTCTGCTGCGAACCGGGGGCCGCGTCAGCGAAAAGCTGGATCTATTTTTCCGCACGATGCGCGGGGCCAGCGCTGCTGGCGGAACAACGACTTTGGCTCCCGGTTAGCCTTCCAGCATTGGCAGGGCCGCCCGGTGTGGTCCGCCGCAAGGAGATTGACGATGGAAGCAGATATTGCAGACGGATGGGTATGGGCCCTTGTAATCATTGGCGGACCGCTCCTGCTGGGGCTTTTCATGTATGTTTTCAGCAGCCGCCGCAATCGGCTGAACCGGATCCAGCGGGAGGTTTCAGAGCAAGGCACGCACGAGAATTGGGGCAAGGAGCGGATTCACTAGGACCGGCGCGGATCGTCTCCCGAGACTGCCTCGGGATGATGCGAGGCTGAGCGAGAGGAGGACTCGCACCTTGACTAATCCGGTTGGCCACTCAGAGTGGCGATGGGATGGGGCTCATGCGCCTTGTCATCTACATCTCCAACATGCCGTGCCAAGAACTAGTGATAGGGTTAAGCCGCTGAAGCAAAAGAAGATTATAAGCTCACGCCGTGGCAAATAGTGCTTCGCCCAGCGCCGAGATTGCCTTGCTAGGCGCAAAATGCCATAGACGGCCCACTTCCCGCCGTCTCTGCGCTCGGTTTTTGCCTCATCTCCTGGCTTGTATTCCTATGGATCAGACTACGCCTTCCGATATCCGGCATTTTAGAGATGCTCGCATACGGCATGATGTGAGTTGCACGATCATCACCTTCAATGAAGCAGACCGGGTCCGGCGCTGCATCGAATCCGTTAGAGGCATCGCCAGCGAGATCGTTGTGGTTGACTCGGGCAGCACGGACGGAACGCAGGAAATCTGCCGATCCTTGGGGGCTCGCGTCATCCATAATCCGTGGCCGGGATATGGTCCACAGAAGCGTTTTGCCGAGGATGCGGCTTCTCACGACTGGATCTTCAACCTCGACGCCGACGAGTGGCTCAGTGATGGGCTTCGCGCCGAGCTGATTTCAATACTCGGCCAGCCGATCTCGCCGGGCGTGCACGGCTTCCGCTTCCATATCAAGACGGTCTATCCCGGCGCCGCCAAGCCACGCCTCTGGGCTGACGAGCACAACTATGTCCGCCTTTACAATAAGCGTGCCTGCCGCTTTCCGGACAGCCTGGTTCATGATGAGGTCAAGCCTGCGAAGCCTAACAGGGTACAGGTACGCCAGCCCATCTATCATGAGACGATCAGATCCATCTCTCATCTCATTGAGAAGAACATTCGATACTTCAAGCTCCAGAAGAGAGAGATCCCGAAGAACCCTGCTTTGGTGCTCATCAGGGTTCCGTTCGAGTATATATTCACGCTCTTCAAGTATTATTTCGTCAGGCGTCACTTCACCGGCGGCATATATGGCTTTGCCTTGGCTTCGACGATCGCTTACCTGAGAACATACCGGTTGCTGATCCTCGGATTTGGTGAAAAAAGCGAGGGCAATCGCTAAAGCGGCCTGACGACACGGAAAACTGGATTGCTGAAGTATTTTCAAACCATCGAAACGCGCAATGCCCGTCGTATGGCGCGCGTCGTGCGTTGGGATCGTCCCATTCGCGGCACCCGTGATCGGATAGCTGCCTGGGTCAACATGCTCTTTGTTGATCACGGGGTATTTCGGCTTATCAATTCCAACCGGCACCTTGTCGCGGACAAGGTATGGCGCTCTGCGCAGCCTGCCCCGCATCAACTTGCGCGGTTGGCAAGGGCAGGGGTGCGAACGATCGTGAATCTGCGCGGTCAGCGCGAGCATGGCTCTTGGCAGCTGCAGCGCGAGGCTTGCGATAAACATGGCCTGGACCTCGTTGAGCTCACGATCCGCTCAAGAGCCGCGCCTTCGGTCGAGACCATTCGAGAAGCCAAGAAGGTGTTCGACAGCCTTCGATATCCGGCGCTCATTCACTGCAAGTCAGGTGCGGATCGCGCGGGATTTGCGGCAACCCTCTATCTCATCTTGCAGGAGGGGGCGTCCGTTGCCGACGCCCGAAAGCAGCTTTCCCTTCGCTATGGGCATATCCGATTTGGAAAGACCGGCATCCTCGACGCTTTCTTTGAGCAGTATCAGAGAGAGGGCGAGGCTGTCGGCATGTCCCTTCTTGAATGGGTCGAACAGGAGTATTCTCCGGAAAAGCTGGAGCGTGATTTCCGCCCCTATGCTTTGGCGGATCTGCTGTTGGATAGGGTCCTGAGACGCGAATAGAACACAGGCCGTATGGCCAGCGCAGCCGCCTTGTGTGGGCTGAATGTCTGATCTTTCACTGAAGAAAGAATGGTGCCGGTGGAGAGGATCGAACTCCCGACCTTCGGTTTACAAAACCGCTGCACTACCGCTGTGCTACACCGGCTCTCGCGTGGATGCTGAGGTAGCAGCACCCCGCACGGGATGCAAGTTCCATCGAAACATAAAAATTAAGTGCTCCAGCGCACCGAAACCATCCTCCCGTTGTGGAATTGTCAGGAAAACGATGGTTACGGAGATGCTGCTGTGAGTGGCTTAAGTTATTCAAACAGAAAGCTAAAATCGCCCTTTGCCGGCCGGATTATATTCGTCATGGCCCTCGGATTGGCGGCTGGCCTGATCGCCATGCCGCTTCCGACCGAGGCTGCTCCTGCGGCTCCACCGGAGCGTCTTGCTGCAAAGACGCTGAAGCAGAAGGCGACAGAAGTTGCTGCCAAGGATGTGGCGGAAACGGGCTCCATTCAGACGGATGCACCGGACACCTCGACCTGCGATCGATCTCGCAAGCGGCTGTTTGTCGAAGGCGAGGGCTGGATCGTTCGCAAGGTGACGACCTGCTACTGAGGCGTCGCGCTGCTTTCGGCTCAATATGAAAAGCCCCGCCGTGAGGCGGGGCTTTCCTTTGTCGGTTGATAGACCTTTGTCGGTTGATAGACGCTTAGCGCGGGCCCTCGTAGGTCATGATATCGCGATCCTTGGTCTCCGGCACGAGCAGGAGGCCGACCACGAAGGTCACGAGAGCGATCACGATCGGGTACCAGAGGCCGTAGTAGATGTCGCCGGTAGCCGCCACCATCGCGAAGGCGGTGGGAGGCAGAAGGCCGCCGAACCAGCCGTTGGCGATGTGGTAGGGCAGGGACATCGCGGTGTAGCGGATGCGGGTCGGGAAGAACTCGACCAGAGCCGCCGCGATCGGGCCGTACACCATCGTGACGTAGATCACGAAGAGGGTCAGGATGCCGATGGCCTTCAGAGCCTGGGCATTGCCGAGAGCGGAGAAGAAGCCGTTGACCTTCAGCACGCTCGGGTCGCCAGCCTTCGGATAGCCGGCTTCCACGGCGGCATTGGTGAAGCCCGTGATGTTGGCCGGAACGGCCGGAGCAATCGAGGCTTCCTTGCCGTTGAAGGTCACCTTCGTCGGAGTGCCAGCGGCAGCCGGAACCAGTTCATACTTGATCGCAGCGCGGGCCAAGGCCACGCGCGCGACGTCGCACGGAGCGGTGAAGGTGCGGATGCCGACCGGGTCGAACACCGAGCCGCAGGTGGCGGGATCGGCCACGACCTGAACCTTCGCCGTTTCCAGAGCCTGAGTCAGGTTCGGGCTGACGACGTTGGTGAGGGCGCCGAAGAGCGGGAAGTAGGTGATCGCCGCGATCAGGCAGCCGCCGAGGATGACCGGCTTGCGGCCGATCTTGTCCGAGAGCGCACCGAACACGATGAAGCCGCCGGTGCCGAAAATCAGCGACCAGGCGATCAGCACGTTCGAGGTGAGCAGGTCGACCTTGAGGATGCTCTGGAGGAAGAACAGGGCGTAGAACTGGCCCGTGTACCACACCACGGCCTGGCCGATGGCGAGACCGATGAGGGCGATGAGTACCATCTTCACATTGCGCCACTGGCCGAACGCCTCCTTCAGAGGAGCCTTCGACTGGGTGCCTTCTTCCTTCATCTTCTTGAAAGCCGGCGATTCCTGCATCTGCAGACGAATCCAGACCGAGATGGCCAGCAGCAGCACGGAGAGGAGGAACGGGATGCGCCAGCCGGCGATGGCGTAGCCCTCACCAGTTTGGAAGCCTGCCTCGCCCATCGACATGCGGAGGAGAAGGATGACGGCGAGAGAGAGAAGCAGACCAACGGTCGCCGTCGTCTGAATGAAGCTGGTGTAGAAACCGCGACGTCCGACGGGGGCGTGCTCCGCGACGTACACGGCAGCGCCGCCGTACTCGCCGCCGAGAGCCAAGCCCTGGAGCATGCGCAGCGCGATCAGGACGACCGGAGCAACCCAGCCGATCTGGTTGTAGCTGGGCAGCAGGCCGACCATGAAGGTCGAGAAGCCCATGATCAGGATGGTGACGAGGAAGGTGTACTTACGGCCGACGAGGTCGCCGATTCGGCCGAAGAAGATGGCGCCGAAGGGGCGCACCAGGAAGCCTGCCGCGAAGGCGAGGAGCGCAAAGACGTTACGGGTCGTCACGTCGAAGGCGGAGAAGAACTGCGCGCCGATGATCGTGGCGAGAGATCCGTAGAGATAAAAGTCGTACCATTCGAACACGGTACCGAGAGAGGAGGCCAGAATGACCTTCTTCTCTTCGCGCGTCATCGGCCGTACTGCGCCGGCCGAACGCGCTGTTGTGGCTGCTGTTGCCATAGCGTTCCCTTCCATTTTGATAAGCCCGGTGGTCCGGGTCTTAAGGCGTCAAGCTTGCGATCGCCTGCTTGAGCTGAGGCATCATGGCCACTGGGAGTGGCCAGGAATCCCATGGAAGGTGAGGCTAACGCTGCCGGTACTCTCCACAATTGCCAATTCGTATTTGCGACTTCTGTCTAAGAGCGCTTGAAGCAAAGCCAAAGATCTTTCAGATCAATCGCTTATAAAGACAGGCTTTGCTAGGCGCCTGGCTTGGCGACGGCTTTGGTCACAGCAAAAAGCGAGATCGCCGCCGCATTGGAGACATTGAGGCTCTTGATCTCGCCGGGCATGTCGAGCCGACCGATCACGTCGCAGCACTCACGAGTCCGCTGTCGCAATCCTTTGCCTTCCGAGCCAAGCACCAGGACCAGGGGCAGCGTCAGCTGCAGTTCATCGATGTTCGCCTCGCCCTCCGAATCAAGGCCGATGCGCTGAAAGCCGCGTTCTCCCAAGGCGGTGAGCGTATCGCCCAGGTTCTTCACGATCATGAAGGGGACGTGCTCCAGGCCGCCGGAAGCGGATTTTGCCAGCACGCCCGTCGCCGCCGGGCTGTGGCGGGCGGTGGTGATGATCGCCTCCACGTCGAAAGCCGCCGCCGTGCGCACGATGGCGCCCACATTGTGCGGATCGGTGATCTGGTCGAGGGCCACGACCACGCGCTTGCCGCTCAAGGTATCCACAGACGGCGAGGGCAGAGGATCGGCTTCGACGTAAAGTCCCTGATGGACGGCGTCGGGCTCCAGGAGGCGGTTGATATCGTCAGGTCGCACTATCTCGGGCTCCAGGGGGATTGGTACGTTCTCCTCCTGGAGGCGGCGCAGTGAGTTCTCGGTGGCGAGCAGGCGGCGAATCGTCCGCTTCCCATTGCGAAGCGCCTCTACCACGGGATGCCAGCCATAGAGAATCGTGGTGTCGATCTCGTGCGGCGGGCGCCATCCTTGAGGATCGCGGCGGCCCTGTCTCTTGCCCTGCGGGCGCTGGAACCGGGGCTTGCGGGAATGGAAGGGGCGCTCGCTCATATGCTTCTGTTGCTTCTGTCTCGTGTGAGGGTATGCCCGCCCATAGCACATGGCCGGCGCATTCACGATCTATCTAACAAACATTGCGCTTTGCTGTTGACACCGCGCATGAGGGTCACCATAAGAACGCCACCGAGCGGCCGCACCACGGTGGGGCGCCTCGGGTGAAGACCTCGGCGCACTGCGTCTTGGTTGGCAAGGGGGGGAATGTCCCGAGCGGCAAAGGGGGCGGACTGTAAATCCGCTGGCTATGCCTTCGTAGGTTCGAGTCCTACTTCCCCCACCATCCAACCGGCAGGGCATGCGGGTGTAGCTCAATGGTAGAGCAGCAGCCTTCCAAGCTGAATACGAGGGTTCGATTCCCTTCACCCGCTCCAGCTCTTCCTCTCGACATCATTCCTGTACGATTGTTCCTCTTTTTCAGCCAAAGCTTCGCTTTAGCCGGGATGGGCTCGTTAAAAAACCTCGATAGCGGGGCTTTGGGACGGCTTCTTCGATAATTACCTTCTGCAAGACTGAAATTGGCACTTGCGCATTTGGCGTAACCGCAATATCGGGACGCCTCGGGTTTTTTGTTCCTGGCCTATGTAAGGTAGAGATCAATGGCGAAGGAAAAGTTTGAGCGGACGAAGCCGCACTGCAACATCGGGACGATTGGTCACGTCGACCATGGCAAGAC
>NZ_QDAH01000055.1 GCF_003075415.1 Microvirga sp. KLBC 81
AGGTTTGCGAGAAGGATGTGACAGGATGGATGAACGGTCGCCCGGCGCACCGCAAGCCTGAGCGAAAAAATGGCCCGTTGAGGTCTCACCGCTAAAAAGGTCCAGTGCGCGCGGATTTCCATGATGGCCCGGAGCAGGTGCTCCAACCAGAGGCCGGATAGATTGATGCAAACCGTCTCTCATCCAATCTAAAGCAGCCCTCTTGCAACGCACGGCCGGTCCATAGATTTTTCGTGGAGTCCACAATGTCGGTAAACAGCACTGTCGCAAGAACCCGGTCAGGCTCGAGAGTGGCTCGTGCTCCCGTCAGGAACTCTTCGATCTCATCGGCTAAACGGTCCACGTCGCCGACCCAGGCCACATGATCGGAGCCAGGTAGCTCGACATATCGTGCACCAGGGATTGCAGCCCCGAGGTAACGGCCTGCCTCCACGCTGACTCTTGGATCATCTGTTCTGTGTAGGACGAGTGTCGGTACGCGGATCACCGGAAGGATGTGACGGATGTCGATCTCGTTGTTCATTCGCATGAGAGCAAGCACGGCGGACGGGCTGGCCCCGAGCCGCTCGAAACGTGCCCACCAGCGCTTGAAGCGCTCGTCGGACAGCTTGCCGGGCGCGAAGGCTTTCAGGCTCGCGCCGGTCCCCCAATCCCGCTCGATCATCTCAAGGAAGGCTGTGAATTTGTCGGGCGGCAGCACCCAGGAGGGGAAGTGGCCGTAAGCCCCATACAGCACCAGCGCCTGGGTGCGTTCAGGGTAGGTTGCGGCAATGAGCACGCTCATTGCGCCTCCCTCCGAGATGCCAAAGAGGGCAGCCTGCGTGCTCCCCACCGCGTCCATGACGGCGCGCACATCGTCCATGCGTTCTTCCAAGGTCGGCAAGTTCCCGAGGCGGTCCGAGAGGCCGGTTCCCCGCTTGTCGAACAGGATCAGGCGGCTGAAAGAACTCAGGCGGGAGAGGAAGTGCGCCAGGGTCGGCTCCTCCCAGTAATGGTCGAGGTTGGAGATGAAACCTGGGACGAAGACCAGATCGAGCGGCCCTTTGCCGACCACCTGATAAGCGACGCGAAGATTGCCGCTTCGGGCGTAATGGATTTCCGCCTGCATAGCTCGGCTCCCAGGCTGGTATTCCTGCTCGATAACGGATGTAGATGGAATTGATGTCAGTGGAAGGGTGAGCAATTCGATCCTGTACCGTAACAGACCTCGGCCAAGGGGTGCTGCCATTCCGGTGTGGGGAGTTCGAGTTGCGCAGGTAATTTGCCCATCGTGCCAGAGTGCCCGGAGACGGTTGCGACCGCCAATCTCAGCCGTCGTGCGGCCTCTCAATCCGCTCGGCAAAAAGCTCCTGGAACTTCCAGAGCCCTCGATCATGGCTGATCCAGCGGGGCAGATCGTTGGGCGGCTTTACCGTCATCTCCCGCGCACCAGCCTGCCAGGCGGCGCTTGCAAGTTCTCTACCTCGGAGCCGCATAATCCTGAAGAAGGAGGATGCCAGCCTCTGGCATCCTCCGAGACTCGGTTCGATCACGGCCAAGATACCTGTTGCTGTCTCCGTCAGACCATTCCGCAGGCGACCACGTGATCTTCCACACGCCGCCTTCCTCGCCTGCGTGGTACCTCATTTCATGTGATTCTGAGTGGGCTCTTACCCTGACGGAGAAACCAATGATGACAGATCAGATGAACACTTCCGGGAAGGTGGCCCAGTTCAAAGCGCGGACCACCGTCTTGAGCCGCGTCACATCTCCCGAGCCCAGCCACTCGGAGGCTGTTTCGGATATCCGGGTCCAAACGGCAGGCATAGACGATCGGTCTCGGCTCGTCGCAACAATGGCTCTCGCGTTCAGCACGGACCCTGCCGTACGCTGGATGTATCCTGGGCCTGAGACCTATCTTGAGTACTTCCCTCAATTCGTCACAGCATTCGGCGGCAGGGCCTTCGAGTGCGGTACAGCCCATTTCATCGGCGATGTTCAGGCCGCCGCGCTGTGGCTGCCGCCGGGTGTACAGCCTGACGAGGAGGATCTGATGAACCTCTTTGAGCGCACGGTTCCGGAGCAGGACCGGGAGGTATTGTTCGCGATTTTTGAGCAGATGGGCAACTACCATCCTCATGAGCCACACTGGTACCTCCCGCTGATTGGGGTCGATCCGATCCAGCAGCGGAAGGGCTATGGTTCAATCCTGTTGGCCCATGCCCTCAGGACCTGCGACGCGGCTGGAATGCCCGCCTACCTCGAATCCTCAAACCCGGAGAACATCCCGCTCTACCAGCGCCATGGCTTCGAGGCTCTGGGGACCATTCAGGTGGGGAACTTCCCACCAGTTACACCCATGCTCCGCCGTCCTAATTGAGGAACGACCAAGGACAACAGCGTCGGAATGCGATGTAAATCTCGCATTCCGAGCCAACACGGGTCAGAGCCAGGAGAGATGTAATGCAGGTCGTCTCCAATCGTGTCCGCGCTGCGGCGAACAGCTTCGAGCCCATCCGGCAGTTCTACTTTCAGTCCCGCTATGCCGACATGCGGGGTGAGCCTGACATCTGCGACTTCACCTTCGGCAATCCGCATGAGATGCCATTGCCGGGGCTGGTCAAGGCAATCCGGCATCATGCTGTGCCGCACAACAAGGACTGGTTCGCATACAAGACAAGTGAGCCTGAGCCCCAGGCATTCCTGGCCGAGCGCCTGAGCGAGGAGCTGTCGCTGCCATTTGAGCCTGCTGATATTGCACTGACCAACGGGGCTATGGCGGCCATTGCGGTGGCGTTCCACCTGCTGCTCAATGTGGGTGACGAGGCGATCTTCTCTACCCCAGCATGGTTCTGCTACGAGCCCATGCTCCTCGCAGCGGATGCTGTGCCCCGAAAGGTCAGACTCCAAGGTGAGCGGTATGATCTGGACCTCTCTGCCATTGACGAGGCTATCTCATCGCGAACGCGTTTGGTTATCGTCAACACGCCGCATAACCCCACGGGTCGCATCTACAGCCGCGACCAGCTGGTCGCATTGGCGGATCTGCTGAATCGCGCTTCGGAGCGGATCGGGCGACGCATCTTTCTGCTCTCTGACGAGCCCTACCGTCGTATCCGCTTTGACGGGCATGACTTCGTCAGCCCAGCGGCGGTTTATCCGTGGACGTTGATCTCCTACAGCTACGGAAAAGTGCTGCTGGCTCCAGGGCAGCGGCTCGGCTATTTGGCTCTCTCGCCACTGATGCCGGAAACGGATAAGCAAGCCATTCAGAGCAGCCTGTTTGCCGCCCAGATGGCGCTGGGGTGGTGCTTCCCCAATGCGGTGATGCAGTATGCCCTGCCTGATCTGGACGGGCTCAGCATCGACATACCTATGCTCTCAGCCAAGCGAGCCAGGATGACTGCGGCTTTGGAGCAGGCGGGCTACGAAGTGCTGCCATCAGAGGGCACCTTTTACCTGTTCTGCAAGTATCCTGGTGCGAACGGGGATCAGTACTGGAATGCTCTGGCGGAGCGTGACGTGTTCGTCATGCCCGGTCGCGTCATGGACGTTCCAGGTCACTTTCGCATCAGCCTTACGGCCGCTGAGCCGATGATCGAGCGCAGCCTTCCTGTCTTTGCAGAAGTTGCGCGAGCAATTCAGTATGAGCGGCAGGCTGCCGAGTGAGACGACATCCTGACGGAGATGTCCTGTGCCCGTGATAAAGACCGGTTCCTGGACCATCGACTATACCGAAACAGGGAGCGGTCCTTGTATGATCCTCCTGCACAGTTCAGTGGCGGGTAATCGCCAATGGCGCGCCACGATTGAGGCGCTCCAAGATCAGTACCACGTCATCGCAATCAACCTCTTCGGCTACGGGCAGACGAGCGACTGGCCCGACGACCGGCAGCAGACCCTTGCTGATCAAAGCGAATTGGTTCAGCCGTTCATTGATCAGGCTCACGGCGATGTTGCCTTGGTCGGGCACTCCTTTGGTGGTGTGGTGGCGATGTCTGCCGCCTTGCGCCGCCCGGACAAAGTATCCCGTCTGATCCTGCTGGAGCCCATTCCCTTCTGTGTGCTCGCAGACGCTGGGCGGGTGGATGCTTATGCCGAGATTGCCCGGTTGCGGGGCTTCGTGAAGCGGTGTGGCGGATCGGGTGATTGGGAGAAGGGAGCCGCCTGCTTTGCGGATTACTGGAACGGAGAGGGCACTTGGGCCGCCATGTCGCCCGAGCGGCAGAAGACCTTTGCTTTATCGATGCGACCCAATGTCCATGAATGGGATGCCGTACTCGGGAGGACGAGTCAACAAGACTGGTCCACCATTCATGCCAGGACCCTGGTGGCCTGGACGCGAGATACGAAGCGACCCGTTCGCGAGATCGTTGAGGTGCTGCGGGAACGGGCTCCGCATTGGCAATACCGCGAGTTCAGCGAAGGCGGGCATATGTTTCCGTTGACCCGGCCGAATATCACGAACCGCTTGATCTCCGAATTCTTGTGCGACACGGATCGGGAGCGCGATCCGGGCATCACTTTCTTCAACCTGACGGATCGAAATCCAGTGCCGGCTATTCCGCAAAGCGGACGAACGCCCTGAGACCCTTGATCAGCAACTCACGCTGATCATCCGGGAGATAGCCCTTGCACGTGGCGTCGACGAGTGCCGCCAGTTCCTCCCTGCTCGGTCGCCGCTCCCTGATCTCGCTCGCCCACATGATGATCTCTGAGGCGCGGTTGGCGCAGGATGGGCATTCGTCGGCGATCTTGCGGGCCAGTGCAACGATGCTGTCGAGAGGTGAGGCTTCAGGATTGTCGGGCATCCTGTGCTATTCCCATCTTACATCGAGCCGAAGGGCCGAACGACCCTTTGGCTCGTGTCTGCTGACTTTGCCGGCGGCCGTGACCGCGACCTCAGATGCCCCAGTAGTAGGGTATTCGCCAGTAATCGTGCAGTTCGCGCTCGCGATCCCGGTCTGTCCAGTCATAGTCATCGCGATCCCGGTAGAAGGTCGGAGCCCCGCGCAGCTGCTCTTCGGTGATGTCCGTGCGGTAGCCGCCCAGGCCGGTGTCGTAGGTCAGCTTGCTCCAAGGGATGGTGTGCTCGTCCTCGCCCATCCCAAGAAAGCCACCAAACGACATCACCGCATAGGCGACCTTGCCGCTGATCTTCTCGATCATCAGCCGCTTGATCGAGCCAAGGTGGTTTCCCTGCGGATCATACACGGCAGTTCCCTCGACCCGATCACTTTCGATCAGGGGCTTGCCTGTCATCACGCCCGGTGCATCGGTGCGAGTTGTCGTATCTGTCTGGGCCATTGCTCGTCTCCTCTGTCAGTTCGTTCAACAAGCATCGTTTCCTTCGCCCGCTCTGCTGTGCAGATCACTCCTCGTGTTGATCGTCACGGCGAGCGGTATAGCCGCGTCTGGTTCTGGCATATTCCGGCACGCGCCTCTCCTGGCTGCTGTGCTCGCCATGGATCATCCAGGCCAGCGCGTAACCAACCGCTCCAGCCATCAGGAGCCAGGGCCACGGGTTGGCCGTTATCTGCTGGCGCACCAGCCGACGACTCTCTTGGTAGGAGCGCTCGGCCTTGGGATAGCGGTCGCGAGCTTGCCGTACATAGTGCTGGCCTTCGCGGTAAGCCTCACGGACCGTTCCGGAGGCCGTCTGCGCCACGTCCTGCATGGCCTCCCTCACCTGATCCAGAAGCTTTTCGGCGGTTTCCTGTTCAGCTTGATCCTGGCCGTCTCGGCTCTGGCGGCTGGAAGCCGTGGGCGCCCCCGCTTGCTGATCGGGTGCGATGGCCTTCCTGGTGACCGTCACCGAGACTGGATCGCTGGTCGGGAAGGTCTCCTCGATGGCATGATCAAGCCTCGCATCGAGGTTCTCTTTCGAATTCTCAGGCAAATCGCAATCTGGTGGACAGGACCCCGGCTGACTTTTCATCTCACCAGGAATGGATTGCCCGTGCGCTGAGGGTGCATCGGCCATGGCCGTTCTCCATCAGGAGACCGGAATCAGGACACCATCCGGCTCCGCTTCGCCAAACCAACTCCGGGTTGAGAGTGCCGTTCCAGGTTAGGATTAACATAGATTAGAAATTTCCCGCCGCTCCGGAACGCCGATGACCCTTCAAGATTTATGGCCTAGCTCCACCAAGGGAGCAGCTTGACCGGAAACGCTCCATGGCCCTTGCGACAAGTGATGACTGGCCTGCGGGTCAGCTTATTGTTGTCCTTCACGCGTGGCGCGGGGACGGTTTCTGGCAGGATATCCAAGTCGAGGTGCAGCAGCGGATTGGCGCTGATCTGCGGACCATGGACACCGACCTGCTTCAGCAGCCGTTGTCTCCAAACGAAATCCGCCGAATCGTCCTTGAGGTGATCATCTAACCTTCCGTCTCGGTTCTCACAATTGAGGCGCGAAGTGGCGCGCAATGCGCCACTCGCAACGCTTGAGCCCGATGCTCGGCTCTATCTTGGATTCGATTAGACCTTCGGCTCCGACGCTGCAGGGCGCGATCCCGCGTTGAGACCAGTCCCCGGTCGGCGCGGTCCGGCAAAACGCGGCTTCGGCTTGGGAGCGGCGATCAACCCCTCCCGGATGGCCTGCTTGCGGGCCGCCTTGCGGTTGCGCCGCACCGCCTCTGCCTTCTCACGGGTCTTGCGCTCGGAGGGCTTCTCGTAGGCCTTGCGCTGCTTCATCTCACGGAAGACGCCCTCGCGCTGCATCTTCTTCTTGAGCACCCTGAGGGCCTGATCGACATTGTTGTCACGTACCAATACCTGCAAAATGGTATCCAATCTCATGCTTGGAGCGGGCCGGCGGACCTGGCATAGGCCATGGGCGATGGTAGGCCGGCAGGAAAGAGGGCTCTCGCCCTCCTGGCGAGGCCGGACCTTAGCACAGTTTCAGTCCACGGCACGGATTTTCGTCCTCCAGGCCGAAAAGGAGCATGCGTTGGCGCCGCGAAGCCTGAGAGGAGGCGTCCGCTTCCCCATCAGAGATCACATTTTGAGCCGATATCTCTCTTGCCCTTGAGGGGTGAGAACGCTACGGCTTATGTCGAGACAAGAGAGACTTCAGAAGGCAGTTTAGATGGGCCGGGGTAACGAGCACCGCAATCGCCAGCGTCAATTCGGCGGTCAGCCCGCTGATCCTTGGGGCGAATACGCCCCGCCATCACCCTCCTACGAGCGGCCTGCTCGCCCGCAAGCCCCACGGGTATCGTCGGGCCGCGAGGCCGAGGCCCGGGTGAAATGGTTCAACCCTGACAAGGGCTTCGGCTTTGTCGAGCTGACGGACGGCTCGGGCGAGGCTTTCCTGCACATCAGGCAGGTGGAGGCCGCAGGCCACAGCGTTCTGCCCTCCGGGACGACCCTGGTGGTCCAGGTCGGCTCGGGCCAGAAGGGGCCGCAGGTCAACGAGATCGTCAGTGTCGACACCAGCACGGCTGAACCCGAGCCCGCTCGTCGCAGTCCACGCCCGCCAAAGGCTCCGATGAGAGCTTCCGGCGGGCGTCCACGGCAGGGAAGCTTTCAGGCCGGCACCGCCACCCCGGACACCATCGGTACGGTGAAGTGGTACAATCAGGCCAAAGGCTTCGGCTTCATCACTGTCGAGGGCGAAAGCAAGGATCTGTTCATTCACGTCTCAGCGCTGGAGCGCGCCGGTCTCAGCGGATTGGAGCCGGGGCAGGTGGTTCGCGTCGCCATCGCGGAAGGGCGCAAGGGCCGTGAGGTCGAGGCGGTCGAACTCGCTTAAGCGGAGCGGCGTCCCATTCCTTGAACTCAGGGTGCTTCGTCTCCACGATCCGTTGCTCCGCCAGCTTGAGCACCACCCGCCTCGGCGATAGCGAAGACGGGTTCTGTGCCGATTTTCGGCAGGGCCGACCACGGTTCTTTCTCGAGTACGGCAGACAGGCGCCACCGCTTGAGAGGTCACCGGACGGACAGGTGCCGCCTTTTGGAGCGACCTGGGCGTAGACGTCGGATGTGGCCATCACCACGGACAGACCGGTCAGAAGGACAGCGCATAAACGGCGAACGGTTAACCCGAACGTTGTCGTCGGCATCGGCATTTACTCTACCGGCAGTTTGGTTCGGGCGGTCTGGTCTGCAGCGTAGACTGACCTCGCTGCCCGGATAAAGTCCTGGTCGATCCGTGACACGGTCAGAAGGCCGGCACGTGATCGGGAGGGGCGGCAATGGCAATTCGGTATCTCAGGCACGCTCTCGGTGTCGGCCTTTTGGTCGCCGGGTCGTTTCTGTGCGCGGGGATATCCGTCCAGGCTGCCTCCCCGGGCATGCCTGATTATCCGTGGGATCTGCGCCAGAAGATGCCAGTCCATTACCGGGCCTATCTGAAAATCCTGCCGGCCCGGTTGAAGCGCACGGCCTGGTTCGGCCGGTTTGACGGAACCGGTATGCCGGTTGAGCGGGTGGCGGTCGACAGCAAGGTGTATTTTGCGGGCGGGATCTGTAAGCCGCATGAGTGCGCGGACAATTACCTCACCTTCCTGGTCGAGGCTGACGGCTCGCGTGCCGTGGCGATGGTGAAGGCGACGGAGACAGGCGGCCAGATCGTGGAGCTCGGACATCCAACGACGGCTGAGCGGCAGTTTATGGCGAAGGAATTTCAGGATTAAACAGGGGGGCAGCGCAGGGACAGTAGCTCAGGTTCCAGCCCCGAGAAGCGCGTGGCCGAGCATGGCCCCGCCCGGATCAGTGCAGTCATGATTGCGCTCGGTTGAGAATGAGCGGGCATGATTGCATCCACTCGCCTCGCAGATATGTCGAACAGGACCGCTGCCGGCGGGGAGTGTCCGCCGATAACGCCTCCCTCGTCAGAGGATGACAGGTCGCTGCAGCTGAACGATATGCTGATTACCTTCCCCATCCAGGATGGATAGGCTCTCAATCCCGCTTGGGCCCTCCTCGACATAAAGTTCAACTGGCTTGTGAATGAGGTGGTCGAGCCCTTCCAGCGCCACTTCGAGCACATTGTCCTTTGGGTCATAAGCAATGCCGAGCAGCCTAATCCCCTCAGCCTCGACTTGGTTGCCCAATTTGGGGGAGACGACCCGCACTTCCGCTCGTCTGTCGCTGAGGCTCTCTGAAACTTGATCGAGATAAAGGCGCCAATCGGACATATCGATCATTCTGGCGGTCATGGCCAAGGCCCTTCCATTGCTAAGATCCTAATCTCAAGATTTTTCAGGCAATTATCAGAAGTCGCAACAGGGCAGCCTGTCATAGCAAAGAAGAGAGTACGGTGCTCGGCAAACGAAAAGGCCCGGGTCCTCTGTCCCTCGCGGAGGCAACCGATCTGAGTAGCGGAGGGCCCGCAGCTCAGACCGCTCATCACAAGAGAACGAGCCGGGGCGGGGAATGTTTGCACGGCACTCAGCTCAATGCGACATCAGCACGGGAACGGTCATGGTTTGGAGGATTCTGCGGGTCGTGCCGCCCAGCACGATCTCCCGCAGCCGCGAATGGCCGTAGCCGCCCATCACGATCAGATCGGCATTCACGTCCGCCGCATGTGACAAGAGAGTATTTGCAACATTCACCTGTTCGCTAAGGCTTGTCACGTGAGCCACAATGCCGTGCCGCGCAAGATGGCGCACGATGTTGCTGTCGCGCCCGTTGCGGCTGCCTCTG
Source organism: Microvirga sp. KLBC 81 (assembly GCF_003075415.1). GTDB lineage: Bacteria > Pseudomonadota > Alphaproteobacteria > Rhizobiales > Beijerinckiaceae > Microvirga. Next base: position 9,634 of record NZ_QDAH01000055.1, read on the forward strand.
ACGTTGCCGACCGCCACAATCTCGACCCGCTCGGTCAGTGCGAGCAGCGGCAAGGCATCTGCGATAGCGCGAGCCGCAGGGCGTCCCTCGTCCCATGCGATGAGGACTGTCCGGAACTGTGAACGTCCGTAGCGGAAGGGAACAATCAACACCGGACGTCCCGACCCGAATAGAATGGCCTCGATGATGTCGGATGTCTCTGTTCCGGCAGGATCAGGTTGCTGGAGAACGGTCGTATCAAAATACCGGGCGAGGCCGCTGATCTCGTCGCCGATGTCTCCAGTGGCGACGTCAAGCATCAACGTTTCCGCGGGAACACCCAACCGCCTTGCTTCCTCCGAGAAAGCATCGAGCGCCGTTCGTGCCGTATTCTCAACATCCTCACGCATGTGGTTCAGAATATCGCTCGGCATTTCTGAACGGATGAAGGCAGGTAAGCTGGGGGCGCCGCCGGACGAAGTTGCCGTCAGTGTCGCGCCATTGATCCGAGCGAGTTCCAAGGCATAGCGATTGCCGGCATCTGTGTCTTTGCCGATCACGAGCAGCAAGTCTTTGAAGGGCATGTCCGCCTCCTTTCACGAAGGCGCGGAAGAGGCCCCCGATCCGGGGGCCGAATTGCGCACGATTATAGCACAGCCAAGCATCCAGGCCTATCTACGGCTGCGGTCAAGCTGTCGTCTCGGTACGCCTCAGAAAGGCAGGATTGAATTCAGGAGGTTGAGCTGCCTCGCCAGGATCGGACTATGCACGATAGCGATCCAAGCTGCCACACCTTCCATGGAGCCTTCGAAGTCCCTGACCGAGCGGGACAGGCCAGGCCACGCGAAGGCTCATTATATGCTCATTGCCACGGCGGTGCAGTTGGGGTGGCCTCGCGATCATGCTGCGGGTCGGAGGTCCTCTGCACGGCGAGGGCTGCCGGCGCGTGCAAACCCTAGAGCCTCGGACGTGAAACCTGGATTTGCACTTCTGGGATCGATCCGATGCTCCCTTTCTGGAGGAGCGCATCGCTATTTGCGGAAAACCGGGTTCCCTTTCCGCTGACGCGGCCCTTCGGTTCCGCACGATGCGCTAGGGACTGCGCCTTTCTCTCTGGATCCCGGCATCATCTCCATGGCCCGGTTGACGAGGTAAGAGGTGTGTGCCTGCCGCCACGGCTCTTCAAAGAGGGCGTGATCGGCCCTTTGCGATGAGGCGATGGTCAGCAAGTGGCACCATAAATTGCGCCGCAGCGCTGATCCAATTGTAGGTCTGCTCTGCAGAATTAGACTCGGCTGCAGACCTATTCCGATCAGGGAATAGGATTAGCAGGACCTTGGGCTACCACCATGAAGATGGCAGAGATCACTCCCGCAAGGGCCAAGCTGCCGAGCAGAAGCGTACGAAAGGGGATATGGCGGCTGGCCCAGGATAAGCGCACCGCTTCCTTGTGCTGTTGTCGTGCCGCTATCTGATCGGCAGCGATCAGGTTGAGCAGGGTATCGATGTCATCAAGCAAGTCGATCATCTCACGAGAGAGGGCCGCGTTTCGCCACTGCTGCCGCTGATCCCTGGTCGTCTTGAGCTTGATGGACTGTGCCCGAAGAAGTGCCTCTGCATGCATTTCTCGGCGGATCGCATGGAGGCTTAGGATCATCAAGACAGGCACGAGAGCAATAAGTCCGAGAGCTATCCAATCTGCGGCGGTGAAGCTTGACGGAAGGATGTCCATGGCGGTTCCTCCACATAGCACCTCGATAAGACGCTTTCCGAACAGGGCTGCGCTCGCAGCACCCGGCAATTTTTGATTTTACCGCTAAATGCCCTTTGATCACCCGCGCAATTGGTGACTTTCGGGTAGAATGCTAAAGTTAGAAGATTCAAGCTCGCGTTCATGAGCCGTGTGAGCGTTCATTCGCGTCAGTGTAGCTCAAACTCTAAAACGTCAATCAGGCGAGAATTGAGCCCGTGATCGGGGGATCATCCATTGGCAGGAGAAGCAATGGAGAACCAAGATGGAAACCAGGATCGACGAGATTGGCGATAGGATCTACCGCCTATCGACCTTCGTGCCCGACATCGTGCCGCCCTCCGGCTTTACGTTCAACCAATTTCTGATCATGGGCGATGATCCGCTGCTGTTTCATACAGGCCTGAGAACGATGTTCCCCCTTGTCTCTGCGGCCGTCTCCCGGATCATGCCGGTCGACAAGCTGCGTTGGATCACGTTCGGTCACTACGAAGCTGACGAATGCGGCTCAATGAATGAGTGGCTTGCGGTGGCTCCGCAGGCGGAGATTGCACACGGAATGACAGGATCTACCGTATCATTGATCGACACGGCAGATCGGCCTCCACGGGTGTTGTCGAATGGTGAGGTTCTCGATATCGGGGGTAGGCGGATCCGCTACATCGACACGCCGCACGTGCCGCATGGCTGGGATGCAGGTGTGATTTATGAGGAGACGAGCAGGACGTTATTCTGCGGAGATCTCTTCACCCATGTCGGCGACGGCCCTGCCGTAGTTGAAACGGAGATTGTAAGCCCTTCGCTCGCGGCGGAAGACATTTTCGGATTTACGAGTCTTGGCCCAACAACGGCACCAACAATCCGCAGGTTGGCGGATCTGGCGCCACGCATGCTTGCGGTCATGCATGGTTCCTCATACGCCGGCAATGCCGGCGCGGCCCTTCAGGACCTTGCCGGTGCCTATGAGACCCGCTTGCGGGCTGCCATGGCCTGAAAGGTCGCGGCTTGGCGGCTCACCGAAAAGATCCGTGCGGCCGAGTTATTGTAGGAACGATGATGCGGCTGCTCGGAAACCTCCCTCGAATGCGGTTTTGGATTCGCGGAACGCTGGTCATTTTCGGCGTGATTGCGATTTGCGCCCTCGCCGGCGGTACATTGATGTATTGGCGTCTGCGCGCCAGCCTCCCAATACTGGAAGGCAATGTCGCGGCGCCTGAACTCTCCGCTCCCGTCACGGTGACGCGGGATGCTCAGGGGGTGCCGATGCTTGTCGGGCGTTCCCGGGCTGATCTCGCTTGGGCACTAGGTTTTTTGCACGCGCAGGAGCGCTTCTTTCAAATGGATGGCCAGCGCCGCCTTGCGGCAGGCGAGCTCTCGGAGCTGGCCGGAACTGTCACCCTGAATCAAGATCGCGTACATCGAGTTCATCGCTTCCGGAAACGCGCCGCCGCAGTATTAGCCGGAATGATGCCGGAGGAACGCGAAGTTCTCGATGCTTATGTTGCTGGGGCCAATCGGGGCTTGCAGGACTTGGGCGCCCCCCCTTTCGAATATCTGGTTCTGCGTTCGACGCCTGCGCCCTGGACGGCCGAAGACACCGTGCTGACCGTATACACGATGTATTTGGACCTGCAGGAAGCCGACGGGGCAACCGAGCGTCGACGGGCCAATGCGGAGGAGGCACTCGGAGGGCAGATGGCTGCCTTCCTTTTTCCCGAGGGCACATCGTGGGATGCCCCGCTCGATGGGTCGACCCTGCCAATGCCGGCGATGCCAGACGGCAATATCAAGAAAAGGACGGGCTTCCCTCGGCCGTCTGGCGAGGCCGAGGAGGAAGCCACTAGCCTCGGCAGCAACAACTGGGCCGTGGGAGGCGTCCTCAGTGCACGCGGTGCCGCGATCGTGGCCAACGACATGCATCTTAACCTGAGGGTTCCGAATATCTGGTACAGAGCACGGCTCGTGTTGAAAGACGAGGGCAGCGGCACCGCTCTCGACATCACGGGCGTCACGCTGCCTGGTGCTCCGAATATCGTGGCCGGCAGCAACGGCAAGATCGCCTGGGGCTTCACCAACAGCTATGTCGATACGAGCGACGTGGTCATCCTCGAACCTGACGCGGAACGCCCCGATCTGTATCGCACGCCCGCGGGCGCCCGGCACCTCGACCATGTTGAGGAGCACCTCTGTCCCAAGGATGCCGCATGCGAGATCCTGCCAATCGAGGAGAGCCTCTGGGGGCCCGTTATCGGCACCGACCGCCAAGGCCGCAAAATTGCTTATCGCTGGATCGCGCACGATCCTGTGGCGGTCAACCTGCGCAGCATCTTGGAACTGGAGCGTGCCGAGACGGCGCGTACAGCGCTGGACATCGCACACCGGATGGGCGTTCCGCATCAGAACCTCGTTGTCGGCGACGCTCAGGGCAACATCGGCTGGACTGTCACCACGGCGATGCCGAAGCGCTTCGGGTTCGATGGACGTCTCCCGGCGTCGTGGGCCGACGGTACCAAGGGATGGAGCGGATATCTGGTGCCGGAGGAAGTGCCGGTGGTCTACAATCCCGAGAACCAGCGCATCTGGACCGCAAACAGCCGAGTGGTCGGCGGGGAGGCCTTGGGGAAGATTGGCTTTGGCGCCTATGCTCACGGATCCCGTGCTCGCCAGATCAGGGACGGATTATTGGCCAAGGAGCTTTTTGACGAACAGGACATGCTGGCCATCCAACTGGATGATCGCGGGGTGCTGCTGGAACGGTGGCAAGCCTTGATGCTTCAACGCCTGCGGGCAGGGGCCGGAAACCCTCACTACGCGGCACTTATCCCGGCGGTCGAGAACTGGGGAGGCCGGGCAGTTCCAGACTCTGTCGGCTACCGACTTGTCCGGACGTTTCGGATTGAACTGATAAATGCAGCCTATTCCGCCTATACCGCGCCGATGCGAACAGGCGAGCCCGCATCAGCGAGCGGCTGGCCGCCTCAGCCTTTTTTACCGAGGCAGGCAGACGAGCCGGTGTGGCGACTGTTGTCAGAGCGCCCGGCTCATCTCGTGCCGCCTGGTTACAGGGATTGGGATGGGGTCGTGGACGCCGCAATCGAGAAAACTCTGTCGGCCGTTGCCACACGGGCGGATGGCCGACTTGAAGCCTTTACCTGGGGCGCCGCCAACCGGGCGGAGATCAGACATCCGCTTGCACGAGCCGTACCCGGGCTGGCGCTGTTTCTGAACCCGCCGGATGAGCCGCAATCGGGGGATCTCTATCAGCCTCGGGTGGCTGGTCCAGGAACCGGAGCATCGGAGCGGTTTGTGGTGGTACCGGGGCACGAAGGAACAGGCATCTTCCACATGCCAACCAGTCAGACCGGTCATCCTCTCTCACCCTACTACAATGTCGGGCACGAGGATTGGGCGAGGGGCCGGGCAACCCCATTCCTGCCAGGAGACCCAAAGTGGCGGTTGGTGTTCCACCCGCAATGAGCATACCAGCCCATACAGCCGTCAGGAAACGGACCAGGCCTGTTGCGGGCCAGCGACACCTTCGCCCGGCTCGGCGGTGACCAGTTCGCCATCGTGCAGGTGGGGATCGCTGGCGAGCCCGACGTGGAGGCACTGTGCGCCCGCATTCTCGAGACGGTGCGTCGGCCTTTCAACCTGCTCGGACATGAGGTCTTCCTGGGCGCCAGCATCGGTATCGCTCTGGCACCGGAAGCCGGCGACGAGCGGGCTGATCTGCTGCGCAAAGCGGACATTGCTCTCTATCGGGCCAAGGGTGAGGGACGGAACTGCTACCGCTACTTCACTCCGTCCCTGGACGAGACCGTGCAGCTGCGCAGCCGGCTTGAGGAGGATCTGCGGACGGCATTGGCCGACGGCGAAGGCCTGCAGGTCTTCTATCAGCCCGAGGTCGCATCCGCAGGACAGCCCGTCATCGGGCTGGAGGCGCTGGTGCGCTGGCAGCATCCGACGCGGGGGCTGATCTCGCCCGAGCAGTTCATCCCGATTGCCGAGGAAACCGGGCTCATCATGCCGCTCGGTGAATGGGTTCTGCGCCAGGCCTGTATCGTCTCGCGGCGCTGGCCCGAGCTGTTAATGGCCGTCAATCTGTCGCCGGTTCAGGTCCGCTCGAGCGGGTTTGCGGAACGGGTGATCGAAATCGTACGCGAGTGCGGGGCCGATCCGCGCCGGATCGAGTTTGAGATCACCGAGGGCACCCTGCTGGACAACGGGGAGTTCACCGGCAAGGTCTTGCAGAGCTTGCGTGAGGCCGGCTTCAGGATCGCCCTGGATGACTTCGGCACTGGGTATTCGAGCCTGAACTATCTGCGGCAATTCGAGATCGACAAGATCAAGATCGATCGCTCCTTCGTTCAGCCCCTGGGCCGTGCCCTGGGCCTGACGGTTACGGCGGAGGGCGTGGAAACGGAGGAGCAGAAGCGGCTGATCGCAGCCATGGGTGCCAGTGAGATGCAGGGTTTCCTGTTCTCCCAGGCCGTTCCTGAGGATTGGGATGCGGGTCTGCTCTCAAGATTGAATGCACGCGCAAAACCCAACGAGGCGCGGAGCGCCCTCACCACGCTCGCCCTTCCGATGGGATCCGGTTCTTGAGCCGGGAGCAAGAGCAAAGGTCTGGGCCTCTTCACGCACGCAGACCCGACTTCTCCCGATCCAAGCAGACTTGAACCATGGCCCAATCGCCGCAGCTCGGTTTCTGCCACATTAATGGCGGGATTGCTTTTCAGAGGCCCGAGCAAGCGTTAAGAACGGAAGCGCGACGATCACCTTACCTGGACGGCTCAATGGGTCGGGGGCACTCGGATGAGCGTAGACGATAAGGTTGTTGAAAGTCTTTCCCTTGCCGGGACTTGGGAATGGGATTTCACCTCAGGTACGGTCACGTGGTCGGATGGGCTGTTCCGCCTCTTAGGCTTAAATCCCCGAGCGGTTCCTCCCTCCTATGATCTGTTCGTCAGCAGGGTCCATCCTGAGGACCGGGCAAGCGCCGAGGCGACAAGCTTCATGGCCCGGTCGGGGCAAATGCTTGACGCGGCCTTTCGCATCGTAACACCGGATGGTGCCGAACGGTGGGCGGCGAGCGTGGGAGAGGTCTTCCAAGATGCCGCCGGTCAGCCAGCATGGGCGGCGGGCGTGCTCATCGATGTCACGGATATCCGCAGGGCCCAGCTCGAGCTGGCAGCCCGAGAGGAGCGCTACCGGGCTCTGGCGACCGCCAACTCACTTGGACAGTGGCGGGCCAGTCCCGAGGGCGAGATCCTTGAGTGCAATTTCTGGTGTGAGATCACGGGGCAGAGCCCAGAGGAGGCTCAGTGGCTCGGATGGTTGAACGCCATCCACCCGGATGATGTAGACACGGTATCGGCTATCTGGCTCGATGCCCTGCAACTCGGCAGCAGCACGCAGCTCAGCTATCGGGTTCGTCATTGCTCCGGCGAATACCGGTGGATCCTCACAAAAATGGTTCCAATCAGGAATGCGGATGGAAGCATTCGGGAGTGGGTTGGATCCAGTGAGGACATCCACGCCAAGCGGGAGGCGGAAGAAGCTCTCAGAGCCAATGAAGAACGCATGCGCCTGGCGCTGGCGGCGGCTCGCATGATCACCTGGGACTATGACCTTGGCACGAGTTGTGTTACCCGATCAGCAAATTCTGTCGATGTAACCGGTCTGGGATCAGGCCCTATCGAAGACTTGTGGGCCCGCATGCATCCTGATGATCGCCCTGTGGCGATGAAAGCACTGCAGGCTGCTAAGACATCAGGCGAACCGCTCCTGGTGCAATGCCGGCTTTACCGATCGGATGGCGGCATCCAGTGGGTTCATGCCCAAGCGCAGGTGCTGCGGAACGCCCGTCAGGGATCGACCCGTATCGTTGGAGTCACCGTTGACATTACCTCCCAGAAAGCGGCAGAGGCGCGCTATGAGGAGGAGAGGATTGCCCACGAGGCAACCAGGAAAGCGTTGCGCGAACTGGAGGCCCAACATCTCGCTCTGACGAAAGCTGCGGGAGACATTGTCTGGTCATCCAGTCCGGACGGGCAAGTGACGGATATCCCCGGCTGGCGCGAGTTCACCGGCCAAACGCCAGAGCAGGTGCAAAATTGGGGCTGGCTGAAGGCGGTTCATCCGGCGGACCGGGAGCGGATTCGTGACAGCATGCAGCGAGTGATCGATGAGCGCTCCGGCACCTTGTTTGATTGCCGGGTGCGGGACAAGGATGGAGCATACCAGTGGTTCGAGGTCCGGATTGTCCCTGTTCTTGCAGATGATGGCACGGTCCGACACTGGATTGGATCGTGCCAGAGGATCCGAGAAGCGCTGCCTGTGCCTACCGGAACCTCGATGCCCACGCTTGATGACGTGCGCCGACCTCTTGCCCAAGCCCAGATCTTACCATGGCAGGTCCGAGCCGCTCGAGCCATTGTCGGGTGGTCTGCGCGCGAACTCGCCGAAGCTGCCGGAGTCTCTCTGTCAACGGTCCGTCGCATTGAAGAGGCGCAAAGCCACGATGCTCGCATGCTTGCGGCCGTGCGCAGCACCTTGGAGCAGACTGGTGTGGAGTTTCTATCCTCGCCCGACGGGCAAGGCAGCGTCAGGCCTGCCAAACCAAGACAGAACCATCCTTGAGACTGCGTTGCCAATTCTGCTGCCGGCAACAAGTTCGGCCCAAGTCGTCAGAACCAAGTCGTCAGTGGAAAAGTCGAGCAGCGTTGTCGAAGGGCATAGGCAGCATGAGGAGATATCCTTGGTCTGAAGTAACTTCAAACGCCTGTAGCAAGTCGGGTTTCCCCTGATGGATATAGGGCAATACTGGCCGTTAACGGGACACTCCCGTTCGACCATAGGTGCCAGGCAGTAGCTTCTCGAAGCGGGAACGGATTTTGCCATAGCACTCACACGCTGCCTGTTCGAGACCTGCGCGATTGGTCACGACAACACTCCCTCGGCGCTGAACGATCAGACCGCTGTTTTGCAGACTGCGCAGGATGATGCTGACCGTGGAGCGTTGGACACCGAGCATATCGGCCAGCGTCTCATGGGTAAGAGGCACAGTCGCCTGATCTATTCGGTCGTGCGTGCTGAGAATCCAGCGACAGCATCGAGCCTCAACCGAGTGGACGGTATTGCAAGCCACCGTATGGAACGCCTGGGCAAGCAGCGCCTCGGTATAGGACGAAACGAGCCGCTGAAGGCTTTGACACGTCCGGATCGCCTCGTGCATCCGCTCCACGGCGATCCGCGAGGCGGTGCCCGGGGTCTGCACCACGTACCGTCCGAGGGCTTCACGGCTGACGAAAGCGCTTAGAAGACCGAACAGCCCCTCGCGTCCGAACATCGTCACTTCAACCGGACGACCGTCCTCCATGGTCTCGACAAGCGACACAATGGCATCATGCGGGAAATAGGTATAGCGGATGGGCTCGCCCGCCTCGTAGAGCACTGAGCTTTTTGGCAAGCTCACGATCTCAAGGTACGGCTCAAGATAAGCAAAATCGTCAGGTGCCAGTGCGGCAAGAAATCGGTTGGTCCGATGGTTTCTGGGATGATCCATATCCGTAGCGAAGCTGCGTCTCCCGGTTGAAGCCATGACCCGCCCACTGTGGCAGCAACGGGGACGAGGCAACGAAGGATTGATTTGTGCACTAAGGTTTGGTCAGTCTCGTTATTGTGCTCCTGTTTGCCGTCCTCCTTGAGCCTCTCGGTCGTTCACAAGCGCACGACGCTCTCCGGGAGAGACAATACGGTTTCCCCCGTCGCGCCCAAGTCAATCTTTGTTTGCACTGAAGCACACGAGAGCAATTTTTGTTCAGGTAATATAGCTAAGCTGCTACGGTGGGCTGAATGAGCGTTTTTGGTTGGACAGTCATCAACAATTGTAAGGACCAGGCCTTTCAGGGCTGCGGGAACTGTCCCGCAACCGACCCCCGTCTTCACATTTCGGAATGGTTACCTACTTTGGTGATAGCAACTAGATACTGCCTCATTGAATGCTGTTGATGCCCCACAAGGAAATTTATGACTGAGGATGAAGTCGAGGTCGTTGCCCGCGCCTTCTACTCTGTTTTGGATGCGGCGCGAGGCTGGCAGCGGGAGCCCGAGATGCTCAAGGAGCGGTTCCGGAGGGATGCCCGCGCCGCCATTGCGACTCTTGATGGGAACCGAATACCGGTCACCAGGAAGGTTCTCGTCGTTGAGGATGACGAAGCTATCCGCGACCTGGCTGTATTCTATCTCGAGGAGGCCGGCTTCAGCGTCATCACGGCCGCAACCGGAGACGAGGCGGTCGAGCTGTTGCAGGCAGATGCAGCACCCGACGTCCTCTTCACCGACATCCGAATGCCCGGTCGGGTCGATGGATGGGCCGTGGCGAAAGCATATCGCAAGCGCTTTCCCGGCCTGCCTGTTCTCTATGGAACCCAGTTCGCCCAAGAGGACGCAGCCGTCGAGGGGGCCAAGATTTTCCCGAAGCCCTACAAGATGTCCCAAGTTGTGTCATATCTCGGCGAATTATTGGCGTCGGGCGCCATCAAATCCTGTGACACGGGACAGTCGATTGAACCATCGTAATAGTTAGAGCATCGTGCGGAACCGAAGGTCCGCGTCAGCGAAAAGTGGATCCGGTTTTCCGCTTTCAACGATGCTCTCATTGAAGGAGAAAGCATCGGATGGGTCCCAAAAGTGCAAATCCACTTTTCACGTCCGAGGCTGTAGCCGTCCGCTCGGGGTGAGGGTTTGGACATCATGCGCTTTGAGAGCTGATCCGGAGCATATGCCGAACCGAGTTGCTGACCGGTTCTCGATGGTTCCGCCAAGAAGGACCACCCTCGAGGCTACCACGCCTGCTGGCCCCAAGAAGTTGGGCTCTGGTCATCGGGGGATCAGCTGAACCGCATTATCGAAGGGCATGGGCCGCCCGAGGAAGTAGCCCTGGCCCAAGATGACTCCAAGGTCTCGTAGCACGTCAAGTTCCGCAGCCGTCTCAATGCCTTCGGCGATGATTTGGCTTCCGACGTCTTTCGCAAACGTGATCAGGGATGAGGCAAGCGCACGCCGCGCGGGGTCCCGGTCGATGTTTCGAGTCAGGCTGGCATCCATCTTGATCACATCCGGCATCAGGCTGAGGATGTGCTGCAGACTGGCGTAGCCGGCACCTGCATCATCCACAGCAAGCCTGAGGCCGCGGCGCCGGAGTGGCTCGATCGCCTGCCGCAGCTCGGCATAGTCGGAGATCGACGTGTGTTCGGTGACTTCGAGGACAATTCGTTTGGTGGAGCCGCTGTCGAGTACCGCTGCTAATTCGCGGCTTGCAAGTGCCGTTGGGGAGACGTTGACTGCCAAGTAAACGTCTGGCGGCAGCAATGGCAGTGCAGCGAGAGCCTTGGCGATCGGGATGGTCTCGAGCTGAACGCCCAATCCGACCTCTGCGGCCGCTGCAAACCACTCGTTGGGAGGACGGGATCCTGCCTCCGGAAACCGCGCCAGCCCTTCAAAGCCTGCGACTGTATTCTCGTCCAGCTTATAGATAGGCTGGTATACGATCGAAATCTGATCATGCTCGATCACCGAGTTGATGCGCGCGATCTCGTCGTCGCGCTCCTGTCTTTCGCTGATGTCTCGGTCGAGCAGGTGACCTGTCACCTCGGCAAAAGCCCGCATCGTGCGCAGATCTCGTTCGTTTAGGGAATGGTCGGGTGCATAGTTGAAACAGCAGAAGGTGCCGTAGACCCGGCCGTCCTTGAGCCGGACGGGCACGCTGAGATGTCCGCCGACCGGCAATTGCGTTGTGACCGGCATCGCCATGGTAATGGGGTGCTTCGAGGGATCCGGGAGGAGCTGTGGAACGCGCCCGTCAACGATATAGTGACAGTAGCTTTCATCGAGAGGATCGGAGTCGCCAACCTTGATCGGCAACTCTCCTTCGGACCCATCGACATAGCGGAATACCCGCCGACCGGCGACGAACTCTGATACGAACGCCACATGCATGCCGAGATGGGCTCGGACCGCATGTAGCACACGAGAAATGTCGTCAGGGCCTGGGCTCGATAAACCAGAGCCACTTGCCATGATGTAGTTGGCCGCAGTCTGTTGGGTGACGTTCTTCGAAGTGATCTTCATTGGATTACAAAGTTCATCCATGCAGATAAGCTCAGGTCTTCTGAAGCCGGAATGAGCACAGGAGCGAAGTACAAGAGCAGCCTGTCGAAGACAGATTGCCGAACTGTAATTATTCCTCAAGCAGAACACACACCACAGCGGCTCGGATCACATCCTGCAAGGAGCAATTCGGCTCCCTTCAGGCTTGGCGCCGCTGCGATATCCCCGGGAGAGCAGTTTTAACTCTGACGTATGCTATTAGCGGACGTCCGACATTACTTGGTCAGCGGCCTGTAACTGAGTTGGGAACGTTGAGTACAAGTCCGTTCCGCAGAAGAGTGCGTAAACTCTCGAACGAGATTGAGGGATGCGATCATGCCAAAGCTCTTTCTGTTTGCGGCCGGGCTCTGGCGCGACTTCAGATTGCGGACAGATGGATCCGAGAGCGGTTGGTATCCGCTTATGCGGCGAGTTGCTCAAGCTGCCCAGCGAGCGACGGTGACTGAGTGCCGGCGCATGTCGCCTGTCCCATTCGCATCCTGTGCACGGTCGCGTGCTCAACCGCGATGCCACGCTCAGCCATCATCTCCTCCAGATTTCGAAGACTGAGACCGATTGATCGAAATGCCTGCCTCTGACCATGGATCGCTCCGCCCCTGAGACCTCAGGAACAACAGCTGTAACTCTGAAGCGAAGGGTTTGCGACAGAGCCCATCCGTGTCACATCGCTCTGAGTTCGAGGCCGGACCCTTCTCTCCCGGCGGATTTGGTCCATCTTGTCTGGATGCATAGTGGATTGGGGTACGATGAGCGATGAAACCCAGACTAGAGATGCACTCCGAGCCGAGTTGGCCGATTTGCGCGCCCTGTTCCAGCAGGCTCCCGGCCACATGGCAGTCCTGCGTGGCCCGAACCATGTCTACGCCTTGGTCAATGACGCCTACCGGCGCATCGTCGGCGATCGCGATCTGATCGGCAAATCGGTGCGCGAGGCGATGTCGGAGCTGGAAGGGCAGGGCTTCTTCGAGCTGCTCGACCAAGTTTATACGACCGGAAAGCCCTTTGTCGGGCACCAGATGCCGGCCAAAGTCCGGCGGCAGCCGGACGGGCCCATCGAGAAGATCTTTGTTGATTTTGTGTACCAGCCGATCATCGGGGCGGATGGACAGGTCTCCGGCATCTTTGTCGAAGGCAGCGATGTCACCGCGCGGGTTCGGGCGGCCGAGTACCAGCAACTGCTGCTGAACGAGCTCAACCACCGGGTCAAGAACACGCTCGCGACGGTGCAATCGATCGTGTCGCAGACACTGCGGAATGCCCCCACGCCGCCTGAGGCGCGCACCCTGATCGAGCAGCGCATGATCGCCCTGTCGCGCGCTCATGATGTTCTGACCCAGGAGAAGTGGGAGGGGGCGGATCTGCGCGCGATCACCGCGCAGGCGTTGGCACCATTCCGCGATCCGGAGAATGACCGCTTTCATGTGCGCGGGCCAAGCGTGCGGCTGTCGCCGCGCATGGCGCTCGACCTGGCGATGGCGCTGCATGAGCTGGCGACCAATGCCGCCAAGTATGGGGCTCTGTCGACGGCCTCTGGCACGATCGATCTCACCTGGGTGGTGGACCGGCATTGTGCGCCGCCTCACCTCAAGCTGCGCTGGATGGAGAAAGGTGGCCCGCCGGTTGAGCCGCCGAGCCGCCGCGGCTTCGGCACCCGGCTGATCGAGCGCAGCCTGGCGCAGGATCTCGGCGGAGAAGCCCGGATCGAGTTTGCCCCGGCGGGGGTCGTTTGCACGGTTGATGCTCCGGTCACCTAGAGCCTCGGACGTGAAAAGTCGACCTGCACATTTGCGTCCGATGCTCCCTTTCTGGAGGAGCGCATCGTTTTGGGCGGAAAACCGGATCCCCTTTTCGCTGACGCGGCCCTTCGGGTCGCTGACCCGGACCTCCGGTTCCGCACGAGGCGCTAGGCTACGACTAGGCTGAGCTACGGTCTTGATAGTGCAATTTCACAAATGCCAACGACAACGTTGACATGGGTGCGTTGATGCGGATGAGCTCGGGCAGAGGCGGGCATCCCGGAGTGCCAATGCGGCCGTCACTCCGCGGCATGGAGCCGGCCACGAATGCCGAGCCGATGCTGGCGAATGAACGCCGCAAGGAAGGTGCCGGTCATGACAAGAACGATGGTCGGAGCGGGAGCGCTGTCGACGAAGAAGCTGAGATAGACACCGACAAATGCTGCCGCCACGGCGATCAGGGCTGACACGATCAGCATCGTCCCGAACCGTTTGGTCAGGAGAAAGGCCACGGCACCCGGCATGATCAGGAGGGCGATGGTCAGGATGATGCCGGTCGCGGCCAGGGCACCCACAATCGTCAGAGAGAGCAGGGAAAGAAAGCCGTAGTGCAAGAGCCGCACCGGCAGTCCCGTGGCCTGGGCCTGCTGCGGATCGAAGGCATGAAGCAGCAGATCACGCCATTTCACCGCAATGACGACCAGGACAATGGCGGCGATGATCCCGCTTTGAAGCAGGTCCGGCCAGGCCACGCCGAGCATGTCGCCGAAGAGAATGTGGTCGAGATGCACCTCCGTCTCGATCTTGGTGTAAAGCACGATGCCGAGGCCGAACATGCCGGAGAACACGATGCCCATGACCGTGTCTTCCTTGATGCGACTGTTCTCCTTCAGATAGCCGGTGGCGAGCGCGCACACCATGCCGGCCGCGAAGGCTCCCACCGCCAGAGGCAGGCCCGCAATATAGGACAGCACAACGCCGGGCAGCACCGCATGCGAGATCGCATCTCCCATGAGCGACCAGCCCTTGAGCACGAGGAAGCACGACAGCAGCGCCGCCGGCGCCGCGACGAGCATGGCGATGACGAGAGCCTCCCGCATGAACGGAAAAGTGAAGGGCAGGGCAAGCGTGGCGACCAGGGTGGTCATGGATTCATCTCCGATGCCGTCCGCATGCGCCAGCGGGCGGCGAGCAGCCCATGCTTGGGCGCCAGGAAGAAGGCGGTCAGAAACACCAGCGTCTGCAGGACGATGATGATGCCGCCGGTTGCGCCATCGAGGAAATAGCTGAGATAGGCGCCGGTGCAGCTTGAGAGCGCGCCGACCGCTACGCTGATCAGGATCAGTCGCGGGAAGCGGTCCGTCAGAAGATAGGCGGTGGCACCCGGCGTCACCACCATGGCGATCACCAGGAATGCGCCGACCGTCTGGAGCGCCGCGACCGTGCAGGCGCTGAGCAGGGTAAAAAATAGAACTTTCAGAGCCGTCGGATTGAGGCCGACCGAGCGGGCATGGTTCTCGTCGAAGAAGGTGACGAGAAGGTCCTTCCACTTGACCAGCAGGATGGCGAGAGACACGCCTGCGATGAGGACGAGCTGCAGCGTATCCTCGGGTGTGACCGCCAGAATATTGCCGAGGACAATCGTCTGGATGTTCACAGAGGTGGGCGACAGCGACACCATGAACAGCCCGAGGCCGAAGAACGAGGTGAAGATCAGCCCGATGATGGCGTCCTCCTTGAGCTTCGTGCGCTGGTTCAGGAAGAGCATGGCGCCGGCGGCCAGCCCGCCTGAGAGGAAGGCGCCGAACGCAAAGGGCAGGCCGAGCATGTAGGCGCCGGCAACGCCCGGGACGATGGCATGCGAGAGCGCATCGCCGATCAGCGACCAGCCCTTGAGCATCAGGTAGGCGGACAGGAAGGCACAGACCGCCCCGACGAGGGCGCTCACCCACATGGCATTGACCATGTAGTCGTAGGAGAACGGCTCGAGGAGCTGGGTCATGACGGGCGCTCGCTTCCCGCAGTCGGCGGGTGAGCCGTCGAAGCCTTGGCCGCATCCGAGGCTTTGTCGCCGTAGATGACCAGCGGCCGCTCGTCGTCCGAGATGACATCCACCGAAGAGATCCCGGCGCGAAGACTGGCGTCAAATACGAAGTGCCGGAGCACGCCGCCAAACGCCTTTTCGAGGTTGGCCTGGGTGAACACCTCCTCCGTCAGCCCCGCGGCGAGCACGGTCCGGTTCAGCAGTACCGCGCGGTCGCAGAACTCCGGCACACTGCCGAGATTGTGGGTCGAGACCAGGATTACCCGGCCCTCGTCGCGAAGCCCGCGCAGCAGCGCAACGATGGCCTCCTCCGTCGTCACGTCGACGCCGGTGAAGGGTTCGTCCAAGAGAATGACGCGGGCGTCCTGGGCCAGCGCCCGCGCCAGGAAGACACGCTTCTTCTGGCCACCCGAAAGCTCGCCGATCTGGCGCCTCCGGAAAGCCTTCATGCCGACACGTTCAAGCGCCGCGTCGACGGCTTCGTGATCCCGGCGCCTGGGCAGGCGCAGCAGGTTCATGTGGCCGTAGCGGCCCATCATCACCACGTCCTCGACCAGAACGGGGAAGTTCCAGTCGACGTCCTCGCTCTGGGGCACGTAGGCGACGACATTGCTCCTGAGTGCTTGGGCCACGGAGCCCCCGAGGATCGAGATGGATCCGGTCGAGACGGGGACAAAGCCCATGACGGCCTTGAACAGGGTCGATTTTCCGCTGCCGTTGACTCCCACAAGGGCCGTGATGGTGCCGCTGGGGATCGCAAAGCTCACGTCGCTCAGGGCCGTATGCCCATTGCGGTAGGTGACCGTTGCGCCGCTCACGGTGAGACCCGCACCTGCAGCGCCCGGATAAGAGGCGGCACGTCGAGTGGGGGCGTTCATTCGGTCAGCCCCTTGGCGATCGTCTCCGAGGTGACGCGCAGGAGATCGAGATAAGTCGGAACCGGGCCCGCGGCGTCGCTCAGGGAATCGACGTAGAGGATGCCCCCGTACTTGATCCCGGTCTCGCGGGCGACCTGCTTGGCCGGATCGGGCGAGACGGTGCTCTCCGAGAACACAGCCGGGATTTTGTTGGCGCGCACCGCATCGATGACCTTGCGCACCTGCCGCGGCGTGCCCTGCTGGTCGGCATTGATCGGCCAGAGGTAAAGCTCCTTCAGGCCGAAGTCGCGGGCGAGATAGCTGAACGCACCCTCGCTGGTCACGAGCCAGCGCCGCTGCTCGGGGATGGCCGCCAGGACCGACCGAATTGGCGCGACGGTCGCCTGAATTCTCGCCTTGTAGGTCTCCGCATTGGCCCGGTAAGTCTCCGCATTCCTGGGATCATGCTTGATGAATGCATCGCGAATATTGTCGACATAGATCAGGGCGTCGTTGGGTGACATCCAAGCATGGGGGTTGGGCTTGCCGGTGTAGGGGCCCTCCTGGATTCCCATCGGCCTCACGCCCTCGGACACGATGGCGCTGGGAACCTCCTTCAGATTGCGAAGGAACTTCTCGAACCAGAGTTCGAGGTTGAGGCCGTTCCACAGGACGAGTTTGGCATCCTGCGCCCGCAGGATGTCACCCGGCGTCGGCTGGTAGTTGTGGATCTCCGCTCCGGGCTTGGTGATCGACTCCACGAGAGCGGCATCCCCTGCCACATTCTGCGCCATGTCGGCAATGACCGTGAAGGTTGTGACGACCTTGAACTTGCCGTCCTCGGCCTGGGCGGATGGCGCAGCAGTGAAGCCTAGCGTTGCAAGGCCGAACAGCAGGGCAGTGAGCTTCATCATTATCTTCCTCGATTACCTGCAGACAATACAATGCAATTGCAAATCATTTGCAATAAGCTATGTCAGTCTCCAGGGCTCAAGGCTGAAAAGTTCACCCTGCGACCTTGGCATTTGCGGCATCAGTTGGAGGATGGTCCCTCGCGCATTCCAAAGGGACGGAGGATCGTCAAGCCGGATCGACCAAGAGCACCCTTTTCCTTTGAAGCTGCCTTGGCTTCGGGCGGGGAGTGCCGGGTCCGGCCTTCAGGGTATCGGCTGCCCAGGGCACACGTGTTCGCTCAGTCGCACCAGGCTAGGTTTTCACTCCTGGCTGGGTAGCGAGGTCGCTCAGAACCTCGGAAAACCGTTGTTGGGGCTCCTATCGTCGGCTGTAGTCGCGAGGGTAGGAAGACTACCCGAACGATCGGCGCATGGTCCTGTCTCAAGCCGACTGCGACGAGCCGACGCGAGCTTTTATACCCTAAAGCATTTTTCGGTGAAGTGGCTCCGGTTCACCGTCAAAGAAGGTGGCCCAGCAAACAAGAGAGCTGATTCCATCCCAATGGAATCAGCTCTAGGTCAATGAGAAGCAGCTGGGCTGGAGGGGAGAAGAGCCGGGATGCTCTGTGCGTGATGATCACCCCGGCTCCCGGTCAGAACTAGGCTTCATCGAAGCCAAAGTCGTCACCGGCGTCACCGATGTCCCCGGCGGCTGCCTGCTGCGGCTCCGCCTGGCTCGCATCGGCAGCCTTCGTCTCATCACTACCAGAGAAAGCATCGGCGATCATGTTGCCGAGGAGCACACCGCCGGCGACGCCCATGGCAGTCTGGGCCGCACCGGCCAGGAAGCCGCCACCTCCGCGGGGAGCCATGCCGCCCATGCCGGGAGCCATGTGATGCGGCATGCCGTTCATCGGCTGCGGCGGATAAGGCTGATGCGGCTGAGGACGAGGCTGTCCGCCGCCGAAGAGGCCGGCCAGGAAGCCGCCTCCGCTGGCCGGACGGCTGGCGAGCTCCTGCTCCAGCTGCTGGATCCGGCCATGGGCGGCGCTCAGGGCCTGCTCCTGCACCACGATGGTCTGGGCCATGTAGTACGGGGCGTTCGGCTGCTGGCTGATCCGCGAGCGGATGAACTCCGCCGCCTGCGCGTCCGGGGGTGAGGACTGGCGCTCAACCTGGGCGATCTTGCCGAAGAGCTGCTCGATGGCCTGACGGTCGTGATGGTCCATGAATATCGATCCTTTTCTGGCAATGGACGGGGGTTACTCTTCCCGCTGCCCGGTGAGGCTGAGGAGGAGCTGGAAGAGATTGATGAAGTTCAGGTAGAGCGAGAGGGCGCCGAACACCGCCATCTTGCTGTTGGCCTCATGCCCGAAGCCTTCGGCGTACTGTTCCTTGATCGACTGCGTGTCGTAGGCGGTGAGACCGGTGAACACGAGCACGCCAATGATCGAGATCGCGAACTGCAGCGCGCTGGAGCCGATGAACAGGTTCACCAGCGAGGCGATGATGATGCCGATCAGGCCCATGATCAGGAACGAGCCGAACTTCGAGAGGTCCCGCTTGGTCGTATAGCCGTAGAGACTGGTGGCGCCGAACATGGTCGCGGTGATGAAGAAGGTGCGGGCGATGCTTGTGCCGGTGAACACCAGGAACACGGAGGCCAATGACAGGCCCATCACCGCCGAGAAAGCGAAGAAGGCCGCGCGTGCGGACGCGGCTGTCATCCGGTCCATCCGGAAGGAAAAGAAGAAAATGAAGGCCAGAGGGGCGAGCATCACCACCCATTTGAGCGGTGTCTGAAAGATCGGCACGTAGAGAGCCGGGGTCGAGGCGACGAAGAAGGCCACGAGCCCCGTCACGACGAGGCCGATGCCCATGTAATTGTAGACCCGCAGCATGTGCTGGCGCAGGCCCTCATCGAAGAGGGCGCCACTCGCGCGGGCCGTGGCGGTTTGCCAAGCATAAGGTGTGTTCATCGATAATGTCTCCGAGGTTTACTGAAGCTTGCGGGACAGCCGGAGGGCCGCCCGTTCAAGTGCTTTGTCACTGCCGGTTCCGGTCAGCGCGTAGGCGAGTTGGCCATCCTGCCAGTACATGGCCTTCGCTGTGTCGAAGCGCGCCAGCGTGGGGGCGATCACGTTGAAGGCCGGAGCCTGTGCGGCAAAGAGCGATACCCGGCCGAGGTCTTCGGTATCGATGGCGAGCTCGATGCTGTGGCCGTACCTTGACGGGAAGATCTGTGCATCCCGGACCTGCCAGGTGTCCGGCAGGACAGGGAGCTGGATCCCGGTCTCGGCGAGGATCTCGGCGGGATCGTAGGCTGCGACTTCGGGCTGCGAGATCATGCGGGCGCGCAGAAGGCCCGTCTCGTGCGAGTGCAGAGCATCCTCGACAAAGGCAGGCGGCTTGGGCGAGGCTTCACTGTCGTTGATGCCGAGACCAACCTGCCCATGGGCAAACCAGCCGAACCCGATCAGCGTCACCACGGCGGCAATCCGGCGGAGCTTCAGCCCGAGCTCCTGCCAGGCAAGAGCGCGCTCAAGCCGGGTAGCTGCTCCAAGCATGGACTCCGAGGGGTGGGGCAGGGGAGCCGCGTGGAGAAGCCGGAGGGTATCGCGATCCTTCAGATCGGCCATGATCCGCGCAGCCGCTGCGGGGTCCCTGGCAAGATGCTCCTCGACCTCGATCCGCCTTGCGGTGTCGAGCTGGTCATCCACGTAGGCGAGAAGGTCCGCTTCGGTGACGGGGTCAGACATCGGATCCTCCTACGATGCGCAGGCTTGGACGCTTGGCTTCGGACGGCCGCGAATGATCCACTCCCGCCTCGAAACCCCGCAGCGTCGCGCGGGCGCGCCCGATACGGGACATGAGGGTGCCGACCGGGATCCTCAGGGCATCGGCTGCTTCCTGGTAGGACAGGCCTTCGATGGCCACGAGGTGCAGAGCGGCCCGTTGTTCATCCGGCAGGCTCATGAAAGCGGCCTGGACCTGCTGAAGCCTGACGCGACTTTCCTGCTCAGGTGGAGCTGCGGTGTCGGCGAGAGCGGCGACATGCTCCAGACGGCGAAGCTCCGCCACATGACGGCGTCGGCTGTCGATGAACGTGTTGTGCAGGATCGACAGCAGCCAGCCGCGCAGGTTGCCGCTGGAGCGGAACGAGCTGCGCCGTTCATAAGCGCGGACAAGGGTGTCCTGCACCAGATCCTCGGCCTGTGCCTCATCCCGCGCAAGGGAGCGGGCATAGCGCCGCAAGGGACCGAGCAATCCGATAACATCCGTGCGCTTGGTGTCGATCATGTGAGGTATACGAAGCTGGTTTCAGGCTTAATCCGGACGAACGTCGGAATTTTTCCGTGCCTTTCAGCGTCAGCTCCGGAGGAGAAAAGGCGGGGCTTAAACAGCACCGGCCTTTTGGTTCAGCTCTGTTGCTGCGTGACTGGGCCCCCGTCGTTTTCGCGCGGGCGGCCTGGGCGGGTGGTCGGGACGGCGGAGCCGCGGACCGGCGGGAGCGTATCGCCGCCGGCATCGCGCACCGGCGGCTGGCCGTCGAGGAGGTTACGGATCTCCTCGCCCGTCAGGGTCTCGAGATCGTGCGCCTTCTCGGTGAGGATGCGGCGGGCGTCGTTGAGGCCCGTCTCCACCAGGTCGCAACCACAATCGCAAGGTTGCGAAAGTTGGGCGCGGCGTTCGGATTGTTCATTTCATTGCTTTCTGAACGATACGAAGACAGGCGGAGAGCCGCCGGACGCGGTTCGCACGGCGCGCGTCGTCAGGGTTGGAAACGGTTTGGCACTGGATGTGCCGTATCCAAATGCCTGCGGAGCAGATCCATGTTCCGCAGATTCGAGCGGTAGAACACGTCACCGACCCAGCCAACGAACGGAATGGCGCTGATTGCGAAGTCGACGCCAACATTCCCGACCATGCGCAGGAGCGTCGACATTGGTACACCGAAGCGGCGCGCTTCCCAGATCAGGTATGCGGACATGCCTTTCGACGTCAGCGTGCCGACGCCAGGAATCAGATTCAGGAGCGCATCCGCACCGAAGCGGATGTTGGTGCCCGGCACACGGATCGCGCTGTCGAGAAGCCGCGCCAGGGCATCGAGCCGCGCTCGTGTCTCGCTCGCGCGCAAGGAGGTGTCATTGAGGGAGGAGGTATAAGAGTAAGACGTCACAGTCGTCTCCCAGATGCGGAGCAGCCACAAGCGCTCCTCAGGTGAGAGAGTCCGACATCGCAGCCTGGGGGAAGACTGCCAGAGGGGCCCGGACCCCGGTAGCTGAAAGGTGGGGGTGCGAAGACCCGAGTTCAAGATCGGGTCATCATCCCCGATGGCCGGCAGAGTCTGTCCCTAGCGGCGCTCGACGACGGTATACTCCGCATCGATCACGCCGTCCTTGGGCTGCCGCCGTTGAGCTTGGCGGAGCCGGCGCCGGAGGTAGAAAGACAGGGCGATGCCGCCGACGAGCATTATGGGCAGGACGATGAATAGCCCGATCAGCGTGATGGCCAACAAAGCGGTAGCTGCCGACATCAGCATGGCGAGCTTGATCATCGCGCTCCAGATCTGACCCGGACCGGCCTTGTTATGTTGTGAGGTGTAGATTATCCGCATGGAGACTTCCGCTGCAGCCTAATGCTGCCATGCCCGCAACCGAAGAAACGAAACCATTGGTGACGTAAGTTCCCACGGACGCCGCGCAACACCCGCCAGGGAGTGTGGAGGAAGCAACGGCGCTACAGCATCGGACCCAAAAGTGGATTTGCACTATTGGGTCCGATGCTTTCTCCTTGAATGAGAGCATCGTTGAGAGCGGAAAACCGGATCCACTTTTCCGCACGATGCTCTAAAAAGGCTACCGATGTGTTCCATGCCCCGTTTGCGAAGCTCGCGAGGGAGTTAATCCCAATTAACTGGCGGATTCGCGTTCGAAGGGACGATGCACGAGGGATTTCGTCGAGGCACTGGCCTGCAGGATGGCCCGCCCCCTAACGCGGAGGCGGGCCATGCCATGGATCAAGGCATCGGTGCTACGCACCGTTGACCAGCGGCCACACCTCGAGAGATCCGCGATAGATCATCTCGACGGCGACATAGAGGATGATGGCAAGGCCCACATAGGCAATCCAACGGTGCTTCTGCAGCAGGCGGGCGATGAAGCTCGCCGCCACGCCCATGAGGGCGATGGACAGGATAAGGCCGAAGATCAGCACGTTGGGGTGCTCGCGGGCGGCGCCTGCGACCGCCAGCACGTTGTCGAGAGACATGGACACGTCCGCAATGACGATCTGCCAAGCGGCCTGCGCGAAGGTCTTGCGCGGGGCTGCACCCGCGATCTTGCCGTCGTGGTCGAGGTCACGTCCTTCCAGAGCTTCCTCGCCCTGGATCTCCTCTGCGTGGCTGGTGCGCAGCTCGCGCCACATCTTCCAACAGACCCAGAGGAGGAGAATGCCGCCGGCCAGAAGCAGGCCCACAATCTGGAGGAGCTGGGTTGTTGCGGCGGCAAACCCGATGCGCAGGGCCGTGGCCGCAATAATACCGATCAGGATGGCTTTGGCCCGCTGCTCCTTCGGCAGACCGGCGGCGGCCAAGCCGATGACGATGGCGTTGTCGCCGGCAAGCACCAGATCGATCATGATGACCTGGAGGAGGGCAGAGAGGGCTTCTGTGGTGAAAAATTCGCTCATGTGGCTCCCGTTTTCATGAACAGGGGCAGCCGCCATGCCGTCTGAGTTAGCCGCCGAGCAAACCGCGCAGCTTCTCGCAGGCACTGCCGGACGGCAGAGCGAGGTGCTGGGAGGATTGCGGTCGGCGGAGCGCCATGAGCCAGGCCACCCGGTTGAACATCCAGTCCGACATCGCAGCTCAACGGAACTGCCAGAGGGGCCCGGCCTGGTGCACAAGCTGTAAACGCGAGACGACAATAGCTCAAGAGGGAAGCACTAAACTTATGGAAGCCTTGTGGCTCCTCGAGCCCTTTTCCCGTCGTCTGCTCAGAGCTGTGGGAGCGTGCCATGAAGGGCGACCGGGCGCCTCACGCTTCGCTCTGCCAAGGAAGGTCCGATAATGGGATGGTCCGGCCGTGCTCCTGCGCCGCTTGCTCGTAAGCTGTGGGGCGTTGAGCCACGCAAGGAGCACGTTCCAGGTC